>NZ_NTHN02000024.1 GCF_002300555.2 Alloyangia mangrovi | reverse complement strand
CGCCGCAGCCGCCCTCCGCGGCGCAGCCGCTGCCGCAGGACGAGCCGTCGCGCACCGCGCAGACCGCTGCGGCCAAGACCGCCGCCGCCACCGCCAAGCCGGTGGCCGACATAGGTCAGGCAACGTCGAACGCCCTCATGGCCATGCCGGTGAACGGCTCGATCGTGCGCGAATATTCCAAGGGCAAGAACGAGGGGATCGACATCTCGGCCCCCGCGGGCAGCGCCGTGAAGGCCGCCGCCAGCGGAACGGTCGCGGCGATCACCCGCAACACCGACAACGTGCAGATCGTGGTGATCCGCCACCCCGACGAGCTGCTGTCGATCTACACCCATCTCGACGGGCTGCAGGTCAAGAAGGGCGACGCGGTGAGCCGCGGGCAGACCATTGGCTCGGTGCGCGCCGCCGACCCGGCCTTCCTGCACTTCGAGGTCCGCAAGGGCTTCGACAGCGTCGATCCGATGAGCTACCTGCGCTGAGCAAAGCCGGCCCCGAAACGACGAACCCCGCGCGGATTGCGCGGGGTTATTCTTTTTATCCAGCGGGTTGCCGTCTCAGATCAGCGAGACCGCCACGGTGCCGAGCCCCGCGATCTCGCCCGACACTTCAGTGCCCGCGGGGAAGTAGGGCAGCCCGCAGAGCGAGCCGGTGATCACCACCTGCCCCGGCTGCAGCCCGCCGCAATGATCCCCGAGCACCTCGCAAAGAAGCCGGAGGTTCGCCAGCGCGGAGCCGCCCGGCACGCTGGCCACGCCGTCCAGCACCACCGCCTCACCGGCCACCAGCCGGGCCTCGACGGTGCCGAAGTCGCTGCCATCCCAACCCCCGAGCGCGGCGCCGGATACCAGCCCCGCGTTGATCTGCATGTCGGCGAGCTTCAGCAGCGGAGCGTCGGCGCCCGCGCCCTCGAGCCGGGTGTCGACCAGCTCGATCACCGGGCGCGGCACGAAATATTCGGCCACCGGCTCAGGCAGGCCCGGGCCGGGCAGCGGTTTCAAAAGCTCGAAACCGATCTCCAGCTCGATGCCGAGCTGGTCCTTCACCGCAACGCTGCCGCCCACCGCCACGACATCGGCCGCCGCGATCGGCGCGACCACGGGCGCAACAAGGCCTGATCCCGCGGCAACCTTGAACCCGGCCACTGCGCCGCGCGCCTCGGCAACCGCTGCCTGCACGGCAAGGCACTCATCCCGGTCCGAGGGCAATGCGATGCCGCCTGCCGCGGGCGCGAAGCGCACCCCGGTTTCATGCGCGCGCTGCGCTGCAGCGACAAAATCGGTCAGGTGGGTCGGGGTGGACATGGGAACTCTCCGGAGTGGAACATTGTCCGGCAGCCTGCCGCCGGCGCGGAAAGGCTTAGAACATCGCCGGACGCGCGCCAAGCGGCGGCGAATCCGAGCGCGCCCAGCCGGCCGCGCTTGCGTCTTCCCGCAACGGCACCCTGCCAAGGCTGTGAGCAATGCGCCGCAAGTCTCGGAGGGAATTGTTCAACTTTTTGTGTACCCCTCATGAGCCCGCGCTATGGGCAGGCCCGCTTCGGCCCAGATCGCTACCGGCCCGCGACGCGGCTCCGCCGCAAAATGATGCGGGCTTCCGCATGATTTCCCTAGAATCTCCGCAGTTACCCGGTCTATTTCCGGCCCGCGCGGCGAGCGAGTCGCGGCGCCGCACGTTCCGTAACGGAAAGCTGAACAGCAAACATGTGCGACGGAATGACCTATTCGGTTCGCGCCTGCAGCATTTTACGCGCGAGCCACCTGTAACGGACGCGCCCGTGCTGAGTGCGCCCGAATTGTTCTCCCGGACCGGCCTCCTCCTCTCACCTGCCGATCCGGAAAGACCTGCGAGGCTGACTTGAGACTATCGTTCAAAATTCCGATCCTGCTGGGAGCGGTCGCGAGCCTGTCGGCGTGCCAGTACGACGTGCTTGCGCCGTCGGGCTGGGTGGCCGCCGAGCAGCGTGACCTGCTGGTCATCTCGACCCTGCTCATGCTGATCGTGATCATCCCGGTCATCTTCATGGCCGTGTGGTTCCCGCTGCGCTACCGCGCCGACCGCCCCGATCTTTCGGACTACGCCCCAACTTGGGCACACTCGACCAAACTCGAGTACGTGCTGTGGGGGGTCCCGATCGTGATCGTCGCGATCCTCGGTGTCTACACCTACATCTACACGCACCGGCTCGACCCCTACCGCCCGCTGGACGCGGCAGAGATCGGTACCGAGATCGGCGAGCCGATCGAGGTCGACGTCGTCTCGCTCGACTGGAAGTGGCTGTTCATCTACCCCGAGCAGGGCGTGGCCTCGGTCAACGAACTGGCGGTTCCCGCAAACCGTCCGATCAACCTGCGCCTGACCTCCTCGACCGTGATGACCACCTTCTCGGTCCCGGCGCTCGGCGGCATGATCTACACCATGGCCGGCATGGAGACGAAGCTGCATCTCATCGCCGATGAGGAAGGCACCTTCTTCGGCCAGGCGGCGCATTACTCCGGCCCGGGCTTCTCGGAAATGCACTTCGACACGCTGGCGATGAGCGACGCGGACTTCGACCAGTGGGTCGAGAAGGCCCGCGCCTCGAACGACGAGCTGTCGCGCGAGACCTACCTCGCGCTCGAAGTCCCCTCGATGGCCGACCCGGTGAAATACTTCAGTGGCGTCGATGACACCCTCTTCGACCGCATCCGCGGCCTTTGCGTCGACGAAGGCAAGGTCTGCATGGACCAGATGATGATGCAGGACGAGATGGGCGGCGGCGGCCTCGAAGGCATCGCCGACAAGCACAAGTACCAATACGACGACCAGCGCGCGATCGACGGCTTCGGCAATCCGATCGGCGTGCCCGCGACGCCCTCCGCCCCGGCCCATGGCCACGAGGACGGCGAAACCCTTTCCATGAACTCGCATGAGGGAGCAGCGCACGATGGCATCTGAAGCCCATGTCCAAGCCCCCGAGACCTGGTCGCCGCTCTTCGGCCGCCTGACCCTCGACTGGATCCCCTACCACGAGCCGATCCTCGTGGGCACCTTCTCGGCCATCGTGCTGGGCGGCATCGCCGCCGTCCTGCTGATGACCTACTTCAAGCTCTGGGGTCCGCTCTGGCGTGACTGGATCACCAGCGTCGACCACAAGAAAATCGGCATCATGTACATGGTGCTCGGCTTCATCATGTTCATCCGCGGCTTTGCCGACGCGCTGATGATGCGCGCGCAGCAGGCCATGGCGGCCGGCGGCGCCGAGGGCTACCTGCCCCCGCACCACTACGACCAGGTGTTCACCGCCCACGGCGTGATCATGATCTTCTTCGTGGCGATGGCCTTCATCACTGGCATCATGAACTTCGTCATGCCGACGCAGATCGGTGCCCGCGACGTCGCCTTCCCCTTCCTGAACAACTTCTCGTTCTGGATGACGGTGGCCGGTGCGCTGCTGGTGAACATCTCGCTCTTCATCGGCGAATTCGCCCGTGTCGGCTGGCTGGCCTTCCCACCCCTGTCGGGATCGGCCTTCTCGAGCGGACCCGGCGTGGACTACTACCTGTGGGCGCTGCAGATCGCCGGTGTGGGCACGACGCTTTCGGGCGTGAACCTGCTCGCGACGATCTTCAAGATGCGCGCCAAGGGCATGAAGCTCTTCGACATGCCGGTCTTCACCTGGACCACGCTCTGCACCAACGTGCTGATCGTCGCGGCCTTCCCGGTGCTGACCGCCACGCTGACCATGCTGACGCTCGACCGCTACCTCGGCTTCCACTTCTTCACCAACGATCTCGGCGGCAACGCCATGATGTACGTGAACCTGATCTGGATCTGGGGTCACCCCGAGGTCTACATCCTGATCCTGCCGATCTTCGGCGTGTTCTCGGAAATCGTGTCGACCTTCTCGGGCAAGCCGCTCTTCGGCTACAAGACCATGGTCTGGGCGACCGCCTGCATCATGGTGCTGTCCTTCGTCGTGTGGCTGCACCACTTCTTCACCATGGGCTCCGGCGCCAACGTGAACACCTTCTTCGGCATCACCACGATGATCATCGCGGTGCCCACCGGGGTTAAGGTCTTCAACTGGCTGTTCACCATGTACAAGGGCCGCGTGCGCTTCGAAGTGCCGATGCTCTGGACCACCGGCTTCATCGTCACCTTCGCCATCGGCGGCATGACCGGCGTGCTTCTGGCCGTCCCGCCCGTGGACTTCCAGCTGCACAACACGCTGTTCCTGATCGCCCACTTCCACAACGTCATCATCGGCGGCGTGGTGTTCGGGGTCTACGCGGCCGTCACCTTCTGGTGGCCCAAGGCCTTCGGCTTCAAGCTGGACGACAAGTGGGGACGCCGCACCTTCTGGTTCTGGTTCGTCGGCTTCTACTTCGCCTTCATGCCGCTCTACGCGCTCGGCCTGATGGGCGTGACGCGCCGCCTGCAGAGCTACATGGACCAGGCCTGGCAGATCTACTTCATCGTCGCCGCCTTCGGCGCGGTGCTGATCGCCTGCGGCATCGCCTGCGGCTTCATCAACTTCGCCGTGTCGATCCTGCGCCGCAAGGAGCTGGCCGTCGGCGGAGACCCGTGGAACGCGCGCACCCTCGACTGGGCAACCCAGTCGCCGCCCGCCCACTACAACTTCCCGCAGGACATCGTGGTCTCCGGCCGCGACTACTTCTGGAAGATGAAGAAGGACGGCTTCAAGTGGTCGACCAACTACCAGGACATCCACATGCCGAACAACACGGCCACCGGCGTCATCGTCGCCGCCATGGCCCTGGTCTTCGGTTTCGCGATGATCTGGTACATCTGGTGGCTCGCCGCGATCTCGTTCATCGGCATGATCGCGACGGTGATCGCGCATACCTTCAACTACAACCAGGATCATTGGATCCCGGCGGCAAAGGTCGCTGAAATGGAAGCGAAGGGAGACGTCGCATGACCATGCTCGACACTCCGCTGACCGGACGCGTGGAGGGGCCCAAGGGCCCCGACCACCACCCCGAGCACCACCACGCCAGCCCCACCCCCATCGGGTTCTGGATCTACCTGATGAGCGACTGCGTCATCTTCGCATCGCTCTTCGCCGCCTACGCCGTGCTGGGCAACAACTTCGCCGGCGGGCCGGGTCCGAAGGACCTCTTCGAGCCGGGCTTCGTACTAATCGAAACGGCGCTGCTGCTGATCTCCTCGGTCACCTTCGGCGTCGCCATGCTCAAGGCCGAGAACCACGACATGGACGCCACCACCCTGTGGCTGGTGGTCACCGGTCTGTTCGGTGCGGGCTTCATCGGGATGGAACTCTACGAGTTCAACCACCTGATCCACATCGGCGCGGGCCCCGACCGTTCGGGCTTCCTGTCGGCCTTCTTCCTGCTGGTCGGCACCCACGGTCTGCACGTGACCGCGGGCCTCATCTGGCTCTGCGTGATGATCGCGCAAATCCGCATGAAGGGCATGATCCCGGCGAACATGCAGCGGCTCTCGACGCTGAGCATGTTCTGGCACTTCCTCGATCTCGTGTGGATCGGGGTGTTCTCCTTCGTCTACCTCGTGAGGCTGATCTGATGAGCGCACATTCCGAAGCATCGCACGGCACCATGGGCCAGCTGATGACCGGTTTCGCCCTCGCGGCGATCCTGAGCATCATCCCCTTCGCGCTGGTCATGATGGAAGTCGATATGGCACCGTCCACGCTGGTGGCGATCATCATGGGTCTGGGCGCCGTCCAGATCGTGGTGCACCTGGTGTACTTCCTCCACCTCAAGAGCAGTACCGAAGAGGGCTGGACCCTCGCGGCGACGGTTCTCGCTGTGGTCATCGTGGCAATCGTTCTGGCAGGCTCGCTCTGGGTCATGCACAATATGAACGCGAACATGATGCCGATGAGCGAGGGCAACATGGTGATGGATCCCGAGGCCACCCCGGGCGCCAGCATGTCCGACCATGGCGCGGGCCATGACGCCGGCCATGACGCTGGCGAAGCCTCCGGCCACGAAGGTCACAACTGATGAGCGCGGCGGCGCATAAGCCCGGCGTGCAGCGCCGCCGCTGGCCACTCCTCGTGGTGGTCACGCTCATCGCCCTTGCCGGTCTGATCGGCTTCACCTCGCTGGCGATCTGGCAGGTGAACCGGCTGCACTGGAAAGTCGCCCTGATCGAGAGGGTCGAGGCGCGCGTCCATGCCGCGCCCGTCCCCGCCCCCGGCCCGGAAGACTGGGCCGGGATCACCGCCGAGAGCGCCGAATACCGGCATGTCACTCTCCGCGGCACCTTCCTCAACGACGAGGAAGTGCAGATTTACACCCCTGCGGATTTCGGCCCTGCCTACTGGGTCCTGACCCCGCTGCGCCGCGACGACGGCACGGTGGTGATGGTCAACCGCGGGCAGGTGCCCGAAAGCCTCAAGGAGCCCGCCACGCGCATGGCACCCGAGGGCCCGCAGACTGTCACTGGCCTGCTGCGCCTATCCGAGGACCGCGGCTGGCTCTTCTCGCGCGACAACGACCCCGCCAACGGTCAGTGGTACCGCCGAGACATCGGCTCGATCACCGCGGCGAAGGGGCTCGAGAACGCCGCGCCCTACTTCATCGATCAGGAGATCGGCAGCGATCCCAAGGCTTGGCCGCGCGGCGGGCAGACCGTGGTCAGTTTCCGCAACGCGCACCTCAGCTATGCGCTGACCTGGGCCGGGTTGGCGCTGATGGTGTTCGCCGCCTGGGGCCTTTTCCTCTGGACGGAATTGCGCCGGGGCCGCTGAGCCTCAGCGCCGCGACATCAGCGGCAGCAGCACCAGCGGCACCAGCAGAAGCAGCAGCGCCACCGCCCCGAAGGAGGCGCGCAGCCCGAAAAGCTCCGACAGCCCGCCCATCATCGGCGGCCCCATGAAGAAGCCGGTGTAGCCAATCACCGTCGCCCGGCTGATCGCCCGCGCCCGCGCCTGCGGCGTGAGCCGCGCGCCGAGCCAGGCATAGGCCATGGGTGCCAGCACCGAGACACCGAAGCCGAGAATTGCAAAGCCGGTCCAGCCGATCAGCGCCGTCGGCGCCAGCGCCGCGATCACCGATCCCAGCGCCGCGAGCCCGGCGCCCGCGCCCAGCACTCCCGCACCGTTGAGCCTCCGGATAAGACCCTGTCCCGACAGGCGCCCTGCGCCCATCGTGAGACCAAGCAGCGTCGGCGCCAGCGCTCCGCCCACCGCGCCCGCACCGAGGTTGCGCTCGAGGTGCAGCGCCGACCACGCCTCGGTCGCCTGCTCGGCCATGAAGCCGATGCAGATCACCACCCCGGCCAGAGCGATGATCCCCCAGGGCAGCGGCGCGCGACCGCCGCTCTCGGCTTCCTCATGATGCACCACCACGTCGCCCCCGCGCGCCACCAGGGCGGCGACCAGCGTTAGGCAGGTGGCGCCGAGGAAGATGCCCCAGATCGGCACCTCGGCGCCCCGCGCGATGCCCGCCGCCAGCGCGGCGCAGGCGTAGATCAACGAGTAGCCACCATGGGCGAGGTTCATCAACGGGCGGCCCGAACGCGCCTCGAGCTGCGAGAGCTGCGCGTTCATCGCCACGTCCACCGTGCCCGCCGCCGCAGCGCAGAGCAGCATCGCCCCGGCGAACTGCCCCCAGGAACCGGCGATCCCCGGCATCAGGAAGCCAAGCCCCAGCAGCGCGGTGAAGATGGGCATCGCAAGTGCCCGCAGCCGTTCCTCGGCCCAGGGCGCCAGCCACATGGCAAGGATGGCACCGCAGGTCGAGACCAGCATCGCCGCGCCAAAGGCGCCGTCCGCCAGCCCCACCTGGGCCTTGATCGCCGGCACGCAGCCTGCAAAAACGCCCCAGCAGATGCCGATGGCAGCAAAGCCCGCGAGCGGGCGGCGGATCAGGCGGATGTCGGACAGGATGCTCATGGCGCAAGCCGTGACACGCGACGCGCGGAAGGTCCAGACGCGTCAAATGCGCTCCTGCAAGGGTCTTGCCACGATTCAGCCCTTGCCGAAAAGCACGATCCGGTCTAAGGGGCTGCGTTCATCGCGGGGTGACAGCCTTGGAGGCACCCCGCCCTAGATACATTGGAGATACAAAATGGCTGGTGAGATTCCTGATCTCGTAGCTCTGGAACGGTCGGGGACGGGCAAGGGCGCCGCTCGGCAAGCTCGTCGCGACGGCATGGTTCCGGGGATCGTCTTTGGTGGTGAAGCAGAGCCGCTTCCGATCCAGATCCCGTTCAACTCGCTGCTGAAGACCCTGAAGGCCGGTCGCTTCAAGTCGACCCTCTTCAACCTCAAGGTCGATGGCCACGAGGATGTGCGCGTGATCTGCCGTGACGTCCAGCGCGACGTCGTGAAGGACCTGCCGACGCACTTCGACCTGATGCGCCTGCGCCGCACCTCGCGGATCAACCTGTACATCCACGTTGATTTCATCAACGAGGAGCAGGCACCGGGCCTCAAGCGCGGTGGCGTTCTGACCATCGTGCGCCAGGAAGTCGAGCTCAACGTGCTCGCCGGCGACATCCCGGACCACATCACCGTGGACCTGGCTGGCAAGACCATCGGCGACGTGATCCACATCAGCGACGTTGTCCTGCCGGAAGGCGTGAAGCCGACCATCGACCGCAACTTCGTGATCGCCAACATCTCGGCGCCGCGCGGTCTGGTTGCGGACGACGCCGCAGAAGCTGAAGAGGCTGCCGCAGAGGAGTGATCCTCGCGCCCTCCGAATGACCGACGGCCCCGCCAATTTGGCGGGGCCGTTTGCCTTTGGGCCCGGCTCAGACCAGCTCGATCACCGACTCGAAGATCTCCAGCTCCGGCCCGCCGCGGTACATCTCGGCACGCCCCTTGGCGCCCTTGTGGGCGATGCGGAAGGCTTCGCTTTTCGTCCAGCCCATGAAGCTCTCCTCGTCCTCCCAGACGGTATGCGAGGCGTAGAGGATGTGATCCTCGCGCTCCGGCCCCTTCAACAGGGCAAAGCTGCGGAAGCCCGGCACGGTCTTCAGCTGCGTGTCGCGCTGCGCCCAGACCTCTTCGAACTCGGCGGCCTTCTCGGGGATCACTTTGAAGCGGTTCATCGTGAGATACATGGTCTCTCCTTCCTGTATGTGCTATCGCCGTCCCCGCCCTATCTAGGGCCGAACACAAGTAAATCGGAGGGACGCGGTGCAGATTTTCGTGGGTCTGGGCAATCCCGGCGGCAAATACGCGAAGACGCGACACAACATCGGCTTCATGGCGGTCGACCGGATCGCCGAGGATCACGGCTTCACCCCCTGGCGCGCGCGCTTCCAGGGCGAGGTCGCCGAGGGCCGTCTGGGCAGCGAGAAGGTGCTGCTGCTGAAACCGCAGACCTTCATGAACCTCTCGGGTCAGTCGGTCGGCGAGGCGATGCGCTTCTTCAAGCTCGACCCGGGCGACGTGACGGTCTTCCACGATGAGCTCGATCTCGCGCCGGGCAAGTGCCGGGTGAAGACCGGCGGCGGCCATGCGGGCCACAACGGGCTGCGCTCGATCCACCAGCACATCGGCGAGGCCTACCACCGCATCCGCCTCGGCATCGGACACCCGGGCCGCAAGGAAGCCGTCTCGGGCTATGTCCTGCACGATTTCGCCAAGGCCGAGGAAGGCTGGCTGGACGATCTTATGCGCGGCATCTCCGACGGTGCCAAGGCGCTGGCCGAGGGCGACAAGCCCGGCTTCCAGAACGCCGTGGCGCTGCGCGTCGCGCCGCCCCGCTCGTCGAAGTCCGTCCCCAAGGATGGGACCGCAACAAGGGACGAGACAAAGCCCGTCGCCGAGGCCGAGGACAGCCGCAGCCCGCTGCAGAAACTCGCCGACAAGTTCCGCTGAACGGCGGCGCCCTCGCAGCCCCGCGCCTTGCCCGTCGCGCAGCGGCTCTCTAGGCTGGTGCCGGGGGAAGACACAGACGTCGGAGGACGCGATGCAGAAGGATCGGGCAGTCAACGTATTGGGCGGTCAGCTTCACCCCTGTTCGGTCGACCCGATGACCGGCTATTTCCGCGACGGCCATTGCAACACTTGTGCCGAGGATGCGGGCAGCCACACGGTATGCGCGGTGATGACGGCCGAGTTCCTCGCCTATTCCAAGTACGTCGGCAATGACCTTTCGACCCCGCGCCCCGGGCTTCGATTCCCGGGGCTCAAACCGGGCGACCAGTGGTGCCTCTGCGCGCTGCGCTTCCTGCAGGCCCATGACGAGGGCTGCGCGCCGAAGGTGCAGCTTGAATCGACCCACGCCCGCGCCCTCGAGGTCGTCGCGCTGGACATCCTCGAACAGCACAAGGCGGGCTGAGCGCTCCTCAGAAGGTCGGCGGCGTGCAAGCCGAGAAGAGCACGCAGGGCTCCGGCCCCACCTGCCGGAAGCGGTGCGGGACGCGGCTGTCGAAGTAATAGGCATCCCCCGGCCCGAGGATCTTGCGCTCTTCGCCGACGGTGATCTCGACCCGGCCCGAGATGACGATGCCGCCCTCCTCACCCTCGTGGCCGTACATTACCCGCCCGGTGTCCGCCCCCGGCGCATAGGTCTCCCGGAGCAACATCATTGCCCTGCCGATCAGCGTCGCGCCGACCTGCTTCAGCGAGAGGTTCTTCTTGCCGATCTCGACCAGCTCCTCGGCGGCGTAGAAGATCTGCCGCTCGGGCGCGGGCTCGAAGGCGAAGAACTCCGACAGACTGACCGGGATGCCGTCGAGGATCTTGCGCAATGCCCCAACGGAAGGGTTGGTCTTGCCGGACTCGATCAGCGAGATGGTCGAGTTTGGCACCCCCACCTTCTTGGCAAGGCTACGCTGCGACAGGCCCGCGCGCTCGCGAAGCACCCGCAGACGGTGCCCCAGCGCAAGGTCCTCCTGAGTCGTGTTCGATGTGTTCATTATCCGCAAAACCTTGTTCAGCCCCCCAGCATCTACAACGAGTTGCAGGCAGCAAGAAACAGACTTTTTCGCGATACTGGAACCTGTAGCTTGCCGATCAGAGAAACGCACGGGCCGCGACGCGGCCCCCGGAGGACAGACCATGCTCAAGCAGACCGCCAACGCAGAGATCGAAACCCGCCGCAAGGCCGCGCTGGCCCGCGGCGTCGGCGTGCTCACCGACCATTACGCGGTGAAGGCCGAGAATTCCGAGATCTGGGACGCCGACGGCACCCGTCTGATCGACTTCGCAGCGGGTATCGCCGTGGTCAACACCGGCCACCGCCACCCAAAGGTCATGGCCGCCGTCGCCGAGCAGCTGAACGCCTTCACCCACACCTGCCATCAGGTCGTGCCCTACGAGAACTACGTGCGCCTCGCCGAGCGCCTGAACGAACGCGCGCCGGGTGACTTCGCCAAGAAGTCGATGTTCGTCACCACCGGCGCCGAGGCGGTCGAGAACGCGGTGAAGATCGCCCGCGCCCACACCGGCCGCCAGGCCATCATCGCCTTCAGCGGCGCCTTCCACGGCCGTACCTTCATGGGCATGACGCTGACCGGCAAGGTCGCGCCCTACAAGACCGGCTTCGGCCCGATGATGAACGACGTCTTCCACGTGCCCTTCCCGAACGAGCTGCACGGCGTCAGCGTCGATGACAGCTTCAAGGCGCTCGACACGCTGTTCAAGGCCGATGTCGATCCGGCGCGCGTCGCCGCGATCATCTTCGAGCCCGTGCAGGGCGAAGGCGGCTTCAACCCCGCGCCGAAGGACTTCGTCGAGCGCCTGCGCAAGCTCTGCGACGACAAGGGCATCGTGATGATCGCCGACGAGGTGCAGACCGGCTTCGCCCGCACCGGCACGCTCTTCGCCATGGAAGCCTATGGCGTCGCGGCGGACCTCACCACCATGGCCAAGGGCCTTGGCGGCGGTCTTCCGATCTCGGGCGTGGTCGGCCGCGCCGAGATCATGGACGCAGCGGCCCCCGGCGGCCTCGGCGGCACCTACGGCGGCAACCCGCTCGGCATCGCCGCGGCCAATGCCGTGCTCGACGTGATCGACGAAGAGAAACTCTGCGAGCGCGCCAACGATCTCGGCGGCAAGCTGAAGGCCAAGCTCGAAGCGCTGCGCACCGATGTGCCCGAACTCGCCGAAGTGCGCGGCCCCGGCTTCATGGTCGCCGCCGAGTTCATCGACGCGGACGGCACCCCGCTGCCCGAACTTGCCAACGCCATCCGCCTCGAGGCGCTGAACCGTGGCCTGCTGCTGCTCACCTGTGGCGTCTATGGCAACGTGATCCGCTTCCTCGCACCGATCACCATCCAGGACGAGATCTTCGACGAGGCCATGGCCATCCTCGAAGCCTCCGCCAAGGCCGCGAAAGGGCTCTGAGATGAAAGACCTGAAAACCGCATCGCTGTCCCTCAAAGACGAGAGCCTGCTCGAGTCCCGCGCCTATGTGAACGGCGCCTGGGTCGATGGCGACAAGACCTTCCCGGTGGAGAACCCCTCCACCGGCGAGATCATCACGCATGTCGCCGACCTCTCGGCTACCGACGTCACCACGGCGATTGACGCGGCCTATGCCGCGAAGAAGGCCTGGGCGGCGAAGTCAGGCAAGGAGCGCAGCGCGGTGCTGCGCAAGCTCTTCGACCTCATGGTCGCGAATGCCGACGACCTCGCCACGATCCTGACCGCCGAGATGGGCAAGCCCTGGGCGGAAGCGCGCGGCGAGATCCTCTACGGCGCCTCCTACGTCGAGTGGTTCGCCGAGGAAGCGAAACGCGTCTACGGCGACATGATCCCCGGCGCGCAGTCGAGCACCCGCATGGTCATCGTCAAGCAGCCGGTGGGCGTGGTCGGCGCGATCACCCCGTGGAACTTCCCCAACGCCATGCTGGCGCGCAAGATGGCGCCGGCGCTGGCGGTGGGCTGCACCATGGTGGCGCGTCCTTCCGAGTTCACCCCGCTCTCGGCGCTGGCGCTGGCGGTGCTGGCCGAGCGCGCGGGCGTGCCCGCGGGCGTCTTCAACGTGCTGCCGGGTCTCGACGCGGCGGGCATGGGGATGGAGATGTGCGCCAGTCCCAAGGTCGCCAAGCTGACCTTCACCGGCTCGACCCGCGTCGGCAAGCTGCTGATGAAGCAGGGCGCCGACACGGTGAAGAAGCTCTCGCTGGAGCTGGGCGGCAACGCGCCCTTCATCGTCTTCGACGACGCCGATCTCGACGCGGCGGTCGAGGGCGTAATGCTGGCGAAGTTCCGCAACAACGGTCAGACCTGCGTCTGCGCCAACCGCATCTACGTGCAGGCGGGCGTCTATGACGCCTTCGCCGAGAAACTGGGCTCGGCAATGGGCAAGCTGACGCTGGGCGACGGCTTCGCCGAGGGGGTCAACACCGGCCCGCTGATCAACGCGGCGGCGCTGGCCAAGGTCGAGGATCACATCTCCGACGCGCTGGACAAGGGCGCGACCGTGGTCAAGGGCGGCGCCTGCTCCGGGCTCGGCCGCACCTTCTACGAGCCGACGCTGCTGACCGGCGTGACGCAGGCGATGAAGGTCGCCCGCGAAGAGACCTTCGGCCCGCTCGCCCCGCTGGTGCGCTTCGAGAGCGAGGACGAGGCGATCGACTGGGCCAACGACAGCGAGTTCGGCCTCGCGGGCTACTTCTATACCCGCGACCTCTCGCGCGCCTGGCGCGTCGGCGAGGCGCTCGAGACCGGCATGGTCGGCATCAACACCGGCGTGATCTCGACCGAGCTGGCCCCCTTCGGCGGGGTCAAGCAGTCGGGCATGGGCCGCGAAGGCTCCAAGTACGGCTGCGACGACTACCTCGAGATCAAGAACCTCTGCTTCGGCGGTCTCAGCTGAGGCCTTTAGGCAGGAACAAGGAAAGGGGGCCGCAAGGCCCCCCTTTTTTCATTTCGGGTTTCTCCGAAACAGCGATCTCGATTGTGCGGACCGCCCTCAGCCGCGCTTCACGCCCGGCAGGGCGCAGAGCATCTCGAAGAGGTAGTTCGCCGCGATGACGGCGGTATTGCCGGCGGGATCGTAGGGCGGCGAGACTTCCACGAGATCGCAGCCGACGAGGTTCAGCCCGGCGCAGCCGCGGATGATCTCGAGACCCTGGATGGTCGTGAGACCACCCACCTCGACGGTGCCGGTGCCGGGCGCAAAGGCCGGGTCAAGGCTGTCGATGTCGTAGCTGAGATAGACCGGCGCATCGCCGATCTTGGCGCGGATTTCCTCCATCAGCGGTGCCAGAGACTTGTGCCAGCACTCCTCGGCGGGGATCACCGTCCAGCCCTTCTCGCGGCCCCAGTCGAAGTCCTCGGGCGCATAGCCCGAGCCGCGCAAGCCAATCTGGAACACCTTGTCGTTGAGCAGCAGCCCGTCCTCGTAGGCGCGCCGGAAGGGGCAACCATGGGCGACGGTCTCGCCGAACATCTCTTCGTTGGTGTCCGAATGCGCGTCGACGTGGATCAGCGCCACCGGCCCATGCTTCGCAGCAATGGCGCGCAGCACAGGCCAAGTCAGCGTGTGATCGCCGCCGAGGGTCAACGGGACAACGTCATGCGACAAGATCCCCTTGTAGTGCTCGGTGATGATGTCGACCGACTTCTTCAAGTCATAGAGGTTGATCGGCACGTCGCCGATGTCCGCCACCTGCAGGCTGTCGAAAGGCGCGGCGCGGGTCGCCATGTTGTAGGGGCGGATCATCCGGCTCTCGTCGCGAATCTGGCGCGGGCCAAGGCGGGTGCCCGGGCGGTTCGAGGTGCCGATATCCATCGGGATTCCGACAAAACAGGCGTCGAGCCCTTCCGCCGTCGGCTGCGTCGGCAGCCGCATCATCGTCCCCGGGCCGCCGGTGCGCGGCATGACGTTTCCACCAAGTGGTTGATTGAGTTCTGACATTTGAGCCTCGAAATTCGTTCCGCACTACTCTTCCGCGCTTGCACGCTTCGAGGAAATAAGGAACTTCCGAAAATCATTTCGGCAAATTACGAAGTTAGCTGCCATACACTCTTGAGATACGCCATGACGTAGCGACATCCCGAGCAATCCGTTCCATCTCTCCTAAGGTCAATCTACAGAAAACAATTATATATAACTGTTTTAATTATATTTTCTCACACTTCCTCAAAGTCCAACACTCGCTCCCCGTGAAATTCGGAATATCCCGAAGTGAATTCCGTTCTTTCGTGATGTTTCCGGAAGCGAGCTTGCAGTCTTCTGCCCCGAACTCTTCAAAAACGCGAAAACAGGGACCGAGACATGATGAAATCCTCCGCGCTCTCGCGCCGCACGCTCCTCAAGGCAGCCAGCGCCCTGCCGCTGACCCTCGCCGCCCCCGCCGTGCTGCGCGCCGGCGGCGCGCCGCTGAAGGTCGGCGTCTACGGCGGCTACTTCCAGGACAGCTTCGACAGCTTCGTCTACCCCGAATTCACCAAGGCCACCGGCATCGAGATCGAGAGCATTGCGGTCCCCACCGGCGAAGCCTGGCTGATCCAGCTGCAGCAGGCGGCCCGCGCCAAGCGCGCGCCGGCGGACGTGTCGATGATGGCCACCGTCAGCATCATGCGCGGAATGCGCACCGGTCTCTGGGCCCCGCTCGACGAGGCGGCGATGCCGAACGTATCCAACATCCTGCCGACGCTGATCAACCGCTACGACGACGGCGGCCTTGCGGCGGTCGGCGCGGTGTCCTGGTACATCACCGTCGCCACCAACACCGACAGCTTCCCCGACCCCATCGGCAGCTGGGCAGACCTCTGGGAGCCGAAGTACGAGGACAGCCTCGGGCTGCTGGCGCTGGTGTCGAACTCCTACCTGCTGGAGATCACCGCCAAGACCTTCTTTGGCGGTACCGACTACCTGTCGAGCGACGAGACCATCCGTGAGGTCCTCGCCAAGGTCGCCGAGCTGAAGCCGAACACCCGCCTGTGGTACCGCGACGAAGCACAATTCGAGCAAGCGCTGAAGTCGGGCGAGATCCCGATTGGCCAGTATTACCACGACGTCACCGGCCTTGCCGCCGCCGACGGCTTCCCGGTGCGGTCGAACTTCCCCAAGGAGGGCGGCCTGCGCGAGTCCGGCAACTGGGCGGTGGCGCGCGTATCGGACAAGATCGACCAGGCGCAGGTCTTCATCGACTACATGTCGCAGCCCTCGGTGCAGGCGATGCTGGCGCGCAACCTCGGCACCGCGCCGAACGTGCCGCGCGAGAGCATGGATCTCACCGACGAGGAATTCGCCGCCGTGTCTTCGGAGATCGAGCCGGTGATCCCGCGCTACGACCTGCACTTCGAGCGCACCGACTGGCTGAACCAGATCTGGGCCGAGATGCTCCAGGCCTGATCGCCACACCACATTTCAACCAATCAGGAGACGGCCGGGGGCGAAGGCGCCCGGCCGAAGGGAAGACGCACGCATGTCAGGTCTCATCGTCGAAAACGTCGACAAGTTCTACGGCACCGTCCAGGCGCTCAAGGACATTTCGCTTACCGTGGACAACGGGCAATTCGTCTGCCTCCTCGGCCCCTCGGGCTGCGGCAAGACAAGCCTTCTGCGCATCGTCGCGGGGCTCGAGGATCCCAGCGCCGGGCGGATCGTTCTGGACGGCGCGGACATCACCACGACCCCGGCGCACAAGCGCGACTTCGGCATGGTGTTCCAGTCGCTTGCGCTCTTCCCGCATCTGACGGTGGGCGATAATATCGCCTACCCGCTGGCCATTCGCGGCGTGCCCAAGGACAAACGCCGCGCCGAGGTCGAGCGGCTGCTTGACCTCGTGCACCTGCCCGGCAAGGCCGACCGCGCCATCACGCAGCTTTCCGGCGGCCAGCGCCAGCGCGTCGCCATCGCCCGCGCGCTGATCATGCAGCCCAAGCTCTTCCTGCTCGACGAACCGATGTCTGCGCTCGACGCCAAGCTGCGCGAGACCATGCAGGTCGAAGTGAAGCGCCTGCAGCGCAGCCTCGGCGTGACCTCGCTGCTGGTGACCCACGACCAGCGCGAGGCGATGACCACCGCCGATCTGGTGGTAGTCATGTCCGAGGGCAAGATCCAGCAGGTCGCCCCGCCGATCGAGATCTACCGCAACCCCGCCAACGCCTTCGTCGCCGACTTCATCGGCATCACCAACCTGATCGCCGGTCGCATCGACGGCGGCCGCTTCGAAGGTCCGGGCGGCGCGCTGACGTTGCCGGGGGCAAAAACCGGCAATGCCACCCTGTCGATCCGCCCCGAGGACATCGCGCTGGCGCCGCAGGCGGGCGCGGACACGCTGAGCGGCACGGTGACCTTCGTGCGCCACCTTGGCGCCACCACCGAGATCAGCGTGGATACCGGCAACTCGGACCACAAGGACCTGACCGTCAGCCTGCCGGGCCGCACCCATTGCCCCCTCGCGATCGGCGACACGGCGCACCTCTCGGTCGATCCCGCGGCTGTCGTGGTTCTGGGCTGAGCCATGATCCAGTCACGCCCCCGCACCCCGCTGGGCTACCTGCCCATCCTGCTGCCAGCCTTCGCGCTCATCGCCTTCTACATCGTGCCCTTCGGCTCGATGGTCGGCATGTCGTTCTTTCACAACCTCGGCGGCGGCGCCTACGAGGAGGTCTTCACGCTCGAGAACTACGCGCGGCTGATCTCGCCCTTCTTCCTGAGCGTGCTCGGCACCTCCTTCGAGGTCGCCTTCCTCGTCGCGCTCTTCGCCATCGTCATCGGCTTCCCCTTCACCTACCTGCTGGTGAACGCAAAACGCGGCACGCAGGTGTTCTGGCTGATCGTCATGCTCTCGGTGCTGTCGCTCTCGGAGGCGATCATCGGTTTCGCCTGGTCGACGCTGCTGTCGCGCACCGCCGGGATCGGCGTTCTGTTCGAGGCGCTCGGCCTGACCGAGAAGGCCCAAAGCTACGCCCCCTCGCTCGGCGCGGTGCTGGCCGGTGTCACCTACATCGCCATGCCCTACGCCGTGCTGCTGCTCTACCCGATCCTGAGCCGCATCGAGCCCGACATCGAGCAGGCCTCGCGCACCCTCGGCGCCTCGCCGCTGCGCGCCTTCTTCAACGTGATCGTGCCGATGCACCGCACGCCCATCGTCGTCAGCTTCGTGATGATCTTCGTCTTCACGCTGGGTTCCTACCTGCTGCCGCAGATCCTCGCCGGCCGACCAACTGGACGCTCTCGGTGGTGATCTCGGACCAGGCGCTGCTGCAGTCCAACATGCCCTTCGCGGCGGCGCTGTCGATCTTCCTGATGACCGTAACCATTCTGCTTGTGCTGCTGGTCACCCTGATCAACCGGAAAGGCGCCAAGGCATGAAACTCGGCAAGATCCTCTCCACGCTGTTCTTCTGGATCGTCGGCATCGTCACCATAGCCCCCTTCGTGGTGATCGCCGGGGTCTCGGTCAACGAGCGCAAGTCGCTGACCTTCCCGCCCGAGGGGTTCAACCTCGGCTGGTACGCGGACCTATTCCTCGACGCCGAGTGGCGCGCGCCGCTGATGACCTCGCTCTCCATCGCGATCTGCGCCTCGCTGCTGGCGGTGCTGATCGCCTTCCCGGTGGCCTGGTTCAACTGGCGCTACCGCACCGGCTTCGGCAAGCTGGTGGCAGGCCTCGGCGCCATGCCCTTCCTGCTGCCGCCGGTGATCACCGCGATGGGCTTCCTGACCTTCTTCATCATCCTTGGGTATTACGGCGAGTTCTGGACGGTGGTCGTCGCGCACGCGATCTTCCTCGTGACCCTGCCGCTGGTCTCGCTATCGCTCGGCTTCGAGGACATCGACACCAGCCTCGTCGAAGCCTCGCGCTCGATGGGCGCCTCGGAAGCGACCGTGCTACGCACCGTCGTGCTACCGATGATCCGCCCCTACGTGATCTCTGGCTTCTGCTTCGTCTTCGTGATCTCGCTCAACGAGTACATCATCGCGGTGATGACCGTGGGCGCCGTCTTCGAAACCCTTCCGATGAAGATCTTTAACGCCCTGCGCTACGGCTACACGCCGGTCATGGCCGCCGCCTCGGTGGTGTTCGTGGCCAGCACCGTGCTGATCTTCTCTCTCGTCGCGGCCTTCAGCGACCTGCCGAAACTTCTTGGAGCCAGAAGCAAATGACCCTGACCCAAAAGGCACTCGCCCACGCCACACTCTACCCGCTGTGGCTCGACAACCCCGCCGCGCCGGACACCTGCCCGCATCTCGTCGGCGCGCGCGAGGCCGACCTCTTGATCGTCGGCGGCGGCTTCACCGGGCTCTGGGCGGCGATCATCGCCAAGCAGCGCGACCCGCAGCGCGAGGTGGTGATCATCGAGGCCGGCAAGGTGGCGCATGGCGCCTCTGGCCGCCCCGGCGGCATCGTCTCGACCTCGGTCATGCACGGGCTGGTCAACGCCGAGCGTGTCTTCCCCAAGGACATCGAGATGCTGGAGAAGCTCGGCATCGACAACCTCGACAGCTGGCGCGAGACCATCGAGAGCTTCGGCATCGACGCCGACCTCGAGTGGGGGGGGCGAGATGACCGTCGCCGTGCGGAAGGATGACCTGCCCGAGCTCCGCCGCGAGCACCAGCTGCACATGGGCCACGGCCATGACGTCGCTTGGCTCGACAAGGCCGAGGTGCAGGCCGAGGTCGCTTCGCCGCTCTTCGAGGCCGGCATCTGGTCGAAGGAGCGCACCGGCACCGTGCAGCCCGCCAAGCTGGCCTGGGGCCTCAAGGCCGCCGCGCTGTCGCTGGGCGTCACGATCTACGAGCACACGCCGATGGAAGAGGTCGAGGACCTCGGCCCGAAGCTGCGCATCCGCACCCATGACGGGGTGATCACCGCGCCCAAGGTGCTCTTTGCCACCAACGCCTGGTGCGCCGGGCACAAGAAGATCAAGAACTACGTCGTCGCCATGCGCGACCGGGTGATCGCCACCGAGCCGCTCAGCGACGAGCAGCTCTCGCGCATCGGCTGGATCCACCGGCAGGGCATCTACGACACCCGCACCCAGCTCAACTACATGCGTCTGACCAAGGACAACCGCATCGTCTACGGCGGGCGCATCGGCTACTACTACGGCGACAAGACCGACCCCGAGGGCGATCGCAAGATCGAGGTCTACGACCGGCTCGCGGGCTACTTCTTCAAGACCTTCCCGCAGCTCGAGGACGTGAAGTTCTCGCACGCCTGGTCCGGTCCGATCGACCTGACCACCCGGCTCGCGGTGCACTTCCAGCCCTATTACGGCGGCAAGGGTGTCTACGCGGGCGGCTACTCGGGCTTCGGCGTCACCGCCTCGCGCTTCGGCGCGCGGCTGGGGATCGAGATGCTGGATGACACCGGCGTGCCCGAGCTGGATCTCGGCCTTGCCAACTCCCTGCCCCGCCCGATCCCGCGCGAGCCGTTCCGCTGGCCGGGTGCCGCGATCACCATGCGCGCGCTCGACGAGGTCGATGACAAGGGCGGCTGGCGCCGCGCCTGGGTGAAGATGGTGCATGCGATGGGGTTCCCGCTGTGAGCGTTGCAGAAATGATCGAGACCCGCACCGATGCCGTCTTCCTGAACGGCCGCTTCCACGCCGGCAAGGGCGCGCTGCGCGACGCGGTGAACCCGGCGACGGGCGAGGCCTTCGCCCGCTTCGCCACCGCGACGCCGGGCGACGTGACCGCTGCCGCCGAAAGCGCCGAGCGCGCCTTCGGCACGTGGCGCCGCCTGCCAGTCGCCGAGCGTGCACGCTTCCTGCGCGGCTTCGCTGAAGGGCTCGACGCACGCCGCGACGCGCTGATCGAGCTACAGATGCGCAACAACGGCAAGCCGCGCTTCGAGGCCGAGATCGACCTCGGCGATGCCGCCGCCTGCTTCCGCTACTACGCGGATCTCATCGAGGGCGGAGCCCTCGACCGTGACCGCGTCGTGCTGCCCGATGACGGCTTTACAGGCCGCCAGGTGCTGGAACCCTACGGCCCCGCGGCGCTGATCGTGCCGTGGAACTTCCCGCTGGTCACCACCGCCTGGAAGCTCGCCCCGGCGCTGGCGGCGGGCTGCACCGCGCTGCTGAAACCCTCGGAGTTCACCACCCTCGCCGAGCTTGTCTACGGCGAGATCGCACAGGAGATCGGCCTGCCCGACGGCGTGCTGTCGATCCTGCCCGGCGAGGGCGCCATCGGCGCCGCGATGCTGGACGCGCCGCAAGTCCGCAAGGCCTCCTTCACCGGCTCCAACGCCACCGGCGCCCGCATCATGGGCGCGGCGGCCAACCGCCTGCTGCCGGTCTCGCTGGAGCTCGGCGGCAAGTCCCCCATCGTTGTGCTTTCGGATGCCGACATCGAGACGGCGGCGGAACTGGTCTGCGGCGGCATCTTCTTCAACGCGGGGCAGATCTGCTCGGCCACCTCGCGGCTGATCGTCGACGAGGCGATTGCCGACGACCTCATCGCCGCCCTGCGCGCGCGCATCCGCAAGATGGCCGTGGGCGACCCGCGCGGCGAGATCGACATGGGCCCGCTGACCACCATGGCGCAGCGCGACAAGGTGCTGGGCTACCTGCTGGCGGCGCGCTCCGAGGGGCTCGACTGCCTCTGCGGCGGCACCGGCGCGCTTGGCCCCGGCTTCTTCATCGAGCCCACGGTCTATCTCGACGTACCCGAGACCAGCGCGCTCTGGCGCGAAGAGATTTTCGGCCCGGTCCTCTCCGTCCGCCGCGTCAAGGGCGACGAGGCCGCCATCGCGCTCGCCAATGCCACCGACTACGGGCTGGCGGCGACCGTGGTGGGCGGCGATCCCGCGCGTGCCAATGCCGTGGCGGACCGCATCGACGCGGGCCACGTCTGGGTGAACACCATGCAGATCATCTTCCCCGAAACGTCGTGGGGCGGCTTCAAGGCCAGCGGCATCGGCCGCGAGCTCGGTTTCGGCGGGCTGCAGGGCTACGCCGCACTCAAGCACATCACCACCCCGGCGTAGGCCGGACCTTCCAAGGACAGACCAATGAGCAAACTCATCCGCCTTGCCCCCGAGGGCAGCAAAGGCCTCCAGCCCTGCGCCGTCGTGCCTGCCGAGGCGCTGCTGCCCGGCTCCGAACAGCCCGTCGAGCGCGGCGCCGTCGAGCTGTCGGACGGCGAGACCACCGGCGGCATCTGGGAAGCCACGCCCTATGCCGAGCGTTTCGACAACTACCCGTTCCACGAGATGGCGCATGTGATCTCGGGCCGCGTCATCATCACCCCCGAGGGCGGGGAGGCGCAGAGCTTCGGCCCCGGCGAGACCTACCTGATGGAGAAGGGCTTCACCGGCACCTTCGAAGTCACCGAGACGCTGCGCAAGTTCTACTTCGTCGCCGCCTGACCGCGACCATGAGACCCGGAGGAGACCCGACATGACGCCGAGCGCCGACACGATCCTGTTCAATGCCGCCCTGCTCACCATGGATCCCGCGCGCCCCCGCGCGACGGCCCTGGCGATCGAAGGCGGGAAGATCGTGGCACTCGGGGAGGATGCGGAGGTCCTGGCCCTGCGGGGCCCCTCCACCCAGCTGATCGACGCCAAGGGCCGCACCGTGATGCCCGGGCTCAACGAGAGCCACATCCACCTCTTCGTCGGCGCGGTCGAACTTTCGCAGCTCTCGCTCTTCGAGCAGTCGGGCTTCGAGACCATCAAGCGCCTGATCCGTGCCTATGCCGCCGAGAACCCGGGCCTGCCCATCGTGCTCTGCGGCAGCGCCGACTACACCATCCTCGGGGGTGGCCGCAGCCTCGACCGTCACGTGCTCGACGACATCCTGCCGGATCGCCCCCTCGCCCTCATGTCGCCCGACCACCACACGGTCTGGGCCAACACCGCCGCGCTCGGCAAGGCCGGGCTGCTGCACGGGCGCAAGCTCGCGCCGGGCAACGAGGTGGTGATGGGCGACGACGGTCTCGCCACCGGCGAGCTGCAGGAAGCCGAGGCCTTCGGCCCGATCTACGAGCTGACCGCCAGCGGCGGCCGCGACAAGCTGGGCATGGTGTCGGGCCTCGACCCCGCGACCCCGCCCTCACCCGAGGAACGCGCTGCCGACAAGGAGGTGCTCGAGCGCGGGCTGCGGCACCTCGCCTCCTTCGGCATCACCAGTTTCCAGAACATGGACGGCAACCGCTACACTCTCGAGCTGCTGGCCGAGCTGGAGCGCGAGGGCCGCCTGCTCTGCCGCGGCCGCGTGCCCGCGCGCTACGTCTCGGGCAGCGTTGGGGACGCGCTGAACCGCGCCGAGGAGATGCGCGACGCCTTCGCCACCCCGATGCTGAGCTCCGGCGCGGTGAAGTTCTTCATCGACGGTGTGCTCGACAGCTACACCGCGGTGATGAGCGCCCCCTACGAGGGTCGCCCCGACTGGTCCGGCGAGCCGCGCTTCGAGCCCGAGTTCTTCAAGTCCGTCTGCGCGCAGGCCGACGCCCGCGGCCTGCAGATCGCGGTCCACTCCATCGGCGATCGCGCGACCCAGATCGTGCTCGACGCCTTCGCCGCCGCCCGTGCGCGGAACGGCGCGCGCGACAGCCGCCACCGGATCGAGCACCTCGAAGTGGTGCGCGAGGAGGATTTCGCCCGACTGAGGGATCTTGGCGTCATCGCCTCGATGCAGCCGCCGCATCCCCCGGGGCAATGCGGGTTGCCGTTCGAGCCGACGATCACCCGCATCGGCCGCGCCAACTGGCCGCGCGCCTATGCCTGGCGGCGGATGCGCGACGAGGGCATCCCGCTGATCCTCTCGTCCGACTGGCCGGTGTCCTCGGTCGATCCCTGGGCGTCGATCCACGCGGCAATGACCCGCCAGCCCTGGCACGAGTGCCTGCCCGACAACCGCCAGACGCTGGACGAGGCGCTGATGGCCTATACGACCACCGCCGCCTATGCCGAGTTCGCCGAAGGTCAGAAGGGTATGCTGCGCGAAGGATACCTCGCCGACGTGGTGCTGCTCGACCGTGACCTCTCTGAAACCGCCGCCAACGACATGGCGGGCGTTCGCGCCCTGCTGACCATCTGCGATGGCCGGATCACCCACGAAGACGCGGCGCTCTGATCAAAGGGACGGGCCGCGACTGCCGGCCCGTCACCCCTTGGCCTTTCCCCGGGAAAGCGCCAAAATCGCCCAACCCAATCCAAGGCCGGACCCATGGTGAAACGCGAGACCCCGAATGCCGCGCTCGGGCGGCGCGTCAACTTCTCCGTCGAGAGCATCGACATCCGGCTGATCCGGATCTTCATGACCGTGGTTGAGGCCGGCGGCATGACCGCCGCGCAAGGCGAGCTGAATCTGGCGCTCTCCACCGTCTCCGAGAAAATCTCCTCGCTCGAGAAGCGCTTCGGCGTGCGCCTCTGCCGCCGCGGCCGCACCGGCTTTGCCCTCACCGAGGCAGGCGAGCAGTTCTACCAGGAATGCGAGCGGCTGGTCTCGGCGCTCGACCAGTTCGGGCAACGCACCATGGCGCTCGGCTCGCGGATGCCGCGCAACTTCACGCTCGGGCTGGTCGACAACATGATCTCCTACCCGAACAACGGCGTGTCGGGGGCCATCGCCGATTTCGCCGACCGAGCCCCTGAGGTGCATCTCAAGCTGGTCACGCTGAACCCCTCCGAGCTCTTGAGCGAGGTGCTCGCGCGCCGGGTCGACATGGTGGTGGGCAGCTTCCCCAAGGTGGCGCTGGGGCTCGACTACATCGATCTCTTCGAGGAGCAGCACAATTTCTACTGCGCCGAGGGTCATCCGCTCTTTGATGTGCCCGACGCCGAGATCGGCATCGAGACCATCCGCGATCACCGCATCATTTCGCGCGGCTACTGGGGCTCGCGCGACACGCGCATCTTCGCGATCACCGCGCCGCACGCCACGGTGGTCGACATGGAGGCCGAGGCGCATCTGATCCTCTCGGCGCGCTATCTCGGCTACCTGCCCGACCACATGGCGCAAAGCCTGTCGCACACGGTGCGGCTGCGGGTGATCCGGCCGGACCTGTTTTCCTACAAGGCCCGGTTCCAGATTGCCCTACGCCCGAACTGGGAGCGCCACCCGGCGACGAAGCTGATGGTGGAGAGCCTGCGCGACAGGCTCGCCTGAGGCTCCGAGGGCTCAGCCCGCGCTGATCTCGATGGTGATGAGATGCTCTGGGTGAGGAGCCAATGCGGCGACCTCTGCCCCGTCAGCCAGCACGGCGAGGTCATGGCGCGCAAGGCCGACCTCCGCCAACTCCCCGAGCGCGAAGACGAGACAGGTCAGCCCCATACCGCTCCCCCGACGCGGCGCGCCGCGAACGACCTCGGCACGGTAAGGCGGGCGCACCATGACGTTGAGGTCTAGCAGCTCCGGTCCCAGCAGATCGCAGCCGCAACCCACCTCGCCGCTGAAGGCAAAGGGAGCGGCTTGCGCTCCCAACTCGTGTATGGTTCCGTTCGGGAAACTCAGGCGCATCGGCCCGCCTTCGATCACCGTCAGGTTCCGCATCACCCCGGGAAAGTTCGAGAAGGGGCCAGATTGCGCGACCTTGGCCGTGCTGATCCGCCAGTCGAAGGCATCGAAGCCCGCGGCCTCCGGCACGCAGAGGATCTCCGCCGTCTCGCCGCCGCCATTCTTCCACGGGGTGAAACGGCGCGCTGCCGCTCGGTGGACTTCCGCAAAGAGGTTCATGCCTGGATTTTCCGAAGCACCTCGGCAAAGCGCGGTGCGATCTCCTCGTCGAGGGCGTGGCGCCGGTTCTCGATGACCTTCTTGCCGCGCACAATCACATCCCGGATGGCCTGATCGCCGAGGGCAAAGATCCAACGGTCGATCAAGGTATCTCCGCTGGCGGTACCGACGAACGGATGCTCATGGTCCATCACCAGCCAGCTTGCCGCGGCACCGACCTGCAGGCCCGCCTTGGCGATCCCCGCCGCCTGGTGCCCACCCGCCAGCGCACCGCCCAGCAGGCGGCGCCCGGTCGAGCTGCCTTCGCCCGCCGCGAGGCAGTTGCGGGCGCGGTCGCGCAGGCGTTGGCTGTATTCCAGTAGCCGCAGCTCCTCGGCCACCGAGGTCGCCACGTGGCTGTCGGTGCCGACGCCGAAGCGCCCGCCCTGGGCGAGGAAATCGCGGGCCTCGAAGATGCCGTCGCCAAGGTTGGCCTCGGTCGCCGGGCAGAGCCCCGCAACCGCGCCGCTTTGCGCCATGCGGGTGACTTCGCTGTCCGTCAGGTGGGTCGCGTGGATGAGACACCAGCGCGCGTCCACCGGCATCTCGTCCAGCAGCCATTCGACCGGGCGGCGCCCGGACCATGCGATGGAGGCCTCGACCTCGCGCATCTGCTCGGCGACGTGGATGTGTATGGGAGCCTCTTCGGGCAGCTCTGCAAGGATCGCGCGCATCTGCTCGGGCGTGGCGGCGCGCAGCGAGTGGATGGCGCAACCGGCAAGCTGCCCATCTTCGGCAGCGCGGGCGCGTACCGTCTCCATCAGGCGCAGGTAGCCGTCGACGTCATGCAGGAAGGGGCGCTGGCCCGCGACCGGCGGCAGGCCGCCGAAGTCGGACTGCGCGTAGAAGACCGGCAGCTGGGTGAGGCCGATACCGCTCTGCCGCGCCGCCTCGAACTGGCGCAGCGAGGTCTCGGCGGGGTTGGCGTAGGGCACGCCAGTGCCGCTGTGGTGCTGGTAGTGGAACTCGACGAGATGCCCGAAGCCGCCTTTCAGCAACTCGATCTGCAAATAGAGCGCCACGGTCTCGATGTCGTCCGGCGTCATGCTCCCGACGCAGCGGTACATGCGGTCGCGCCAGGTCCAGAAGCTGTC
This sequence comes from Alloyangia mangrovi, assembly GCF_002300555.2. GTDB lineage: Bacteria > Pseudomonadota > Alphaproteobacteria > Rhodobacterales > Rhodobacteraceae > Salipiger > Salipiger mangrovi. The sequence goes on along the minus strand of NZ_NTHN02000024.1, from coordinate 50,164 downwards.
GGCGCTGGGGCCCGCGACCTCGGCGAGACCCGCCATGGCGCGCTGGAAGGCGTGCGAGTGCAGGTTGCTCAGCGCCGGCACCATGATCTCGACGCGCTCCATCCCCGGCGCCTGCTCGGCACCGGTCTCGACCCGCGCGATGGTCCCGGCCGCATCAAAGCCGATCACCACGTCCCGCGCCCAACCCTCCGGCAGCAGCGCCTGTCCGGCGAAAACCTGTGAAGTCATGATCCCCCTCTCTATTTGTATAGACTTATAAATACCTCCATCCAGCCCCCGCTGACAAGCCCGCATGGGACACCCCCGATGCGAAGATACTGGCGCTTGGCCGCAGGCAGCCTGCGCTCTGGCGGAGGGACGTTAGGTCGCACATGCCCGCGCCCCGCCGGGGTTCCCTTTGATCGCCCGCTTCTCTATAGCGGCGCCCACGCAGCCCGTTCCCGGCCCGGCCGAGGACCCGCCTGCAGGCCCCAACCGTTTCCGCCTGACGCCAAGAGTGCCGGTCCCCCGGCCGAACGTCTATTGGGACAACATCGCGGGCCGCTGTTTTTTCCAGTTCAGGTGCCGCCGTTCGGGCCGCGCCGGGTGCCCATCCAGAACTCAAAACGAATGGAAGAAGTCGCAATGGCGCAGGCCGGACAACAACGGGTGATACGGGATTCCGTGATCGTGGGGCTGGCGATGTTCGCCGTCTTCTTCGGGGCGGGCAACCTGATCTTCCCGCCGCAGATCGGCTTCCTTGCGGGTGACGGCTGGAGCGCGGCGCTGACCGGCCTGCTGATCACCGGCATGGTCCTGCCGGTGCTCTCTGTGGTCGCGCTCGGGCTGCGCGGCGGCACCGTCGAGCGGCTCTGCGCCCCCATCGCGCCCTGGTTCGGCTCGGCGCTGCTCTTTGTCACCATGCTCGGCCTCGCCTGGTTGATCGCCGTACCGCGCACCGCCAGCGTCGCCTTCGAGACCGGCTTCCGCACGCTTGCCCCGGCCCTAGAGCCCAAGCTCGGCATCTGGGTCTTCGTGCCGCTCTTTTTTCGTGGTCTCGACCTATTTCGCCCTTGACCGCTCGCGGGTGATCGATCGCATCGGCCGGGTGCTGACGCCGCTGCTGCTGGGGCTCCTGGGGATCATCGTGATCTGGTCGGTCCTCTCGCCGCTCGGCGTTCCTGCCGACACCGGCGAGGCTGCGCCCTTCCGGCTCGGGCTGCTGACCGGCTACCAGACCGGCGACGTCTTCGGCGGCATCATGTTCGGCATCATCTTCATCGAGGCCTTCCGCGATCGCGGCTACACCCCCGGCCCGCGATACACGGGCGCGCTCTGGGGCATGGCCCTGGTCACATTCCTCGGGCTCTTTTTCGTCTACGGCGGACTGGAGTACCTCGGCGCCACCGGCAGCGGCGTGCTCGGCTCGGACGTGCCCCAGGCAGGGCTGCTGACCGCACTCGTCGGGCAGCTCGCCGGCAAGGTCGGTGCCAACACGCTGGCCGTCGCGGTGCTGCTCGCCTGCCTGACCACGGCGGTCGGGGCGACGGCGGTGCTGGGCGAATACATTCAGAAGTGGTCCCGGGGCCGGGTCAGCTACAAGGCAGGCGTGCTCGCGGTCTCGCTCACCTCGCTGGTGCAGGCCTTTGGCGGCGTCGACTACATCGTCGCGCTGGCCGAGCCGATCTTCCTGCTGCTCTACCCGGTGGGCATCGCGATCGTGATCCTCGGGCTGCTGCCGCGCGCCTGGCTGAATGACGGCGTCTGGAAGGGGGCGACAATCCTGGCGATCGTGATGGGGGTCTATGACCTTGTCGCGAGCCTTGCCGGCAAGATGGGCGGCACCATGCCGCAAGCGCTCCGGCAGATGCACGACACCATCCCGCTGTCCTCCGCGGGCTTCGCCTGGCTGCTGCCGACCCTGGCAGGCGGGCTGGTCGGTGGGCTGCTCTGGAAGCTCTCGGGGCAGCCCAACACGGGATGTGCCGAGGCAAAGGGGTTGCCCGCGGAGTAAAGCCGCGCCACGAAGGCGACTGATCTCTGGGCCCCGCCGCGGATGCGGCGGGGCCCTTCCACATGAAGCCGCGCCCAAGCGGCCTGGTCCCGTCACGTCCGCATCAGCGCGTCGGCAAAAGTGCAAACAACCCTAAGATATTTTCGGAACTACACTTTCGCCTAGTCGTCACATCGACATTCAGTGCTATCCTCGTGCTTCATCCTCTTGCTGGAAGGCGCGCATGCTTCGTCAACAGAGCCCGGTCTTCGGGCCCATGGATTTTCTTGCCGGGGACGGCGAGATGGCCAGTCTGATCCGCAATACGGATTGGAGCGAGCATTCCTTCGGCCCCTCCGAGGAGTGGCCACAATCGCTGCGCTCGGCCCTCGCGATCTGCCTGAACTCCGCCTTCCCAACGGCAATCTACTGGGGCTCAGAGCTGCGCCTGCTCTACAATGACGCCTGGGCCCCCATCCCCGGCCCGCGCCACCCAACGGCGCTCGGCGCCCCGGCCAAGGAGGTCTGGAGCGACATCTGGTCGATCATCGAGCCCCAGTTCTCCGAGGTGATCCGCTCTGGCAAGGGGCTCTTCCTGCAGGACCACATGCTGCCGATGCAGCGCTATGGCTTCGAGGAAGAAACCTACTGGAGCTACAGTTTCACCCCGCTACGCGGCGAGCAGGGCAATATCGTCGGCGTCTGGAACACCGGCAGCGAGACCACCGACAACGTCATCCAGCGGCGCAACGCCGAGTTTCTACTCAAGCTCAACGAGGCGCTGCGTAGCGCTGGCTCGGCGCAGGAGGGGCTGAGGATCGCGGTCGAGCGGCTCGGCGTGCACCTCTCTGCCGCGGGGGTGCGCCTTGCCATCCCCGGCAAGCCCGGCGCGGGGTTCGACGTCGCCCAGTCCTGGGCCGCCCCGCAAGCGCGTCTTCCCGACGCCTCCAGCCCGCCCTGGATCAGCGCTGCCGCAGAGGCAGAACTGCGCCATGGCAAGACACTCTTCCTGACCCGGCGCGACCCGGAGCTCGATCCGCAGTGCCGCGCCTATCTCGAGGCCCGGCGCATTTCCAACGCGATCTTCGTACCCTGGATCACCGGCGGGCGGCTGGAGCAGGCGTTGCTCCTGCATTGGACCCGGCCCCGCGCCTACAGCGCGCTCGACGTGTCGCTGGTCGAGCGGGTGCTGGATATCGTCATGGGTTGGGTCTCGCGTGAGAAGACCCTCGCCCGCGAGGCGGTCATGGCACAGGAGATCGACCACCGCGCCCGCAACATGCTGGCGATCCTGCGGTCCACCGCGCGGCTGATCCGGGCCGATACGGTCGCCGAGTTCCGCGAGAAGCTGGACGAGCGGATCACATCGCTTTCCCGAACCCACGGGCTGCTGTCGCGCAAGAAGTGGGGGGGACGTGCGGCTGCGCGAGGTGGTCGACGAGGAGTTCTCTCCCTACGGCGCCGACATCCACGACCGGGTCACCCTCGACGGCCCCTGCGTGCCGCTCGATCCAAACGACGCGCAGATGATCGCCATGCTCGTCCACGAGCTGACCACCAATGCGATGAAACACGGCGCGCTGCGCACAACCGAAGGCACGCTACGGCTGCGCTGGGTTCTCGGGACCGAGGGGGTCCTGTCGCTGCACTGGGACGAGAACTTCCCGGGGGAGAGCGCCCCCGAGATGGTCTCGCAGGGTGGCGGCTTCGGCACGCAGCTGCTGACGCGCATCGCGCAGGACCATTTCGGCGGGCGGATCGAGCGGACGATCGGCCCGGGCCACCTGCGCTACGAGATCACCCTGCCCCGCGGTGCCTGGTCGGCGCAGGCCGCAGAGCCGCAGCCGGAGAGCGGTGATCCGGGCGCCGTCCGGGAGCGCCGCGCGGTGATGATCGTCGAGGACGAGCCGATCATCGCGATGGACCTTGTGGGAATGATGGAACATGCGGGCTATGCCATCTTCGGCCAGTTCGCCTCGGTCGCCGCCGGGCTCTCCGGCACCGCTGAGAGCCTGCCCGACCTCGTTCTGCTCGACGAGAACCTCGGCGGCGAGAAATCCACGCCGCTGCTTGACCACCTGCTCGCCAAAGGCGTGCCAGTGGTGATCATCTCGGGCTACGATGGCGAGGTGCGCACCGGCGTGCCGCGACTGTCGAAGCCGATCTCGGAAGCCGAGCTTCTGTCGACGATCGAGACCCTCTGAGACAGCAGGGAGAGGCAGCCTTCCGGCGCCCTCTCCCAACTGGGGTCAGCCCTTGTCCTTGCGGACCTTGATCGCCCCGGCCTTCTCGGCGAGGTCGCGGGCGATGGCGAAGGCACCTTTGATCTTGTCGGCGTCGCTCTTCCAGTCGCGGCGGACGATGATCTTGTTGTCCTTGATTTTCGCCAGCCCATTCTGCGCCTGGATGAATTCCACCAGACCCTCGGGCTTGGCGAACTTGTCGTTGTGAAACTGCACCGTCGCACCCTTCGGCCCGCCGTCGAGCTTGGCGATCCCGGCGTGCTTGCACATCGCCTTGATCCGGACCACCAGCATCAGCGTGTTGACCTCCTTCGGCAGCTTGCCGAAACGGTCGATCAGCTCGGCGGCGAACCCTTCGAGCTCGACCTTGGTGGTCAGCTCCGATAGGCGCCGGTAGAGGCCGAGCCGCACGTCGAGATCGGGCACGTACTCCTCGGGAATCAGCACCGGCACGCCGAGGTTGATCTGCGGCGCCCATTGCCCGTCGTCGTCGGTGAGCCCTTCCAGCTCGCCCGACTTGATCTTGGCAATCGCCTCTTCCAGCATCGACTGGTAAAGCTCGTAGCCCACATCGCGCATCTGGCCCGACTGTTCCTCGCCCAAGAGGTTGCCCGCGCCGCGGATGTCGAGGTCCTGAGAGGCCAGCGTGAAGCCCGCCCCCAGCGTGTCGAGCGAGCCCAGCACCCGCAGCCGCTTTTCCGCGGTGTCGGTGAGCTTGGTACGCGGCTTGGTGGTCAGATAGGCATAGGCGCGGGTCTTGGAGCGCCCGACCCGTCCGCGGATCTGGTAGAGCTGGGCAAGGCCGAACATGTCGGCACGGTGCACGATCATCGTGTTGGCGGTGGGGATGTCGAGGCCGGACTCGACGATGGTGGTCGCCAGCAGCACGTCGTATTTGCCGTCGTAGAAGGCGTTCATCCGGTCATCGAGCTCGCCCGCCGCCATCTGGCCATGCGCCACGACAAAGGACACCTCGGGCACCTGTTCGCGCAGGAACTGCTCTATTTCGGGAAGATCCGAAAGACGCGGGACCACGTAGAAACTTTGTCCGCCACGGTAGTGCTCGCGCAGGAGCGCCTCGCGGATGGTGATCGCGTCGAACTCCGAGACATAGGTGCGGATCGACAGCCGGTCGACGGGCGGCGTGCCGATGATCGACAGGTCCCGCACGCCCGAGAGCGACAATTGCAAGGTGCGCGGGATCGGCGTCGCGGTCAGCGTCAGCACGTGGATGTCGGAGCGCAGCTGCTTCAGCCGCTCCTTGTGGCCGACGCCGAAGTGCTGTTCCTCGTCGATGATCAGCAGCCCGAGATTGTTGAACCGGATACCCTTGGCCAGCAACGCGTGGGTGCCGACCGCGATGTCGACCGAGCCCTTGGAGATGCCGTCTCGGGTCTTCGCCGCATCGCCCGAAGAGACGAAACGCGAAAGGGGCGCGACGTTGATCGGGAAGCCGCGGAAGCGCTCGGCGAAGCTCTTGTAGTGCTGGCGGGCAAGCAGCGTCGTGGGAGCAATCACCGCCACCTGCACGCCGGACATGGCGGCGACGAAGGCGGCGCGCATCGCCACCTCGGTCTTGCCAAAGCCGACGTCGCCACAGATCAGCCGGTCCATCGGCTGGCCGCTGGTCATGTCGCCCAGCACGTCCTCGATGGCCCCCATCTGGTCGTCGGTCTCGGTATAGGGGAAGCGGGCGCAGAAGCTCTCCCAGGCACCGGGCGGCGGGTCGATGATCGGCGCCTTGCGCAGCGCGCGCTCGGCCGCCACGCGGATGAGCTTGTCCGCCATCTCGCGGATGCGCTCCTTGAGCCGCGCCTTCTTTGCCTGCCAGGCGCCGCCGCCAAGCTTGTCGAGCAGCCCCTCGTCATGGCCGTAGCGCGACAGAAGCTCGATGTTTTCCACCGGCAGGTAGAGCCGCGCGCTCTCGGCATATTCCAGCAGCAGGCATTCGTGCGCCGCGCCGGCGGCGGTGATCACCTCCAGCCCCTGGTAGCGGCCAATTCCGAAATCGACGTGCACCACCAGGTCACCCGGGCTGAGAGACTGCGCCTCGGTCAGGAAATTCTCGGCCTTGCGGCGCTTCTTCGGAGCGCGGATCAGCCGGTCGCCCAGCACGTCCTGTTCGGAGATCACGGTGAGCTTCAGACCGCTCTTGGGATCGCCCCAAGGCGCGACGAAGCCCTGCTCCAGCCCCCAGACCGCCAGATGCAGCCCGCGCTTGCCGATGCGCGTGCCGTCCATGACCGGGATCGCCTCGGCCAGCCCCTCGTCCTCGATGAGCCCGGTGAGGCGCTCGCGCGCGCCCTCGGACCAAGAGGCGATGAGCACCGGCCCCTCGGCCATCTGCTTTTTCACGTGATCGGCGAGGGCGGCGAAAAGGCTGATGCTTTCCTGCTGGCGCTCGGGGGCAAAGCTGCGCCCGATGCGCCCGCCCGCATCCACCACGCCCGGCCCGCTGGCCTGCGGCAGCGGCGAGAATTGCACCACCCGGCGATCTGCGACGGCAGCGTCCCAATGCGCCTCGTCGAGGTACAGCAGGTGCGGCGGCACCGGTTTGTAGACCGAGTCGAGCCGCCCCTTCTGGGTCATCGCGTGGCGGCGGGTCTGGTACTGGTCCTCGATGCTCTCCCATCGGGCGAGCCGCGCCGGGGTGATCTGGTCATCCATCAGCACCGGCGCGCCGGGCATGTAGTCGAAGAGCGTTTCCAGCTTTTCGTGGAAGAACGGCAGCCAGTGTTCCATGCCCTGCGTCTTGCGCCCCGCGCTCACCGCCTCATAGAGCGGATCGTCCGAGCCCGCGGTGCCGAACTCGATGCGGTAGTTCTGCCGGAAACGGGTGATCGCCGCCTCGTCGAGAATGACCTCCGAAACCGGCGCCAGCTCGACCACGTCGAGCTTTTCCGTGGTGCGCTGCGAGACCGGATCGAAACGCCGCGCGCCGTCTAGCACGTCGCCGAAAAGATCGAGCCGCACCGGCCCGCCCTCGCCCGGCGGGAAGATGTCGATGATGCCGCCGCGGATCGCGTAATCGCCGGGCTCATGCACCGTGGGCGCATTGGAAAAGCCCATGCGCACGAGGAAATTGCGCAGCGCCGCCTCGTCCACCCGGTCGCCGACGCGCGCGGCAAAGGCCGCCTCGCGCAGCACCTCGCGCGCGGGGATGCGCTGCATGGCGGCCGAAAGCGTGGTGAGCAGCACGAAGCGCTGCGGCATGCCGTGCACCAGCCCCGCAAGCGTCGACATGCGGGTGGCCGAGATGTCGGGATTGGGCGAGACCCGGTCATAAGGCAGGCAGTCCCAGCCCGGGAAGGTGACCACCGGCATGCCGGGATCGAAGAAGGCCAGCGCCTCGCGCAGCGCAGCAAGGCGCTTGTCGTCGCGGGCGATGTGCAGCACCGGCCCGCCGGTCTGTTCGACCTCGGCAAGAAGGAGCCTGGCGTCGAACCCCTCGGGTGCGCCGCCCTTGGTGATACGGGCCGATTTGGTAAGCGACTGGGACATGCCGCTCAATGGCTTGCCACCGCGCCTACGTCAACCGAGAACGCCGTGCGCGAGGTTCTGGTACATGCCCCACATCGCGGTGACGAAGATCGCGATCATGCCGATCACCTGCACCCAGAATCGCAGCACCGCCAGCTTGTGACACAGCGCCTCGCCGGTCAGCCCCTGGCCGCGAATGCGCTCGGCGGCGGCGATGCTGAGACCCCCGACGAGCGACATGGGAAAGCCCAGCAGGAAGAGCGCCTGTGCCAGCTCGATGTCGTACCAGAAGCCGAGGCTCGCCAGCATCGCCAGCAGCGCCGACACGATGGCGACCAACCACAGCCCCGCCTGCTCGACGATGAAGAGGCGTCGGTTCACCTGAATGCGCACCATATCCTCGAGGTCCTGCGCCGCCTGCCCGCCCTGCCGGCGGGCGCGACCGACCATGTCGAAGGGCACGCCTAGCACCCAATGGCTGTTGCTCGACCAGAACACCGCGAGGGCGATCCAGAACCAGAGGTTGGAAAACGACCGCATGTCGATGGTTTCGAAAACGAGCCCGGTCCAGTCCACGGCGTTCCCACTCTTTCCTTCGGGGCCGCTGCGGCCCTCTCACTTGCGGCCCGTCCCGGCCCTTCGTCCGTCCGGCCCAGCGTCGACCGCAGGCCGGGGTCCCCGGCGGGAGCCCTTGTGACAGGCGTCTTTCCATGCCACCCAAGGGAAACCTTGACAAGGGATACGAAGGACACGCCCGATGAAACCCGTGATTGCCGCCTTTCCTGCCACACGCCTGCGCCGGCTGCGCAGCTCCCCCGCGATCCGGGCCCTGACCCAGCAGACGTTGCTGACCCCGGGCGATTTCATCTGGCCGGTTTTCGTGCGCGACGGCGAAGGGATCGTCGAGCCCATCGCCTCGATGCCCGGGGTGAACCGGCTGTCGGTGGACAAGGTGGTCGAGGCGGCGCTGGAGGCGCATGCGCTCGGCATCCCGGCGATCTGCCTTTTCCCCTACACCGACGCGTCGCTGAAGACCGAGGATTGCGCCGAGGCTTGGAACCCCGAGAACCTTTCCAACCGCGCCACCCGCGCCATCAAGGAGGCGGTGCCCGGGATCGCGGTGATGACCGACGTGGCACTCGACCCCTACAACATCACCGGCCATGACGGCTTTATCGAGAACGGCCAGATCGTCAACGACCGCACCGTCGAGGCCCTGGTCAAGCAGGCGCTGAGCCAGGCCCGCGCCGGGGCGGACATCATCGGCCCATCGGACATGATGGATGGGCGCATCGGCGCGATCCGCGCGGCGCTGGAGGCCGAGGGCTTCCACAATGTCCTGCTGCTGAGCTACGCGGCGAAATACGCCAGCGGTTTCTACGGTCCGTTCCGCGACGCGGTGGGCGCCTCGGGCGCGCTCAAGGGCACCATGGGCGGCGACAAGCAGACCTACCAGATGCAGCCGGGCAATTCCGACGAGGCGATGCGGCTGATCGAGCGCGACCTGCAGGAGGGCGCCGACATGATCATGGTCAAGCCCGGCATGCCCTATCTCGACATCTGCCGCCGCGCCAAGGAGATGTTCGGCGCGCCGACCTTCGCCTACCAGGTGTCGGGCGAATACGCGATGCTTGCAGGGGCCTTCGAGAACGGCTGGCTTGACCGCGACAAGGTCATGCTCGAGAGCCTCACCGCCTTCAAGCGCGCTGGCTGCGACGGGGTGCTGACCTATTTCGCGCCCGCCGCGGCACGGCTGCTCAACGGCTAGCGGGCGTATTCGGCATGGCCCGCATGATCTAGTGACAGGCCGGGACGGCCTGCCTATACTGTGAAAGGACAACCGGCGGGACAGCCGGGCAACAGGCTTGGGCCGGTCCAGACGACCGGACATCTACGAGGATTGAGCAGAATGACCTTTAATCGACGGGGACTCCTCCTGACAATCGGCGCCCTTGGCGCCACGGGCGCGCTGGCCGCCTGCGGCAATGGCGTGGGCGGCAGCGGCGCACAGACCATCGACGCGCGGGTGAACGCCACGGTCAACCAGATGTACGCGCAATATCCCGGCACCCGCGACCTTGCGGCGAAATCCGCCGGCATGCTGGTCATGCCGCTGATCACCGAGGCCGGCCTCGGCCTTGGCGGCGCCTATGGCCGCGGCGCGCTCAAGGTGAACAACGCCACGGTGGATTACTACTCGGTGGTCAAGGGCTCGGGCGGTCTGCAGATCGGCGCGCAGCAATACGCGCATGTGCTGTTCTTCATGACCCAGGACGCGCTCTCCAACTTCCGCCGCTCGCCGGGCTGGGCCGCGGGCGCGAACATCGAATACGCGATCCCCGAGGGGGGCGAGACGCTGGCGGCGGAGACCACCACCTCGCTCGCGCCGATCATCGCGGTCATCTTCGGCAAGTCCGGCCTGCACATGGGCGCGACGCTGGAAGGCGTGAAATACACGCGGATCATTCCCTGATCCAACGCAGGGGGGGCGCTGCCCCCCTGACCCCCGGGATATTTTCGCCTAGAAGAAAGGCAGCCTCGCAGGGCCCCGCGGCTTCTTCTCTTTGCAAATACGCAGGCACCGGCGGTGCCCTCCGCGGGGCGTCAGTGATAGTGGAATTCGCCCACCACCTGCCGCCACTCCCCCGCCGAGATCATCTTGCGATGGGTGAAGCGCACCGAGTGCAGAGGGCCCTCGATCTCGTCCTGCCAGAACTCGATGAAGCGGAACAGCCGTGGATGGTCGGGCGCGAGGTCATACTCCTGCCAGACGAAGGTGTTCAGCACATGCTGGTAATCGGGCATCCGGTAGAAGAGTTCCGCCGTGGTCAGCCCGTAGCCCTTCAGCATGAGTTCGGTGGGAGTTTCGTCCATCGCTTTACCTCACATGACGTCCATGTAACAAGGCTGCCGAAAGACGGGTTAGTTTTCAAATAAAACAGTATGTTAGCCACGACCCAGGGTGGCTGCCAGAATAAGCAACCCGCCGGCATTGCGCCCCACACCTAGCCTCTGATATAGGTAGTCCCAACTACATATAGAGACAGCACGGACAGGCGAGCAACGTGACCGACACGCCGGAAACCCCCGAAAACGAAGAAGAAACTCCGCGTCCCGAGCGGAGCGGTCATGGTGGCCCGGTGATCTCGATCATCGATGAGATGAAGTCGAGCTACCTCGACTATGCCATGAGCGTCATCGTCAGCCGCGCGATTCCCGATCTGCGCGACGGCCTAAAACCTGTGCATCGGCGCATTCTCTACACGCTGTGGGAGAACGGGCAGACCAAGTCCAAGAACTACCGCAAGTGCGCCACCGCCGTCGGCGACGTGATGGGCCGCTATCACCCGCATGGCGACTCGGCTGTCTATGACGCGCTGGTGCGCATGGCGCAGGACTTCTCCATGTCGCTGCCGCTGATCGACGGTCAGGGCAACTTCGGCTCGATGGACGGCGATCCGCCCGCCGCCTACCGTTACACCGAGGCGCGTCTCGACCGCACCGCCGAGGCCCTGCTCGAGGACATCGAGAAGGGCACGGTGGACTTCGTGCCGAACTATGCCAACGAGCGCAACGAGCCCGTTGTTCTGCCGGCGCGCTATCCCAACGTGCTGGTCAACGGCGCCGAGGGCATCGCCGTCGGCATGGCGACCCGCATCCCGCCGCACAACCTCGGCGAGGTGATCGACGCCACGCTGGCGCTGATCGAGAACCCCGATCTGACCTCCGAGCAGCTGATCGAGTTCATCCCTGCCCCCGACTTCCCGACGGGCGGCGTGATCCTTGGCCGCTCCGGCGCGCGCAAGGCCTATCTCGAGGGCCGCGGCTCGGTGATCATCCGCGCCAAGACCCGCATCGAGGAGCTGCGCCGCGACCGCTTTGCCATCGTCATCGACGAGATCCCCTACCAGGTGAACAAGGCGACGATGATCGAGCGCATCGCCGAATGCGTGCGCGACAAGAAGATCGAGGGCATCGCCCACGTGCAGGACGAGTCGGACCGGTCCGGCGTGCGCGTGGTGATCGAGCTCAAGCGCGACGCCACCGCCGAGGTGGTGCTCAACCAGCTCTTCCGCTTCACCCCGATGCAGGTCAGCTTCGGCTGCAACATGCTGGCGCTGAACGGCGGCAAGCCCGAGCAATTGACGCTGCGCACCTTCCTGACCGCCTTCCTCGATTTCCGCGAGGATGTGATCGCGCGGCGCACCGCCTACCTGCTGAACAAGGCGCGCGAGCGCAGCCACGTGCTCTGCGGCCTCGCCGTGGCGGTGGCCAACGTCGACGAGGTCGTGGCGACGATCCGCAGTTCGGCCGATGCCGCCGAGGCACGCGAGAAGCTGATGACCCGGCGCTGGCCGGCGGAGGAGATCGCGCCCTTCATCCGGCTGATCGACGATCCGACCCACAAGATGAACGACGACGGGACCTACAACCTGTCCGAGACCCAGGCCCGTGCCATCCTCGAGCTGCGCCTGCAGCGCCTGACCCAGCTCGGCGTCAAGGAGGTCACCGACGAGCTCGAAGAGCTGGCCGGCAAGATCAAGGAATACCTTGAGATTCTCGGCTCGCGCGAGCGCATCCTCGAGATCATCTCGAACGAGATGATCACGGTGAAGGATCAGTTCGCCGTGCCCCGCCGCACCGAGATCGTCGACTGGGCCGGCGACATGGACGACGAGGACTTGATCGAACGCGAGGACATGGTGGTCACCGTCACCCAGTCCGGCTGGATCAAGCGCACCCCGCTGGCCGATTTCCGCGCCCAGAAGCGCGGCGGCAAGGGGCTGTCGGGTGGCGGCCTGAAAGAGGACGACGTGGTCACCCAGCTCTTCGTGGCCAACACCCACACCCAGCTGCTGTTCTTCACCACCGACGGCATGGCCTACAAGCTCAAGTGCTGGCGCCTGCCGCAGGGTGGCCGCACCTCCAAGGGCAAGGCGATCGTCAACATCCTGCCGATCCCGGCGGGCGTGTCGGTGGCGGCGATCATGCCGGTGGACCGCGACGAGAGCGACTGGGACGACCTGCAGATCGTCTTCGCCACCTCCAAGGGCTCGGTGCGCCGCAACCGGCTGTCGGATTTCACCAACGTCATGCGTAACGGCAAGATCGCGATGAAGTTCGAGGGCGAGGACGAGAACACCCGCCTGATCAACGCCCGCATCTGCTCGGAAGACGACGACGTGATGCTGGTCACCAACTCGGGCCGCGCCATCCGCTTCCCGGTGACCGACGTGCGGGTGTTCAACTCGCGCAACTCCACCGGCGTGCGCGGCGTCAAGCTGACCAACGGCGACGAGGTCGTGTCGATGTCGGTGATCCGCCACTTCGAGGCAGATTCGGACGAGCGCGCCTCCTACCTCAAGATGCGCCGTGCCATGGCCGGCATCGCCGATGACGCGGAAGCCACCGCCTCGGACGAGGAAGAGGGCAACGCCGACAGCCTGCTGCCGGCCGAGCGCTACGCCGAGATGTCGGCGGTCGAGAACCTGATCCTGACGGTGACGGCGCGCGGCCTCGGCAAGCTCTCGTCGAGCCATGACTACCCGATCCGCGGACGTGGCGGCATGGGCGTCACCGCCTGGGAGAAATCCATGCGCGGCGGCGAGATCGTGGCCTCCTTCCCGGTCGAGATGGGCGATCAGATCATGCTCGCCACCTCCACCGGCCAGTCGATCCGGGTTCCGGTCGAGGGCATCTCCTTCCGCTCGCGCAGCGCCGGCGGGGTGAAGGTGTTCAACACCCGCGATGGCGAGACCGTGGTCTCGGTGGCCTGGATCGCCGACCAGGACGACGAGGAGACCGACGTCGCCGAGGGTGAGACGGGCGAAGGCTCCGCCGAAGAGTGATCCCGGCCCGCGGCTGAAATCGACGCCCGTCCCGCTTGGGGCGGGCGTTTTCAATTGCGTACTTCGAAAGAGAAGAAGGACGGGGCGGTTCTTTCGCCGCAGCGGGGCCCCGGCCGCGCGTCAAGCCTTGGCACGCCGCACACGCGGCCCCATATTCCGCCCATGCTCAAGCTCACCCCGATCCTTCTCGCCATCGCCTATGCACTCATCGCCTACCGCTTCTCGGCTTGGCGCACGGCGCGGGAACTGGACGCGCGCTCGACCGAGCTTGCCGATCCCAAGCTCAGGGCGCTGACCGACCGCATGGCAGCCGCGCTGGACCTGCAGCGCATCCGGGTGAACATCTACGAGATCGAGCCGGTGAACGGGCTGGCAGCGCCGGACGGGCGCATCTTCATCACCCGCGGCTTCTACAACCGTTATAAGTCCGGCGAGGTGAGCGCCGAGGAGCTCTCCTCGGTGATCGCGCATGAGCTCGGCCACGTGGCACTGGGGCACTCTCGGCGACGGATGATCGATTTTTCCGGCCAGAACGCCATCCGCACCGTCCTGGTCATGGTGCTGGCCCGGCTGGTGCCGGGTCTCGGGCCGCTGATCGCCAATGCGCTGACCTCGCTCCTGGCGGCGCGGCTGTCGCGCGGCGACGAGTACGAAGCGGATGCCTATGCCGCGGCGCTGCTGCACAAGGCAGGGATCGGCGTCGCGCCGCAGAAGTCACTCTTTGCCAAGCTTGAAAGACTGAGCGGTGGCGGCGGGCGCGGCATGCCCGCCTGGCTGCTGTCGCACCCCAAGACCTCGGAGCGCATCGCGGCGCTCGAACAACTCGAGGCACGCTGGACCTCCGTGCAGGGCTGAGGCGGCTCAATCGCGCAGGCGACGGCGCAGCCAGCGGTCGAGCGAGAGCGCCCCGCCGCCGGTGAAGACCAGCACCAGCATCAGGAACCCCCAGAGCAGCCGCTGGTCGAGGATCGGCGCATCGGGCTGGCGGTCGAAGAGCGCGCCGATGGCCGTGGCATCCACACCGTGGCCGAAAATGTCGGTCAGGCTCACGACCAGCAGGAGGCCAATCATGCCAAGCGCCCCGAGCCGGGTGAAAAGCCCGAGGATCAGCAAGAGTGGCAGAAGGACCTCGGCGGCGGTGCCGGCGGCGACAACGAGGTGCGCGAAAAGGCCAAGCTGGCTGGCATCATAGCCGACGGCCTCCATGGCGCGGGGGAAGATCTGCGCATAGGCGTTCAACGACAGGCCGAAGCCGTCGATCTTGGTCAATGCCGAGGTCCAGAAGAACCCGGCGAGCGTTGCCGCAAAGACGACGCGGCCGGTGAGACCGAGCACGGCGGGCGCGCATCGGGTCACGGCGCGTTCGGCGCGGTCGAGCTGGGCGAGCAGTGCCGTGGTGCTGGCAGCGGAAGGGGCAAGATCGGTCATGGCTTGGGGTCTCCCTCGGAAATCACGGCGCCGGCGCTGAACAGGCAGGCAAAGATCGCGGAATGGTCGGCCCCCGCCGGAAGTGCGGCTCCGAGTGGCAGGCCGCGCGCCAGTGCCTCCAGCGTCGCGGCGGTTCCGATCGGGGCGGCGCAGGTCAGCACCGAGAGCTTTGGGCGGGTGACCAGCACCTCGCCAGCCGGCCTCTGCACCAGATCCGGTCGACCCGCATTGCGCGCCCAGATGGCGAGGGCCGGGTGGCGGGTCCGCAGGAACCGCGCGGCGGGGTGCGGGCGCGGGGCACTTGCGGCCAGCGCCTCGGGCGAGAGCCCCGCCAGCGCTTGAGGATCGAGAGGGGCGGCGTCGGCTGACAAACTCGCTTCGCGCCGCGCCTGCTCGAGGCAGGCGACCTCCGGCAGATAGGGCAGCGCGGCAAGCGGCGGGAAGCGCTCGATCCAGCCCGGCAGTCCCGCACCGTAGAGCGCCATGACCGGGCTGCGCGGCGGGTGCTCGCGAATAAAATCTCGCGCCATGGCGGCGAAATAGGCCTCGCCTACCAACCGCTGCACCACCGGGAAGGCGGCGGCCAGCGCCTCGGTCAGGGCGACGGTGACGTTGTTGCGATAAACGTCAAAACGGCGCGTGGCGTGGCGGCCCGCCGGGCCGCGCAGCTGCTCGGGGCAGGGCATCTCGGGGGAGAGCAAAGCACCGGCGAATGCGCCCTGCCCGTTCATGCCGCCCTCCGTCGTGCCATGACCCGCGCGGCGCGCGCGGCCTCGACTTCGAGGGTACGGAATTCGGGCACGTCGTTGTCCCATTCGATCAGCGTCGGGCGCGGCCCGATGCGGGAGATGACCTCGGCGTAGAGCTCCCAGACCGGGTCGGCCACCGGCGCGCCATGGGTGTCGATGAGCAGCGGCCCGCCCTGCCCGTCGTCCTCCTCGGCGTAGCCCGCAAGGTGGATTTCCCCGACCAGCTCAACCGGGTAATCGGCGAGGTAACCCTGCGCCGAGGTGCCAAGGTTGCTGGCCGAGATAAATACGTTGTTGATGTCGAGAAGCAGCCCGCAGCCGGTGCGGCGGGAAACCTCATCGAGAAAGGCGGTCTCCGAAAGCGTGCTCTCCTCGAAGACGAGATAGCTCGACGGGTTCTCCAGCAGCATGCGCAGGCCAAGGTGCTGCTGCACCTCGTCTACGTGGGCGGCGACGCGGTCGAGCGTGGCTGCGGTGTAGGGCAACGGCAGCAGGTCGCTGAAATAGGCGCCCTCATGGGTGGACCAGGCGAGATGCTCGGAAAACTGCGCCGGGCGCACCCGCTCGATCAGCCGCCTCAGGCGCGCCAGATGCGCCGGATCAAGCGGGCCCTCGCCGCCGATCGACAGGCCGACGCCATGCACCGAGATGGGAAAGCGCGTGCGCAGATCGTCCAGCATGGCAAGGCGCGGGCCGCCCTCGACCATATAGTTCTCGGCGTGGATTTCCAGCCAACTCACTGCGCCGGGATCGGCGAGATCTTCAAAATGCACAGACTTGAAGCCGACACCGGCGGTGTTCGGAAGCGTTCTGCTCTGCATGGGGTCTCTCCCTGTGATCGGGCGGGGGTGGGGCGCGCACGGCGACCGACGGGCCGCCGCGCGCGGGATTAGCCGACGGCCTCAGCCCTTCGGCAGATCGCGCATCAGCGGCTCGAGCGAGCCCATGCGCGGGGTGCCGTCGGCCATGGCCGGAAGATCGATCTCGGCGCAGGTGCCGGCGGGCACCAGCGTCCAGGAATTGCCTTGGTAGTCGACCGAGGCGGTGCCGGCGCAGGTGGTGCCGGGGCCTGCGGCACAGCCGTTCTGGCCTGCCATGGCAACGCCGAAGCACTTCTCCTGCTCCTGGGCCTGGGCGGCACCGGCAAATTGGGCAAGACCGGCGGCAAAGGCTCCGGCGAGGGCGAGATGTTTGCTGTGAAGGGTCATTTTCGTCTCTCCAGTGTGACACGCAGATCATCGCGTCTGCACCGAGGTATTCGGGCGGGGGACCGGCTTTGTTACGCGGCTCGCGCTTGTGTGATAGAGACGAAATATTCGCGCACCGCTGTAACGGGCGGCCCCGCGCGCTCGTATGCGCAGGTACATTCCCTGCAGGTGGACATGAGCCGACACCATGGCCGAACCCAGATGACCGGACGCGATGACGAGATCGAGGCGCTGATGCGCAAGGCGCTGGATGGCGACCGGCGGGCCTATGCGGCCTGCCTGCAGCTTCTGGTACCGCGCATGCGCGCCATGGCCTCGCACGATCTTCCGGCGCAGCATGGGCATCTGGCCGAGGACGTGGTGCAAGAGGCGCTGCTGTCGATCCACCTCAAGCGCGGCAGTTGGGACCGAAACCGGCCGCTGCTGCCATGGGTGCGGGTGATCGTGAAGCACAAGGCGATCGACGCCCTGCGCAAGACCCCAAGCGCACCGCACGAGCCGGTCGAGGATCACCCCGGGCTCGACGCCCCGGAGGTCGATCCGCTGGCGGGGCTGCACCTCGAGCAGGCGCTGTCGCGGCTCTCGCCGCGGGATGCGGCGCTGGTGCGGGAACACGCGCTCGGCGGCGCCGACCCCGAGACGCTTTCGAAGGATTTCGATCTCAGCCCTGGCGCCCTGCGCGTCGCCCTGCACCGGGCCCTGAGACGACTGGCCGATGCCGCCAGGAAGGAGGAAGAATGGACACCGATGAGCTGATCGCCGCCCTGGCCGCCGATGACGTGCCCGCCAAGCGCCCGCGCCTGCTGTGGCGCGTTGCCTTCGGCCTTGCGGTGTCGCTGGTTCTGATGCTGGTGTTCTGGGGCATGCGCCCGGGCTGGCCGGGCGTGTTGATGATGGCACCGCTGCTGGTCAAGCAGAGCCTGCCGATCCTCGTGGCACTTGCCGCTTGGCCGCTGCTGCGCCGGAGCGATCCCGAGGCGCAGGCGCCGCTCTGGCCGCTCTGGCTGCTGGCCGGTGCCAGTGCCGCCGGCTGGGCGCTCTCGGTCCTCGGCGGCGGCGACATCCTGGGCCAGACACTCTGGGCCTGCCTGCTGTCGATCCCGGCGCTGGCCCTGCCCATCGCCCTGGCCCTGTTCCGCGGCCTGAGACACCGGGTCGAGCCCCGCCCGGCGCGCAGTGGCCTGCTGGCGGGGCTCTTCTCGGGCGGCGCGGCGGCGGCGGTCTACGCGGTGCATTGCGACGAGGACAGCGCGGCGTTTTTCCTTTTGTGGTATGGGCTTGCAATCATGCTCTGCGGGCTTGCCGGACGCATGGCAGGACGGCGCTGGCTGGGCGTCTGACCCGGCGAGCGCCGCTTGAACGCGCGTTCGCCGCCGCCGCTCCGGGGCTCGGAAGCGATCTCATTTTCGTGAAACCTCTCCGAGACCCATATTATCCACAGCGGATTTATGTTAATGTGAGGTTCTGGGACACCTTCGGTTTTCCCCACCTCCCAAGTGAGAAAGCCGGAGCGCCTCCGGCGGCTCTCTCGCCTCTCCCGCCTGATTTTCCCCACCGTCCCAGGGTTCGAAATTTTCGGACCTTGTTGAGTGAATTCCTTGTCAGAGACGATTTCTGTATCCTGAAAGGAATAGCCATGAAGTTCTTTCTCGCCATTTCCTCCCTCTCCCTCGCCCTGGCCTCCACCTCCCCGGCCACGGCGCAACAGAGCCTGGTTGACACCCTTTCGCAATATGTGCCCGACTCCGTGCTGTCGCTGCTGAGCGAGTCCGAAATCCTGACCGCTTTCAGCATGTCGACAAGCCGCGAGACCGACGCACAAAAAAGCGTCACGGATCGCCTATATCGCCACCAGCGGCGCGGCACCGCGCACCTACTCGCAGTCGCAACTCGATCTCGTGGGCGATTATGTCACCGATGAAGAGCTGTCCCGCATGTCCGGCCAGCACATCGGCGACGCCTTGGCGATCGCCCATTCGAGCCGGCCCGAAGTGCAAAAGCGGGGCATGATCCGAGCCTTGTCCACCCGGTGATCCCTGCTTCCGCGCAAGCACACGAAAGGGGCCGCACTCCGTTGCGGCCCCTTTTCCACGCCCCGAGCACGCTCAGCCTGCCTCGAAGACCAGCCCCATGGAGTCGCGCAGGGTGATCGGCCCGCCAAGGTAGTCCTCGCCAATGCCCGGGCTGCGCAGGATCAGCCGCCAGTCGCCGCCGCGCGCGCCCTCGGGCAGCAAGTCGAGCGGATCGATCTCCTCGGTCTCGCGGCCTTCCATGTGGCAGACGGAAAAGATGCGCCGCCCGTCCGGCGCATGGCGCAGAGCGGCGAAAATCGTGCGACCGTCTATGGGCTCGAGGTAGCGGAAGCTGTCGCCAGTGCCGAAGTTGCCGCGCAACCAGGGGTTCTGCTGCCGGAAGTCCCTCAGCTTGCGCATGAAGCCGGTCTGGTTCGGGTCGAGCCACGACAGGTAATGCGAGACGTTGCAATACTCGTGCATGTCATCCATCCAGGCGCAGGCGATCCGCTTGAGCTCCCCGACGGTGTAACGCGTCGGTCCGGCCAGCGGCGGCTCGACCGCGCCAAGCAGTGCAGCGATGGTGTTGAGATCGTAGTCCGTCACCTCGACCAGCGCAGGCAGGAACTCGAAGAAGCGGGCCAGATCCTCGCGGGTCTCGAAGCCCATCTCCTTGAGACGCCGGAAATTGCCCGGGATTGAATAGCTGTAGGTGTCGACCTGCCATTTGAGGCTGATCGCCTCTTCGGCCACGACCTTGACCCCGTATTTGTCATCCTGATTACGGATGAAGCCCCAACTCGCCCGCGCCGTGGCATTGAGGAAGTCCATCGGCACGCCCGGAAAGACTGCGTAGGTGAGGATCGACACCGCCGGGTTGTCATACGCCTTGTCGAGGATCTCCATCTTGGTGTCGCCGAGCCGGGTGTTGATGTTCAGCTTGCTCGGGTTGACCTGCGTGCCACGGCGCAGCGTGTCGTGGTTCGCGGTTCCCGAGATCCAGTTCGCCCCATGCGCGAGGATTTCCTTGATCCGCCAGTATTTCGACAGCCAGAAGGTGTAGATGAAGGGCGTGTTGTGGGCAAAGGTCAGCGGACCCCACTGGAAGACGTCGGGGTCATGGGTCTGCTCCTCGATCACCGCACGGTAGGTCGAGCTCAGCTCCCAGTCCTCGTCCGGCCAAGGACGGCCGTCCTCGAAGACGAACCACGGCAAGTACTCGGTGCCCGCCACCTCCTGCACAAGGCCGGACATCTCGCGCAGGTAGTCGTCGTCGTGGCGCAGCGTCTGCGCCGCCCAGTCCCACCACTTGAAGTCCTGCGCGCCATCGACCCGCACCCCGTCGGCGCCAAAGTTCACCTTGCGACGCTGCATTTCCAGCAGGATCGCTCGCACGTAGGGGTTCAGGTAGTCGAGGTTCTGGCCGTACATGTTGGGCCCGGCAAAATAGTGACTCGACAGCGCGTTGAGCCCCTGGTTGTCGGAATGGCCGAAGACCACGTCGAGGATCAGCTTCTTGGGCGTGCCGGGGAAATTGTGCAGTGCCGCGGCGAAATCCACCAGCTCGTCCGGGCGGGCGCTTTCCAGCAGCACCGGGTTCACCGTCGCCATGCCGGCGATGACGATGTCATAGCCCCAGTTCGTTGTGTTGGGCCGCATGAGGGTGGCCTCGATGCGCCCTTCCTCGGTCAGGCTCTCGGTCCAGAAGTCCGGCCCCGCCTCGTAGACGGTGGTCGGCTCCAGCGGCAACGGCTGCACCGCGTCATAGCCCATGAAAAGCTCGTCGGCCGGCTCGAGCGGCAGGCCATTGGCCACGCGCTCGCCGAGGCGGTGGATCTGCCTGGTCAGACTGGCGATGGTGCCACCCGCGGTGGCTGTGGGGATATGCAGCTGCAGAATAGAGGTGGGGGCGCCGAACTTGTGCGGGCCATCGCGTCTCAGGGCCTCGAAATAGGTCTTGTCGGGGCGGTCCTCCTGCATCGAGGCGACGTCATAGACCTCGGCCGGGGCCAGCGCGCCGAAGGGCACCGACATGGCGAGCGGATCGAGGATGCGGGTCATCTTGCCCTCGGAGTCGCGCCAGACGAGCGCATAGAAATCTCCGGTCTCAGCGCGGTTTCCCGCCTTCACCCCCGCGGCGATGGAAAACACGAAGGCCTCGCAGCGCTCCACCGGCAACAGCACCCGGTCGAAGCTGGTCTCGCTCTGCGACAGGGTCAGGTCAAGCTCGCCCTCCGGGCGCAGGATCTCGACGAAGATGTCGCCATCCGAGACGCTCCAGTCCTGCAGCTCGGGCGCCCAGAAGCCGAAGACGACACGGTCCCCCTCGACCTGCGCGCCGAGCCTGCGCGCGATGCTGCGCCCGGCGGTGAAACGGTCTTCGGCGGTGGTCAGAATGCGCTCGCACCAGCGCGAGAGTTCGAGGGTTGCCTCTGCGTCGTAGGACAGGCTTTCCATGCGGTCGTACACGTCCGGGTCTCCTGTTTGATCTGCGGGCACCTCGGCCCTTGCGTCGGGTGTGGGGTCAGCGCGCCGGGGTAAGCATGACGGTGGACAGCGGCGGCAATGTCATGCGCACCGAGGCGGGCTGACTCTGCGCGCCCGGCGCGCTGGCCTCGACCTGCCCCATGTTGCCGGCGCCCGAGCCGCCGTAGATCCCGGCATCGGTATTCAGAACTTCGCGCCAGACACCCGCGCGGGGCAAGCCCAACTCGAAATCGCTGCGGGTAACAGAGGAAAAATTGCAGACGATGACCACTGGATCATCCCCCTCGCCCCCCTTGCGGACCCAGGCAAAGACATTCTCGGCGGCAGCATCGGCGAGGATCCACTCGAAGCCCTGCCCGTCGCAGTCGCGCCGGTGTAGCGCGGGCAGATCGCGGTAGAGCCGGTTGAGGTCGCGTACGAGGGATTGCACCCCGGCGTGCTTCGCCTCCTTCAGCAGCTCCCAGGGCAGCTCGCCCTCGAAGGCCCATTCGGTGGGTTGCGCGAACTCCTGCCCCATGAACAGAAGCTTCTTGCCCGGATGCCCCCACATGAAGCCGTAGTAGGCGCGCAGGTTGGCGAATTTTTCCCAGTCGCTGCCCGGCATCTTGCCCAAGAGCGAGCCCTTGCCGTGCACAACCTCGTCGTGGCTGATCGCGAGGATAAAGTTCTCTGAGAACGCGTAAGTAAGGCCGAAGGTCATCTGGTTGTGGTGGTGCTGCCGGTAGATCGGGTCCGTCGCGACATAGCTCAGCGTGTCGTGCATCCAGCCCATGTTCCACTTGAAGCCGAAACCGAGCCCCCCCCTGATCGACGGGGCGCGAGACGCCGGGAAAGGCGGTGCTCTCCTCGGCCACGGTCATGATGCCGGGCATCGCCTCGTGGGTCTCGCGGTTCATCCGCCGCAAGAGATCGATCGCCTCGTAATTCTCGCGCCCGCCGTCCTTGTTGGCCACCCATTCGCCGCCGGGGCGCGAGTAGTCGCGGTAGAGCATCGAGGCGACCGCGTCCACACGCAGCCCGTCGGCGTGATACTCCTCGAGCCAGTAGAGGGCGTTGGCGGTGAGAAAATTGACCACCGCCGGCTTGCCGAAATCATAGATCAGCGTGTTCCAGTCGCGGTGAAAGCCCTCGCGCGGATCGGCGTATTCGTAAAGCGCGGTGCCATCGAACTGTCCGAGCCCATGCGCGTCGGACGGGAAATGCGCAGGCACCCAATCAAGCAGCACGCCCAGCCCCTTGCGGTGCGCGGCATCCACGAGATCGCGGAACTCGTGCGGCGGACCGTGGCGCACGGTGGGCGCGTAGAGGCCCGTGGGCTGATAGCCCCAGGAGCCGTCGAAGGGATATTCGGCGATGGGGAGCAGCTCGATATGCGTGAAGCCCATGTCCGCCACGTAGTCGACCAGCTCCTGCGCCGCCTCCTTGTAGGAAATCGGGCGACCGTTCTGCGTGTGATCCCGCTTCCACGACCCGAGGTGCACCTCGTAGATCGACACCGGCGCCTCCGGCGCATTGCGGGCGGCGCGGTCTTCCATCCAGTCGGCGTCGTGCCAGCCGTAGCCGCTGATGTCGCGCACCAGGCTGGCGTTCTCCGGCCGGTGCTGAGCTCCGAAACCCAGCGGGTCGGCCTTCAGCGGCAGGGTGTTCCCGGATGCATCGACGATCTCGTACTTGTAGAGCGTGCCCTCGCCGAGGTCCGGCAGGAACAGCTCCCAAAGGCCTGCACCGCGCGGCTGCATCAGGTCCGCCCCGCCCTGCCAGTCGTTGAACGGCCCGACCACAGAGACCCGCTGCGCATGCGGCGCCCAGACGGCGAAATGCGTGCCTTGAACCCCCTCATGCGCCATCACATGGGCGCCGAGTGCCTCCCACAGCCGACCGTGGCGGCCCTCCGCGATGAGATGGATGTCGAGCTCGCCGAGAACCGGCCTGAACCCAGAAGGGGTGCCGGTCTTGTCCGGGTCGTGCTGCGTCTGGGGTGCGCGTCGCTGCGAGTGCTGCATGAAGCCTTGCTCCCTTTGTGGACGTCGGTCCGGCCGGTAGGTACCCCGGCGGCTCCCGAGGCAGCGGGAGCGGCACAAGCCACAGAAGAGCGGCGCACGCGTGCCCGCTGCAAAGACCGGACGATGATTTCCAGTCAACCTAATGCACAAGCCCGAGGCGTCAAAGTTGGTCCCATCCGAGGTGTCCCCGCGCCGGATTGATTTGCCGCAAGGCGCAGCCGCCCGGGTGGCCCTACGCTCGCCCATATCAATCAGGGGAGAGAGGCACCCATGCTGAGGATATGCTTGACAGTGGCCGCCTGCCTATTGGCGCTGCCCGCATGGGCCGAGAGCGAGATGGCAAGTTTCGCGATCGGGCCCGATGTCTTCCGCGCCGGACGATCGGTGCAGGCCGGGGGCGCGGGCTCGGACGATCTGTTCCTTGCCGGAGAGACCGTCGCGGTGAGGGGCGATATCACCGGCTCCGCGCATCTTGCCGGACGCGAGGTGACGGTCGAGGGCTCCGTCGGCGGCGATGTGTATGCGGCGGGCGACGAGGTCACCCTTCGCGGGCCGGTTGCCGGAGATGTCACCCTCTTCGGCAGGGCGCTTTCGGTCTTGGCCATTGATGGCGACTTGCGCATCGCCGGATCGGAATTGCACCTCTCCGGCCCGGTCGCCGGCTATGCGATGCTGGCCGGCGAAGAGGTCAGTTTCGACGCGGCGGTCGCGGGCGACGTGAGCCTCGCCGCCGAACGCGTGGAGTGGGGGGGATGCCGCGCGGATCGGCGGGCGGCTGATCGTTTACGAAGAGACGCCGGGCGATCTCGACGTGCCCGACCGGGTGGCGCCAGAAAACCGTATCGAACGTCGCGAGATTGAGGCCTGGGAGGGGCCGAAGCCGCCGAGTTGGCGGCGGGCGATCCTCGGCTTCTTGCTCGGTGTGCTGGGCATCGCCGCGCTCGGCGCGCTGATTGCCGTGCTGGTGCCCGAACGGCTCGCCGAGATGCGGCGGCAGATCCTCGACCGGCCCTTTCACACGCTCTGGCTCGGCTTTCTGACCCAATCGGCGGTGATCGGCGCGGGCGTGCTCTTTGCGCTGACGCTCATCGGCCTGCTGCTCACCCCGGCGATGGTCCTGCTGGCCCTTGCGGGGGGCTTCGCGGGCTACGTCGTCGCGGCCTATGCCTTCGGCGTCGGGCTCTTTCTCGCCTTTGGCCGGGGCGAGCCGCTCAGCATCGGCGCGCGCTCTCTTGCAGCGGGCCTCGGCGCGCTTGCCGCGGGCATCATCGGGCTCATTCCCTTCTTCGGCTGGCTCTTCGTGCTGGCCATGGTCCTCACCGGCGTCGGCGCGATCACCCTGCGGGTCATCCGCCCCTCGTTCTTCGTCGGCGACGAATAGCGGCCTGCGCCTCGGTGCCGCCTCCCGAAACGCATCGCAACCGGCCCGCCCGGCGCTCAGCGCTTCTGGCGGGCCTTGTCCTTCATCACCCCACGGACCATCTTGCCAAAGGCTTTGTCCTTCCCGCGCCGCTGCTGCAGGCTGGCGGAGTTGAACTCATCCTCGGCCTTCAGCTTGCGCCAGCGGGCAAGGCGAGGCGCGTCGATCCGGCCTTCGTCGAGTGCCGCGCGAACCGCGCAGCCCGGCTCGGTCTCATGCCCGCAGTCGCGAAACCGGCAACCCGCCGCCAATTCCTCGATGTCCTCGAAGAGCTCGGCGATCCCGGCCGCGACATCGGTCAGCTGCAGCTCGCGCATCCCCGGGGTGTCGAGCAGCATGCAGCCGCCCGGCACCGGGTGCAGTTCACGGTGGGTGGTGGTGTGGCGGCCCTTGGCATCATCCTCGCGGATGCCCTGCGTTGCGACGGCCCGCGCGCCCGAGAGCGCATTGGTCAGCGTTGACTTGCCCACCCCAGAGGAGCCGACGAAGGCCACCGTCCGCCCCGGCTTGCACCAGTCGGCCAGCGCCTGCGCGGGCTCGCCGCCGCGGGCATCCAGCGCGACCACCTGCACCCGGTCCGAGAGGCTCCGCGCCTCCTCCACATAGGGCGCGGGGTCGTCCACGAGGTCGGTCTTGGTCAGCAAGATCACCGGCTCGATTTCGGCATCGAAGGCCAGCGCGAGGTAGCGTTCCAGCCGCGCGAGGTTGAAATCCTGGTTGCAGGAAGTGACCACGAAGAGCGTATCGATATTGGCGGCAATGAGCTGCACCCGCCGGTCGTGCCCCGCGGCGCGGCGCTTGATCAACGAGGCGCGCTCGAGCACCCGGCTCGACTTCGGCAGAACACGGTCGAGCAGCAGCCAGTCGCCCACCGTCGCCTCGGGTCCCGTCGGGATCAGCATGTCGATGCCGTCTCCTGCGACGTGCAGCCCGCCGCGGTGCACCGAGAGCACCCGGACGGGCGGCGTCTCGGCCAAGGCCTCGGCGTCGATCTGCTGGGCGAAGAAATTCTTCCAACCAAGCGCCTCGAGCGCCGAGAGCGCGCGGCTGGCCGGCTCCGGGGCATCGCCCTTGCCGGGAAGGAAAGCTGAGTAGTCACGGACCATGAGGTGTCCCGCTGCGGGAGAAAAACGGAGAGACCCAGAATGCCACAGCCGCGCAGGAGGGCAAAGCCCCCGCCGCCGCTTTGCCCTGGCGGAATACGGCTCCGATGGGGTGTCTCCTCTCCCGCGCGCCGAATGGTTTAGGCGGTGATGATGTCGATGAACGGCAGGTTGCCCGCGGTCAGCCCGGCATCGACGGGCAGCACCGTGCCGGTGATGCCGCTGGCCATCGGCGAAGCGAGGAAGATCGCCGCCTTCGCCACCTCCTCGGGGCTCACCAGCCGACCCAGCGGGTAAAGCGCGGTGACCTTTGCGAAGATGTCCGGCTGTCGGGCCCTGCGGTCGTCCCATGCGGGGGTATGCACCGAGCCCGGCGCCACCACGTTGGCGCGCAGACCGTGCTTGCCCTCCTCGGTCGCCAGCGCCTTGGCCCAGGCGATGATCCCGGCCTTCGCCGCGGAATAGGCCGGGCTGCCGAAATGGCTCAGCCCGTTGACCGAGGCGACAAAGACCGCCGCCGCCCCCTCGGGACGTCCGCGCATCCCCGGCAAGAGCGCGCGGCTGAACACCGCCGCGCCGGTGAAGTTGAGCTGCAGGTCGTGCTGGATCGCCGCCGTGTCGGTGTGCTCCATCAGGTCGACCCGGGTGCCCCCGGCATTGGAGATCAGCACATCCACCGGCGATTGCGCGATCTTCGCCGCCGCCCCCTCGGTCTGCGTCATGTCGGTGATGTCGAATTCGACCAGCTCATCGGCCTGCAGCCCGCTGCCTGCGCGGTCGCAGGCGACCACATGCGCGCCCGCCTCCTTCAGCGCCGCGACCATGGCCGTGCCGATGCCGCCCCCCCGCCCCGGTCAGGACAACGCGTTTTCCGCTCAGCAACATGGTCAGGCTTCCTCGTCTTCGGCGGTCACGGCGTCGAGCCCCAGCGGGTCCGCCACCTTGGGCCAGAAATCGCTGCCCGCCTTCTGGTAGGCGGTCAGCGCCGGTTTCGTCGGGTAGGACGACGGGCTGTCGACGTGGATGATCCGCGAGGACACCGGATCGAACCCGGCATGGAAATGGTTGGTGGACTTGACCAGCAGGATCTCCTTGCCCGCGAAATCGACGCCCTGGTTGGAAAAGAGTGTCGGCTCGTAGGTCTGCGTCCGGCTGGAGATCAGCACGATGTCGATCTCGGTGCCGAGGATGCGGACGGTGGCCGAGCGGCCCAGCGTCACCCGGCTGGCGCGGAAGCTCTGGTGGCCCTCCTGCGCGAGGTGGATGACCTTGATCTCGGCGTCGATCGGCGGCCCCGCCTCGGCCCCGGCCTTGCCGCCGAAGCGCAGGCGCAGCGTCGCGCCGAGTCCCGCCGCATGGCAGAAGCTCACCGCCACCGGATCCCAGATCGCGCCGACTGCAACCTTGTCGATACCGCGCGCGATCAGCGAGAGCAGCACATAGGTCCCATCCCCGGCGCAGCCGCCGCCGGGGTTGTCCCAGGTGTCGGCGATGGTCACGGGCCTCGAGGGCTCGGCCTCACGCACTGCGAGCGCGAGATCGATGCCCTCCTCGTAGCCGACGATCGGCATCGCGGTCTTGCCGCGCAGGGCGTAGAGTTCCTCGCCCAGCTTGCGGGCCAGCGCCGCGCCTTCCTCGGGCGCATTGTCGGTGACCACCATGATCTTCGTGCCCATCTCCGGCACGTCGCCCGCCATGAAGCCGTGGATGACAGAGCATGAGAGGATCCTCCCCTGCCCCTCAAGCAGCTTCATGCGATCAACGAAGCCGCGCATGGGCTGCTGGCTGGTCGGGTAGATGTCGATCATCTTGCAGTCGAAGGTCGAGATGACCGGGCGCAGCTCGCCGCGCAGCGTCCTGAGCGCAAGGTCCACCACATGCGCGCCGCGTTCCTGGAAATCGGTATGCGGAAACTCGAGGAAGGTGGCGGCGAGGTCGAGCTGCGCCACGCGCTTGCGCGTGAGATGGCTGTGCGGGTCGAACTCGGCGGCAACCAATACGTCGGGGCCAACGATGGCGCGGACGCGCTCGAGGAAATCGCCTTCGCAATCGTCGTAGCCTTGCGCAACCATCGCGCCATGCAGGCCGAGGATCACGCCATCCACCGGCAAAGCCGCGCGCAGCTGGTCGAGGATCTCGTCGCGCAACTCCTCGAAGGTCTCCTTCTTGATGAGCCCCGCAGGTTCGGCCCAGGTCGAGCTGCCCTCGATCACCGTGAACCCCTCGTCGCGGCCGCGCTGGCGCAGGATCGGCACCGGCGAGGAGCAGAGCGTCGGCGTCTCGGGGTGTTCCCCCGGTCCGGCGTAGAAGGCCGCCTCGAAGGCCGCGCGATCGGTCGGCAGCGGCGAAAAGGTATTCGTTTCGGTGGCTAGAGACGCGGTAAACACCCTCACGCGGCGACCCTCCTTGCGTTGCGGCGGACCGGCGCGGGCCCGCCTTCGTGAAATCCTGTCGCCGCGCGCCGGGTCATCCGCTCAGGCCGCGTCGCGCGACGGCGCGCGCAGGGCGAGGATGGCGGCCCCCACCAGCCCCGGCTCGGTACGGCATTGCGCCTGCACCACCAGAGGCTCGGCAGGTTTCGCCAGCGTCAGCGGCCGGGTGGCCTCGTCGAGCGCCGCCATCAGCGCGGCATCGTTCGACAGCCCGCCGCCCGCGGCCACCACCGTCGCGCCGGTCATGTTGACCACCATGGCCAGCGGCCCCGAAAGCAGCTCCAACCAGGCGGCGACCGTTTTCGACGCGCCCGCGTCGCCCCTGTGCCAGAGCGCGAGGATTTCGGTCGAGGGCAACTCGGCCCCGGCAATGTCACGGTGCAGCCGCTCGATGCCACGCGCCGAGCAGGTGGCATCGAGGCAGCCCTTGAGGCCGCAGCCGCATTGGTACGACGGCAGCGGCGCGTCGAGGCAGTCGAGCAGGCGTTTCGCCACCGGACCATGCCCCCATTCGCCCGCGTAGCCGCTGCCCGCACCGATCAGCCTGCCGCCCGCCACCAGCCCGCCGCCGACACCGGTGCCGATGATCGCGCCGAAGACGACGTCATGCCCACGCCCGGCACCCACCGCGGCCTCGGCCAGGGCGAAGCAGTCGGCGTCATTGGCGACAAGCACCTCGATCCCCAACAGCGCCGTGAGGTCCGGCGCCAGCCGGCGCCCGGTCAGGCAGGGGATATTGGCGACGGTGGCGCGGCCGGTTTTCGGATCGACCACGCCGGCGATCGAGATCGCGACCCGCTCCGCCCGGCCACCGGCCTCGGCGATGGCCTCGGCAAGGGTGGCGACGAAGGCCTCGAAATCATCCCCCGGCGTCGGACGGCGCGACAGTGCACGCACGTCGTGGACGCTGGTGGCCACGGCGCTTTTCACCGAGGTGCCGCCGATGTCGAAACAGACGATCATGCCGCCTCCTCATCGCCGGACCGGGAGCCGCCGATCCAGACGCCCTGCAAGCCTAGGTCTTGATCGAGGACAAGGAAGTCCGCCTGAGCGCCCTCGGTCAGACGTCCGACCCCCGCAAGTCCCGCAGCCTGCGCCGGGTAGAGCGTCGCCATGCGCAGCGCCTCGTCGAGCGGCAGGTTGAGCGTGGTGACGCAGTAGCGCAGCGCCTCGAGCATCGAGATATCCGCCCCCGCCAGCGTGCCGTTGGCCAGCGTCAGCCGTCCGCCCGCGCGGTAGATGGTGCGGCCGTTGAGGGTGAGCTCGGTGAGCTCCGAGCCGGTCGCCGCCATGGCGTCCGAGACGAGGAAAACATGGCCCGGCCCGCGCTTGCCGCGCAGTGCGACCCGCATGGCCACGTCGCTGACGTGGTGGCCATCGGCGATCAGCCCGCAGCTTACCGAGCCCGTGTCCAGCACCGCGCCGACAAGGCCCGGGGCGCGGTGGCCCATCTGGCTCATCGCGTTGAAAAGATGCGTCGCCATGCTCGCCCCGGCAGCGAAATAGCCCGCGGCAGTCTCGGCGCTGCAATCGCTGTGGCCAAGCGAGACCTGCACACCCCCGGCCGCCAGCCGCGCCACCTGCTCGACCGTCGCCGCCTCGGGCGCCAGTGTCACCAGCAAGTGGCCGCAGTTGCCGCCCGCCGCGAGGATGCGCTGAAGGTCGGCCTCCTCCATCGGGCGCACCAGCTCCTCGGCATGGGTGCCCTTGCGGCGCGGATCGAGATGCGGCCCCTCAAGGTGAAGGCCCGCCAGCCCCACCTGCCCCGCCGCGCGCGCCTCGGCGCAGGCCGTCAGCGCCTCGGACGTTTTCTCAGCGGTGTCGGTGATCAGCGTGGCAAGGATAGACGTCGTCCCCAGCGCCCGGTGCGCTGCGCAGATCGCGGCGAGCCCCGCCGCGCTGGTGGTGTCGTTGAACTGCACCCCGCCGCCGCCGTTGACCTGCAAGTCGACCAGCCCCGGCACGATCATCTCGACCTCTGCCGTCGCGCCGGGAATCACCCCGGTGACTTTCCCGCCCGCATGGGTCAGCGCGGCGTTCTCATGCCAGTTCCAACCGTCGAAAACCCGGCGCGCAACCGGGGAAACCCCTGCCCTCATGCGCTCCAAGGCTCCGAAGGGCCGCACAGGGGGGAAACGGCCGGAGCCGGCTGCCCGCGCCTGAGGCAGGAACTGAAAATGAATTTCACCATAGTCGCTGTCTTTCGCATTTTTATATTGACTGTCACGAAACCGACCCACAGTCTACGAAAATAAATTACGTAATTCGAGCGACAGCTTCGCGTCACCCACCGTCGCGGAAGGCACCCTCGCCCGAGAGAAGAACAGGGATCGAGAATGAAAGTCGGCATCGTCGGTCTTGGGTATCGTCTAGGCTACCTGAGCCAGGTCTTCACGCAAATGCATCCTGATTTCGAGATCGCCGGCTACGTCGATCCCGCCCCTGCGGGCATGGGCCTGCTGGAGGAAAAGGGCATCTCCGCGGGCACCCGGTACGAGACCGTGCAAGAGCTTCTGAAGGCGGAAGACCTCGACCTGCTGATGGTGGGCTCGCCCAACTGCATGCACCTCGAACACATCCGCGCGGGTTTCGAGGCCGGCGTGAAGGTCTTCTCCGAAAAGCCCGTCGTCACCACCAAGGAAGACAGCTTCGAAATGGCCCGGCTGCTGGCCAAGTACGGTGTCGAGAACCTGCTGATCGGCCTCGTGCTGCGCTACGCGCCGCTCTACACAGACTTGCGCGCGGCGCAGGCGCGGGGCGAATTGGGGGACGTCGTCTCGATCGAGGCCAGCGAGCACATCCCGCCCTACCACGGCGCCTTCTTCATGCGCGACTGGAGGCGCTACGACCGCTGGGCCGGCGGCTTCATGCTGGAGAAATGCTGTCACGACATCGACCTTTACAACGGTGTCATCGGCGCCCGCCCCGAACGGGTGAGCAGCTTCGGCGGACGCCGCACGTTCGTGCCCGCCAACGACCCGCGCCACCGCGGCATCAACGACCTCGGCGTCTACACCCAGAAACCCTCGGGCTGGAACGGCACCGACAAGGTCTTCGACAGCGACGCCGAGATCATCGACTACCAGGTGGCCATCGTCGAATACGAGAATGGCGCGGCGCTGAACTTCCACACCAACCTCAACGTGCCCGATGACTTCCGCCGCTTCGCGGTGATCGGCACGCGCGGCATGGCCGAGGGCGATTTCGTCCGCGGCTTCCTCAATGTCACCGACAGCCACACCCGTCAGCCGCTCGAGCGCAAGACCTATCAGGCCAGCGACCTCTCGCAGCACTACGGCGCCGACGAGGAGATGGCCAAGGGCGTCATCGCCTCGGTGCTGACGGGCGCGAAACAGCCCGTCTCGGTGCTCGACGCGCTCGAGGCCGGGCTGCTCGCCATGGCGATGGACGAGGCGCGCGCCAAGCGCACGGTCATAGAGATGTCGCGCACCTGGGATCTCTATGACGAGGCCCTGACCGCGAAGGTCCCGGCCTGATGAGCGCGCAGAAGTCCGCCGTCATCTTTGCCTGGATCCTGCTGATCCCCGCGCTGGCCTATGTGTCCGCCATTGTGGTCTACCCGCTGCTGCAGACGGTGAACCTGTCGTTCACCGACGCCTCGCTGCGGCGCACCACAAATTACATCGGCTGGGAGAACTACGCGAAAATCTTCGACGCCGAATTCGCCACGATCATCGGCCGGACCTTCCTTTGGACCTTCCTGTCGGTCTCGATCAAGATGATCATCGGCACCGCCGGGGCGATGCTGCTCAATGCCGCCCTGCCCGGCCGGGCGCTCTTCCGCATCCTGACCATGCCGCCGTGGATCGTGCCCATGGCCATCGGCATCTTCATGTGGGGCTGGATGTACAACGGCCAGTTCGGAATGATCTCTGGCCTGCTGCAGCGCTTCGGGCTGGTCGACGGGCCGGTCGCTTTCCTCGCCTATGGCCACACCGCCTTCTGGGCGACGATCATCACCGACGTGTGGATCGGCGTGCCGATGGTGACGATGTACATGCTCGCCGCCGTGCAGTCGGTGCCGCAGGACCTGCACGAGGCCGCCTGGACCGATGGGGCGAGCCGTCTCTACCGGATGCGCCGGATCACTTTGCCGATGATCTTCCCGGCGGCGATCACCATGTCGATGATCTCGCTGATCTCGACCTTCAACTCGTTCGATCCGATCTGGATCCTGACCCAGGGTGGCCCCTCGGGCTCAACCACCACGATGATCATCGACACCTATTCGACCGCGCTCGGCTCCAAGAAGTTCGGCGAGGGCGCGGCGCGCGCCGTGGTGATCTGCCTGTTCCTGTCGGCCTTTGCCCTGCTCTACTTCCGCGCCGTCACCAAGCTGTCGAAGAGGATGACGACATGATGAAGAAAAACGCCATGATCGACCGCTATCGCTGGTGGGAAGTCGTCCTGATGTATTGCGGCATCTTCGTGTTCCTGTTCTTCGTGCTGGCCCCCTTCATCGAGGGCTTCCTGGTGTCGCTCAAGCCGCTCGGGCTGCTGTTCTCGACACCCTACCGCTTCCTGCCCGAGAACGGCTCGTTCAAGGCTTATTTCACCATGTGGGAAAGCGTGCCCGAGTTCGGCCGCTACATCTTCAACTCCTTCTTCATCTCGACAGTGATCACCGTTGTGGTGCTGCTGCTCGTGGTGCCCGCCTCCTACGCCTTCGCCCGGATCAACTTCCGCGGCTCGGGCACGCTGCTCGGTGCCTTCCTGGCGGTGAACATGTTCTCGGGCGCGGTGCTGCTGATCCCGCTGTTCCGGCTGATGCGCGCCTACGGCATGCTCAACACCTACTGGTCGATGATCGTGCCGGGCGTGGCCTTCCTGATCCCGACGGCGATCTGGCTGCTCTCGACCTACATGCGCCGCATCCCGCGCGAGTTGGACGAAGCTGCCTATGTCGATGGCGCCAGCCACTTCTACATCCTGCGCCGGGTGATCCTGCCGCTGGCGATGCCTGGCATCACCGTGGTCGCCATCACCACCTTCATCGGCGCCTACGCCCAGCAGTTCATCTTCGCGCTGACCTTCAACTCCAAGACCGAGTTCATGCCGCTTCCGATCGGCCTTTACGCCTACTTCGGTCGCCAGGAGGTGATCTGGAACGAGCTCATGGCCGCCAGCTTCGTCGGCATCGCCCCGGCGATGATCCTGATCTTCGCGCTGCAACGCTACCTTGTCGCCGGCCTCACCGCCGGGGCGGTGAAGCAGTAGGCCGCGCAAGACCCGGCGTCCGCGCCGCGCGCGCGGAAGCCCACCACGGCCCCCGAGGGAGGGGGTGACCGGCGGCTTCCGCATAAGGGGGCCGCAGAAGACCGCCCCGGGACAGGGGAGCCAGAAAGGCCCGCCGCACAAGCGGCAAGAACCGGCCCGCCCCAACAGGGCACCAACAGGAGAGAACAGAAATGACCAAGACCCTTCTTCGCACCGGCGCCGCGCTCGTCGCGCTGACCGCCGCAATGCCGGCCATGGCCGAAGAGATCACGATGATCGTCTGCGGCGACAACATGAACCCGGTCCAGCAGAAGTACATCGACCAGTGGGAAGCCGAGAACGAAGGCTGGACCGTGGCTCCCGAGGTCGTCGGCTGGGGCCAGTGCCAGGACAAGGTGACCACGCTCGCGGTCGCCGGCACCCCCGTGGGCCTCGCCTACGTCGGCTCGCGCACCCTGAAGGAATTCGCCGAGTTCGGCCTGATCGAGCCGGTGCCGATGAGCGACGAGGAAAAGGCGTCCTACTTCCCCAACGTGGTCGACACCGTGACCTACCAGGGCAAGCAGTGGGGCGTGCCGGTCGCCTTCTCGACCAAGGCCTTCTACTGGAACAAGGACCTCTTCAAGGAAGCCGGGCTCGACCCGGAAAGCCCGCCCAAGACCTGGGCCGAGGTCATCGACGCCGCCAAGGCCGTCACCGAGAACACCGACAGCGCCGGTTTCGGCCTCGTCGCCAAGACCTTCGACAACACCATGCACCAGTTCCTGCACTGGGTGTACACCAACAACGGCCAGGTCGTGGACGCCGATGGCAACATCGTGCTGAACTCGCCGCAGAACCTCGAAGCGCTGGAAGCCTACAAGGCCCTCGTCCCCTACTCGGAAGAAGGCCCGACCGCCTACGAGCAGAACGAGGTCCGCGCGATCTTCCTCGATGGCGGCGTGGCGATGATGCACGCCTCGATCGGCGCCGTCTCGCGCCTGCAGGACACCGACATCGACTGGGGCGTGGCCAACCTGCCGCTCGGCCCGGAAGCCGAAGGCCCCGGCACGCTGCTGATCACCGACAGCCTCGCCGTCTTCTCCGGCACCGGCTACGAGGAAAAGGCGATGGAGCTGGCCAAGTTCCTCACCGCGCCGGAAGCGCAGGAGGAATATGACCTTGCCGAGGGCCTCACCCCGCTGCGTCCCTCCGCTAAGATCGACGCGCTGGTCGCCGAGAACCCCTATTGGGCGCCCTACATCGACGGCATCGAGTTCGGTGGTCCGGAACCGCTCTTCACCGACTATCGCGGCTTCCAGAACGTCATGATCGAGATGGTGCAATCCGTGGTGACCGGCGCAGCCGAGCCCGCCGACGCGCTGGCCAAGGCCGACGCCGCGCTCAACGAGCTCGAGTGATGCAGCCTGAATGATCCGAGCCCACACGGGTTCTCATGGTCCGGACCTTCGGGTCCGGACCGCTTGAATAGGAAAGGACTTTCCCTTGGGACAGCTTGCCCTGAGCGGTGTGAAGAAACGCTTCAACAAATTTGAGGTCATCCACGGGATCGATCTCGACATCCGGGATGGCGAATTCGTCGTCTTCGTCGGGCCTTCGGGCTGCGGCAAGTCCACGCTGCTGCGGATGATCTGCGGGCTGGAAGAGATCACCGAGGGCGAGTGCACGATCGACGGGATCCGCGTCAACGACCTGCCCCCGGTCAAGCGCGGCATCGCCATGGTGTTCCAGTCCTACGCGCTCTACCCGCATATGTCGGTCTTCGAGAACATCGCCTTTCCGCTGCGCGTCGAGAAGCTTCCCGAGGCCGAGATCAAGGAGCGCGTGATGCGCGCCGCCCGGGTGCTGCAACTGGAAAACCGACTGCAGCAGAAACCGGGGAACCTCTCGGGCGGCCAACGCCAGCGCGTCGCCATCGGCCGCGCCATCGTACGCCAGCCGTCGATCTTCCTCTTCGACGAGCCCTTGTCGAACCTCGACGCCGCGCTGCGCGCAGAGATGCGCATCGAGTTGACCGCGCTGCACCAGAAGCTCAAGGCGACGATGATCTATGTCACCCACGACCAGGTCGAGGCGATGACCATGGCCGACCGCATCGTGGTGCTCGACGGGGGCAGCATCAGCCAGGTCGGCGCGCCGCTGGAGCTGTACCACAAGCCCGACAACCTCTTCGTCGCGGGCTTCATCGGCAACCCGCGGATGAACTTCCTGCCCGGCACCTGCACTGCGGTCGGCCCCGAGGGCGCCACGGTGAACCTCGTCACCGGCGGCACGATCACCGTGCCGGTCGAGGCGCCCCGCAGCCTCGAGGGCAACCCGATCACGCTCGGCATCCGCCCCGAGCACCTGAGCCAGGCCGGCGGCGATCTGTCGATCGACGTGGTTCCGACCGTGGTCGAACGGCTGGGGGTAAACACCGTGGCCTATGCCGAACTCGAGGGCGTGGGCACGATCTCCGCCCTGCTGCCGGGCTCCTCTCCGGTGGCGCCGGAGACGCCCGCGACGCTCTCCTTCCTTGCTGCCGACTGCCACCTCTTCGATGCCGAGGGCATGGCGCTCACACGCAAGGTCGACAGCTCGATGCCGATCCCGGCCGCGGCAACCGCGTAGTCCCCGCCAAAGAGGCGGCGCCCTCGGCGCAGGAGAGCAAACAAAGAGGACGCCCCCGCGATCCACGCGGGGGCGTTATCTTGTGACAGTGACGCTGTCACGAAGCGGCCACAGGCAGCAGGTCGCCGTGGCCTCAAGACACTCTCACCAGACGGTGCCGCGCGCCGCCACCTCAAGCACCCGGGTCACCGCCGCGCCATCGTGGAAGACCATCCGGTCGAAGAGGTTGGTGACGACGCAGGTGTGGTTCGGGATCACCCGCAAGACATCGCCCACTTTCGGCCCTTCGCCCGTGATCCCCGAGAGATCGACCACGCCGTGCTCTTCCGACAGGCCGGAGATCCGCGCGCCGGGGTATTCAACGACGAGCCCGTGGTCCTGAAAGCCCAGCAGGTCCGAGGTCAGCGCCTTCGAGCCTGCATCGATCACTGCACGGTCCGGCGTCGGGCGCGAGACCACGGTGACCAGAATGTGCATGGCGCAATCCTCCAGGGAGGCATGGCCCGCCCGCACCATCGCGCGGTCGTTGTAGACATAAGTCCCGGCGCGGTGCTCGGTCGCGGAAGGGATGTCCCCGGCGGCAAAGAAATCCGGCGTGCCGCCGACCGTCACCACCGGGCACTCGAGCCCCGCCGCGTCCAGCAGCGCCTTCGCCGAAGTCACAAACCGCTCGACCGCCGCGGCGCCGCCCGGTGCCGGGTAGGTCATCAGCCCGCCGAAGCGCAGCCCCTCCGCCGCCGCGATCTCGGCCGCGAGGGCCGCCGCCGCCTCGGGCGTCTGCACACCGCAGCGCTTGCCGCCGGTGTCGCATTCGACCAGCACCGTCAGCGGGGCACCCGCGCCGAAGGTCGCGGCAAGCCCGGCCACGACCTCGGAGCTGTCCGCCGTCACCGACAGGCGCGCCACCCGCGCGTTCAGCGCGTCCAGTCGCGCCAGACGGGCCGCCCCGAGGATGTTGTAGGTGATCAGGATGTCGTCGAAGCCGGCTTCGGCGAAGACCTCCGCCTCGGTCACCTTCTGGCAGTTGATCCCCACAGCTCCCGCCGCGATCTGCGCGCGCGCGACCTCGGGCAGCTTGTGCGTCTTGATATGCGGGCGGAAGGACCTGCCGAGCCTATCCATATGCGTCTGCGCGCGGGCGATGTTGGCCGCCATGCGCGCCTCGTCGATGACCGGCAGCGGCGTCAGCAGCTCGGAAAGCGGCGTGCCCGGCGCGGGCCAGATGTTTGCCAGATCCGACATCAGTGCCCCGCGTAGGGCAGGTAGCCGACGAAGCCGGCGATCTTCCAGCCGTTCGCCGTCTCGCGGCAGGTATAGAGCGTCTGCCACAGCAGCCTGTCCTCGCCGCCATCGGCGCGCTTGATCGTGCCGTCGAACTTCTTGCGCACCAGCGCAACAGGCCCGTCGATCTCGATCTCCTCGAGTTTGGTCGCGCGGAAGATGCCCGCGCGTTGGTCCTCGGCATAGTCGGTCTTCTGCCCCTCCGCGGCCTGCCGCAGCCATTCGTCGCGATAAGCCTCCAGCGAGGCGAAGGAAAGCGTCCAGTTCTGCGGATCAGGATCGAAGTTGCCGTTCATCCCGATGAAGTTCTCGGAGAGGAAATCGCCCTCGATCATCCCCCAGTCGGCGCCGATGAAGGCGTCGATGTCGCGCGGCACCAGCATCTCCCAGATGGCGTGGCGGGCGCTGTCCTCGGGCGCAAAGGGGTTCTGCATCGGATCACGCATCTCGGCGGCCTCTTTCCGTGTCATGTTGCAAATTATTTTCGTAGATTGCCGAAAACACTGGCCACTCTTGAGGTCACATGCGAAAGTGTCAACGAAAATAAGAAAATGATTTTCGGAACCGAGGTGTTTTCCGCCACCTCAAGGGGCCGATGAAGCCGCCGGAGGGGACGGGCGATGGATATCTTTGCAACGCTGATGCAGGAGGGGCTGAAACTCTCGCACTCCGAACAGCGCATCGCCGACTTGGTGCTGAAGGACATCGACTTCGCCACCAATGCCTCGATCACAGACCTCGCCGCAAGGGCCGAAGTGTCGCCCCCCCACCGTGACCCGCTTCTGCAGGCGGCTCGGCTGCAACTCCTTCTCGGATTTCAAGGTCACGCTGGCCAAGTCCTCCTATGTCGGGCTGCGCTACCTGCGCCCCGAGGCGAAATCCTCGACCCCCTCGGAAGTGGCCGAGGACATCGTCACCAAGGCGCAGAAGGCGCTCTTCATGATGCATGACGCGCTCGACATGGCGGCGATGGAGCGCGCCGCCCAGACTCTCTCGGGTGCCGAGATGATCTATGCCTTCGGTTCGGGCGGCAATTCGTCGATGATCGTCAACGAGATGCAGAACCGGCTGTTCCGCCTCGGCGCACGGATCACCACCTCGACCGACCACGGCATGCAGATGATGCAGGCCTCGGCGGTCACGCCGCGCGACGTGGTGATCGGGTCGTCCTTCTCGGGGCGCAACGCCGAGCTGGTGCGCGCCTTCGGCCTCGCCCGCGACCAGGGGGCGAAGACCATCGCCCTCACCCAGTCCGGCTCGCCCGTGGCCGAGGCCGCGGACATGGTGCTCGCCGTCGACCTGCCCGAGGGCGAGAACATCTTCCGCCCCTCCTCGACCCGCTACGCCATGCTGGCCGTCGTCGACATCCTCGCCAATCTCGTCGCCTACACCAACCGCAAGGAAAGCGCCGCCACCCTGCGCCGGATCAAGGAGAGCCTGATCCGCCACCGCGATGGCGACGACCGCCAGCTCCTGGGCGACTGAGCCCGCAAGAGGCCGCACCCAAGGCAGCCCGCCCCCGCAACGCCAGACCAACAGGCCAGAGACTCCCATGACCACGAAGAAACGGATCGCCGTCGGCGGCATCCACACCGAATGCTCGACCTACAACCCCGTGCTCATCCGGGCTGAGGATTTCACCGTGATGCGCGAAGACGAACTCACCGCCTCGGCCCACTTCGCCTTCCTGCCGCAGCAGGACGTCGAGATCCTGCCGTTGCTGCACGCCCGCGCCGTGCCCGGCGGGCCAGTGGATCGCGCCGCCTACGACGGCTTCAAGGCCAACCTGCTGTCCCGGCTCGAAGCGGCGCTGCCGCTCGACGGCATCTATCTCGCCATGCATGGCGCGATGCACGTGGACGGCATGTGGGACGCCGAAGGCGACTGGATCAAGGCGGTGCGCGATCTCGTCGGCCCCGACGTGCCGATCTCGGTCAGCTACGACCTGCACGGCAACGTCAGCCAGCGCATCATCGACCAGATCGACATGTTCGCCGCCTATCGCACCGCGCCGCATATCGACGTGGCCGAGACCATGCAGCGCGCCTGGGAGATGCTGCTGCGCTGCCTGCGCAGCGGCGAGAAGCCCTTTGTCACCTGGGCGAAGATCCCCGTGCTGATGCCGGGCGAGCGCTCCTCGACCGAGGACCAGCCGGCGAAATCACTCTATGCCGCCCTGCCCGGCCATGACCTGCGCCCGGGTATTTGGTCCGCCGACCAGATGGTCGGCTACGTCTGGGCCGACGAGCCGCGCGGCACCGCGGCGGCCATCGTCACCGCCACCGATCCCGCCGAGGCCGAGGCCGTTACGACCGAACTGGCGCAGGCCTACTGGGATGCGCGCGGAGACTTCGCCTTCGGCCCCGTGACCGGCCCGCTGGACGAGATGCTGGAGATCGCTGCCAAGGCAGGCACCGCGCCGGTGATCCTCGCCGAGAGCGGCGACAACCCCACCGGCGGCGGGGTCGGCGACAATGGGCTCGTGCTGAAGGCGCTGATCGAGCGGGATTGGCAAGACGCACTCATCGCCGGGATCACCGACCCCGAGGCCGTCGCCGCCTGCTTCGCCGCCGGCCTCGGCGCCGAGCTCGAGTTGACCGTCGGCGCGAAGCTCGACCCGGCAGGCGAAAGCGCCAGCGCCCGCTTCACCGTGGTGAACCTCGTGGAGGGCGCCGGCGGCGCCTTTGCCCAGGCCGTGGTGAAGACCGGCGGGATCACCGTCGTGCTCGCAGCGCGGCGCAGGCCCTACCACAATTTCGAGGATTTCGATCTCCTCGGCCTCGACCCGCGCAAGGTCGGCCTGCTGGTGGTGAAATCGGGGTACCTGTCGCCGGATCTCGCGCCGATCGCCAACCCGAACCTCATGGCGTTGACCGATGGCGTGGTGAACCAGGACATCCCGCGCCTCGAGAGCCGCCACCGCGCACCGGGCCTCTACCCCTGGGATATGGAAGCGACCTTTACCCCCGCCCCCGCCCGCTCCGCCCGCGCGTGAGCTGACAGCTCATCACGCCCCTCGGCGCACGAAGCCGCGCCGAGGAGCCCTCCGTTCCCCCGCGGCCCGCGAGCCGCGCCCCTCCGAGAGCCCGATGTTCGACATCCTCAAGTCCCTTCGCGCCTCGCCAGGTCTGCGGGCCTGCGCCGCGGCGGTCTTCTGCTGCGGCATCGCGGCGGCCTCGACCGCGCCCTACAAATCGGTGGTGGCGATCCGCGAACTGGGTCTCTCGGACAGCGCTTTCTCCGCGCTCACCCTGACTGCGGCGATCATCAACGTGCTGGCCTCGATCTACCTCGGCATGCTGGCGGACCGCGACACGGGCTACCGCAAGCTGCTGATGTGGCTCGCCGCCATCGGCATCGCCGGCTACGGGGCGATCTTCCTCTTCCCGCAGCCCGCCGTCTTTGTGCTCGCCCTGCTGTTGCCCGTGTCGATCTTCAACGGGCTGACACCGATGCTCTTCGCCGCCGGGCGGGTGTTTTCCGACGGGCTGCCGAGCGCCGACCGCGCCGCCATGTCCTCGGTCCTGCGCGGCATGGTCTCGGCGGCATGGATTCTCGTGCCCGGGGTGCTGGGCTTCGCGCTGGCCGGGCGCGGCTCGATGCTGCCCGCCTTCCTCGTGGCGGCGCTGGCTGCCGCCGCGGTCCTGATCGTGCTGAAGCTGACCATGCCCCGCGGCGGCAGCGGCGATCCGGCGAAGCGCCCGCCCAAGGTCTCGCTGCTCGGCGCCTTCGGGCTGCTGGCCCGCCCCTCGGTGACGATGCGCGTGCTCGGCACCGCGGCAATCACCTCAGCGATCCACGTGCATGCCGCCGTCATGCCGTTGATCATGACCGGCCGCGCCGGAGGCAGCACCGGCGATGTGGGGATCACCGTCGGCATCGTCGCCGGCATGGAGCTGGTCTTCCTGCTCGCCTGGGCACGGATCACCCGCTACATCTCGACGGTCACCACGCTGGCCATCGCCATGGCACTCTACACCGGCTACCTCGGCACCATCGCCCTCGCCACTTCGCCGGGCATGATCATCGCCGGCGCCTTTCTCGGAGGCACCGCGGCCTCGGCCCTGATCACCCTGCCGCTGGGCTACCTGCAAGAGCTGATCGCGGACCGCCCCGGCCTCTCGGCCTCGCTGATCTCGCTGAACCTCTTTCTCGCGGGCGCCATCGCCGCCGGGCTCTTCGGCCTCGGCACCAGTATCGGCAGCTATTCCACGGTCGCCTTCATGGGCATTGCCGTCGGTCTTGCCGGGGCGCTCGGCCTCGTGGCACTGGAACGCTGGCGCCCAATCCCGTCACTTGGCGCAGAGGAGATGTCATGACCCGCATCCTGGAGATTTGCGTCGACAGCCCCTCCGGTCTTGCCGCGGCCATCGAGGGCGGCGCGGACCGGATCGAGCTCTGTGCAGCGCTGGCGCTTGGCGGGCTTACCCCGAGCCCCGGCCTTATCTCCCTCGCCGCCCGCGCGCCGATCCCGGTCATGGCAATGATCCGCCCCCGCGCCGGAGGTTTCGACTGGAGCGAAGAGGAGGTCGGCACCATGGAGGTAGAGATCGCCGCCGTGGCCCGCGCCGGTCTCGCGGGCGTGGTGATCGGTGCGACGCGCTCCGAGGCGGGCTCTGTGACGCTCGACCTGCCCGTCATGCAGCGGCTGGTTGCCGCGGCAAAGGGCCTCGATCTCACCCTGCACCGCTGCATCGACCTCATGGAGGATCCGCTCGAAGCCCTCGATCAAGCGGCGGCACTTGGCATCTCGCGCATCCTCAGCTCGGGCGGCGCCGCTACGGCGACCGAAGGTCTGGCCCGGCTGCAAGGGATGACCGCCCATGCCGGGCGTCGGCTGAGCATCATGCCCGGCGCCGGGGTCTCCGCCGCCACCCTGCCCGGCCTGCTCGAGGTGCTCGCACCGAGCGAAGTCCATGCCTCCGCCTCGCAACCCGATCCGGGG
This sequence comes from Alloyangia mangrovi, assembly GCF_002300555.2. Lineage (GTDB taxonomy): Bacteria > Pseudomonadota > Alphaproteobacteria > Rhodobacterales > Rhodobacteraceae > Salipiger > Salipiger mangrovi. Next base: position 7,704 of record NZ_NTHN02000024.1, on the reverse strand, counting down.
ACCGGCGCCATTGCCCGCTTCGGTTTCCAGCCCGAGAGCGCGCGACGCACCGATGCCGCCACCGTGGCGGGGTTGAAGCGCCTGCTCTTGAACCACGAAGGGCGGCCCTAGGACCGCCCTATCACCTCGACCGGCGCTCCGCTCACTCGGGGTGCACGTCGAGGTAATAGTCGAAAAGCTCCAGCTCGCTCGCCGCAGCCCGGTCGAGCACCAGCGTCGCATGGCGGTGCATCTGCAGCACGCTGCCCGGCCATCGCGCCGAAACCGGCCCCTCGATGACCTGCGCCACCGCCCGCGCCTTGGCCGTGCCGGTCGCGACCAACAGCACCTCGCGCGCCCGCATGATCGTGCCGATGCCCATGGTGATCGCCAGCCGCGGCGGCTCCTCGCCCTCCGGGAAATAGCGGCTGTTGGCCTCGCGTGTGGAGCGCTCCAGCGTCTTCAGCCGGGTGATAGAGCTGAGGCTCGAGGTCGGCTCGTTAAAGCCGATGTGCCCGTTCAGCCCCAGCCCGAGAAGCTGCAGGTCAATATCACCCGCCGCAGCGATGGCGGCCTCGTAGCGCGCGGCCTCGGCCTCTGGGTCCGCCACCTCGCCCATGGGCAGATGCGCGGACCCGGGCGCGATATCGATCTGGTCGAAGAGCTTCTCGGCCATGTAGCGGCGATAGGAGCAGGGGTGATCCCCCGAAAGCCCCACATATTCGTCGAGGTTGAAGCTCTGCGCACCGGCAAAGGAGGCGCTGCCCGCGCGGTGCAACGCGATCAGCTGTTCATAGACCGCCTCCATCGTCCCGCCCGTCGCGAGGCCCAGCACCGAGGCGGGCTTGGCGGTGACCTGCGCGGCGATGATCTCGGCCGCGCGCGCCGCCGCCGCCGCCGCATCCCCAAGGATCAGGATCTTCACCGCGGATCAGCCCTTCAGCGGGTTGTAGGCGATCACGTCCATCTCGACCTTGGCGTCGACCATCAGCGGCGACTCCACGGTCGAACGCGCGGGCGGGTGGATGCTGAAGTGCTTCTTGAAGACGGCGTTGAACGACGAGAAATCGCGCGCGTCATCGAGCCAGACCCCCACCTTCACCACGTGCTCGAGCCCGCAGCCCGCCAGCGCCAGCACTTCCTTGATGTTCTCGATCACTACTTCGGTCTGCACGGCGATATTGCCCACGACCACCTCGCCGTCGCGCGTCGGCACCTGCCCCGAGACGAAGACGAAATCCCCGGCGCGCACGGCCTTGGAAAAGGGGCGCTCCTGGCCGCCGGCCTGGGTGTCGGCGGCGTCGAGGCGTTGGATACCGGGAATGGTCATGGCAGGGGCTCCAAGAAATTGATTTTCTTTTTTTCTGGCGTGATCGGCGAAGTTAGGCAATAGATTCCTCGGAATTTGCGCAAATTGATGAAAGAAATTTCCACTCTCCGCACAAAGACACGCGCCCTCCCGTCCCGGCGCATGACACAAGGACCGAGCCGTTCGATGACCAAACCGCCCACCAGCCCGCTTCCCTTCGCCCGGATCAGCCTCAAGTGGAGCATGATCGAAGCCCCAGAGCTGAACATCGCCGAGACCTTGGCCATGCTCGCCGAGCTGGGTTACGACGGGGTCGAGATCGACGCCCCGACGGACATGCCGCTGGACGACCTGATCGCCGCCAGCACGGCCAGCGGCGTCGCCCTGCCCGGGGTGATCAACGCGCGCCACTGGAGCCACCCGCTCTCCTCGCCCGACGCCGAGACCCGCGCCGCGGGCGTAAATGGGATGGTCGCGGCGCTGGAGACCGCGCGGACCATCGGTGCGGAAACCGTGCTGCTGGTGCCCGGCGTAGTCAGCCCCGAGGTCAGCTATGCCGCCGCCTGGGACCGGGCCATCGCCGGCGTCGAGCAGCTGCTGCCCCATGCCGAGCGTACCGGCGTGCGCATCGCCATCGAGAACGTCTGGAACAACTTCCTGCTCAGCCCGCTCGAGGCCGCGGCCTTTCTCGACCATTTCGACCACCCGCTGTTGGGCTGGTATCTCGACATCGGCAATATCCTCCGCAACGGCTATCCGACCGACTGGATCGAGGTGCTGGGCGAGCGCATCTGCCGGGTCGATCTCAAGGAATACAGCCGCAGCAAGATGGATGCCGAGGGGCCGTGGAAAGGCTTCGACATCGAGCTTGGCGAGGGCGATTGCGACTGGCCCGCAGTGAACGCGGCGCTGCGCGGGATCGGCTACAGCGGGTGGGCCTCGGTCGAGGTGCCCGGCGGTGGCCGCGCGCGACTCGCAGAGATCCGGGCGCGGGTAGAGGCGCTGCGCGTCCTCTGAGGACCCACGCAACAGGAAGGGGCCCGCCGGGACAACCGGCGCGCCCCTTTTGCCTAGCGGCTCCCGTGCTCAGGCGACCAGCTCGGCCTTCACCTCGTCGAAGATCCGGATGACGTTGCCAAGGCCGGTGTCGCAGCCCATGAGCGTCGGCTCGTTGCCCTCGAACTCCAGCGAAACGTAGCCGTCGAATCCCGCGCCCACGATGGCCCGGACAATCTCCCGCGTCTCCAAGTCGCCGAAACCGAAGACCGTGCCGACGATGTGCCGCCCGCCCAGCGTCTCGAGCCAGCCCGGCCCCGGATAGCGTTTGCGCAGCAGGAAATCCTTCAGGTGCACGAAGCTGGCGATATCGAGGCAGTTGCGCGTCGCCATCAGCGGGTCCTCGTCGACACAGAGGAAATTGCCGACATCCAGCGTCATGCGGAAGTTCGGGCTGCCCACCGCGTGCACGAGGCGGCGACAGCGCTCGCTCGAGTTCATCAGGAAGCCATGGTTCTCGATGCTTGTCACCACGCCCCGGGTCGCCGCGTGCTCGGCCAGTTCCAGACAGGCTTCGGTGATCACCGGGAAGAGCGCCTCGACCTGCGCGTAGGTCTCAGGCCGCAGCGCCCAGGGGACGACGTCGGTGCGCAGGAACCCCACCCCCATGTCGGCGCAGAGATCGACGTAGCGCTTGGCCCGGTCGATCTGCGCCCGGCGCGTGGCCGCGTCTTCATCAATGAAGCTTGCCGGGATGCAGAGGCCCGACAGTGCAATGCCCGAATTCGCGCCAGCCGCCTCGAGCCGCGCCCGGGTTTCGGCGTCCTCATAGAGCTCGTACTCCAGCATGGTCTCGAGGCCCTGGCCGATGGTCAGAGTGGCCAATTCCATATGGGTTCCGCCCGAGGCCGCGATCTGCTCGAACACCCCTTCGAGGGTGATCTCCTGACGCCGCAGGAGCGGCTGGAAACTGTAGGAACTGACGCCGAATTGCATGGCAAATCCTTGTTTTCACGTGGGAACGGAGGCGCCGCGCAGCAAGTGGCGGCTGGCTTCCACGGGACGCTAACATCCGAAAATATTTTACACAACCTTATTGACTTTGCAGCATTCACCGGCGTTCATGCGGCTTAAAGTGAAAAGAATTTACGTCAGTCCACGCCCACATCACGTCCACCTGGAGTTCCGACCATGACCACCCGAGCCGCCGATGTCGTCATCGTGGGCAGTGGCCCGACCGGGTCCACCTACGCGCGGATCATCCGCCGCGACTGGCCCGACGCGCGCATCCTCATGGTCGAGGCGGGTCCCAAGGCCACGCCCGAGATCGGCAAGCATCTCGACAACCTGCCCGACGCCGCCCGCACCGAGGCACAGCTCCTCGCGCAGGGACCGAAGCGCGGCATCTCCTACGCGCCGATGACCCGCGACGAATGGGAGGCCCGCAAGGCCGGCAAGCACGACGCCTCGCTGCAGCGCCGTCCGGGCCTCTTCTTCGCCAATACCGACACGCCCGACGAGACCGCCTTTGCCGGCTTCGCCGCAGCTTCGGTCGGCGGCATGGGCGTGCAATGGACCTCGGGCTGCCCGCATCCCTCGAAGTCCGAGCGCGTGCCCTTCATCGACGAGGCCGAGATGGAAGCCGCGCTGCAGTTGGCCGACGAACTTCTGGGCTCGAACAAGCACCCCTTCCCCGGCTGCAAGGGCTCCGAGGAAATGCGCCGCCGGCTCGGCGAGGTGTTCAACCCCGGGCGCCCCGAAGACCGCAAGGTGCAGCCCATGCCGCTGGCTTACACGGTGACCGAAGAGGGCGTCATAACCCATGGCACCGACCACATCCTCGGCGAGATGGTGAACGAGCCCGAGGAGATGTTCCGCATCCTTCCCGAGACCGCCTGCCGCCGCATCCTGCACGAGAACGGCATCGCCACCGGCGTCGAGTTGGTCAGCATGACCAGCGGCGAGACCTGGCGGGTCGAGGCGGGCACCGTGGTCGTGGCGGCGGACTCGCTGCACGGGCCGCAGCTGCTTTTTGGATCGGGCATCCGCCCCGAGGCGCTGGGGCGCGGCATCAACGATCACTACCTGATCAACCGCTTCTTCATCACCGACATCGAAGGTCCGCTCACCTCGATGTCCTGGATCCCGCGCGTCGACGCCGAGGACTTCCCCTTCTCGGTCACCATCCACGGCAATGACCCGGCCAAATTTCCCTTCCCCGAGGAAATAGAGGGCACGCTGGTCGGCATGGGACTCTTCGTCGCCGCCGATCCCCGCCCCGAGAACCGGATCATCTTCGACGAGGACAATCTCGACTGGAAGGGCCTGCCCAGCTTCTCGATCCACGCGCCAGTCAGCGAGGTCGACGAAAAGCGCATCGAGATGGGCAAGGCGATGGCCGAGAAGATCGGCACCACGCTGGGCAGGCTGCTCGACGGCTTCGCCACGGTCCGCATCCCTACCGGCAACTCGCTGCACTACCAGGGCACCATGCGCATGGGCGAGACGGATGACGGCACCAGCGTCTGCGACCGCTACAGCCGGGTCTGGGGCTTCGAAAACCTGCATGTCGCGGGCAACGGCATCATTCCCACGGTGACCGCCACCAACCCCACGCCCTTCATCGTGGCGCTGGCCAGCATCGGCGCGCAGAAGATCGCCGAAGCGCGCCGCGCCGTGGCCAAAGCCGACGCCTGACCCACCTTGACGCGCCGCCCTGCATACGCGGGTGCGGCGCGCCCTGCCGCCCAGCAAGAAAGACGACAGACCCGATGACCGATCTCGCCAGCAAGAAACTCTCCGTCATGGTCGTGGGCCTTGGCCAGATGGGACAGAGCCACGCCCTCGCCTACCATGCCCACCCCGGCTTCGAGATCATCGGCTTGGTGAACCGCTCGAAACGCGATCTGCCAAAGGAGCTTGCGCACTACCCGCTGCACCATGACTTCGAGACGGCGCTGGCCGAGCTGAAGCCCGACGTGGTCTCGATCGCCACCCATACCGACACCCATGCCGATTACGCCATCACCGCCATCGAGGCCGGCGCGCATGTCTTCGTGGAAAAGCCGCTCGCCGCCAATGTCGCCGATGCCGAGCGCGTCGTCGCCGCCGCCAAGGCGCACGGAAGCAAGCTGGTCGTCGGCTACATCCTGCGCCACCACCCCTCGTGGATGCGCCTGATCTCCGAGGCGCGCGACCTAGGCGGCCCCTACGCTTTCCGCATGAACCTCAACCAGCAGTCGAGCGGCACCGCCTGGAAGATCCACCAGGAGATCCTCAAGACCACCTCGCCCATCGTCGACTGCGGCGTGCACTACGTCGATGTCATGTGCCAGATCACCGACGGCAAGCCGGTCGAGGTGCGCGGCATGGGCGTGCCCTTCGCCAAGGGGCTGAAAGAGGGCATGTACAACTACGGCCAGTTCCAGGTGCTCTTCGACGACGGCAGCGTCGGCTGGTACGAAGCCGGCTGGGGGCCGATGATCTCGGAGGCTGCCTATTTCGTGAAGGACGTCATGTCGCCGAACGGCGCCGTGTCGATCGTCATGGAGGAAAAGACCGGCTCGGCGGACATCAACTCGCACACCCAGACCTCGCGCCTGCGTGTCCACCATGCCGAGACCGGCGAGAATGGCGAACTCCTGCGCGAGGACGAATGGCTGAGCATGGAGGGCGAGCCGGACCACCAGGGGCTCTGCGACCGCGAGCAGGACTACCTCTACCGCGCCATCGTGGGCGACGTTGACCTGACCCGCCACATGAGCGACGCCGTCGCCTCGCTCGGCATCTGCCTCGCGGCGGACGAGAGCATCCGCACGGGACAGCCGGTGAAACTCTGAGCCGAAGGGGCGAGCGCGTCCATGACCCTTTCCGCGCCGTTGCCCGGCTAGGCCCGGCTCTCGTGCTCCGCGTCTCGAGGCGCACGGGTACGGTCGGTGTTGCGCCACAGGATGATCTCGGCCAGCACCGAAAGTGCTATCTCCTGCGGATCGATGGCGCGAATGTCGAGCCCCGCCGGGGACTTCAGCCGGGCCATCCGCTCGGCCGCCACGCCCGCATCGGCCAGCTTGGCGCAGAGCGCCTCGGCCTTGCGCCGTGAGGCGACCATGGCGATGCGGGCCGCCGGGCTCTCCAGCGCCGCGCGCAGGCAGGCAAGGTCCTGCGTGCCCTGGCTGGCGACCACGACGAAATCCCGAGGCCCTACCGGCAGCGCCGAGAGGTCGGCGTCGGGAAAGCGTGTCGCGCTCCCGGGCCCTTCGGCACCCTCGGGCAGGGCCAGCCGATAGCCCGCCAGCGCCGCATGCGAGGCCAGCGCGCGGCTGATCGGCGTGTCGCCGAAGATCACCAGCAGCGGCGGCAACTCGTAGGGCTCGAGAAGCAGGTCCACCGTGCCGCCCGAGGGGCAGCCGCTTTTGAACACCTGCGCCCCGTCGGCATCGGTCAGCGCCACGACCTTGTCCGAGGGTTTTACCCGGATGAGCCGGGTTTGGCCGCAGGAAATCGCCTCCTGCCCCGCCGCCAAGACTGCGCGCTTCACGCAGGCGCCGCCGAGATGGCCAAGCAGCTCGCCGGTCTCGGTCACCACCGCCTTGGCCCCGGCCTTAGCAGAGGTCACATCCGCGGTGCGCACCACCGTGGCGACACAGAACGGCCGGCCCGCCCGGCGCTGCCGGTCAATCACGTCGAAGATGTCGAAATCGGCCATCGGAGACCCTTTCCTAATCAGACTCCTCGTCAGAGCCTTGCGAATTCAGGTTCGAGCGCCGCCAGAGCCTCGATCGTGTTGGCGGGCAGATGCGCGTCGAGATGGGGCAGCGCTGCCGCGATCGCGACGGCGACCGGCGCGTAGCCCTGCCAGCCGAGCAGCGGGTTCAGCCAGACGATCCGCCCCGCCCTGCGGCGGATGCGGGCCAGCGCCGCGGCCAGCGCCTCGGGGCGGCCGGTGCAATACCCGTCCGAAAGGATCAGAACGACCGTCCGCCGCGACAGCGCCTTGGCGGCATGGGCCTCGACGAAGGTTCCGAGCGAGGCGCCGATGTCGGTGCCGCCGCCGAAACCTTCGGCCATGAGGCTGAGCCGCCCGGCGGCGCGCAGCGTGTCGCGGTCGCGCAGGGCGGGCGTGATGCGCATCAGCCGGGTGTGGAAGAGGTAGGCGTCCGCCGTGGTGTCGGCATCCACCAACCCCTTGATGAAGGCCAGGAAGACCCGCGCATAGACCGTCATCGAGCCTGACACGTCGCAGAGTGCGACGATGCGCATGGGACGCTCCGGGCGGGCCCTGCGGTGCAGGTCCAGGGGCTCACCACCCCGCGCCAGCGAGGCCCGCAGGATCCGCCGCATGTCGAGTTCGGACCCGCGCCGGGCCTGCCGGCGGCGGCGCGAGCGCCGGTCACGGATGGCGCGGGCAAGATCGCGGGCGG
>NZ_NTHN02000023.1 GCF_002300555.2 Alloyangia mangrovi | reverse complement strand
CCAGTTGGTGGTCTTGTAGGTCGGCTTCGGAGGTCTGCTCATGCTGCCCGGCTAGCATGCTGGATTCACGAGATGAATCCCCTAGATTTGCGCAACAACGCCAACGAGATCCTGAAGGTGATCGACGAAGGCCTCGCCGCCGGTGCCATCGGGATGGGATCGACCCTGGGCTACATGCGCGACGGCGTCTCCGCCCGCGAGGTGTTCGAGATTCAGCGCACCGCCGGAAACTACGGCCGCCCCTCCGCCTTCCATTTCCGCTACACCCCGGGCACCGACACGCAGGAATCCAACGGCATCCAGGAGATGCTGGCCAATGCCGCAGCCCTCGGCGCGCCCGCCATCGCCTGCCACTTCAACAACCCCGGCTACAACCTCGTCCACGAGCTGCTCACCCGGATGCGCGAGCGCGGGATGAACGTGTGGGGCGAACTCTACCCCTATATCGCGGGCTCGACCGCGCTCAACGCCGTGTTCCTTGAGCCCGAGGTCTGGGTCGACCAGCTCGGCTACAAGTACGAGGAGACCATCCAGGACGCGCTGACCGGCGAATTCTACACGCAGGAAACCCGTGCCGAGATGATCCAGAAGGAGCCGGCGCGGCTGGTGCAGGTCTACAAGATGCCGCCCGAGGCCGTCGTCGACTGGCTGAAGATGCCGGGGGTGGCGATCGCTTCGGACACAATGCCGATCGCCGGAGATGGGTTCTCCTGGGACACCCCCTATGAGGACTTGCCGAACAGCCACCCGCGTGGCGCCGGCAGCTTCGCGAAAGCGCTTCGAATGGGCCGCGAGAACGGCATCCCGCTCATGCAGTCCCTGGCCCAGACCAGCTGGAACTCGGCCCGCCCGCTGAGCGAGCTGGGCCTGACGGCGATGCAGGAGCGCGGCCGGATGCAGGAAGGCATGGTTGCCGACATCACGATCTTCGATCCGGAGACGATCACGGACAACGCCACCTACGCGCAAGGAACGCTGCCCTCGAGCGGGATCCCCTTCGTGATCGTGAACGGCACCGTGGTGGTCGACGACTCCGAGGTGCTGAAGGACGTAAATCCCGGCCAGCCGATCCGTTTCGAGCCGCAGGAGAGCAAGCTGGAGCCGCTGGAACTCGCGACCTGGACCCAGACCTACTACGACGTTCCCCAGGACTTCGGCGGGGGCGTCCCCGGCACCCAGCCGCAGTACGACAAGCGCGTCATCCGCTGCTGCGAGTAGTGGGGTCGTTTTCACCTGAGATCGGGTGACCGGGCGGCAATCGCCCAATCCTGCCGTTCGCCGCGGCGCAGCGAACGGCATTGCCTGAGAACTTCGCGGTCACTTAACCTCGACGACCACGCTCTCGATCCCACCGGTGAACTTGAAAGGCGCCTTGTAGGCCGTCGTCACGGGTTGCCCGCTGTCTTCTCCGATGCCGAAGGTGTCGATACCGAAGCGACCCGCGACGGTCGAGTCCATGGTGCCTGTGGCAACCTCGGTGCCGTCGACGGAAAGCGTGATCTCGGCGCCCTTGCCGGCCTCCCCCTCAGCTCCGAGGTAGGCGAAGTCGAGGGTGATCTCGGAGGCACCCTCGGGAAGCGGTTCGGCGCCCTTCACCACAGTATGTGCTTCGAAGAGGTTGTAGTCGAACACGGGAACCCCGGCGTCGAGATAGAGAACGAGGCCGGCGGCGACACCGCCGAAGCCCATGATCACACCCTCGGTCTTCGGGCCTTCCGTCTCGATCTTGGCTGTCAGCGTCCAGGAAGTGTTTTTCATCGGCGGAGCGGCGGGCTCGGGGATGCGGATGGCCCCTGCAGAGTAGCTGAAAGTCTTGTTGCCCTTCACCGTGCCGGGCACCGGCGGCTTCGGAATGCTGAGCCTGCCCGCGCCGCGGTCGTCCAGAGGCAGAACGCCGTATTTTTCGAAAGCGTCGTCCAGCATCGCCTTCAACTCCGCCAGCTTCTCGGGGTTCTCGGCGGCAAGGTCGTTGGCTTCCGAGAAGTCCTCGTCAAGGTTGTAGAGTTCCCACTTGTCCTGATCCCAGTTGCCGGGCGCCAGGTCCTGCCGCCACGGCAAGGTGTGCTGCGCGTTGGCTTTCCACCCGTCGGCATACATCGAGCGGTTGGAGAGCACTTCGAAATACTGCTGGGTGCGCCCCATATAACTGGCGTCGGCGAAGCTGGCGAGGAAGCTCTCGCCCTCGAGCGGCTTCTGGTCGATTCCGTTGACGGTATCAGGCATGGGGATATGTGCCGCCTCGAGGATGGTCGGCACCACGTCCACGAGGTGGAGGAAGGCAGTGCGCGGCGCGTCGTCATGCTGGATTTTCGCGGGCCAGCTGATCACCATTGGGTTGCGCGTGCCGCCAAGGTGAGAGGCCACCTGCTTGACCCACTGGAAGGGCGTGTTGCCCGCCCACGCCCAGCCGACCGGATAGTGCGGTTCGGACTCCGGCCCGCCCAGCTTGTCGAGATTGGCGATAATGTCCTCGATCTCGCTGGGGATTCCGTTGAGGTTCATGATCTCGTTGAGCGTGCCGTCTGGCCCGCCTTCGGAGGACGCGCCGTTGTCGCCGACGATGTAGACCACCATGGTGTTCTCGGCGTCTGGCAGCTCCTTGACCGCATCAAGCAGCCTCCCGACCTCGTGGTCGGTGAAGGCGAAATAGCCGGCGAAATTCTCGAAGAGCGCGTTGTAGACGTCCTTTTGGTCATCGTTCAGCGTGTCCCACGCGGGCACCCAGTCGGGGCGCGGCGTCAACTCGGTGCCCTCGGGGACGATGCCCAACTCCAGTTGGCGGGCAAAGACCTGATTGCGGTACTCCTCCCAGCCCATGTCAAAGGCGCCGTCGAATTGTTGGCGCCACTCGGCGGTGACATGGTGCGGCGCGTGCATGGCGCCGGGGGCAAAATACATGAAGAACGGCTTTTCCGGGGCGACCGACTTCGAGAACTTCATTCTCGCAATGGCGCGGTCCGTCATGTCGGTCATGAAGTGGTAACCTTCTTCCGGCGTCTTGTCGGGTTCTACCGGTACGGTGTTCTCGAAGAGCACCGGATAGTATTGGTGCGTTTCTCCGGAATTGAAGCCATAGAAATACTCAAAGCCCATGCCTGTCGGCCAGCGGTCAAAGGGACCGGCGACGGTCTGCTCCCAGTCAGGGGTGTTGTGGTTCTTGCCAAACCACCAGGTGGCATAGCCGTTGTCCTTGAGGATTTCGGCGATGGTCGCGGTCTCCTTCGGCAGCATGGTCGAGTAGCTCGGAAAGCCCGTCGCCCACTCCATGAGGAAACCGTTGCCCGCGCTGTGGTGGTTGCGCCCGGTAAGCAGCGCCGCGCGCGAAGGGCCGCAGATGGCAGTCGTGTGGAAACGAGTAAAGCGCAACCCCTCATCGGCGAGCTGGTCAAGCGCCGGGGTCGGGATCAGCCCGCCGAAGGTCGAGGTCTGGCCGAAGCCCACGTCGTCGAGGAGGATGACGATGACGTTGGGCGCGTCATCGGGCGCAGCGACCGGATCCTGCCAGTCGGGCTCGGAGTCTTCGTAGGTCTCGCCGATGGTGCCTTCAAAAGGAGCGAGCGGAACCGGCAGTTTGCTGCGGTCAGGCCAGTCCTGGGCCTGGGCATGGCTGGCAAGCATCAGGACGGCAACCGTAATGAAAAATCTGTTCATGTCAGTACCTTTTCATCAAATTTGCGCATCAGACGATGGGTGTCTCAAATGGTTCGGATCAAATTTCCAAACGTGGTTCGCCCTGCGTCACCGCAATTGATTAACATGGCCCCCGAAAATAACTTGCTCAGTATTGTGCATTGGTTGGGGATTCTTCATGACAAAAGGCGAGTTGGAGGCGATTTTCCACCGGCGCGGATGGCTGGCCGCGCAGCCTGAGCCGTTCCGTAACGCTTGGATGGAAGTGGCGGAATTCCGTGGGATCTCGCGCGGAGACCGGCTCTATTCGCTGGGTGACCCGCCCGGCGGCGTCTACGGCATCGCCGAGGGCTTTGCCGACGTGCTGGTTGCCTCGGGCTACGAGGCGCCCGTGCTCGGCCATATCGCCCGCCCGGGCTGGTGGGTGGGAGAAGGGGCTGCGGTCACCGGCTCTCCCCGTCGCGTCGAAATCCGAGCCCGGACCGACCTCAGCGTCTGTTATGTCTCGCTGCAGCGCCTCGAAGACCTGGAAGAAGTCTTTCCGAACATGTGGCGCTTTCTCGGGCAGTTGACCGTGCTCCATCTCGACAACGCGCTCATGTATGCAGCTTCGCTGCTCAAGGGGAATGCCCGGACCAAGATCGCCAGCACGCTCGTGCGGCTTGCCGGTCCTGAAATGCTGTTTGATGCCGAGATCTCAATCCCCTGCTCGCAACAGGACCTTGGTGAGATGGCCGGCCTGTCGCGAAACAGCATCGGGCCTGCTTTTCGTGACCTCGGGCGCGACGGGTTGATCCGGCGCGGGACCTATGGCTCGATCACCTACAACCCGATGCAGATCTCGAGAATGATGGAAGCCGGACTGAGCCGCGGCTCGAGATGATCGCCCGAGCGCCGGTCATCGGATCGAGCAAGCCATGCCTCTACGCCTTTTGCGCTTTGCCTGACGGACGGCGACGGGCCTTTTGCGTTGAAAACCTTGGCTTGCCTGAAAGGCCGACCGCTTGTTCAAACCGGCGGCGGAGCCAGCAGGTGCGGGAACTTGGAGACGGCAACGGCGTCAGCGGCTGATCCTTCATCGGGCTCGCGGCAAATGGAGCATCCCCGACGAACAGGTTGCCATGAAGACCGTACGGCAGCCCTTGGGGAACTCGGGGCAACAGGTCGTCTGGCGAGGGCAGTTCGGCATTTCAATGCGATCACCTCGATCGGTGCGTGTCCGTCATCAAATGATTTGGGATCCGGAATGCTCTGACGGTCAGGAGGGTCTGGCTCGCTCCGTTCGAGGTTAGGCCGCTTGAGTTCGGTTGAGCAAGCGGCGCTGGCGGATGGTGTCGGCCTTGATCCTCCTTCGTTCGGCCAAGATGGCTTTGGCACGATCGAAGTAGACGTCGGCCGGGGTGACGCTTCCGAGGCTCTCATGGGCGCGTTGATGGTTGTAGTGGTCGACAAAGGTCTCGATCGCGGCCTCAAGTGCGCCGGGGAGGTAGTGGTTCTCCAGCAGGATGCGGTTCTTCGGGGTCTGGTGCCAGCGTTCGATCTTGCCCTGCGTTTGCGGATGGTTGGGGGCCCCGCGCACATGTTCCATCTGCTTGTCCTCCAGCCAGGTTGCGAGATCGCCCGCGATGTAGGACGAGCCGTCGCCAATGGTGCTCAAACCAGTGGCGCACCTATTGGCAACTCGCTGAGAGGCCGTGGTCGGTGGAGCACCGTCGGCTGGTCGCAGCCGGACGCCTCCAGCGCGAGATGGAGCGTGTCACTCGACCATTGTTCTTGAACCAATGGCGAACAAGGTCTCGTCTTCTTCGGCCCGCATGGTCGTGCAGAGCTTCCAGGCGATCACATATCGGCTGAAATCGTCCAGGATGGTGCTCAGATAGTACCAACCCCAACCGACCACCTTCAGGTACGTGAAGTCGGTCTGACAGAGTTGGTTTGGCCGGCTCGTCTTATCGCGGAACTCGTCCGCAGCCTTGACCACGATGAAGGCAGGGCTCGGGATCAGGTCGTGTGCCTTGAGGATGCGATACACCGAAGCCTCTGAGACAAAGTACTTCTTCGTATCTGTGAAGCGTACCGCAAGCTCCCGTGGAGAGAGTTCGGGCTCCTCCAGCGCCAAGCCGACCACATCCTGCCGGACATCATCAGGGATGCGGTTCCAGAACCGGCCCGGATGGGGTCGGCGATCCTCGAGACCGGCCTCGCCAAGGGATGGGTATCGGTCGTACCAACGATAGAAGGTTGTCTTCGGAATACCGAACATCTCCAGCGTGCGCGCCGCGCCCACGCCGCTGCCCTTGCGCAGGCTGATCGAGACGTCTTGCGCAGCGTCTTCCCAGCCGAAAGTCTCGAGCCGCAAGATTTCCGCGGCGTCATCGCGCGCCGGAGGCTTGGGCGGGAACAGGACGTCGATCTTCTGGCCCCCCATCTTGTCGATGATCGCCGGACAACCAGAGGCACCATTATCGAAGGTCTCGACGCGGCGGCCATTATGGAAGACCGAGATCCTGTCGGCCAGCGACTCGATCTCGTGTAACCGGTGGGAGAAGAAGAGCACGCCAACGCCGCGCGTGCTTTCCGCGCGGAGGAGCTCGAAGGCCTTCTGCACGACGGCGGCGTTCAGCGCCGAGGTCGCCTCGTCCAGAACGAGAAGCCGCGGGTTTCGGGTCAGGGCCTTGGCAATTTCAACCTGCTGGCGTTCCGCAAGGTCGAGGTCGGTAACGAGGGAGCACAACGAGATGCGGACGCCGCCGATCTGCGACAGCACCTCGCAGGCGCGGGAGGTTGCGCCCTTGGGCAGGCGGCCAAGGCGCTTCCGGGCGTGCCCAGCAGGAGGTTTTCGCGCTCCGTCAGGTCGGGTACGAGCGACAGCTCCCTGAACACGGAGCCCGACCTCCGCGGAGACCGCATCGCACGGGGAGGGCAGGAGGGTCTCGCTGCCATCAACCTAGAGGACACCCTCGCTCGGCCGGTTGTCGCCGGACATGATCGTCATCAGCGTCGATTTTCCGGCGCCGTTCTCGCCGAGCGCGCCCATCGGCACGATCGGGTGGCCCGCGGCCTGCATCGCATTGACGGTTCCGAGCGAGCCGTGCCGCGACTCCACCGCATCGAATTGGCCATGGGTGGCGAGCGTGTCAGAGGCGACCTTCTGGCTGCTCCCGGTATCCCAGTTGCTCACGAGTTCGACGATCTCGAGGCTGCCTACCTTGTCGAGAACACTCGTCATCCCTGCGCGACGGTCGCGGTCGGTGGCATTGCCGGGCAGGCCGTTGACCATGAGGAACTTCTGGGCCTTGCTGCCGAGCAGGTCCATCACGGTCTGAGCCTTGAGCCAGCCGAGTTCAAGCTGGTTTTCGCTGATCTGAACGACCTTGTCGGTGTCGCCCCAACATGGAAGACATCGCGGCTCTGGCCCGGGTCATGCACATCGACGGCGACCCGATCTCCACGGCCTTGGGCCTGTCCCTGCGGGAGGCCGGGCGCGAGACGGTCCGATACATGTTGTCGAAGGCCCACCGGCGTTTTGCCTATATCGGGAGCCAGTGCGGAGAGGACCTTCGGCCCGTCTGGCCTCCGCGGACCGGCCCCAGGCGATCTACTATTCGAACGATGATCTCGCGGCAGGGGCATCATCCATTGCCTCGCCAAAGGCATTGCGATCCCAACCGAGCTTGCCCTTGCCGGGTTCAACGGCCTGTCCTTCCTCGAGGCGCGTCCGATCCGCCTGACGACGATCGAAACACCGCGCCTTGAAAGAGGCCGCCGAGCCGCTCTTCTCTTGATCGAGGAGGGAGAGCTTGAGACGGCGGAACAGCCCCAGCGCGTCGACCTGGGCTTCAGATTGATGGGAGGCGAGACCTGTTGACGCAGGTGATAGCGCCGGAAGTCAGTCTCGCTCCTCGCGCTGTCGGGAAAGTAGCCGGCCGATGGTAAAGCTGGTGCGCGGCGCGTAGACGTAGGGTGTGCGGCGCGCTGCCGGGCGCGCGCTCATGCGGATTAGGCCGAAGATCACCAGCACGAGGTGTCCCGCACCAATCAGTGCGAAGAGCGAGGCAGGGCCGAAGGCCGCCATCAAGAGTGCGGCACCGTAAGGCGCGGCAATGGCGCCGACCGCGTACCAGAACATGAGCGCGGCAGAGAGCTCCACCCGCTCGGAACTGTCGGCGAAGTCATGGGCATGGGCCGCAGAAACTGAGTAGATCGGGTAGGTCACCACGCCGAAAACCGCGGCCATGGCCATGACTCCGGCGGGGGAGAGCCCGGTGAAGGTGGCCGTGGCCGCCGAGACGAGGATCGAGGCGACCGAAAGCCAGATCAGCACTGTGCGCCGGTCGAAACGGTCGGCCAGCCAGCCGACGGGATATTGGGCGGCCGCGCCGCCGGCGATGTAGGCGGCAAGAAAGAGGCCGATCTGATCAGGCTGCAGGCCCACGCCCGCGCCGTAGATCGGTCCCACCATGCGAAAGCTGGCACCCGAGAGCGCCGAAACAATGACCCCCGCCACGGCCAGCGGCGATCGCGCTCCGGCAAGACCTGGCCGCAGGCGCGGTGTGGCAGGCGTGGTCGGTTGCGCTCGGCGCGTCAGGGTGATCGGCAGCATGGCGGTGCAGCACAGCAGCGCCAGCAGGTTGTAGCTGACGTAATGCGCCGGTTCGAGCACGCCGATCAGCATCTGCGCCACCAGCGCCGCGCCCATGTCGGCCATCCGGTAGGCGGCCATGGCGCGGCCGCGGGTCTCGTTGGTCACTTCGGCCTGCAACCAGGCCTCGATCACCGTGTAGGCACCGGCAACCGACAGGCCTGTGGCCATGCGGAAGATTGCCCAAGCCTCGGGAGTTGTCAGCAGTGGGTGGGCGACGAGCCCGATGACCCCGGCGGCGGTGAATGCGGCATAGGCGCGGCTGTGTCCGACCGACCCCATCAGCCGCGGCGCCCACCAGCAACCGATGAAAAACCCGACGAAATGTGCCGAGCCGAGAATGCCGATTTCGGCGGTGGTGAAATGCAGCGCGAAGCCAGAGAGCGCGTCCAGCGGGCCGACGCCGCCGGAGGAAAGCTGCTGCAGGATGACGGAAAGGAAGAGGGCGGCGAAGGAAAGTGGTAGGCGCATGGGTCGGTTAGGCACAGATACGCAAGGCGCTGTCGCGGCAAGAAGCGACGGCTCGATGTCGTTTTCGGGCCCCTTGTGGCAATGCCAATTCTCCGCGGGGTCAGCCTTGTGCGACTGCCGTTCCCCTGCGTCGATCGGTTCACCATGCGCAGGGCGTTCGCCTGGATCAATTCTGCGGGGCTGTGCTCCGCTTGAACTGCAGCTTTCGAGGAACGAACTCAGCGGAGCCGGGCCCGCCTCTTGCGGCTTGCGGCCCGTCGCGCAGCCACGCTGGAGTTTCACGAGCCACCGAGCGCATTGTGGCCCTGCGGCCCCACCTTTCCGACTGCCCTTGCTTCGGCGCAACAGCGCTGCCGAACCAAGCTGTCTGCAGCGTCAAGCTCGGCGCACTCGCATCCGTCGTGCTCCAAAGCGTGCCGAGCATGAGCACAAGGAGAGCGAAGGTATCCGGTAGATGCTATCCGCTCGGAAATGAAAAGTCGGACGTTGGGTCTTTAGAGAGCGCTGTCGGCGGAGGGCAACATCTAGAGCGTCGAGGAGGCGCCTGAGCAATATCTTGACCCACTGTGTCCGCGCGCTGCAACATCCCATCGTTGGAGTCGCAACCCCGGGGGAAACATGGCGAAGATCGAGCGCGTCGAGATATTCATGGCGAACCTGCTTCCGAAGGTGAAGCGCACGGACGCGATTCAGAGCTTCGTGAGCCAGGAAACGCCCTTCGTCCGGATCACGGATGCCGACGGTGCAAGCGGGCTCGGCTATTCCTACACGATCGGGCAGGGCGGACCCGCGATCATCTCGCTTCTGCGCGAGACACTGGTTCCCCGGCTGATCGGACAGGAGGCCGAGGCGATCGAGCGCATCTGGCGCGACCTGCTGTTTTCGACCCATGCAACCAGCGTCGGGGCGATCACGTCGCTTGCGCTGGCGGCGGTGGACACGGCGCTTTGGGACCTGCGCTGCAAGCGGGCGGGGCAGCCGCTTTGGCGTATGTTGGGAGGGGCGAAAGACAGCGTTCCGATGTACACGACCGAAGGCGGCTGGCTGCATATCGAGACAGAGGACCTTGTCGCCGATGCGCTTTCGGCGCAGGCCGCTGGGTTTGCGGGCAGCAAGGTGAAAATCGGGCGCCCGCACCTGAGCGAAGACCGGGAGCGGCTTGCGGCTGTCCGCGAAGCTGTCGGTCCCGGGTTCGAGATCATGGTGGACGCCAACCAGTCCTTCAATCTCGCCGAGGCGACCCGGCGCGCGAAGGTGCTCGAGCCGCTCGACATCGCCTGGTTCGAAGAGCCGATGCCGGCGGACGACGTTGCCTCACACGCGGTCCTGTCGGCGCGCACATCCGTGCCGGTCGCTGTCGGCGAGAGCATGTATTCGCTCAGCCAGTTCAAGGACTACCTCGTCGGAAATGCGGCGAGCATCGTGCAAGTGGACGTCGCGCGCATCGGAGGGATCACGCCCTGGATGAAGGTGGCCCACATGGCCGAGGCGCACAATGTGCCGGTCTGTCCGCACTTCCTGATGGAGCTGCACGTAAGCCTTGTCTGCGCGATCCCGAATGCGCCGTGGCTGGAATACATCCCGCAGCTGGAGGATCTGACCAAGGCGCCCATGCGGATGGAGAACGGTCGGGCCTACCCGAGCGACAGCCCCGGTCTCGGGATCGATTGGGACGAGGAGAGGCTTGCCGCGTCGCGGGTAAAGGGGCTCGATTTCACCGCAAGCTAGACGCGCATTGGCGCCCAGATTCCGCAGCAGGCGCGCCGCGCCCTTGAGCAAGCTGGGTGCTCCGCGCCCGGCGCGCTTGAGCCAAACGGGGAACCACTCCCCCCCCAAGTCCAACCTGCAGACTTTCGCCATGATCGAAGGACCCGCAGTGAGCAGGCGATTGCCCGGTCACAGGGCGATTTTAGTGCCAATCCAGTCGAGGAAGACCGCCAACCGCCGGAGCCCGGAAATTCGGGTCAGGTAGAGCGCCGTAATTTCCAGGGGTGCTGCAATCAATTGACCGGTGAACAGCGGGACAAGGCGACCCGCCGCGATGTCTTCGCCGACCATGAACTCTGAGAGCCTGGCGATGCCCATGCCGCCAAGGATGAGGCTACGCACGGCCTCGCCGTTCTCTGCCTGGACCGATGCTGGAACGACAACCGGTGCCTCGAGCCCCTCGAACCGCAGGGTGTTGATGTGTTGCGGCGCGGTGAAGCGGACCTGCCGCAGGCGCGCAAGGTCCTCGGGACGGTCCGGCCAACCCGCGCGGTCCAGATAGGCCGGGGCCGCCACCAGCTGCCAGGGCGTTCTGCCGAGCGGCCGTTGAAGCAACTCGCTGTCGGGCAGGGGGCCAAACCGGATGGCGACATCCGCATGACTGTCGATCAGGTCGACAGGCCGATCCGTCATGTCGAGCGTCACCTGAACATCCGGGAAAAGCGCGTGAAATTCGGCCAGGTGCGGGGCGATCACATGTAGCGTGAAAGCCACCGGCGCATTCACCCGTAGGGGCCCGCGCGGGGCACGTCCCCGGTCCGCGAGGTCCGCCAGGGCCTCTGTGCGTGTGACGATATCTTGCGCCGCGACCAGCAGATCCCGTCCTTCTGGCGTCAACTCGATCGCTCTGGTGCTGCGGCGCAGGAGCATGACGCCTAAGAGCTCTTCGAGGCGACTGACAGTCCGGCTGAGCGTCGACGGTGCGACGCCAAGGTGCCGCCCTGCCTCGGCAAAGCCTCCAGCCTCGATCACCGCGACGAAGGCGGCGAGTTCTCGGGTTTGGGGTAATTCGTGCACTTTGCGCAACGATCCTTTGCGAACCTGCCTGTTCACGCAAAAGCCTAGTGGAGCCATCTTGCCGGCGAAAGTCGAAACAGGAGACCTCTCATGCCCCTAGCCCTCTGGGCGCTAACCATCAGCGCTTTTGCCGTCGGGACCACCGAATTTGTGATCGTCGGCCTCATTCCAACCATTGCCGCGGATCTTGGCGTGTCCCTGCCGTCGGCCGGGCTTCTGGTCAGCGTCTATGCGCTTGGCGTGACCATCGGTGCGCCGGTGCTGACCGCGCTCGCCGGGCGCGTTCCGCGCAAGACCCTGCTGCTGGCCCTGCTGACGTTGTTCATCGCCGGCAACGCATTTGCCGCCTTCGCCCCCGGATACAACAGCCTGCTCGCCGCGCGCTTTCTTACGGGGCTTGCGCATGGCGTCTTCTTCGCCATCGCCTCGACCATTGCCACCAATCTCGTGGACCGCGCCAAGGAAAGTTCGGCCATCGCGCTGGTCTTTCTAGGGCTGACCGTCGCCCTTGTGACCGGCGTACCGCTTGGCACCTGGATCGGCCAAATCTTTGGATGGCAATCGGTTTTCCTCGGAGTGGTCCTGCTTGGTGTGATCGGGCTGTTCGCTTCGGCGGCTCTGGTGCCTTCAAACCTGCGGCAGGGCTCGGCGCCGTGCCTGCGGGCGCAGGCACGGGTACTGACCGCGCCGCGGCTGCTGCTGGTCTACCTGATCACCGCAATTGGCTATGGCGGCAACTTCATTGCCTTCACATATCTCGCGCCCATGCTGACTGACGTGACCGAACTTGGCCCTGGGGCGGTGAGCCTCGTGATCCTGCTCTACGGTGCCTCCGTCGCGGTGGGCAATATCCTGGGCGGCAAATTGGCGGACCGCGTGGGCGCGGTGCCAGCGCTGACGCTGATCTTCAGCGGGCTGGCAGTGGTGCTGCTGGGGCTTGGGCTGGTGCTGACCTCGCCCGTGGCGACCATCGTCGTGATCGCGGTTTGGGGTGGGTTTGCCTTTGCCAACGTTCCGCCGCTTCAGGTCTACACCGTGCGGATCGCCCGGGATGTGGCGCCGGACGCCATCGACGTGGCCTCGGGTCTCAACATCGGTGCCTTCAACCTGGGCATCGCCCTTGGCGCATGGTTTGGCGGCGTGACCGTCGAAGGCATCGGCCTAGCTGCCACCCCTTTCCTCGGCGCTGCCGTCGTTGCCTTCGGCGTGCTGCTGACCCGGCTGTCCGGTCGTCTCGACCGCACCGCTTCCCCTGTCCCTGCTGAATGAAAGGACCCCTCATGACCATACGCAAAATCGGCCCCGCCGGCATCCCCTCGCTTGGTCTCGGCACCTTCCGCATGAACCCGGGCGAGGCGCGACAGATGACCGCTGCGGCCTTGGCCGAGGGATATCGCCACATCGACACCGCTCAGGCCTACGGGAACGAGGTGGAGGTGGGCGAGGGGCTGCGGGCCTCGCCCGTGCCACGCAGCGACGTTTTCGTCACCACGAAGATCCTGCCAAAGGACTTTGCCGCGGGCGATTTCCGCAAGGCGACGGAGACTTCGCTGAGGGCCCTCGACACCGACTACATCGACCTGCTGTTGCTGCACTGGCCCTCGAAGGAGGTGCCGCTTTCCGAGACACTGCCCGTGCTGGACGCGCTGATCGCGGAGGGCAAGGTGCGCTTTGGGGGTGTCTCGAATTTCACCATCCCGATGCTGCAGGAGGCCCAGGAGGTTCTGAGCACGCCGCTTGCGGCAAATCAGGTCGAGATGCATCCGTTCATCGACCAGGCAAGGCTGCAGGCGTTCCTGAAGGGGAGGGGCGTCCCGCTTGAGGCCTATGCGCCGCTGGCGCAAGGCAAGGTGATGGACGAGCCCGAACTGGCCGAGATCGCCGAGGCCCACGGGGCCAGCGCGGCCGCGATCGCCCTGGCGTGGCTGCTGCACAAGCCCGGGACGGTGGCTCTGCCGAAAACCGCAAAGGTCGCGCGTCTGTCTGGCAACCTCGCAGCGTCCGAGATCACCCTGAGCGATGAGGAGGTCGCGCGGATCGATGCGCTGGCAGGCCCGAACGGACGCATTGTCTCTCCCGAAGGGCTGGCGCCCGACTGGGACTGACACGTCGCGTTGCTGCCAAGTCCGGCCCGACATGGTCGGGTCGGACGGTCACCCCGTAGCGCGGGCCCTCTGCGGACATCTGCCTGTCGGACCAACGCGGCGACGCGGCTTCGCCAGGCGGATCGTCACTTTCCTGCGCCGCGACGGCCGGCACGCTCACGCAGGGCCCTGGAAGACCGCTTCAACGTTGTTTCCGGCCGGGTCGATGACAAAGGCGGCATAGTAAGCGTCATGATACTTCGGGCGTACGCCCGGTGCGCCGTTATCTCTTCCGCCAGCAGCCAGGGGTGCCGGGCGACACGGTGTTCACCGTCACCCGCTCGGCCGCCACGGCCTTGGCCATGGAGGCGATCATCGCCAGCATCGCTGCCTTGGCAGCAGAATAATCGGGGTTTCCGACGGGCGGCATCAGTCCGGCGAGACTGGAGATGTTGATGATCCGTCCCCACCCGGCTCGGCGCATCTGCGGCAACACGGACTTTGTCATCCGCATGGCGGCAAGCACGTTCACCTCATAACTCGATGCCCATGCCGAGGCTTCAGTCGAGCTCCAGTCCGAGGTGCCACCCGAGCCGCCTGCATTGTTGACAAGGATGTCTATCTCGCCGACGGCGCGCGCCTCGGTCAACAGCGCATCGACCCCCGCGCCGATGCCCTCGCTGCAGCCGGTCACCAAGGCGATCCTGCCGTCAAGAAGTAGATCCATGTTCGGGCTCTGTCTATGTTGAGCCCGTGATGTAGAAGCGATCGGATGGATCCCGCAAGAACGCACAAAAAGGTGCCTGTGCCCGATCTGGACCGCAGCGCCTGTCTGGGACCGGATGGCGCGGTGGCCCAAGTGACCCGCTGCCTGAAGATGATCAGCGGGCGATGGAAACTGCCGATCCTGTTCCGCCTCTATGCCGACGGGCTGATCCGGCGAACGGACTTTGGCGAAAAGCCTCCTCGCGTGGAGTACCGCCTGACTGACCGTGGCGCAGCATTGATGCCGGTGCTGCTGGCAGCTCGCCAGTTCGCTGAGGATCACGAGCAAGCCAGCGAATGATGCTGGGGCTTCTCGCGCTGATCGCATGTCGTCTGCGCCGCTTCTGCTTGGCGCTGCTTTCCGAAGGGGCCGGGGGCGGTTACAGCATCAAGCTCGCGTAAATTCCCTCCTACCGTTGCCTTTGCTGGAATGGGCGTTGTCGACATGCTGAACTGCAGCGCGCTGGCTTGGCGCGGCAGAGTGGCGGCTGCCCACCGATCAGTAATACCACTGCCGTCGAGGCCCTCTTCCTCATGACCACGCCGCCTTTGGACAAAGCGCTTGGGCTTTCCTTCACCTCAGCGGCTACAGGACCGCCCGGGCAATGCGGAGCATCTGGAGGAGCTCGTATTCCGAGTCTTTCAACTGCACGAGCTGACCGTTCAGCACGGCGTAATTGTCACCGGCACCGAGGTGCGGCAAACGGTAGAGGTCGATCATTTCATCCTGCGTGAGGGCTGCCGTGGGCGCGATCCGCGCACCATCCGTCAGGTCTTCAACCTGTGCCAGTTCGTTTACCAAGAGCAGCGACCTGTAATCGTCCTGGTCGAGCAGGACCGGCATGCCATCGATCAACCCATACCGCTGGCCATGCGGCGCGGGATCGAGGCCGAAGAGCGTTGCGATCTGGTCCGACCGAAGCAGGAGACGCTCGGGATCCGGCTCGCCATCGAAATCGGAGCCGAGCCAGTCGTTGCGATGCTCGCGCCAGAGCTCGTCGTACCCATCCTGATCGTAGGAGGCCCACTCATCGTAGGTCACCCCTTTCTTGGCCAGACCCGGCGGCACGCAGGGGGGGATCCTTCTTGGCGAGGCCCGGCGGGCAATTGCTGTAGGCAATGAGCTCATCTTTGGGAATGTCCGCGACGAGCAGCTGCGGAGTCGCCAAGGCGAGCGCGGTCGCCCCCGCGAGACGTGCCATGTCGCGGCCGGCGGGAGCGGGTGTAGAAACGAGGCGGCGCGTGAGGTCTTCGCGCTCTGCCGAGGTGAAGGCGGGGCGGCCGCTGGCGCCTTTGCGGTTCCCATTTGATCCATGCGTGGCACCTTTGCCATTGGCCCCCGGCGGCGGTCCCCCTGCATGATCGGGCTTGCCGTTGCCAGCTTGAGCATGTCCCTTGCCGGTTTTGCCATGTCCATTTCCTGCCTCGGCCTTGCCGTGACCGGAGGTGCCCTTCCCGGCTTTGCCATGGCCCTTCTTGAACAGCTTCTTGCCATTGCCGCCGTGACCGTTGCCATTTCCGTTGCCTTTGGCGAGCCAGACTTGTTCAGCACCGGTCGAGCCCGTGGCACCGGCTTTGGTGGCGATCGGAGCAGCACAAAGGGATGTCGAAGACAAGGTGAGCGCCAAGGCGCTTCCGAGAAGAAACCTATTCATGTCAAACGCCTTTCTATTTGAGCGCTCAACGCGGCGATCCTGCGCTGCGTTCCCCCCCGGTATCGGCAAGATCGAAAGCAGACCTTTCAAACTGAGGAATATTTCGCTGCAGTCGTGAGGCGCAACGCAGGCCTCCGGCGAGGGCCGCCTGACGGTGATTTGGACGGGTTGCAAAATCCGACCTGATACCCTTGGCCCGTCTCTCGTCCGTGTTGGATGGACGATGATCGCTTTCCCTTCGGGGCTGCGCGTATGGATCGCAGGCGGATCGCCGACATCCGGCGCCGCCAGCGCTTGCTTGAAGCGGTGGCGCATCCAGTGGCGACTATGAACACCTTGGCTCTGACGGGTCAGCACGGAGTTGGGTGCGATCCGCATACGGGCAAGACTTCGGCTGCCACGGCCACAGAGGCGACCTGGCAAGATTGCTTTGGCACGATTGGGCGATCTAGCGTGGCTTCTGGACTTGCAGCGGGTGATCTGCACGGTTTGCGCGGGTTGCCGCGCCGGCTTTACCCTCATGTCGCGAACGTGATCTGACGCCGACCCGCGTTGCGCGTAGCTTCGCGCCATGACACGGCTCGTGCTTCGTCTGCTTCTGCTGACCCTGCTCGGGGTCTGGACCGCGCTGCCGACCGGGCCGGTGCGCGCGATGGCATTCGGTGCGTTCCACTGCGATCACCACGCAAGCATCGAGGCGCACCCGGGGCACGCCGCGCAGCAAGACGCCGCCGGGCATGGAGAGATGGACCACAAGAGCCATGCGCAGATGTGCGAGGCACATTGCCTTCCGCTGGACGCGGCCTGCATAGGTGATCTTTCCGGCCCCGGCAAGGCGCAGGTCTCGCGGGTCGTGGCCTCGCTCACCGATGTCTCCTTGTCTTCCAGAGACTTCGCACCGTCTTCACCGCCGCCAAAACGCTGATCTCCTCGGCACTCTGTCCCGCCCTGCGACACCTTAATTTCCGGAGATCATCATGACCCGATATTCCCGCCGCGGCTTTCTTGCCGCTTCCGCCGCCGTGTCCGGTTCGCTGCTCCTGCCCGCCAGGGCGCGGGCGGCGTCGGACCGGTTCTCGCTCACCGCAAGCACCCGCACCATCGAGGTGAACGGCCGCGCCGCCACCGTCATGGGGCTGACCAATGGCGCGGGAGGGCAGGGGCTCACCCTCGATCCGGGCCAGCGTTTCGCCGTCGATCTGGCCAATGGTCTCGACGTCGAGACGATCATCCACTGGCACGGACAGATCCCGCCCAACGCGCTGGATGGCGCGCCCAATACCAACCCGATGCTGAAGGTCGGCGAGCGCCGCGCCTACGATTTCACGCCCCGCACGGGCACCTTCTGGATGCACAGCCATATCCCGCAGCAGGAGATCGCCATGCTCGCGGCCCCGCTGATCGTGCGAAGCCCCGAGGAGATAGCCGCCGACCGACAGGAAGTGGTGATGTTCCTACATGACTTCAGCTTCAAATCCCCCGAAGAGGTGCTCGCCGAGACCTCTGGCAGCACCGGTGGGCACCATGGCGAGGCGCATGCGCCAGCCCCGATGGACCATGGCGCCATGCACCACGGCGAGGCCAAAGCCCCGACGGGCGGAATGTCAGGCATGGGCAAGATGCAGGGGATGGCGGGGATGGGCAGCATGTCCGGCATGCCGATGGATCTCAACGATTTCGACTTTGATGCGTATCTCGCCAACGATCGCACCCTCGACGATCCGGAGGTCGTGACGGTCGAGCGCAATGGCAGAATACGCATGCGGATCATCAACGGCTCGTCGATGACCGCCTACTGGATCGACACCGTGGGACTGCAGGCTCGGTTGGTCGCGGTGGACGGGGACGCCGTCGAGCCGCTGACCGGCACGCGCTTCCCAATCGCCTCGGGCCAGCGCATGGAGATCGACCTCGACATGCCCGGGGACGGGGTGGCCCGGCCGGTCCTTGCCCTGCGGGAAGGGGCGCACGAGCAGACCGGCCTCATTCTCGCGCCGGAGGGTGCCGCGGTGCCGCGCCTGCCCACCCGTGCCGAAACCGAGACCCCGCCCGTCGCGGGCGACATGCGGCAGGAGCTTGCCCTGCGCGCCGCCTCGCCGCTTGCGGTCCGGGAACCGGATGTGCGGCAGATGGTGATGCTCGGCGGCACGATGAACCCCTATGTCTGGACAATCAACGGGGCGGTCTGGGAGGATCACATGCCGATCGCGGTACCCCAAGGTGCGCGGGTCGAGATGATGTTTCACAACATGTCGATGATGGCGCATCCGATGCATCTTCACGGCCATGTCTTCCAAGTCGTCGCAATCGGGGATCAGCCCGTGCAGGGCGCGCTGCGAGACACGGTCTTCGTGCCGGCGATGGGCTCGGTCACGGTCGCCTTCGACGCAGGTGAGGCGGCCCGCTGGATGATGCACTGCCACCACATGGGGCACTTGGCGAAAGGCATGATGACTGAGCTTCAGGTACGGGCCACGGCCTGACCAGCGGTGCCGGCGGCGCGAAGGAACCCCGCACCGCCGGTCCGTCATACTGTCTGCGAGGGGGGCTTAGTCCACCTCGATCCAGTTCGTCATCCCCGAGGCCGCGTGACCAAGCATGTGACAATGCAGCAGCCATTTGCCCGGGTTGTCGGCGACAAAGGCGATCTCCGCGCCTTCCTGCGGCCTGACGAGCAGCGTGTCGCGCATCGGACCCTGGGTGCCATCCGCGGCGACCGTGCGGAAATGCATGCCGTGAAGATGCATCGCGTGCGGGAAAACTGTGTCGTTAACCAGCCGGATACGCGCGGTTTCCCCCCGCACGTAGCGGGCAAAGGGCGCGTCTCCAAGTCCCACCTGGCCCGCCAGCGCCCAGAACTGACCGCGCTGCACCAGCTGTTGGAAATCCAAGTCCTGTCCCTTGAACCGGCCCGAGGCCATGCCGCGCATCGCGCCACCCTCCATCCGCATTTCGCGGATTTCCGCATCGGCGAGCCCAGTCACCGCCATGCGTGGGTTCGGCGGCAGAGGGGCAGGCGCCCCGCGCGCGGTGCGGCTCGTCCGGCCGGTCACCACCACCTCGGCCAGCGCCTGCCAGCTGTCATCATCGGCGTAGCTGAGCAGCGCGGCGGGCCTGCCCTCCTCGGCAGTGACGTCGACAATCAGATCGACGCGCTGCGCCGGGGCAAGGATGATCTCGGCGCTCACCGGCTCGGGCTGCGCCAGCGGCATGCCATCAAGCGCCACGGTCCAGCCCGTCATCCCCTCGAGCCGCAACACGAAGATCCGGGCATTGGCGGCGTTGATCAGCCGAAGACGCAGGCGCTCGTTGTGGTGCGCGTCGAGCGAAAAGTCGTACCGGCCGTTGATCCCCAGAAGATTGCCCATGCGCCCTGCGTGGCTGCGCATCATCGGGTTTCCGAAGTCCCCGGCGAAGCTGCCGGTCTCCGGGTCGAGCAGCCAGTCGTCGAGCATCAACACCTCGTCGCGATCGACATCGGGCGGCGCGCTTTCCTCGACGATCAGCGGGCCGGAGAGGCCGCGCGCAACCTGCTCCATTGAATTGGTATGCGCGTGGTACCAATAGGTTCCGGCATCCGGCAGATCGAACGCATAGTCGAAGCTCGCGCCCGGCGGCACGGCGTCCTGCGTCAGCCCGGCCACGCCGTCCATTGCATTGTCGATGCGGATGCCGTGCCAATGTACCGAGGTCGGTACCTCCAGATCGTTGACCAGGCGCCGGATCAAGCGGCTTCCCTGTTGCAAGCGGATTTGGGGTCCCGGAAGCAAGCCGTCATAGCTCCAGACCTCGGTTGCCGGGTAGCCCTCCGGGGCGAGCTGGACGGTGGCCGCGCGCGCCGTCAGGAGGGGCGACTCCGCCTTTGCCCAAGCGTGCCGTGTCAGCGGAGCCGCGGCGAGTCCGGCGCAGAAAGCGCGTCGTGTGAAGCTCATCTCAGTCGATCCCGTTTGCGCGTTGCAGCTCTCGGACATAGGCGATGATCGTCTTCACCTCGGCCTGGGTCAGCTGGGGCTGCGGCGGCATGTTCCCGAATTTCCAGTGGTGTGCCCGGACACCCTGCTGCGCGGCGACAAGAAAGGCCATGTCGCCATGATGCGACGGCTCGTAGAGCTTGTGAACCAGCGGCGGACCGAAGCCCATCTTGCCGGCGGCGTTCTCACCGTGGCAGGCCGCGCAGACAGCATCGAAGGCGTTTTTGCCCAGTTCCCCCTGTTGCGAGAGCGTGTCCGGCAGCGTGACCGCCACAAAGGCAGCGCCCTCTTGAGGAGCGGAAGCTTCGGGCGTGACGGGCCAGACGGCGTAGCCGACGGCCCCAGCACAGGCGGCACCAAGCGCGGGAATGAGGAATTTCTTCATGTTCAAGTCCTGACGGGAGGCCGGCTTCACCGGCCCGTATAGCTGGAATGCCGGACGTGGCCCGGCGGCTTCAATCGCGTCAGGCGCGCGGTGGCGGGGGGTCTACGGACGTGCGGATCGAACTGCCGCAGGTCGCCTCCGGGAGGCCGACGGACTGGGCTTTGGCCAGGGGAAGGCAAAGGTCATGCAGCAAAGGTGTTTCGGCGCTGGTGCAGCAGCCAGAGGCATGCGCGCAGACCCCGTCCGAATGTGACAGCCTCCCGCTTTCCGTCTCGCAGCAGCTGCCATGCGTCAGCGGAGAAGGGCTTCCAGCCAGCGCCATGAGCGGCCCGGCGAAGATCGCCACGAGCAGAATGATGAGCCAAGCGAAACGCAAGTGACCTCCTTTGATGCGGACTTATTGCCGGGGTTCGTCAACACAGTCAGACGCGCGGCCGAAATGGCCGTCCGGAAGGGCTGGAGCCCTTCTGGACAGCGCGTTGTTCTGGAACGACCTCACCCAAATTCATGATTTTGCGGGAGCGGCAACCAGAGCGCGCAGATCCGAAGGCCGGCCTCACAGCTTCACCCCCCGCAGCCGTAGCGCATTGCCAATCACCGAAAGCGACGACAGGCTCATCGCCGCCGCCGCAACGATGGGTGAGAGCAGGATGCCAAAGAGCGGGTAAAGGATGCCCGCCGCCAGCGGAATCCCCGCCGTGTTGTAGACAAAGGCGAAGAAGAGGTTCTGGCGGATGTTTCGCATTGTCGCCTCGGCGAGGTGTCGCGCCCGCACGATGCCGCCGAGATCGCCCTTGACCAGCGTGATGCCCGCGCTCTCCATCGCCACGTCCGCGCCGGTGCCCATGGCGATGCCGACATCGGCGGCGGCCAGCGCCGGCGCGTCGTTCACCCCATCGCCGGCCATGGCGACCGAGAGCCCTTGCTTGCGCAACCGCTCGACGAGGGCGTGCTTCTCCTCGGGGCTGACCCCGGCATGCACCTCGTCGATGCCCAGATCTTTCGCGACGGCTTCTGCCGTGGCTTCGGCGTCGCCGGTGGCCATGACGATGCGCAGCCCGGCCGCATGCAGGGCGCGGATCGCCTCGGGGGTACTTTCCTTCACCCGGTCGGCCACGGCCACCAGCCCGGCGGCGCGCCCGTCCACGGCGACGAACATCGCGGTCTTGCCTTCGCGCTGGAGTGCGCTGGCCCGGTCCTTGAGAGGGCCGAGGTCCAGGCCCTCATCCGCCATCAGCGCCGCGTTGCCGAGCGCCACGCGCTGGCCGCCGATGCGACCGGTCACGCCCTTGCCGGTGACCGCCTCGAAGTCGCTGGCCTCGCGCTCCGGCGCCCCGGCCTTGCGCGCGCCGGCGGTGATCGCCTCGGCCAGCGGGTGCTCGGAGCCGCGCTCCAGCGCGGCGGCGAAGGCGAGCAATTCGGACTTCTCAATGCCCTCCGCGGGCTCGGCGTCGGTCAGCGTCGGCTTGCCCTCGGTCAACGTGCCGGTCTTGTCGACCACCAGCACATCCACCTTCGAGAACCGCTCCAACGCCTCGGCGTCGCGGATCAGCACGCCCGCCTGCGCGCCGCGCCCGGTGGCCACCATGATCGACATGGGCGTCGCGAGGCCAAGCGCGCAGGGGCAGGCGATGATCAGCACCGAGACCGCCGCGACGAAGGCGTAGGAGAGCGCCGGGGACGGTCCGAAGACCACCCATGCAAGGAAGGCCAGCACCGCCACCGCGACCACGGCGGGCACGAACCACGCCGCCACCCGGTCGGCCATCGCCTGAATCGGCGCGCGCGAGCGCTGCGCCTTGGAGACCATCTCGACGATGCGCGACAGGGTGGTTTCGGAGCCGACGCTCTCGGCCCGCATCAGGAAACTGCCGGTCTTGTTGAGCGTGCCGCCGGTGACCGGCGCGCCTTCGGTCTTCTCGACCGGCAGCGGCTCGCCGGTGATCATGCTCTCGTCGACCGACGAACGCCCCTCGGTCACCACGCCATCCACCGGCACGCTCTCGCCGGGGCGCACAC
This sequence comes from Alloyangia mangrovi, assembly GCF_002300555.2. Classification (GTDB taxonomy): domain Bacteria; phylum Pseudomonadota; class Alphaproteobacteria; order Rhodobacterales; family Rhodobacteraceae; genus Salipiger; species Salipiger mangrovi. Next base: position 55,254 of record NZ_NTHN02000023.1, on the reverse strand, counting down.
GCAAGATGTCGCCCGAGGCGACCTCGTCCAGCGGCACATCCTCCTCGGTACCATCCTTCACCCGCCGCGCGGTCTTCGGTGCGAGGTCCAAGAGCGAGCGGATGGCGTCGCCGGTGCGCTCGCGCGCCGCCAGCTCCATGACCTGCCCGACCAGCACCAGCACGAGGATCACCGCCGCCGCCTCGAAATAGACCGGCGTCATGCCCATGCCGTCGCGCATCGCCGCCGGGAAGAGCCCCGGCGCCAGCAGCGAGACCAACGAGAAGACATAGGCCGCCCCGGTGCCGAGCGCGATCAGCGTCCACATGTTGGGCGCGCGGTTGACGATCGAGGCCCAGCCTCGCTTGAAGAACGGCCAGCAGAGGATCACCACGGGCGTCGCCAGCGCGAACTGCACCCAGCCGAAGCGGCCGTGCCCGATCCAGTCGGCAAAGGGAAGGCCGACATGCGCGCCCATCTCGAGCAGGAAGACCAGCGCCGCGAGCGGGGCTGCGATCTTCAGCCGGCGTTTCATGTCGAGGTATTCAGGGTTGGGGCCGCTCTCCGCCGAGGGCATCAGCGGCTCCAGAGCCATGCCGCAGATCGGACAGTCGCCGGGCGCATCGCGGATGATCTCGGGGTGCATCGGGCAGGTGTATTTCGTGCCTTCGGGCATCTTCTGCGGGCCGGGAGTGGTCCCGAGATAGGCTGCGGGGTCGGCCTCGAATTTCGACTGGCAGCGCGCCGAGCAGAAGTAATGCTTTGCATCCTCGTGCTTGAGCATGTGCGCCGCGCTGGAGCGGTCAACCTTCATGCCGCAGACGGGATCGGTGGCGGTGAGATAAGCCTCCGGATCGGCGTTGAACTTCTCGCGGCAACCTTCGGAGCAGAAGTGGAAGAGGTGCCCGCCGTACTCGAGGCTGGGTTTGCCCGCCGCAGGATCCACGGTCATGCCGCAGACCGGATCGCGGGTGACCTCCGACGCCGCGCCATGGGGCGCTGCGCCCTGCGAGTCGTGAGCCTGGGTCATGGGAACCTCCGGTCGTCGTGGTCAGTGTCCCGCTACAAATGAGGCTTCCAGTGGGGGGAAGGTCAAGACGTTCCGGCAAGGTGCCGCCATGGGCGAGAGACGCGCTCGTGGCGTACATTATAGCTGCGGAGGACTGCGGGAGGGCCGAAATCGTTTGCGGGCGGCGGTCGTCCGGGCGTTGGGATGGAGGCTGCCTGAAGCCAAATTCCTGGAGAGACCGCATAGGCCTCACGAAGCCGGGATCGGATGTGTTGGCGCATTTGCGCAGCGTCAATGCCGAGAGGCAGGGTTGGTGGGAGACTCGAGAGTCGGGGAACCAGCTTTGGGAGGCCGGCGTGAAACGTCTTCTGTTCACAACAATGCTCCTCGCCACGCCTGCGATGGCGGACTTGGAGGGGGACGGTCACATGATGGACTGGGGTTTCGGCCACGGCGTGACGATGGTCTTCGGCCCGGTCCTGTGGCTGATCGTGCTCGGTGTCGTGGTTGTCGGGGTGCTCTGGTTCGTCCGAAAGAACGAGCTGGGAGGTGCCTCGAAAGGCCATCAGGCTTCGCTCGCGGAACTCGACATGCGCCTCGCGCGGGGCGAGATCGAGCCCGAGGAATACGCTGCCCGGAAGAAGCTGCTGGCGGGCTGACGGGGTACGGTCCGGGAGTGTCAGAAGCGGACCCCGGTCAGCGGAAAGCCCGGTATCAGCCCGGCACCGCCGCGTAGCCCGCGACCTTCAGCGACTGCAGGATCGCGTCCTCGTCGCTTGCGCCGGTGATGGAGATGGTTTTCGACGGCAGATCGCAGGCGACCTTTGCCATGGGCTCGGTCGCCGCGACGGTGTCCTTGATCGTGGCCACGCAGTGACCGCAGCTCATGTCTTCGACCCTGTAGAGGCTCATCGCGTATTCCTTTTCTGCTGTGCGACGGTAGAGGTAGGAGCTTCCCGCGCTGGAAGGTCAAGAGCGGTCCGCGGGGCTTTCTGTTGACGCCGATCCCGCTCATGACAACTTATGCGGGACTCTATTTTCCGTGGTTTCAACCCAGACCCGACAAGACGAATGTTTTGCCGTCTCAAGCCTATAGGCGTATAGTGGCGCCACTACCGCCGTCGTGCGGGAGAAGCCCGGGCGGCGATAGCGTGAACCTGAATGAGGAGGACGCTACCATGACATGCCCAAAAATCTACGCGACCGCAGGGACCTTGATCCTGCTCGCCTCAACGGCCCTGGGTCAGGCCACCGACGTCACCGTGGACAGCTTGATGGACCGGCTCGACGGCGTTGCGCCGGCGGCGGTGCTCGCGAATTCCACGCTGCTGAACCCCACCGCGAGCGGTGAGATGCAGGTCCTTCGCGAGGGCAGCAATGGCTGGACATGTATGTACCCCGGCACCAACCCGATGTGCGCGGACGGGGCGGCGATGAGCTTCCTGCAGGCCTGGATGATGAACGAGGACCCGCCGGACACGCTCGGCTTCGTCTACATGCTGCTGGGGGACGAGGGCGCCAGCAACACCGACCCGCATGCCGAGGGCGAGACAGCGGACAATCATTGGGTCGTTACCGGACCGCATGTCATGCTCCTGGGCAAGGGCGCTCAACCGCTGCTCGACAGCTACCCGACGGAGGTCCCGGAAGGTGCCGGCGCGCCGTGGGTCATGTGGCCGGGAACTCCCTATGCCCATCTGATGCTGCCGATTGACTGACGCCCCGAGGGTCGGTTCGTTCGGCCACGAGGGATCGGCCCTGCTTCACCGACGGGCACCAGACACATGTCCTAACTTCTACGGAAATGAGGTTTTGTGGCTCGTCTCCCGGGCGGCGCTCAGGGCTTGGTGCGCGATGATCTGCGGCGCCGGATCAATTCGGGGCGGCTCCCGCTCTGTCGGCCCGCAAGATCCTGTCAAGAGGGTAGGAGAGGCGGCTTCCCCCGACCACCTTGCCACATCCCCCGTGGGGGGATAATGAATCGGCATGACAAAGCCGCATCGCCATGCAAGCCACCCCAAACTTGTCGCCCGGCTGAAACGAGCCGAGGGCCATTTGCGCTCGGTTGTCGAGATGATCGAGGCGGAGCGCCCCTGTCTGGAGGTCGCCACCCAGCTGCAGGCCGTGGAAAGCGCCATTCGCAATGCGAAACAGGCGCTGATCCACGATCACCTGGACCACTGCCTCGATGCGGACAGCTCCGAGCACGACCGGGCCGAGCTCAAGGCCATCACCCGCTTCCTTTGAGGTCCCCATGCTGGACATCCTGAAAGACCGCACCTACCGGCATCTCTTCCTGGCACAGGTGGTGGCCCTTTTGGGCACCGGGCTTGCTACCGTGGCCCTCGGGCTGCTGGCCTACGACCTGGCCGGCGAGGGCGCGGCCATGGTGCTGGGCACGGTCTTCACCATCAAGATGGTGGCCTATGTCGGCATCGCGCCCATCGCCGGGGCTTTCGCGGACCGGGTGAACCGGCGGGCGCTGCTGGTGGCCCTCGATCTCGTGCGCGCTGCCTGCGCGCTGGCGCTGCCCTTCGTCACCGAGGTCTGGCAGGTCTACGTGCTGATCTTCCTGCTGCAATCGGCCTCGGCCGCCTTCACCCCCACGTTCCAGGCGACGATCCCCGACGTGCTGCCCGAGGAGGCGCGCTACACCCGCGCCCTCTCGCTCTCGCGCCTCGCCTATGACCTCGAGAACATCGTCAGCCCGACGCTGGCCGCGCTGCTACTGGCGGTGATGAGCTACAACACGCTGTTCCTCGGCACGGTGGCGGGCTTCGTCGGCTCGGCGCTGCTGGTGGTCTCGGTGCTGCTGCCGAGCCCCAAGGACTCCGAGCCGCGCGGCATCTACGACCGCACGACCCGCGGCATCCGCATCTACCTCGCCACGCCGCGCCTGCGCGGGCTGCTGGCGCTGAACCTCGCGGTCGCGGCGGCCGGGGCGATGGTGCTGGTGAACTCGGTGGTGCTGGTGCGCGGCACGCTCGGCCTTTCGGAGAGCGCGCTGGCCTGGACCATGTTCGCCTTCGGCGCGGGATCGATGGCGGCGGCTCTGCTGCTGCCGCGACTGCTCGACCGGCTGCCGGATCGTCCGGTCATGCTTGTGGGGGCCGGGCTGATGGTGGCGACGCTGCTCGGGCTGGCGACTGCCATCTTCGCCTCCGGCCTGCACTGGGGCGTGCTGCTGCTCGCGTGGCTGCTGGTCGGCTTCGGCTATTGCGCCGTCCAGACGCCCTCCGGCCGGTTGCTGCGCCGCTCGGCCCACCCCGAGGATCGCCCGGCGCTCTTTGCCGCGCAATTCGCGCTGAGCCACGCCTGCTGGCTTCTGTGCTATCCCCTCTCGGGCTGGCTGATGACCCGCTTCGGCGCGGTGCCCGCGCTGCTCGTCCTTGCCCTGCTGGCGGGGGCCGGGATCCTGCTCGCCCTGCGTCTCTGGCCGGCGGGCGATCCCACCGAGGTCGCGCACAGCCACGACAACCTGCCGCCCGATCACCCGCACCTGAAGGGCGGGCACCAACACAGCCATGCGCTGGTGATCGATGACGCGCACCCCCGCTGGGCGACGCGCTTCTGAGCGGCGCGGAGGTCACGCATGGTCGGCGCCCGCGCGCCCTGAACGAGGCGCGGGTCTTGTTCATTCGGCGCGAGGCTGAATGCGGATCATCTCAATCAAGAGTGCCTGCAAGCTCTTCGATGAGCAACTTGATGCGTTTGAGGCGCACGCTCGGGGGGCGCCCACGTGGCCAAATGGACCATAGCTCTTGGTACTGCGGGATTGGCAGCTTCGCGACATCCACACGATCCGCGAGAAGGAATGCCGCGAGGCCGCTGCGCGGCAACAGGGTGTAGCCCACACCTTCGGCGACGGGGGCCGGTATCTGGCCGATCTGGTTGACGTAGCTGCGAACCCTCAGCCTGTCCGATCCGGTAAAGGCTCCCGGGAAGTTCTGCGGCAAGAGATCGTCGGCGTAACGATAGACATCCGGATGCGCGATGAGGCCCAGGGTCTCGAGGTCGTCGAACGCGGCAACCCCGCCTGCCTGCATCGGTAGCAAGAGGCAGAGTTCCTCTTGCCCCACATGCTGAGCTTCGATCCGTGGATGCCCCGGGTCTTCGCCGACCACCCCGAGATCGAAGCGCCCGTCCAGGACACCCGAAAGGATGTCGGCCTGAGGTGCAGCCTCGACGTGGATCGCGAGGCCGGGAGCCTCCCGCATCAGCGCGATTGCGCGCGGGTAGAAAAGCATCGCGAAACTGCCCGAGCAGGCAAGCCGAAGCTCTCCGACATCCGGGTCATCCCGCGTGATGGCCTCGCGCAGCGCTCTTTCCTCGGCGCGCCGCGTCAGGCCGAGCTCTCGGAGCTTTTCTCCCGCGGTGGTCAGGCTGAAGCTCTTTCCATCCTGCGCGATCAACCGCTGCCCGAGCTGCTGTTCGAGCTTGCGCAGATGCTGCGAAACACCGGGCTGCGTCATGTTCAGCCGCTCCGCAGCGCGGGTGAAATGTCCCTCTTCGGCGAGGACGGTGAAGGTCTCGATCCAGGTGGCGTTGAGCATCGATTGATAACGTGGCGTTTGGATAAATATAAGATACGATAATTTCATATTGTGACATTGGCTGTCTACATCTCTTGCACCCCCAGACGACAGGAGATCGACATGAACACGACACCCCGCACGTTCTCGCATATTGGCCTCTCGGTTCCGGACCTCGACGCCGCGGTGAAATTCTATTCCGAAGTCATGGGCTTTTACGTGCTCATGCAGCCGAGCGAGATCGCCGAGGACGACAGCGCGATCGGTCTGATGTGCACCGACGTCTTTGGCCCGGGCTGGAAGCGGTTGCGGATTGCGCATCTCTCCACCGGAGATGGCATCGGTATAGAACTATTTGAATTCGCAGGGAACTATGTCCCCGAGGATAACTTCGCCTTCCGGCGGCACGGGACCTTCCATTTCGCGATCCAAGACCCGGATCTCGAGGGGCTGCTAGAGAAGATCGTCGCGGCGGGCGGCAAGCAGAGGATGCCGGTACGCGCATACTTCCCTGGTGAGAAGCCCTACCGCATGGTCTATGTCGAAGATCCCTTCGGAAACGTTTTCGAGCTCTACAGCCACAGCTACGAGCTAACCTACTCCAGAGGCGCCTACGCGTAGGCGACGGGGCAAGGCGATCCTCCGCGGTTTGCCGGGGCGCTGTTGTCAGCCCGGGAAGGTGACGGTGACCAGCAGCCCCGGCCGCGCGTCGCCGAGCGCCAACTCTGCGCGATGCAGGTCGGCGATGGCCTTCACCAGCGCCAGCCCCAATCCCGAGCCGGGGGTCGAGCGGCTGGCCTCGAGCCGCGCGAGGCGGCGCAGGACGTGATCACGCTGGCCCTCGGGAATGCCGGGACCGCCATCTCGGACCGCGAGCACCCGGCCGGTCAGCGAGATCCTGATCTCGGTGCGCGGCGCGTGGCGCAGGGCGTTTTCGATGAGGTTCGCAACCAGTCGCGACAGCAGGTGACGATCACCGCTCACCGGGAGCGGGGACTCTACTGAGCAAGTCAGCAGTCCACCACTGTCCTCGGCGGATGGGCCGTAGATCTCCACCATGTCTTCGAGCAGGCCACCGAGGTCCACGCGGGTGAACGCCTCGCGCCCCTGTCCGCCCTCGAGCTGCGCGATTTGCAACAGGGATTGGAATGTCGCGATGATCTGCGCGGTCTCGGTGCTCGCTTGTGCCAGCGGCTCGCGCGCCCGATCTGGAAGGTCGCTTCCGGCAAGCTGCTCCAGCCGCACCGCGACGCGCTGGATCGGGGTCTTGAGATCATGGGCAATGTCGGCACCGATCTGGCGGAGCGCCCCTACCGCGGCTTCCTGTGCCTCGGCCATGCGGTCGAGGTCGCGCGAAATATCGCCAAGGTCCGTGTCGGGATGCGGCGCCCCCACACGGGCAACGAGGTCACCCTCGCTCAGCGCGTGCCGCGTGCTGCGGATCGCCTCCACCCGCGCCGTCGTCCGGCGCACCACGACGATGCCGATGGCCGAGGTCAGCAGCAACGCCGGCAGCAGCGCGAAGCCGAGGATCGCAATGAAGGTCTCCTGCAGCTCGGACATGCTGTCGCGCCCCACCGCCACCGTCAGTGCGCCGCGTTCAAGATCGGCATGCCGCACAAGATAGCTGTCGGCGACCGGCTCGGGCAGGGCAACGTCGTCGTCTCCGACGATGCCTTCGGGCAGGTCCGAGGCGATATTGGCCACCGTCTGCCCGTCCAGCTCGAGCCGGATCAGCAACGCGCGCCGGTCGGCTGCGGCGGCGACTTCACCCGCACGCTCAAGCCGCTCTTCGGTCTCGGGGATCGCCCGGATTTCCTCGATGGTCTGGTCGGCGCGCAAGGCGATCTCGGCGCCGAGCGCCTGATGCATGATCACATAGGCAATGCCGAGCCCAACCGAGGTGAAGACGGTGAACACCGTGATCAGCACCACCGAGAGCCGCAGCGGCGTCGAGCGGAACCGTGTCATTCCGCGATCCGGTAGCCCGAGCCGCGCACGGTTTCGATCAGCGTCACCTCGAAGGGCTTGTCGACCTTGGTCCGGAGCCGGCTCATGTGGCTTTCGACGACGTTGGTCTGCGGATCGAAATGGATGTCCCAGACCCCCTCGAGCAGCATGGTCCGCGTCTGCACACGCCCTTTGCGGCGCAGCAGGTGTTCGAGCAACGCAAACTCGCGCGGCTGCAGGTCGATCGGCTGGCCGCCCCGGGTGACCTTGCGGGTCAGCAGGTTCATCTCGAGATCGCGCGCCCGCAGCACCGTCGGCTCGTCCGAGGGCGGCGGTCGGCGCGCCAGCGCGGCAAGGCGGGCGGAGAGCTCGCCGAAGGCGAAGGGCTTGGTCAGGTAGTCGTCGGCCCCGGCGTTCAGCCCGTCGATACGGTCCTCGATGCCACCAAGCGCGGTCAGCAACAGCACCGGCGCCGGGTTCCTCGACGCGCGCAGAGTGCGCAGGATCGACATGCCGTCGACATCCGGCACCATCCGGTCGAGCACCATCACGTCGTAGCTGCCCGTCATCGCCTGCATCAGCCCGTCGCGGCCATTGTCCAGCAGGTCGACCACATGGCCCTCGGCGCGCAGGCCGGTGGCGACGTAGTCTCCGGTCGTGGGATCGTCTTCGATGACGAGGATATGCATTGGGTCTCCCAAAGATAGGGGCGGCAGGGGAACCCTGCCGCCCGAGCGGTTGTAACGGACGGGAATGCGCCTGTCAGTCGTTGTCCTCGCCGTCCTCGCCCTGCTCGTGATCTTCGTCGTCATCGGTTTCCGTCACCTTGGTCACCGCGCCGCTGGAGGGATCGACGAACCAGGTCTGCATCGCGCTTGAGGCGTCGGCGATCTCGACCTCGTAGCCCCAGCTGCCCAAATCGTTGTCCTCCCAGCCCGCCGAGATCGCGATGCCGCCGGTCTCGTTCTGCGCGGCATCCACCGCCTGCGTCAGGGTCATGCCGCTCGCCTGGACCGCCTGGATTTCCTCGGCGTCCGTCATCTCCGCGCTCTTCTCGGTGCCGGCCCAGGCGGCACCGGCCTCGCCGGCGGCGAGGGTCACGGGGATCAGGCTCAGGGGGATGATGCGTTTCATGGGTCTTTCTCCTCTTCGGGCCCGGCGGCGTGCCGTGACCTCGTGACAGAGAGATGGACGGCGGCCTCTGGCGGCGCATGACGACGGGATTGATAATCCGTAATGCCGAACGCCGTCACATTACGGTTTCCCAACCTTCCCGTCAGACGGGCGCAGACCCCGGGCCCCAGAACGACCTCATCGACCATTTCGGTGAGGATTTCGCCATGAAACAACTCCTGCTCGCCACGGCGCTGATTGCCCTCCCCGTGGCGGTCTTCTCCGGCGTGGAGCATTTCGTCATCGGCGCCACCGCTGCTCCGGCGCAGCAGGGCGCGGGACCGTCGCTTGGCGATCTGTCGAAATTTGCGGCGATCGTGAGCGACACCCAGAAGATCGCGGCGACAGGTGATCTTGTCGCCGCCGAGGCGCGGATCACCGACCTCGAAACCGCCTGGGATGACGCCGAGGAGGAGCTGCGGGCAAAGGCCCCGGACCCGGCAGGGGTCGAGACCGCTCTGAGCGATCTTCGGGCCACCCTGGCCGATCCGACCCCGTTCGCCGCGGTCGGGGGCGCAGCTCAGACCCTGGACGGCATCGCCGTGACCGACGCCGCGGGGCATCCGCTGCCCTGCGAGGTCATGCTGTCCGATCTCCGCGACGCGCTGTCCGCCGGGCGCGCATCCGACACGGCCAGACCGCAGATCGCCGATCTCCAGTCCAAGGCGACCGAGCGCTGCAATGCCGACGATGACCGCCGGGCGGATGCCTTTTCGGCCCAAGCCCTTGCCCTTCTAACGCCAACCAAGGTGACAAGATGACCGCTCTCGACACAGGCATCGAGCTTCTCGACGGCCGCCAGACCAATCCCCGCAACAAGGTGCCCGACGTGACCGCTGCCTTCTGGCTCATCAAGCTTATGGCGGTCACCATGGGCGAGACCGCCGCGGATTATCTCAACGTCAATCTCGGGATGGGGCTGACCACCACGTCGCTGATGATGACGGTGCTGCTGGTCGGAACCCTTGCCCTGCAGTTCTCGCGCGATCGCTACGTTCCCTGGACCTACTGGCTGAACGTCGTGCTGATTTCCGTCGTCGGCACGCTGATCACCGACAACCTCGTGGACAATCTCGGCGTCAGCCTCGTGACCTGCACGGCGGTCTTCAGCGTCGCGATCGCCGCCTGTTTCGCGCTCTGGTACGGCGAGGAAGGCACGCTGTCGATCCATGACGTCGACAATCCGGTGCGCGAGGCCTTCTACTGGGTCGCGATCCTCTGCACCTTCGCGCTCGGCACTGCCGCGGGGGACCTTGTCGCCGAGCAGTTCGGACTTGGCTACCTCGCCTCGGGCATCCTCTTCGGATCGGTCATCGCGAGCCTTGCTTTCGGCTACTTCGCACTTGGCCTCGACGGCATCCTCGCCTTCTGGCTCGTCTACATCCTGACCCGGCCGCTCGGCGCGTCCTTCGGAGACCTGCTGTCGCAGCCGGCGGACTACGGCGGGCTCGGCTTCGGCACGGTGACCACCAGCCTCGGTTTCCTCGCGTTCATCATCGCCACCGTCGCGGCCATGAGCGTCGGTCTGCGCCGGCGCTGACCCCTCCTTTTGAAACTGCCGCGGGCGGTCTCCTCGCGGCGCGCATAGGAGGCGGGGTGATCCGGCCCACGCAGGCCTTCGCCAAGTCCAATGACGCAATAGCACCTCCCCGCGGACCAGAAGACATGAGGCATATACCCATGAGAAAATCAGCACTTCTTGCGGCGGTCCTGACGCCATTCCTTCTCATTGCGGCGATTGAATCGCAGTGGCCGGCATATGCCGCATACGAGCTTGGTGGTGTGGATGCGACGTCCGGGGTGGATAGCGGTGCCACGCCTCAGGACGTCCTCAGTGCGGTCGGAGAAGCCCAAGGCGACCCCCTGACCCTGCTTGCGGTGGGCGACATCGCCAACTGCGCGGAGGCGCCCGGCCTTGCCAGCGCCTTTCCGGTCAGCGCCAACCTGCTTGGCCTCGCTTCCGCCTTCGATCCGGCGACGGCCCCGGCGGTGCCAACCGTGGAGCTCATGGCGCAATGGCCGAACGCGCCGGTCCTGGCGCTTGGCGATCTGGTCTACAGCTCGGGAAAACCCGTGGAGTTCTCTGACTGTTTCGATCCGCTGTGGAAGGACAATCGCGCACGGACGCTCCCCACGCCCGGCAATCACGAATACAATACGCCCGATGCCTTTGGGTACTACCAGTACTGGGGCGAGCGCGCGGGCCCCGGCGATCTGGGCTACTACGCCACGCACCACGGCAACTGGCTGATCCTCTCGCTGAACAGCGAAACCGACGCCAGCCCCGGATCGCCACAGGCGCTTTGGCTGAAAAAGACTCTGGCCGCCTCTCCCGAGGCCTGTGTCCTCGCTTTCTATCACCGGCCCGCCTATTCGCTGATGGAGCGGGGAGGCCGCGACAACGCCGTCGCGCTGTTCAGGCAGCTGGAGCAGGCCGGGGCGAGCGTGGTTCTCAACGGGCACAACCATTTCTACGAGCGCACGCTGCCGCTCGACGCGGAGGGTTCGCCGGATGCAGAGAACGGGACGGTGTCCTTTACCGTCGGCACCGGTGGCGAGACGTCGCGCGAGATGCCGACGCTGGATACCACCGCCAAGGCCATCTTCGGTCATCTGGGTGTCCTGCGGCTCGAGCTTGGACAAGACGGCTATCGCTGGTGGTTCGAGGATGCGGAGAGCGGCGCCACGATGGACGCCGGGCAGGCCCCCTGCGTCCTTCGGCGCACCCGCGCCTAGAAGATACCAATCCGCGTCGCCAGCCGCTTCCAGTCGCGCATCCGCTGGTCGAGATCCCGTACCGAGCCGTTTGCCGTCGCGTGGATGAGAAGCCCGGTCGCCGCGGTGAGCCCGAGGAGCGACTCCAGGAATAGCCCGGTCTTCGAAGGCGTGTTGATCACCGCGTCGGTGACCTCATGCGCCCAGTGGCAATATTCATCGGTCACCACCACCACCGTCCGGCCCTGCTCGCGGGCCAGCCGGGCGATGGTCTCGCATTCCGCAGCATAGGGGATGACATCGATGACCAGCAGGCAGCTGCTACCGGGGGCAGGGGGATCGAGCCATTCGGACAGCATACTGTCATGGCCCGACAGGAACCGCACGCGCGGACGGGCGAGAGCGAGGCGACGGGCGGTGTCCTCGGCGAGGCCGCGCACGGTCTGGAAGCCGGTGACGTAGACTTCCTCTGCCTCGCGCAGGTAGCGCTCGGCGGTCTGGAAGGCGGGGCTGCCGATCTTGGAATAGACGGTGCTGACCGCTCGCAGCTCGGCGGTCATCTGCTCCTGCCAGTCCTCGGGCAGTTCGAAGCCCTCCTCGGCGAGGCTCTCGCCGGTGACCGAGTAGCGATGCCGAAGCATCGCCTTGAACTCCTTCATTCCGGCGCAGCCGAAGCGGCGCAGCATCCGGCCCACCGTGATCTCGGCCACGCCCGCCTTCTGGGCGATGGACTTGCCGGTCTCGAAGGAGATCGAATTGAGGTTGAGCAGGAAATACTGCGCGACCTTCGCCTCCTGCTTGGGCAGCGAGGCCATGCCTTCCTCGAGTCTGCTCACGAAATCATCGATTGGTGCCTCGGCGTAGGACGCAAACCCGTGTGACATGACAGATCTCCCAATGACAGAAAACTAACATTTGACGAAAATGACAGTAACGAACCATTTTGGCGACTCAAGGCAAAACCGAAAATCAGCCTGACAGGGAGCCATTGAATCCATGAAGAAGATGCATCTCGCCGCGACGACGGCGCTGACCCTCGCGCCGTTGGCGGCCTCCTCCGAGACGCTGTCGATCTACAACTGGGGCGATTACATCAACCCCGCCGTGCTCGAGGCCTTCACCGAGGAGACCGGCGTAGAGATCACCCTCGACAGCTACGGCTCGAACGAGGAGATGCTGGCGAAGATCCAGGCCGGGGCGACCGGCTACGACATCGTCTTTCCGTCGGTGCACATGCACGACATCATGTTCCAGCTCGGCCTGCTGGCGAAAACCGACATCGGCGCGTCGCCGGACTTCAAGAACATCGACCCGCAGTTCGTCCGCGCCAAGACCGACCCCGATGCCGAATACTGCCTGCCCTACGCCTGGGGCAACGTCGGCATCGTCTACAACAAGGAACTGGCGGGTGACATCAAGAGCTGGGACGACTTCTTTGCGCTCGGCGACGCGGGCAAGAAGATCACGCTGCTGGACGACCTGCGCGAGACCATCGGCATCGGCTTGATCAAGACCGGTGCCTCGGTGAACTCCACCGATCCGGGCGAGGTCGCGGCGGCGGCGGATTACATCATCGACCACATCGCCGGCGTCACCGCCTTCACCTACGACTCGGTGCCTCAGGTGATCTCGGGCGACGTGGCGGCGGCGCATTGGTACGTGGGTGCGAACCTCTACGTCTCGGAGAACCCCGAGACCATCGGCTACATGATCCCCGAGGAAGGCGCGACCATGTACCAGGAAGATATCTGCGTTCTGGAGTCGGCGCCTAACAAGGACGCGGCGAAGAAGTTTCTCGAGTTCTACCTGCGCCCCGAGATCGCGGCTCTGAACGTCGAGCAGCAGATGAATGGCACGCCGAACCTGCCCGCGCAGAAGCTGATCCCGGTCGAGCTGTCGTCCAACGAGACGATCTACCCGCCGGAGTCGGTGATGGAAAAGCTGCAGATCTTCGAGGATCTGGGCCGCGACCTGCAGCTCTACAACTCGGAATGGACGCGCATCAAGACCGCGCAATGACGCCCTTTGACACCTACCCGGCGGGGGTCTTTCCCGCCGGACTGCAGGACCGCACGCCCATGTCTTCCCCTCTTGAAATCCTCGATGCCCGCAAGTCCTTCCGGACCCCAGAGGGCGGCACCATGACCGCGCTCGACGGCATCTCGCTGAAGCTCGCCAGCGCCGAGTTCGTCACCCTGCTCGGCCCCTCGGGCTGCGGCAAGACCACGCTTCTGCGCACCATCAGCGGCTTCGAGACGCTGGACGCGGGCGAGGTGCTGATCGATGGAACCGCCGTCACCCAGATGCCCGCGCACCGCCGCCCGGTGAACACCGTGTTCCAGCGCTATGCACTCTTCGGCCACATGAGCGTGGCGCGCAACGTCGGCTACGCGCTCGAGATCGCCGGGCGAGACAAGCGCGAGATCCGCGCCCGCGTCGGCGAGATGCTGGAACTGGTGGGCCTTGCGGGGATGGAGAAGCGCGCGATCCAGCAGCTCTCTGGCGGCCAACAGCAGCGCGTGGCGCTGGCGCGGGCGCTTGCCGCGAAACCCAAGCTGCTGCTGCTCGACGAACCGCTTTCGGCGCTCGACAAGAACCTGCGCCAAAAGATGCAGCAGGAATTGAAGGCGCTGCAGCGCGAGCTCGGCATCGGTTTCATCTTCGTCACCCACGACCAGGAAGAGGCGCTGACCATGTCCGACCGGATCGCCGTTCTGGCGCATGGGCAGATCCAGCAGATTGGCGCGCCGACCGAGCTTTACCAGACCCCGGCCAACCTCTTTACCGCCGATTTCCTCGGCGAGAGCAACCTGCTGCCGGTCAAGGTCGCGGCGGGCAGGGCAGGGCTCTGCGACGGGCAGAGCTTTGCCACCGCGCGTCCCGCCGGGGAGGCGACGCTGCTGCTGCGCCCCGAGGCGCTTTCGGTGACGCCGCCCGAGGATCACGCGCTCAGCTTCACCGGCACCATCCGCGAGACCTACTACACCGGCACCGACCACCAGATCGCACTGGAAACCCCGGCTCATGGCACGATCCACGCGCTGCTGCGCAGCGGCAGTGCGCTGCCCGGCCTCGGGGCCGAGATGACGCTGCACGCGCCCGCGCAGGGCCTGCACCTGATAGACGAGGTCGCCGCATGAGCCTCGCCCGCCGCAAGCTGCTGCAGCTCATCGGCCTCCTGGGCGCGCCGACGGTCTTCCTTCTGGTCTTCTTCTTCGGCCCGCTGCTGATCATGCTGGTCTACAGCCTGCTGACGCCAGGGCTCTACGGCGGGGTCGACTGGATCTTCTCGCATCTCAACTACGGGCGTATCCTCGGCTGGGCCGACACGCGCTACGAGAAATTCGACCCGGTCTACATCGCGATCTTCCTGCGCTCGCTGAAACTGGCGGCGCTGACCGTGGTGGCGAGCCTGGCCGTCTGCTACCCCGCCGCCTTCTGGATCAGCCGGATGCGGCCCGGGATGCGCGACTTCGCGATCTTCCTCGTCACCCTGCCGTTCTTCGTCAGCCTGATCGTGCGGCTCTTTGCCTGGGTGCTGATCCTGCGCCCGACCGGGTTTCTCAACCAGGGGCTCATGGGGCTCGGGCTGACCGGCGCGCCGATCGAGTTCCTCTATACCGACTTCGCGGTGATCCTCGGGATGACCTATGTCTTCATCCCCTTCATGTTCCTGCCGCTCTACGGCTCGATCGAGAAGCTCGACCTTGCGCAGATCGAGGCCTCCTCGGACCTTGGGGCCACCCGCTTCCAGACCTTCCGCAAGGTGATCCTGCCCGCCACGCTGCCCGGCATCGTCGGCGGCTCGGTGATCACCTTCATCCCGGCCTTGGGGAACTTCATCGTGCCCTCGGTGCTGGGCGGGGCAAAAGTGCTGATGATCGGCAACCTGATCGAGCAGCAGTTCCTCTCGGCGCGCAACTGGCCCTTCGGCTCGGCGCTGGCGATGCTGGTGATGAGCGCGGTGCTGATCCTGCTGATCGCGCAGTTCCGGCTCGCCAAGAAGGAGGCACAGTCATGATCTTGCGCCGCCTGCTGAGCCTCTACGGGCTGCTCTTCTTTGTCTTCGTCTACGCGCCGATCCTGCTGGTGGTGATCTACTCGTTCAACGCCAACACGCTGAACATGATGATCTGGGACGGTTTCACGCTGGACTGGTACCGCCAGCTCTTCGGCATGGAGACCTCGCTGACGCAAAGCGCCACCTTCGTCGACAGCACCGACCAGCTCTGGGGCGCGGTGCGCACCAGCCTGATCGTCGCGCTCTCGACCTCGGTCTTCTCGACCGTCTGCGGCACCGCGCTGGCTCTGGCCGTGGCGCGCTACCGCTTCCGGCTGGCGCGTTTCTACCGCACGCTGATGACGCTGCCGATGATCATGCCCGACATCGTGCTGGGCATCGCGCTTCTGATCTTCTTCATCACCATCGGCATGAATCTGTCGATGCTGACCATCATCATCGGCCAGTCGACCTTCCTGATCTCCTACGTCTTCGTGACGGTCTCGGCCCGGCTTGCCGAGGTCGATACCTCGGTCGAGGAGGCCTCGGCCGACCTTGGTGCCACCCCGGCGCAGACCTTCCGCAAGGTGACGCTGCCGGGCATCGCACCGGGAATCCTGGGCGGCTGGCTGCTGGCGTTCATCATCTCGATGGACGACCTGGTGATCACCTATTTCATCGCCGGCACCGGTAACACCACGCTGCCCATCCATATCTGGGGCCTGCTCCGCCGCGGCATCAAGCCCGAGATCAACGCCATCGCCACGCTGATGCTGCTGTTCACCCTGGTGATCGCCGCCGCCGGCCTCTACTTCAGATCGAGACGACAGAAATGACCTGCAAGACCAAGCCCCGCGCTCGTGCGCTGGGGATCCCCCTGCCCGGCACCCCGGGGCCGCTCAATGCCATCACCGACGTGCCGGGAATCGAGGTCGGCGCCGCCGAGTTGCTCTCGACGCGTGATCCGTCACTCGCCACCCGCGGCATCCAGGTGCAGACCGGCGTCACGGCGATCCTGCCGCGCGGCCGTGATCCCGAGCCGAAGCCGGTCTGGGCCGGGCAGTTCAGCCTCAACGGCAACGGCGAGATGACCGGCGCGCATTGGGTGCGCGATGGCGGCTGGCTGGCCGGGCCGATCATGATCTCGAACTCCCACGCCATCGGCCCTTGCCACACCGCGGCGGTGCGCTGGATGATCGAGACCTACGGCGCGACCTGGGAGGACAACCACCTCTGGGCGATGCCGGTGGTGGCCGAGACCTATGACGGCGTGCTCAACGATATCAACGGGCTGCATGTGACCGAGGCGCTGGCCCGGCAGGCGCTGGATGCGGCGAGGCCAGGTCCGGTGCGCGAGGGCAACTCCGGTGGCGGCGCGGGGATGATCTGCTACGAGTTCAAGGGCGGCACCGGCACCGCCTCGCGCCAGCTCGAGGTCGAGGGCCAACGCTTCACCCTTGGTGCGCTGGTGCAGGCCAACCACGGTCTGCGTCCGTGGCTGACGGTCGCGGGACGGCGGGTCGGGGCGCAGATGACCGAGCACCGGATCCTCGACATGATGACCGAGCGCGGCTCGATCATCGTCATCCTCGCCACCGACCTGCCGCTATCCTCGAGCCAGCTCGAGCGGCTGTCGCGTCGCGCCGCCATCGGCATCGGCCGGGCGGGTACGCCGGGGGGCAACAACTCGGGCGACATCTTCCTCGCAGTCTCCACCGCCAACGAGATGCCGCTGCCGCAGCTCTCCGGGCCGTGGCGGCAGATGACCTGCCTGAACGACGAGCTGCTCGACCCGGTCTACATGGCCGCCGTCGAGGCGGTGGACGAGGCGGTCCTGAACGCGCTCTGCGCCGCCGAGGACGTGCCCATGGCGCGCCCCGCCGTGGGCATCTGCCGGGCGATGGACACGGACCGGCTGATGGAGCTGTTGGAGGACTGAGGCGGCCTCATCCCAAGCAGGGAGTCCCGGTCGCCCGCCTTGCGCCTTGCGTCCATGCGGGCGACCGGGACTCCCGCGCTTGGTCGACAATATCTCGAATTACGGGACCAGCGCACGATCCGGACTTTCCGAGACCGCGGGAAGACCTGTTGACCCTGCAAGCATTGCCCGGTCACAGACCCGCGTCAGGCGCCGGCCTCATGAACTATGGTGCCGTCGCAAATCGTCATCACGGCGCGGCTGGCCTCGGCGCTGTGGCGCAGGTCGCGCGGATCGCCGTCGAGCAGGACCACATCGCCCACCATGCCGACCTGCAGCGCGCCACGGTCGCCCTCGGCGAAGAGCGCATGGGCACCCCCCTCGGTATAGGCCGCGATCACCGCTTCGAATGGAATGCGCTGGTCGGCGACGTCTTCGGCCCAGGGCTGGCGGACGAGGGCCGAATGGATCGCGTTGAAGGGTGAGAGCGGCGCTGTCGGCCAATCGGTGCCGAAGGCGAGCGTCGCGCCGCTGTCGCGCAGGGACTTCCAGGGGAAGGTGTCCTTCCAGCGCGTCCGCCCCATGATCGAGACCGTGGGTTCGAGAGGCAGGCCGCTGGAGCCCGGCGGGTGCACGGGCTGCATCGAGGCGATGACATCCAGCTCGGAAAACCGCGGCAGGTCGTCGCGGTGCAACATGTCGATATGCTCGACACGGTGGCGCGCATCGCGGGAGCCGTTCGCGCTCCGCGCGGCCTCGTATCCATCGAGCGCTGTGCGCACGGCGGCATCGCCGACGCAATGGACCTGGATCTGCAGCCCCCTGGCGTCGGCATCGCGGCAGATCGCCTCGAACCGCTCGGGTGTGAAGAGCGGCTCGCTGCGGAACCCCTGCCGGTCGGGATAGTCGTCGGTGCGGTAGGCCGTCCAGGTGTCGAAGACGCCGTCGAGGAACATCTTGATCCGCCCGTATGAGAGCCTGTCCGTGCCCTTGCGGTTCGCGGCGTCGATCAGCGCATCGATCCGTGCGGCATCATGCGAGGGCGAGAGCCGCATCGCCAGGGAAACGCGGATCGGCAGTTCGCCGTCGCGTTCCATCTCGCTCAGGAGCTCGGCCTGGTAGAGGTTGCCATCCATGTTGACGGCGGTGGTGATGCCATAGGCTGCACAGGCGCCGAGGGCTGCGGCGATCGCGGCCTTGTCGGCGGCGCGCTCGGCCTCGGTCACCGGCCCCGGCTCATCGCCGGCCATGGCCGCATTCTCGCGTCCGCCATGGGCAGAGAGCCGCCCGACGAGACGCATCGCGTTGCCCTCTCGCAGCTCGCCATTGGGTTTGCCGTCGGCGCCGAGGACGATCTCGGCGTTTTGCACTTCCGGGACCTCGTCCATCAGGCCCGCAGCGGTGAGCGCGGCGGTATTGGCCCAGGCCGTGTGCAGATCGACCGAGAAGATCATGAGCGGCTGCTCGGGCAGCAGCGCGTCGAGCGCGTGTCGGTCGGGCCGGGTGCCAGGGCCGAGAATTTCGTAGTTCGCGGAGACCGCGGAGAGCAGGGGGGCGTCTTCGCGACCGGGTCGATAGGCGTCGAGCGCGGCGGCGAATCCCTCGCGCGTGTCGATTCCGAAGAGGTTGAGTTGACCGAGCGTGATGCCGCCCTGGAAGAGATGCAGGTGGCTGTCGCAGAACCCGGGCGCGATCCAGAGTCCCTCGGCCTCGACCCGCCGCGCGGGTGCGGTACATGCGGGCATGTCGCCGGGCTTGCCGATCCAGGCGATCCGCCCCTCGGCAAGCCGCAGCGAGACGCGATCCGCGGTATAGATGTTGCGCGCGTTGTGGAGCTCGATCGTCTGGGGCATCTAGCGGGGGCTTTCTCCTGGCTCGAAGAGCCCGGCCAGAGCAGGTCCAGCCGGGCGAAGCGCTTATTGCAGCAGGTCGGTCCAGACCTTGGTCACCAGATCCTGCGCGGCGGGCGAGCAGGCCTTGGAGAATTCCACCGGAACCGTCGGGAAGAGTTCAGGCGCGTTCTCGGGGGTGTACTTGGCCTTTTCGAGGTCCAGCTTCACCGGCGAGGAGTGCGCGTAGTAGTTGTACTGGATGGTCGCGTTCTCTTCGGTTGACATGAAGTCGATGAACTGCTTCGCGGCCTCGACATTCTCGGCGCCCTTCGGCACCACGAAGCTGTCGAGCCAGCCGACCAGGCCTTCTTTCGGCATCGCATAGGCGAGGTTCGCGCCATCGTTGCGGTTGCGCAGCACGTTTCCGTCCCACCAGAAATGCGCTCCGACTTCGCCGGTCCCGAGACGGTTCTCGATATTGTCCGAGCTGTAAGCCGCGACATCGGGCTTCTGCGCCATCAGCAGGTCATAGACCTTCTTCATCTCGGCCTTGTCCTCCGAGCAGAAGGGCACGCCGAGGAACAGCTGCGCGGCGCCGACAACCTCATCCGGGTAGGACAGCGAGGCGACCTTGCCTTTCAGCTCTTCGGGCGGGGTGAAATAGGTCGCCCAGCTGTCGATCGGCCCCTCGTAGACATCGCGGTTCACGGCAAAACCGGCGGTGCCATAGGCGAGCGGGATCGAATAGCCGTTGGTCGGATCCCACCATTGGCGCTTCCACTTTTCGTCAACCTGCGCGTAGGCGGCGAGCTCCATCGCGTTGATATTCTCGAGCAGGCCCTCGTCGATCATGATCTTAACGAAGTGCTGCGACGGCGTGACGATGTCATAGCCCGACGATCCCGCCTGCAACTTGGTCAGCGCATCCTCGTTGGAGTTGAAACCGTCGACATTGACGTCGATGCCGGTCTCGGCCTCGAACTTCTCGATCAGCTCGGGCGCGATCGAGTCCGACCAAGTGTAGAGGTTGAGCGTGCCTTCGGCATAGGCCGGCAGTGCGAGGGCAAGGGCCAATGCTGTGCCGAGTGTGATCTTTTTTCTCACTTTTTTCTCTCCTGTTGGGTGGTTTTTTTCTTGGGTCAGCCGCGCCGCATCCACCGGGCCGAGAGACCCAGGGCAAGCAACGCGAGGACGAGGGAGGCCAAGATCAGCAGGGTCGAAATCGCGTTGAGCTCGGGCGTCGTGCCCCGCTTGATCAGGCCGAAGATGTAGACGGGCAGGGTGGTGGTGCCGCCGGTATTGAGCATGTTCGAGGTGATGAAATCGTCCATCGAGATCACGAAGGCGAGCATCGCCCCTGCGAAGACCCCAGGCAGGATCAGCGGTAGGGTCACCCGCCGGAAGGCGGTGAAAGGCGCCGCGTAGAGATCCTTGGCGGCTTCTTCGTAGTCGCGGCTCATCCCCTGCAGGCGGGCGCGGATCGGCAGGAAGGCGAAAGGCGTGCAGAAGGCCGAATGCGCCACGATCAGCCGGGCCATGCCATTGCTGAACCCGATCTGCGAGAACAGGATCAGCGAGGCGACTGCCACCACGATTTCCGGCAGCAGGAGCGGCAGGTTGACCACCGTCTCCGAGAGCCTCCGGAAGCGCATGTCCGGGTTGCGGCTCAGAACCATCGCGGCGCTCAGCGCGACGAGGGTCGCCACCACCGTCGCCGTCAGCGCGACGATCAGCGAGACGCGCAGCGCATCGAGCAGGGCGTCGTTCGAAAGCGCGGCGGTATACCACTTGGTGGAAAAGCCGGTCCAGACCGACACGAGGCGGTTCTCGTTGAAGGAAAACCAGATGACCACGGCGATGGGGGCATAGAGCCAAAGGAAGAAGACCGCGGTGACCAGCCCCGCTCCGGGGTAGTGGCGCACGTTGTGATGTCGGCTCATGCGCGTGTCTCCCGATGCATGGCCCGGCGGGCGTTGAGGACCAGGACGATCACCACCATCGCAAGCAGCACGAGGGCCACTGCCGCCCCGAAGGGCCAGTTGCGGCCGCCGCCGAACTGGGTCTGGATCAGCGTGCCCATCATCATCTGCTTTCCGCCGCCGAGCAGCATCGGCTCGAGAACGGTGCCAAGCGCCGGCACGAAGACGAGCACGGCCCCCGCGGCGAGCCCCGGCCAGGTCAGCGGCAGGATCACCCGGCGCGCGGTCGTCCAGCGGCTGGCATAGAGATCGGCCCCGGCCTCGAGCAGCGCGGGATCGAGCTTTTCGATCGCCGCGAAGACCGGCAGCACCATAAGCGGGATGTAGCTGTAGACCATGCCGACGAGCATCGCCCCGGGGGTGAAGAGCAGGGTGCCCTCTCCGCCGATCCAGTGCCAGAAGCGGCCGACGATCCCGTCATTGCCGAGGATGATGAGCCAGGCGTAGACACGCACGATCATCGAGACCCAGAAGGGCAGGGTGACGAGGTAGATCAACAGCGCTTTCATCCGGGGCGAGCGGGTGGCGATCACATAGGCGACCGGCAGCGACAGGATCATGCAGATCGCAGTCGTGGCGGTTGCGAGCAGAAGGGTGCGCCCGATGATGCCCAGGTATTTCGGATCGAAGGCGAGATTGCCGTCCCAATCCTCGCTGAACAGGATTTCGCGATAGGAAAGCAGGTTGAAAGCCCAGTCGAACCCGCCGTAGGTGCCGCGATCTGCCACCGAAACCATCGCGACGATGATCAGCGGCACCATCAGCGTTCCCAGCATCAACGACCATGCCGGAACGAGACCCCAGACGCGGAATCCCCTCATTGCGCCAGGATCCGCACGGAGTCGTCGCGGAAGCCGAGCCTGACCTCCTGCCCGACCGGATAGCTTTCTGCCTGACTGAGGCCGTTGCGGCGCGAAACCCGAAGCTCCACGCCAGCAGTTTCGACGACGTAATGGGTATATCCGCCCATGTAGTTGCGTGCGCGGACGGTGCCGGTCATGACGTTTCCGACCGCCTGTTCCTCGAGCCCGATCTTCTCGGGGCGCAGCGACATGGTCGCGGGGCCGGTGTCGGTCAGCCCTTTGTGCGCCGCGGTGATTTCAAGCCCGAGCGGTGTGCGG
The DNA here is from genome assembly GCF_002300555.2 of Alloyangia mangrovi. GTDB lineage: Bacteria > Pseudomonadota > Alphaproteobacteria > Rhodobacterales > Rhodobacteraceae > Salipiger > Salipiger mangrovi. The sequence goes on along the minus strand of NZ_NTHN02000023.1, from coordinate 33,046 downwards.
ATCCGGGCCCGTTCGCCGTCGAGCGCGGTCACCTCGGCGTCGAGGAAATTCGACTCGCCGATGAAGGCGGCAACGAAACGGTTCACCGGCTCCTCGTAGATCTCCGAAGGGGTGCCGATCTGTTGGATCTGGCCCTGGCCGAGCACGCAGATCCGGTCGGACATGTCGAGCGCCTCTTCCTGGTCGTGGGTCACGAAGATGAAGGTGATGCCGGTCTGGCGTTGCAACGCGCGCAGTTCGTTGCGCATCGCCTGGCGCAGCTTGAGATCGAGCGCGGAGAGCGGCTCGTCGAGCAGGAGAACCTTCGGCTCGGGCGCCAGCGCACGGGCCAGTGCGATCCGCTGGCGCTGGCCGCCGGAGAGCTGGTCGGGGCGACGCTTTGCAAAGGGCGTCATGTGCACCAACTCAAGCATCTCGGCGACGCGCGCCTGCCGGCGCGCCTTGTCCCAGCCGAGGTTCTCCAGGCCGAAGGCGATGTTCTGTTCCAGCGTCATGTGCGGGAAGAGCGCATAGCTCTGGAACACCGTGTTCACGTGTCGCTTGTGTGCCGGCAAGTCTTCGATCTCTTCGCCGAAGAGGACGATTGCGCCCTCGGTCGGCGTCTCGAAACCGGCGATCATCCGCAGGAGCGTGGTCTTGCCGCAGCCCGATGGGCCGAGCAGCGTGAAGAACTCGTTCTCGTGGATGGTGAAGCTGACATCGTCAAGTGCCTGGAAATTCCCGAAGCTTTTCGAGACCTTGAAGACTTCGACGGCTTTTCCGCGTGTCATGTGCGACTTTCCTGTAGCTCGGTGCCGGACCCGGGCGGGGTCATGCGAGTTGCGTGACCTCGCGGCGGAACGGAAGCGCGTCGCCGATATCCGGCCCGTCGAGGTCGCGCGCGTAGCGATGCCCGGCATAGGTGGCCCATGCGATCGGTCCGGGCGCGCTGGCATCGCCGATCACCTTGACCGACTTGATGCCGGCATCTGCCCATTCCGCCTGCCGCGCGGACAGTTCCTGGAACAGCGCATCATCCGAAATCCGCGAGGCCACCATCACGACGGCGTCGCAGCCGATCGCCGACTTGAGCCCGGTATAGGTGCATTCGGTCTCCACCTCGCCCGCGCGCAGCGCCGCGATCCCGGTGTTGAGCACGATCTTCACGCCGTTCTCGACGAGCCGGCGGTGGATCGCCCCCTGTTCCAGTGTGTTCAGGGTCCAGTCCGAGACATAGGCCGAGGGGGTTACGAGGGTCACGTTGCAGCCCGCCTTGGCCAGAAGCTCGGCGATGACGCCGCCCATGTAATAGTGATCGTCATCGAAGAGCACGACTTCTCCCTTGGGCAGCTTGCCCGCCATGATGTCATCCGGCGTGAACACCGGCATGGCCGGATCGGCGGGGATAGGCGCGACATGCTGACGGGAAACGCCGTCTGCCCGCCAGTGGGCACCCGTCGCGATACAGATATTCTCGAAGCCGAACTCGAGGATTTCCTGAGCGGAGAGGTGGCTGTCGAAATAGGTTTCGGCATTCGGACGCTGCGAAAGCTGGTAGGTTCGGTAATCGACGACACGTCCCCATGCCGAGAGCCCCGGCAGCTTGCGCTCGCGCGCGACGCGGCCGCCGAGTTCGCTGCCCGCTTCGGCCAGCGCCACGTCATAGCCGCGCAGCGAGAGCGCGCGCGCGGCCTCGAGCCCGGCCGGGCCCGCGCCGACGATCAGCACGTTGGAGCTTGCGCCCTTGGTGTTCATGGTCTCGGGGTGCCAGCCCTTGCGCCATTCTTCCATGAAGGTCGGGTTCTGCGTGCAGCGGCTGATCGACATGGTCATGTCGCCGGTGATGCAGATGTTGCAGCCGATGCACTCGCGGATGTCCTCGATCCGACCTTCCTCGATCTTCTTTGGCAGGAAGGGGTCGGCGATCGAGGGGCGGGCGCAGCCGATGAAGTCGAGCACACCCTGCCGTACGAGTCGCGCCATCAAGTCGGGCGAAGTGAAGCGGCCGACGCCCACCACCGGTTTCGAGGTCAGCTCGCGGATGCCGGATACCAGCACCTCCTGCGCGGCCTCTTGCTTGAAGCGGGAGGGACCGGAGCAATCTTCCCAAGTGCCCTGGGCGAGGTCCCACAGGTCGGGCAGGTCGGCGTTCATCTCGATGAACTCGCGGACCTCGGCATTCGAGAAGCCGAGCTTGCCGATGTGCTCATCGAGGCTGACGCGCAGGGTGATGCCCATGGTGTCGCCGACGGCGTCGCGCATGTCGGCGATGACCTCGTTGACGAAACGCGCGCGGTTTTCCAGCGAGCCGCCATATTCATCTGTGCGCTGGTTGGTGGCCCGCGACAGGAAGTGCTGGAAGATGCCGAAGCCGTGGGCGCCGTAAAGGCAGATCAGGTCGAAGCCAGCCATCTTCGAGCGTTTGGCGGCGTTGACGAACCAGCGGCGCAGGTTGCGGATGTCGGTCTTGTCCATCGCGCGCGCCTGCACCGGGTCGTTGGTGAAGGTGCGGATCGGCAGGGCGGAGGGCGCGAGCGGCACCTCCTTGGTGTAAAGGTTCGGGCCGTTGATCCCGGAATAGGCCAATTGGATGCCGGCCAGCGCGCCCTTGGTCTTCATCGCGTCGGACATGCGGCGCAGGGCCGGGATGTCGGCATCGTCCCAAAGGCGCAGCTCGATGAAGGGGGTGATTTCCGAAGTGTGGTGCATCTCGGTCTGTTCGGTGAAGATCACGCCCCAGCCGCCTTCGGCCTTGATCCCGCGCATCGCCGCCACGGCCGAGGGATCGCGATAGCCACCGCCGTTGCAGTGCGGCACCTGGTAAAACCGGTTCTTGGCGGTCAGCGGGCCGATCTTGGCGGGTTCGAACAGGATGTCGTAGCTGGGATTTCGCACCGTCTTCTCCTTGGCGGCGTGTCGTTCGGCCGGCGGTCGGGCCGGGCTATGCGTGTTGATCCGCCGGGGCGGTTTTGAAGTAAATTACGCCTTCCGGAAGCTTGACTTAGGCTTTGCCTAATGACTTACGGAAGTGGCGAAGTGCCTGCGTAATGAGCAGCTTGGGAACGGTTCAGGAAGCGCTGGGGGCACCCTTGGCGCGGACCTGAAGGCCCGGCGCGCGCGTGGGCGTGATCTCGGCCCGCGCATGGTCGATGAAGGCCTGGATCGTACGGGAGTTCCGCGCTCCCTCGGTCATCAAGAGGCCGAGGTTAAGCGTGCGGACCGGCCCTGTCAGGGGAATGAAACGCAGGGGACGACCGTCGGGCGCGCGCTCGGTGATCGGGCGGACGTTTGCCATCCCGTAGCCAAAGCCGTTGGCCACGAGCGAGCGCATGACGGCGATATCCCGGGTGCGCTCCTCGATCATCGGCGTAATGCCAAGCGCGGTGAAGAAAGAGAGGAAATAGTCGCTGCTCATCGGCAGGTCGAGAAGCACCATCGGGTAGTCCGACAGCTCGGCCGGGGAGACGCTTTCGAGGTGGGCAAGCTCGTGGGTCTCGTGCACCAGGGCAAAGGGAGGCAGTTCGATCAGCGAGATGAACTCGAGATCGGACGGCACGTTCAGGTCATAGGTCAAGGCGACGTCGATCCGTGCCGACCGTAAGCCGTCGAACAGCTCCTGCTGGTCGCGTTCGAATTGCCGGAACTCGACATCCGGCCAGGCCTCGACGAAGCTGCGCCGCAATTGCGGCAGCACGATCTGCGCGAAGGTGACCAGGCAGCCGATATTCAGTGGGCCGCGGACCTTGCCCGTGATGTCATTTGCCAGATCGCCGAGCGTCGCGGCCTTGTCGAGCACCTCGCGCGCGACCTCCATGAAACGCGCGCCGCCCTGGGTGAGCGAGAGACCGTGCGCGTGGCGGCGGATAAACAACTGCAGGCCGAATTCGGCCTCGAGTTGCGAGATGGCCGAGGAGATGGAGGGAGAGGAGACGCTCACCTTCTGGGCGGCGAGCGCGATCGAGCCGCACTCGCCCACAGCGACAAAATACTCGAGTTGGCGCAGTGTGAAGCGTAAGGGCAAGGCTAAATCCGGGGCGGCTTGTGTTAGCCGTTTCCTACTACAGCCGCCCGCGCCGCGCCAGACGCGTCAATAGCTGATCCAGACCGTCTTGAGCGCCGAATACTTATCGAAGGAGTGGATCGACAGGTCCCGCCCGAAGCCCGACTGCTTCATTCCGCCAAAGGGAGTCATCGCGGACAGCGCGTCCACCGTGTTGACCGAAACCGTGCCTGCGACCAGCGCGTCGGAGACGGCCATGGCCCGGGTCAGGTCGCGCGTCCAGACCGAGGCTGCGAGCCCGTAGACGGAGTCGTTGGCCATCGCGATCGCCTCGGCGTCATCTTGGAAGGTCTGCACCGCCAACACCGGGCCGAAGATCTCCTCGCGGGCGATCCGGGCGTCGCGCGGCACATCGGCGAAGATAGTAGGCTGAATGAAGGCATCCGAGCCGCCGAGGGTCAGGCGGTTGCCACCGGCCACAAGGCGGCTGCACTGCTTGCCCGCGGCAAGGAAGCCCTCGACCCGCTCGGTGTGTCGGGCATCGACCATCGCGCCCATCTTCGTGTCCGGGTCGAGCGGGTTGCCGGGGGTGATCGCCTCGGCGCGGAGCCTCATGCGCTCAATCATCTCCTCGGCGATGCTTTCATGCACGAGCATCCGGGAATTGGCCGAACACACCTCCCCCTGGTTGAAGAAGATCCCGAAGGCGGCCTTGTCCGCGGCGGCGTCCAGATCGGCATCCGGGAAGATCAGGTTGGGGCTCTTGCCACCGGTTTCCAGCCAGACCTGCTTCATGTTGCTTTCGCCGGCGTAGCGCTGGAACATCTTGCCGACCTCGGTGGAGCCGGTGAAGACAAGGCAATCCACGTCAGGATGGCGACCGAGCGCCTGTCCGGCATCCTCGCCGAAGCCCGGCACGACGTTGAGCACGCCGTCGGGCAGCCCGGCTTCGGCGGCCAACTCGGCAAGCCGCAGGGCAGAGAGCGGTGACTGCTCGGCAGGTTTCAGCACGACCGAATTGCCCGTGGCAAGCGCCGGGGCAAGTTTCCAGGTGGCCATGTCGAGCGGGAAGTTCCACGGCACCACCGCGCCGACCACGCCGAGCGGCACGCGCCGGATCAGCGCCAAGTCGCGGCCGCCGGTCGGGGCGACCTCGTCATAGAGCTTGTCGATGGCCTCGGCATGCCACTGGAAGAAATGCGCTGACCCGGGGACGTCGACGTTGACTGTTTCGGAGATCGGCTTGCCCATGTCGAGCGTGTCCAGAAGGGCGAATTCCTCGAGGTTCTCGCGCAGGAGCGCCGCGAGCCTAAGCAGGACCTCCTTGCGCTCGCCGGGGGTCTTGCCGGACCAGCGGCGATCCTCGAAGGCGGCACGGGCAGAGGCAACCGCGCGGTCGATATCCTCCGCGCCGCCGCGTGCCACCGCGGTCAGGACCTCGGCGGTGGCGGGGTTGACGCTCTCGAAGCGCGCGCCGGATGCCGCGGGCACGAAGCGCCCGTCAATCCAGCACTGGTTGCGCAACGACAGCGCCGCGGCGCGGGTGGTGTAATGGGACAGGCTTTGCATCATTCGTCTCTGGGAATGCGATAGGTAGGCATCGCGGGGGTCACGGCCCTGCGCGGGCCGGTGTCGAGCAACTGCTCTGGATGGGGTCCCTTCGTGTCGAAGGGGCCGAGGCGTGTAGGGGCCATTCCGCTGCTTTCCGCTTAGACCGCTTCGGGCATCGGTAGCTCAGCGGGCGCATAGGCAAGGTAGCCGCGCTGCTTTGCGATATGATCGGCCACATACTTGGCGTCGTGCCAGACGCCCCAGATGAACGACGAGCCGCGCCGCGTCTGCCAGGGCAGGCCAAGGAAATAGACGCCGGGCACCGTGCCGATGCCCCGCTGGTGCCGCGGCTTTCCGGCTTCGTCGAGCACGTCCACCGCGAGCCAGCTGTAGTCCGAGGTGAAGCCCGTCGCCCAGAGGATCGTGGTGATGCCTGCCTGCCTCAGGTCGAGCGAGCGGATCGGATCGGTCATGCAGGCCGGATCCGCGCCAATCCGCCGCGCCTCGGGCTCTTCCGGCAGGTCGAGCCCGTTCAGCGCCACATAGGCATCGGCTTCGTCGAGCAGGGACAGGTAATTCGCGTCGCCGGCTGCGATATTCGCGGCGAGATCCGGGGCAAAGCTGAGCATTCCGTCGGCAAAGCCCTCGCTGCGGCCGAGCAGGACCATGCCGCGCTCGGCCAGCTTGCGGAAGTCGACGGTCTGGCCGCCACGCGCGCCGCTGACCGCGATGGTGGTGTGCTCCGAGGCCGGGTTCGCTTCGGCGTCCCACTTGTTGAGCACGCCGAGCCACCAGACGAAATCGCGACCGCGATAGCTGCGCGGCGGGCGGTCATGCGGGCCTACGGAGAGGTAGACCTTGCGCCCGGCGGCCAGCAATTCGTCGGCGATCTGCACGCCGGACGAGCCGGCGCCGACGACAAGCACCGCGCCTTCGGGCATTTGCCCCGGATTGCGATAGGCACTCGAATGCAGCTGCGCGATTCCTGCGGATTGCGGCACCAGCGGCGGGATCGCCGGGTGCTGGAAGGCACCGGTGGCGGAGATGACGTATCCGGCCTCGATGATCCCTTCGCTGGTTTCGACGCGGAAGCCTGGGCGCCCCTCGAGCCGGGTCACCCGGGTCACCGAGACGCCGCAGCGCACCGGCGCGCCGATGAGCTTGGCGTAGGCCTCGAAGTAGTCGGCGACCTTCTCCTTTGGTACGAAGGCATCGGGATCGCCCGGGAACTCCATGCCGGGGAAGCGATCGTGCCAGGCGGGGCCGTTGGCAACCAGCGAATCCCAGCGCTCTGAGCGCCAGCGCTCGGCGATCCGCTTCCGTTCGAGCACGATATGCTGGATGCCGCTTCTGCCCAGATGCTCGCTCGCCGCGAGGCCGGCCTGTCCCGCCCCGATGACAAGGGCTTCGGTCTTTTCAACTGACATCGTTCAGTCCTTCTGTGCAATCTTGTGTGCTTCGGGGAGTCCGGGGCGCAGGACGTCGGGGGCCATGGCGCCGGGCAGGGCGCAGATCGTTCCGTCGGGACCCAGCGGAATGCCGCAGATTGGGGCCAGCAGGTCTGTCACTGGGCGGATCATGGCTTGAAACTCCGGGTTGCCGGCTTGTTGGCGGAGGATGACGCAGGAATGGGTGAGGAAAAAGAAATTCCTACGTCAGCATGGATTAGGATTGGGCTAACCCATCACCGAACGCCCTTGCTAGGAGGCCTTGGGTTTTCCGAACCGGCTGAAAGGCTCTGCGTCTCGGACATCTGCCAGACGACGCCGCGCAGAGCTGGGCGCGATGCGGCCTCAGTGATGCGATTTGGCGCAGGCCTCCATCGCCCACGCAGACCGACTGTTCTGCGGCGCGCGCCGCCAAACGCGGGCGCGGCAGTACGGGGATGAAGAAACTCTCCCGGCCAATAGGATCATGCAAACCTGAAATCCGGTCTTCGTCAGGACAACCGCCTGCATGCTGATCGTTGTTAGGTTGGACGTGCCCTCCGTTCGGTCCGGAGGGAAACCAACATACCACACGAATGCCGTTGGATGGGGGCACTCCCTGCGTCGGTCATATCGCGTTCGAGCGAATGACCCGGGACGCATGCCGACCATTCTTGATCCGACCCGGGTCAGTCCGAGATGTGGATGATGACCGCCACGTCGTGCAAGCCTATGCCGCCTTGGCAGTGAAAGCGAGGGGAGGGGTGGCGGGCCATGAAGGATTCGAACCCTCGACCGACCGCTTAGAAGGCGGTTGCTCTATCCAACTGAGCTAATGACCCGTCGGAGTGTGAGTAGCCCAGCTCGGAAGCATCCGCAACAGCGCCCTTGCAGGTCCGCTCCGAGGCATTGGCGCAAAGCGTGAAATTTGCCCCAGAGGTCCTCCGGAGCCAAAAGGTCAACGTCTTGATAGCATGATGATCGGTCAGCCAGGCTCCGAGTTGGTCAGCGGGCGAGCAGTCAACCCGTCCATCCCGCCGGGCCAGCGAGGCAAAGGAGCCGCGCGGCACGGCAGGGCCGCCGGTCATCGCGTTTGCCCAGGGGTTTGCGCTGGCGGAAAGGTCGGGCGGTGGGTAGGTGACGCCACGTGCGACAGATCCTTTCACCTGCTTATGGCCTCCCGACTTGAGAAACCGCGCGCTTTGCGTTAGAGGCAGCCGGTCCGCCTCGATCTCAATAGGTGAGCCGATGTTTGCCGAATTCTGGAACAGCTATCTCGCCCCGCTCCTGGGTCGCCCCAACCGCGTTCAAATCGCGGCGCTCTGCCATCGCGTGGAGGACGGCCGACCGGAAGTGCTGATGATCACCTCGCGCACCACGAAGCGCTGGATCCTTCCCAAGGGCTGGCCAGTGCGCGGCACCGATGGCGCCGGCACCGCGCTGCAGGAAGCCTGGGAAGAGGCGGGGGTGAAACATTTCGGCCCGCGGCCGTTCCGCATCGGGCAATACCGCTACCGCAAGATCGTCAACGGCCGCCTCCCTGTCACCACCGACGTCGACGTCTACGCGGTGGCGGTCGAGAAGCTGCTGGACCACTTCCCCGAAATGGCCGACCGAGAGCGCCGCTGGATGTCGCCCGACGCCGCGGCCCAGGCGGTCGAGGAAGAACAACTCAAATCCATCCTCGCGGACTTCCCGGCGCTGGTCTCGCGGGCACGGCAAGGCTGAGCCCCGAAGGGTCCGGCCGGGCCCCTGGATTTCAAGGACATTCAACGTGACCGAACAAACCACGCCTCAGTGGAAGACGCTCGACAAGGACCTGAACCGTCTTGCGCGTCTTGAAGAGGCCACCATGCACGCCTCGCGACCGCTGGTCGGCGTGGGGATCAGCCTCGTCTTCGTCTCGCTCGCCGCGGTGGCCGCCGCGATCCTGACCGGCGGCGCGACGCAGAGCCTCGCGGTGGTCGTGGCCGCCGCCTTCGGCGCCTACATGGCGCTGAACATCGGCGCCAACGACGTGGCCAACAACATGGGCCCCGCAGTGGGTGCCAAGGCGCTGTCGTTGCTCGGGGCCATCGCCATCGCCGCGATCTTCGAGACCGCCGGCGCGCTGATCGCGGGCGGGGACGTGGTCTCGACCATCTCCAAGGGCATCATCGACCCGGCGGGGCTCGCCGACACCGGCGTCTTCGTGCGGGCGATGATGGCGGCGCTGCTCGCGGCATCGATCTGGGTGAACATCGCGACATGGATCGGCGCGCCGGTCTCGACGACCCACTCGGTGGTTGGCGGCGTGATGGGTGCGGGGATCATCGCCGCGGGACTCGGCTCGGTGAACTGGTCGACCATGGGCGCCATCGCAGCGAGCTGGGTGATCTCGCCGTTGCTCGGCGGCATCATCGCGGCAGGCATGCTGGCCTTCATCAAGTGGCGGGTGATCTACGTCGAGGACAAGATCGCCGCGGCCCGCACCTGGGTGCCGGTGCTGATCGGGATCATGGCCGCGGCCTTCTCGACCTATCTCGCGCTCAAGGGCCTCAAGAAGGTGGTTGCCATCGACTTCTCGACCGCCCTGGTGATCGGCGCGGCGACGGGGGTGGGGATCGGCCTTATCTCGGTGCCTTTCATCCGCCACCAGTCGAACGGGCTCGAGAACCGCGCCCGCTCGCTCAAGACGCTGTTCCGGCTGCCGTTGGTGGTCTCGGCGGCGCTGCTGTCCTTTGCCCATGGCGCCAATGACGTGGCCAATGCGGTCGGCCCGCTGGCGGCCATCGTCTACGTGCAGCACTCGGCCAGCGTCGCGGGGCAAGTGGCGATCCCGCTCTGGGTCATGGTGATCGGGGCGCTCGGCATCTCCTTTGGTCTCGTGCTCTTCGGCCCGAAGCTGATCGGCATGGTCGGCAACCAGATCACCAAGCTGAACCCGATGCGCGCTTATTGCGTCGCGCTTTCGGCGGCGGTGACGGTGATCGCGGCCTCCTGGCTTGGGCTGCCGGTCAGCTCGACCCATATCGCCGTCGGCGGGGTGTTCGGCGTCGGCTTCTTCCGCGAGTGGTACGTCGAGCGCCGCGCCCGCCGGTTCCACCGCAGCCTGCCGCCCGAGAGCCTGCCGCGCCAGGAACGCGCCCGCCGCAAGCTGGTGCGCCGGTCGCACTTCATGACGATCGTCGCGGCCTGGGTGATCACGGTTCCGGCTGCGGCGCTGCTCTCGGCGGCCTGCTTCCTGTTGCTGCGCGCGATTGGGTTCTGAGCCATTCCGAACCGCGCGGGGCTTGCCCCGGAAACGTTCAGCAGACCTGAAGAAGGCCCCGCGCGCATCGCGGGGCCTTTCGTCATGTCAGGGCTTGCCGCGCAGCATCTCCTCGACGAGCCGCTGCACGTCGAGCGCCTCCTGCGGGGTGGCCAGCCGGTGCGGCTTGCCGGCAATGCAGAGCAGCATGTCGTCCAGTTGGGCGCGCAGCGCGACGGCACGCGGCTCGCCGGGCAAGGCGGGAACGGCAACGAAGGCGCCGCCGGTCGAGACCGCCTCATCCGAGAAGTTGGAGACCCGGTGGCAGGCCTTGCTGCCCTTCACAGTGAATTCCTGCCGGTCTTCCTGCGCGCCACCGGTGCTGGCGAGGATCGAGACCGGCACGCCGGCCTCGGTCTCGAGGCGGGCGAGCAACGCGGTCTCGCAGAGCGCCGGGTCGGCGGGGTAGGAGGGGCGCGCCCAGGTGACCGAGAGCGGGCCGAGGATGCGCTGGCTGAAGAACAGGAAGTGCGAGAGCACCTCGCGGGTCATACCGCCCTCGGCGCGGAAGCGCAGCCAGTCTGCGGCCTGCTGCCAGGCCCGCGGCCAGGCGGCATAGGTGACCACCATGTCGACCCCCGCGAGATCGCCCATCGCGCCTGAGCGTGCAGCCGCGGTGATGTTGCTCAGCGCTGCGCCGGCGGCCTGGGTGAAGTTGACCGCCGCCGGCACGCCGCTGGCGCGCAGCTTGGTCACCAGTTCCTCGCTTGCGGCCAGATCGACGCCGAGCGGCTTTTCCAGGAAGACCGCCTTGCCTGCCGCGGCGGCCTCGAGCGCATAGGCCATGCGCGGCTCCGGCGGGCAGGCGAGGTAGACAAGGTCGGCGGCGGCGATGGCCTCGGCGGCGCTGGCCGCCACGGGAGTCTCGGGTGCAAGCGCCTGCGCCGCGGCGCAGCCCTCGGCCGAGGGGTCCCACATCGCCACGACGGAATAGCCCGCGTGGAGCTGCATGTGCTCCAGCATCCGCCGCCCCATGATCCCCAGTCCGATGATTGCCGTCTTCACTGCCATGGTCCCACCTGCTCCTGCTGTCCTGGTCCGTACCCCGGTGCCTGCCCGGCGCAGCCCTTGCGCCCGGCGCGAGGCACCAGCCCGGGTTCCTCGCATGGCGCTGTGGCAGAGACCAGAGCGGCGCTCAGCAATCGTGCAGATGTTGCCGCGCTGCGTCGCGCTCGGGCGGCGCGCGGATTTGCACGCGGCGGAAGATCGGCTAGACCTCCTCCGCGTCCCTGACACCGGGACCGCAGACCGCCGGAGAGGAAGATCGCTTGGATTACCGCAGCTACCTGTCGCCCGAAATCGTGGCCTTCGTCGATGAGACCATCGCCTTTTACCCCGAGGATCTGGACCCGCGCGACTGGCCCGCGCAGCGCGCGGTCTATGACCGCATGGCGGCGCATTTCCACCGGGGGAGGCCCGAGGGGCTTGCAGTGCTTGATTGCGAGATGAACGGCGTGCCGGTGCGGCTCTACGGGGCGGTGTCCCCGGTCACCGTGGTCTACGCCCATGGCGGAGGCTTCGTGCTGGGTGGGCTTGAGAGCCATGACGACGTCTGCGCCGAAATGGCGCAGCGGACTGGCTGCAGGGTGGTCTCGGTCGATTACCGGCTGGCGCCCGAAAACCCGGGGCTGGCGGCTTATGAGGATCTGGTCCGCGTGGTGGAGCTCTGCTGCGTGGAAGGGCCCGTGATCCTCTGCGGTGACAGCGCGGGGGCCTCGCTCAGCGCCACGGTCAGCGGCACCCGCGCGGACCTCGGGCTGCGTGGGCAGGTGCTGGTCTATCCCGGCCTCGGCTTCCCGCACGAGGGTGGCAGCTTCGAGCAACACGCCGAGGCGCCGCTGCTGAGCGCGCGCGACCTCGGCACCTACCGCGAGGTGCTGGGCGGTGATCCCGACGACCCGCGTCTTGTCCCGGCGAAGGGTACGCTGTCGGCGCTGCCGCCGACCTGGCTCTTCCCGGCGGAATGCGATCCGCTGCATGACGACGCTCTGCGCTATGCCGAGGCCGCCCGGGCGCAGGTGCCGAGGTGCACCTGCAGAGCCACGCCGGGCTGGTGCATGGTTGGCTGCGGGCGCGCGACGTGAATGACCTCGCGCGGGACAGTTTCTCGCAGATCGTGGCGGCGCTGGTTCAGCTCTCGCGCTGACGCGGACGGCTGCCGCGGGCCTTGCGGATCGGGTGGCCAAAGGCCAGACGGAAGGCCCTGCTCAGTGCTGAGGCATTGGCATAGCCGCAGCGCAGGGCGATCTCGCCCAGGTCGTAGTCGGTGCCCGAGGCCAGCTCGCGGGCATGGGTCAGCCGCATGAGCTGGTAGTAGCGCCCGGGAGACATCGCCAGCTCGGCCTGGAAGAGGCGGTTCAGCGTCCGCCGCGTCAGCCCCGCGCGCCGCGCCAGCTCTTCGAGGGGAAGCGGGGTCTCGATGGTCTCGACCATCAGATTGACGATCTCGCGCAGCCGCGCGGTGCCCTTGCCGACCAGCCAGTTCGCGCCGCGCCCGCTGCGCTGCTGGCGCTCGGCGTCATGCACGAACATGGTCGAAACGAGGAAGGCATCCGCCGGGCCGAACTGCTCGGAGATGATCGCCAGCATCAGCTCGAGCGCCGTCGAGGCGCCGCCGCAGGTCGAGACCCGTCGCCCTCGCACGAAACGCGCATCGCTCGGCTGGACCTGCGGAAAGGCCTCGGCGAACTCGGCGAGCACCGCCCAGTGGATCGTTGCGCCCTGATCATCCAGTAGGCCCGCCGCGGCAAGCAGCCAGCTCCCGGTGTCGGCCCCGACGATGGCCCGCGCGCCGCGCGTCAGCCGGCGCAGCGGCGCCAGACGCTCCGGCCTCGCGTGCTCACGGTAGCCATAGCCGGTCACGACGATCAGCAGGTCGCATCGGTCGCAGTCGGCGATGGCTGTATCGGGAGAGATGTTCAGCCCGCTGGAGCTGCGCGCCGGCCCGTCGTCCGGCGTGACGATCCGCCATGACAGCCCGCCTGCACCCTGGTCGCGGACGGCTCGCAGCGGCTCCAGAAGGCACGACAGAACCATGTTGGAGAAGCCGTCGTAGAGCAGGAGGGTGACGTTTTTCATCGCAGCAGGCAGATTTGGAACATATTTTGTCACGATAGGGACATTTTACCAGGGGGTCCCGAGATATCCTTCGCGCGATTGGCAGTCGGACGCGCGCCCGATCACGAGGCGTGCCGCCCCCTTAGAAGGGCGCCGCAGCGGCTGCCGTAGCAGGAATATCAGGAGTTCTCCATGCCTCTGGCGATGAACAAAGAGGTTTTCATCACCTGCGCGGTGACCGGCTCGGGCGGCACGCAGGACCGCTCGCCGCATGTTCCGCGCAGCCCCGCGCAGATCGCCAAGAGCGCGATCGACGCGGCGAAGGCCGGCGCGGCGGTGGTGCATTGCCACGTGCGCGACCCGGAGACCGGCGCCCCGTCGCGCGATCCCGCGCTCTACCGCGAAGTGACCGATCGCATCCGCGACGCCGAGGTCGATGTCGTCCTGAACCTCACAGCCGGCATGGGCGGCGACATCGTCTTCGGATCGACCGAGGCACCTTTCCCGGTCAATGCAGCCGGTACCGACATGGTTGGCGCCACCGAGCGCATGGCCCACGTCGCGCAATGCCTGCCCGAGATCTGCACCCTCGATTGCGGCACCATGAACTTCGCCGAGGCCGACTACGTGATGACCAACACGCCGGGCATGCTGCGCGCCATGGGTGGCATGATGACCGCGCTCGGCGTGAAGCCCGAGATCGAGGCCTTTGACACTGGCCATTTGTGGTTTGCCAAGCAGCTCGTTGCCGAGGGCGTGCTGACCGGCCCCGCGCTGGTGCAGCTCTGCATGGGGGTGCCCTGGGGGGCTCCCAATGATCTCAATACCTTCATGGCCATGGTGAATGCTGTGCCCGAGGACTGGACGTGGTCGGCCTTCAGCCTCGGTAGGGACCAGATGCCCTTCGTTGCGGCCTCGGTGCTGGCGGGCGGCAACGTCCGGGTCGGGCTCGAGGACAACCTCTGGCTCGGCAAGGGCCAGCTCGCGACCAACGCGCAGCTCGTGGAGCGCGCGGCCTCGATCATCGAGAACATGGGCGCGCGGGTGGTCGGCCCCGAGGCGGTCCGGGCGCGGCTCGGCCTGGTGAAACGCGCTCCGAGGGTGCTGGCATGAGCGCTGAGCGCAGGACCGCCACCATTGTCGGCGGCGGGGTCATCGGCGGCGGTTGGGCCGCGCGCTTCCTGCTCAATGGCTGGAACGTGAGGGTCTTCGATCCCGACCCCGAGGCCGAGCGCAAGATCGGCGAGATCATCGACAATGCCCGCCGCGCCTTGCCCGGGCTCTACGACCGAGCGCTGCCGGACGAAGGGGCGCTGACCTTCTTCGACGACATGGCCGAAGCGGTTGCCGGGGTGGATTGGGTGCAGGAAAGCGTGCCCGAACAGCTTGCGCTGAAGCACAAGGTGCTGGGCGCGCTTTCGCAGCTGGCACCGCGGGGCGCGGTGATCGGCTCCTCGACCTCGGGTTTCAAACCCTCGGAGTTGAACGCGGAGGGGGCGCGCGCCATCGTCGCCCACCCATTCAACCCCGTCTACCTGCTGCCGCTGGTCGAGCTGGTCGGCACGCCAGAGCGCACCGGCCCGGCCGCCGAGGTCCTGCGCTCGATCGGCATGTTCCCCCTCATCCTGCGCAAGGAGATCGACGCCCATATCGCAGATCGCCTGCTCGAGGCGGTCTGGCGCGAGAGCCTCTGGTTGGTCAAGGACGGCGTCGCCACCACCGAGGAGATCGACGAGGCGATCCGCATGGCCTTCGGCATCCGCTGGGCGCAGATGGGTCTGTTCGAGACCTACCGCATCGCCGGGGGCGAGGCGGGGATGAAACACTTCATGGCGCAGTTCGGCCCGGCGCTCTCCTGGCCCTGGACTAAGCTGATGGACGTGCCGGAGTTCACCCCCGAGCTGGTGGACCTCATCGCGGGCCAGTCGGACGCGCAGTCCGGGCACCTGTCGATCCGCCAGCTCGAGCGGCTGCGCGATGACAATATCGTCGGGATGCTCCGGGCGCTGAAGCGCAGCGGCTCCGGGGCCGGGGGCGTGCTGACCTCCCACGAGGCGGCGCTGGATCAAGCCGGTTCCAAGGACGGGTTGCCGATCACCGCGCAGCGGCAGGTGCCCTCGAGCTGGACCGACTACAACGGCCACATGAACGAGACCCACTACCTCGAGGCCGCCTCGCTGGCGACCGACCGGCTGATGGAGATGGTGGGCGCGGGGCCCGAGTACATCGCCTCGGGCCGCAGCTATTTCACCGTCGAGAGCCACATCCGCTACATGGATGAGGTGCGCGCGGGCGAGCAGATCACCGTCACCACGCAGGTGCTCAAGGGGGAGGGCAAGAAGATGCATCTCTTCCACCGGCTCTGGCGCGCCGACGGCGCGCTCGCGGCGACGATCGAGGTGTTGCTGCTGCACACGGATCTTGCCACGCGGCGCTCCAGCCTGCCGGATCAGCCTGTCGCCGAGGCGCTGGCTGCGCTGGCGGAAAAACATGCTGAAATGGACAGCTGCGGGGCCGGGCGCTTCGTCGGAGAGCGGCGATCCGGCGAATAAGTTGAGAAATTTGAGAATTACCAATAGGAAGTAGCGCAACGGAAACGACGGGCCTCCTTCCCGGAGAGGGGCCCGCAAGAAACGCAAAGAAAGAAACAGGGGTATCAGATGACCAATAAGAACAAGACTTCGACCTATCAGCGGTTCAGCCGCAAGGGCCTGTCGCGCCGCAGCCTGCTTGGCCGAGCCTCCGTGCTCGGCCTTGGCGCTTTGATCGGGGGCGGTGTGCCGTTCAGCGCGGCGCTGGCGCAGGAGCCGGTCAAGGGCGGCATCCTGAAGATGGGCCTCGGCGGCGGCGAGAGCACGGAATCCCTCGACCCGGCGATGGCGCTGGTTCAGGTGGCCTTCCACACCACCCGCACCTTCGGCGAGACGCTGCTCGACGTGAACCCGGACGGCTCGCTCGACATGCGGCTGGCCACTGATGTCAGCTCGAGCCCCGACGCCATGACCTGGACCTTCGCGATCCGTGAAGGCGTCAAGTTCCACGACGGCTCGGAGCTGACAGCCGACGACGTGCTCGAAACCATGCGCCGCCATTCGGACGAGGATTCCCAGTCCGGCGCGCTCGGCATCATGAAGGGCATCAAGGACATGCGGGTCGAGGGCGGCAATTTCATCGTCGAACTCGCCGAGGCCAACGCCGACCTGCCCTACCTGATGTCGGACTACCACCTGGTGATCCAGCCGAACGGCGGCCGTGACAACCCCGGCGCGGGCATCGGCACCGGCCCCTACCGCGTGGTCGAGGCCGAGCCGGGCGTGCGCTACACCTTCGAGAAGTTCGCTGACTACTGGGACGACAGCCGCGGCCATTTCGACGGTGTCGAGTTCGCGGTGATCAACGATGCCACCGCGCGCAACGCCGCGCTGCAGTCGGGGCAGGTGCACATCATCAACCAGGTCGCGCCCAAGGTCGCCGGCCTGCTCGGCCGCGCGCCGGGCCTCGAGGTCAAGAGCGTGGCGGGGCGCGGGCACTACGTCTTCATCATGCATTGCGACACCGCCCCCTTCGACAATGCCGACCTGCGCATGGCGCTGAAATACGCGATCAACCGCGAGGAGATGGTCGACAAGATCCTGCAGGGCTATGGCTCGGTCGGCAACGACATCCCGATCAACGCGTCCTACCCGCTGTTCGACGACACCCGCCCGCAGCGCGCGTATGATCCCGAGCTGGCCAAGGAGTTCTACGAGAAGTCCGGCCACGACGGCAGCCCGATCGTCCTGCGCGTTGCCGAGGGCGCCTTCCCCGGCGCAGTGGACGCGGCGCAGCTTTTCCAGGAGAGCGCGCGTGCCTGCGGCATCCCGCTCGAGATTAGCCGCGAGCCCGATGACGGCTACTGGTCGGACGTGTGGAACGTGGAGCCCTTCTGCGCCTCCTACTGGTCGGGCCGCCCGGTGCAGGACCAGATGTACGCCACCGCCTACCTGTCGACCGCCGACTGGAATGACACCCGCTTCGACAATGCCGAGTTCGACGCCAAGCTGGTCGAAGCCCGCGCCGAGCTGGACCAGGAGAAGCGCAAGCAGCTCTACCGCGAGATGGCCGACATCCTCGCCGACGAGGGCGGGCTGATCTGCCCGATGTTCAACGACTTCATCGAAGGCGTGAGCGACCAGATCCAGGGCTGGGAAGAAAGCGGCGTTCTCGAAGTGATGAACGGTCTCGCACCGCACAAGTGCTGGCTGGCCTGAGGCCGCCCGCATGAACGCTTACATCGCGAAACTTGTGGCCCAGCGTATCGCGCTGGGTCTGCTGCTCATATTCCTCGTGTCGATCATGATCTTCCTCGGCACGCAGATTCTCCCCGGGGATGTGGCGCAGGCGATCCTCGGCCAGTCGGCCACGCCGGAGTCCCTTGCCAACCTGCGCGAGGAGCTGGGCCTCAACGCCCCCGCGACCGAACGCTATTTCTCCTGGCTCACGGGGATCCTGCACGGCGATCTCGGCACCTCGCTCAGCAACGGCCGCGACATTGCCGGCGCGATTTCGGAACGGCTGGGCAACACGCTCTTTCTGGCCGCATGGGCAGCGCTGATCTCTGTGCCGTTGGCGATCATCCTGGGTCTGGTCTCGGTGCTCTACCGCGGCCGTTGGCCCGACAAGGTGATCTCCGCCGCGACGCTCTCGGCGATCTCGGTGCCCGAGTTCATGATGAGCTACATCCTGATGTACTACGTCGCGGTGCAGCTCGGCTGGGCGCCCTCGGTGGCCATGCTCAACGACCGCATGAGCCTTTTCGAGAAGCTCCACGCGATCTCGCTGCCGGTGGCCGTGCTGGTGATGGTGGTGCTCGCGCATATGATGCGCATGACACGCGCCGCGCTGCTCAACGTCATGCAGTCGGCTTATATCGAGACCGCCGAGCTCAAGGGCATCCGCCGCTCCGCAGTGATCTGGCGCCATGCCTTTCCGAACTCCATCGCGCCGATCGTCAACGTGGTCATGCTCAACATGGCCTATCTCGTCGTCGGCGTGGTCGTGGTCGAGGTGGTCTTCGTCTACCCCGGCATGGGCCAATACCTCGTCGATCACGTCTCCAAGCGCGACGTACCTGTGGTGCAGGCCTGCGGGCTGATCTTTGCCGCGGTCTACATCTTCCTGAACATGGTCGCGGACATCGTGTCGATCCTCGCGAACCCCAGACTGAGGCACCCGAAATGAGGCGCGTTCCCATCCCCGCCCTGGTCGGGCTTGCCATCACCGGCCTCTTCCTCTTCAGCGCCATCGCCGCCCCGCTCATCGCCCCCTACGGCGTCAGCGAGGTCGTCGGCGACGTCTGGGAGCCGGCCTCCTCCGAGTTCTGGCTCGGCACCGACAACATCGGGCGCGACTTGCTCTCTCGGCTGATCTGGGGCGGGCAGACCACCATCCTCGTCGCCAGCGCGGCCACGGTGGTCAGCTTCGTCACTGGCTCCGTCGCCGGGCTCTTCGCCGCGGTCATCGGCGGCTGGGTCGACCAGGTGCTGTCGCGCTTCGTCGATCTGGTCATGGCGATCCCGACACTGATCTTCGCGCTGGTGGTGCTCTCGGTCATGCCGGTCACCATTCCTGTGCTGATCCTTGTCATGGGGCTGCTCGATTCCACCCGCGTCTTCCGCCTGTCCCGCGCCGTCGCCAGCGATATCGCGGTGATGGACTACGTCGAGGCGGCCGAGCTGCGCGGTGAGGGCCGGGTCTGGACCATCTTCCGCGAGATCCTGCCCAACGCGCTTTCGCCGCTGGTTGCCGAGGCCGGCATGCGCTTCATCTTCATGGTGCTTTTCGTGTCGACCCTGTCATTCCTCGGGCTTGGCGTGCAGCCGCCCGGCGCAGACTGGGGCGGCATCGTGAAGGAGAACAAGGACGGCATCGTCTACGGCATTCCCGCGGCGCTGCTGCCCGCTGTGGCCATCGCGGCGCTGGCGATCAGCGTCAACCTCGTGGCCGACTGGGTGCTCGACCGCACCTCCTCGCTGAAAGGAGGCCGCAATGGCTGATCCGCTTCTGCGTATCGACAACCTGAAGATCGAGGCGACGGCGCAGCCCCCCCGGCGAGGCGCCGCGCCGCATCACCATCGTCGACGGCGTCTCGCTCACGCTCGAAAAGGGCAAGGTGCTGGGCCTCATCGGTGAGTCCGGTGCCGGCAAGTCGACCATCGGCCTCTCGGCCATGGGGTACGGCCGCGGCGGCATCGAGCTGACCGGCGGGGAGATCTTGCTCAACGGGCGCGAGATCCGCGAGGCGTCGGGGCGCACCCTGCGCAGCCTGCGCGGGGCCGAGGTGACCTATGTGGCGCAATCCGCCGCCGCCGCCTTCAACCCCGCCAAGTGCTTGATGGACCAGGTGGTCGAGGCCAGCGTCAGCCACGGCCGCGCCACCCGCGCCGCCGCCGAGGCGCGCGCCGTGGAACTCTTCCGCAAGCTCGGCCTGCCCGAGCCGGAAACCTTCGGCAGCCGCTACCCGCACCAGGTCTCGGGTGGGCAGTTGCAGCGTGCGATGACCGCCATGGCGCTCTGTCCCGAGCCCGACCTGGTGATCTTCGACGAGCCCACCACCGCGCTCGACGTGACCACCCAGCTCGGCGTTCTGTCGGCGATCAAGGCAGCGATCCGCGAGCAGGGCGTCGCGGCGCTTTACATCACCCATGACCTCGCCGTGGTGGCGCAGATCGCCGACGACATCATGGTGTTGCGCCAGGGCAAGACGGTCGAATACGGCACCACCGAGCAGATCATCACCGCGCCGCAGGAGGACTACACCAGGGCGTTGGTCTCGGTCACCGCCAAGGCGCACGAGGAAAAGATCACCGATCTGCCGCCGGTGCTCGAGATCGAGGGGCTCACCGCGCGCTATCGCGGCATGGATCGAGACGTGCTCTCCGATATCAACATGGCGATCCAGCCCGGCACCACGCTGGCCGTTGTCGGCGAGTCCGGCTCCGGCAAGTCGACGCTGGCGCGGGTCATCACCGGTTTGCTTCCGCCGGTGGCGGGGCGCATCACCTTCGACGGGCGCGTCCTGCCCGCCGTGCGCAAGCGCCGCACGCGCGAGGATCTGCGCGAGCTGCAGATGGTCTACCAGATGGCCGACGTCGCGATGAACCCGCGCCAGACGGTGGGCACGATCATCGGCCGGCCCTTGCGCTTCTACTTCGGCATGAAGGGCCGGGAACAGCGGCGCAGGGTGATCGAGCTGCTCGACCAGATCGAGCTGGGCGAGGCGTTCATCGACCGCTACCCCGCGGAACTCTCGGGCGGCCAGAAGCAGCGCGTCTGCATCGCCCGCGCGCTGGCCGCCAAGCCCAGGCTGATCATCTGCGACGAGGTGACAAGCGCGCTCGATCCGCTGGTCGCCGAAGGCATCCTCAAACTGCTCGCCGATCTGCAGGCACGTGAGCAGGTGTCCTATCTCTTCATCACCCATGACATCGCCACGGTCCGCGCCATCGCCGACACGATTGCCGTCATGCACCTCGGCAAGCTGGTGCGCTACGGCACCAAGTCCGAGGTGCTGGCGCCGCCCTTCGACGACTACACGGACATGCTGCTGAAGTCGGTGCCGGAAATGCGCCTTGGCTGGATGGAGGAGGTGACGGCCCGCTGAGAGCCCTCCGGTGAGCCGGTGCCGCCGCGCCCGTCCCGCGGGCGCGGCGGCACGCGTTTCGCCTTGAAACCGCTCCTGTCGCCTGTCTAGCTTGTCGCGAAGGAAAGGCGCCTGACGCGCCGTGAAGGAGAGCTCCCCATGACCCGACCCGCCATGTCCGCCAGTGCAGGTGCCCGCTGATGGAGGCCGTCGTCATCCATGCGCCGAAAGACCTGCGTCTTGATACCATGCAGGGTGCCCCGGCGCCCGGTCCGGGCGAGGTGCGCATCGCGGTGAGCCATGGGGGTATCTGCGGTTCGGACCTGCATTACTACCTGCACGGCGGTTTCGGCACGATCCGCATTCGCGAGCCCATGGCGCTGGGGCACGAGGTCTCGGGCATCGTCACCGATATCGGCGCCGGGGTCAGCGGGCTCTCGGAGGGCGATCGCGTGGCGATCAACCCCTCGCGCCCCTGCAATGAATGCGAGTACTGCCTGCGCGGCATGGCCAACCATTGCCTCGATATGCGGTTCGCCGGCTCGGCCATGCGCTTCCCGCACGAGCAGGGGTTCTTCCGAGCGCAGCTGACGCTGCCGGCACGGCAGGCGGTACGGCTGTCGCACAAGGCGGATCTCGCGCTCACCGCAATGTCCGAGCCGCTGGCTGTTTGCCTGCATGCGGTGGCGCAGGCAGGCAGTCTGATCGGCAAGCGCGTGGCGGTCTCGGGCTGCGGGCCCATTGGCTGCCTGACGATCGCTGCCGCGAAACTCGCCGGGGCCGAGGAAATCGTGGCGACGGATATCTCCACGGCGGCGCTGGACGTGGCGAAAACCATGGGCGCGGACCGGGTGATCGATCTCGCCGGCCATGAGGCCGCGCTCGAGCCGCTGCAGGCGGGCAAGGGGCAGGTGGACGTGCTCTTCGAATGCTCGGGCGCGCCGGCAGCGGTGGTCGCGGGGTGTTCGATCCTGCGCCCGCGCGGCACCATGGTGACCGTGGGCCTTGGGCCCGAGACGCCGCTGCCGATGACCGTCATTGTCGCCAAGGAGCTGCGGCTCATGGGCAGCTTCCGCTTCGATCCTGAGTTCGCCACTGCGGCGCGGCTGATCGACAGCGGGCGGCTCGACGTGAAGCCTCTGCTCACCGGCGTGTTGCCGGTGGCGCAGGCACAGGACGCCTTCGAACTTGCCGCCGACAAGACCCGCGCGATGAAGGTGCAGATCGCCTTTCCCCAGACCTGATCAAATTCGAGCAAAGGCCCGGCGCGTGAGCATCCCGCGCCGGACCAGCGCCACGAGGAAGATCGCCGTCAGGATCAGGATGATCGTCGGTGCCGGGGCGCTGTCGAGGAAGAAACTGAGGTAGGTGCCCGCCAGCATGGCCAGAAGACAGGCGGCACAGGCGGCGACCATCATCTTTCCAAAGCTGCGCGCGATCAGGAAGCCGATGGCGCCCGGCGCGATCAGCAAGCCGACGGCGAGGATCAGCCCGGTGGCGCGCAGCGTCGCCACGATGGTCAGCGAGATCAGCGTCAGCAGCCCGTAATGCAGCAGCCCCACGGGCAGCCCGCTCGCCCGCGCCTGCGCCGGATCGAAGGCGTGCAGCAGCAAGTCCTTCCATTTCAGCAGCAGCACGCCCGCAACGACCAGCGAGATCAGCCCGGCGGTCCAGAGATCCTCGCGACCCACGCCCAGCATGTTGCCGAAGAGGATGTGGTCGAGGTGCACATTGGTGTGGATCTGCGTGTAGAGCACGATGCCGAGCGCGAACATGCCCGAAAAGACCACGCCCATCACCGTGTCCTGCTTCACCCGGCTGTTGCCTGCGAGAAAGCCGGTGGCAAGGGCCGTGACCATACCCGCGCCAAAGGCGCCGAGGATCAGCGGCAGGCCCAGGATATAGGCCAGCACGACGCCGGGCAGGATCGCATGGCTGATCGCGTCGCCCATCAGCGCCCAGCCCTTCAGCACGAGGAAGCACGACAGGAGCGCCGTGGGAACGGCGACGATGGCGCAGATCGCGAAGGCGTTCAGCATGAAGGGGAACTGGAAGGGGGCGAGCAGGGTCTCGGTCATGCGAGGTCCTCCAGCGCGGCGCGGGCCTTGCGGCGGGCGGCGAGGCGCCCATGCTTGGGGGCGAAGGTGAAGGTCAGCAGGAAGATCGCCGTCTGCAGGAGCACGATGATCCCGCCCGTCGCCCCGTCAAGGAAGTAGCTGAGGTAAGCGCCCGCAAAGCCGGTGGCCGCGCCGATCGCCACCGAGGTCGCGATGAGCCGCGGGAAGCGGTCGCAGAGCAGGTAGGCGGTGGCGCCGGGGGTGACCACCATGGCGATCACAAGGAAGGCGCCAACCGTCTGCATCGCCGCCACCACGCAGGCCGAAAGCAGGGTGAAGAAGAGCGCCTTCAGAACCCCCGGCCGAAGCCCGATGGAGCGGGCGTGGCCCTCGTCGAAGAAGACGACCATGAGGTCCTTCCATTTTGCCAGCAGTACCGCCAGCGAGACGAGCCCGATGATTGCCAGTTGCAGCGTGTCCCCGGGAGTGATGGCGAGGATGTTGCCCATGGTGATGGTCTGGATCGAGATCGCCATGGGGTTCACAGAGGCCATGAACAGCCCGAGCCCGAAGAAGGAGGTGAAGATCAGCCCGATGATCACGTCGCTCTTCAGCCCCGAGCGGTCCGAGAGCAGCAGCATCGCCGCCGCCGCCAGCCCGCCCGACAGGAAGGCGCCGAGTGCAAAAGGCAGGCCGAGCAAATAGGCCCCGGCGACGCCCGGCACCACCGAGTGCGAGAGCGCGTCGCCGATCAGCGACCAGCCCTTGAGCATCAGGTAGCTCGACAGGAAGGCGCAGACCGCGCCCACCAGCGCCGAGACCCACATGGCGTTGGTCATGTAGCCGTAGGTGAAGGGCTCGAGCAGGCTCATTCCTCGCGCTCCTTCGCCGCCCGGCGGGTCTCGCCGCCGTAGCGCACCAGTGGGCGCTCGTCGTCGGTGAGGATCGAGACGCGGCGAGGGTCTGCATCGTCGTGCAGGTCGGCGCCCTCGATGGTGAAATGCCGAAGCACACCGCCAAAGGCCTCCTCCAGCGCGGCGCGGGTGAAGGTGGTCTCGGTCGGCCCGTAGGCGAGCACAGTGCCCTTGACCAGCACCGTTCGGTCGCAAAATTCCGGCACGGTGCCGAGGTTGTGGGTCGAGACCAGCATGACCCGTCCTTCGTCCTTCAGCTCGCGCAGGAGGGCGATGATTTGCTCCTCGGTCTTCACGTCGACGCCGGTGAAGGGCTCGTCGAGCAGGATCACCTGTCCTTCCTGCGCGAGCGCGCGGGCGAGGAAGACACGCTTCTTCTGACCGCCCGAAAGCTCGCCGATCTGGCGGTGGCGGAAGTCCGACATGTTGACCCGGGCCAGCGCCGTATCGACCGCCTCGCGGTCAGCCTGCGACGGGCGGCGTAGAAACCCCATGTGGCCGTAGCGGCCCATCATCACCACGTCCTCGACCAGCACCGGAAAGGACCAGTCGACCTCCTCGGACTGCGGCACATAGGCGACGAGGTTGCGCTTCAGTGCCGCCTTCACAGACAGACCAAGCAGGGTGATCCTGCCCTGCGCCACCGGCACGAAGCCCATGATCGCCTTGAACAGCGTCGACTTGCCTGCGCCGTTGACCCCCACCAACGCGGTGATCGTGCCGCGCGGGATCTCGAAGCTGGCGCGGCGTAGCGCGGTGTGGCCGTTGCGGTAGGTGACAGTGACGTCCCGGGCGCGGATGCCGTCCATCGTGGCGCTGTCCTTCATGGGGGCCTGCGTTTGCATCATTGCGCCGCGAGCCCCGCCTCGAGCCCCTCGGCAATGGTGCGCGAGGTGACGGCGAGCAGATCGAGGTAGCTCGGCACCGGCCCGTCCGGCTCCGACAGGCTGTCGACGTAGAGTACACCGCCATAGGCCGCGCCAGTCTCGCGCGCCACCTGCTCGGCGGGGCGGGTGCTGACGGTGCTTTCGCAGAAGACCACGGGGATTTGGTTCTGCTTCACGCCGTCGATCACCGCGCGCACCTGCTGGGGGGGTGCCCATCTGGTCGGCATTCATCGGCCAGAGATAGAGTTCCTTCATGCCGAAGTCGCGGGCGAGGTAGCTGAAGGCGCCCTCGCAGGTGACCAGCCAGCGCTGCTCTTCGGGGATGGCGGCGATGCGCGCGCGAAGCGGCTCGAGCGCGCTGCGCAGCGCGTCCTTGTAGGCGGCGGCATTGGCGGCATAGGTCTCGGCGTTTCCGGGGTCGTGCTCGGCGAAGGCGCTGGTGATATTGTCAATGTAGATCAGCGCATTCTCGAGCCCCATCCAGGCGTGCGGGTTGGGCTTGCCCTGATAGGCACCTGCGGAGATCGGAATGGGGTCGATACCGTCGGACAGGGTGACCGAGGGCACGTCCCGCAGGTTCGACAGGAACTGTTCGAACCACAGCTCGAGGTTCAGTCCGTTCCACAGGATAAGGTCCGCCCCCTGCGCCCGCACGATGTCGCGCGGGGTCGGCTGGTAGCCGTGGATCTCGGCGCCGGGCTTCGTGACCGAAACCACCTCGGCGGCCTCCCCGGCGACCTGTGCGGCCATATCCGCCAGCACGGTGAAGGTGGTGACCACCTTCATCTTGTCGGCCGCTGCGGCGGGCTGGGCGATCAGCAGGCCAAGGCTGGCAAGGGCGGTGGCGAGCCGGGGGGGTGGCGGGCATGGGTTTCTCCTCGGGGTGCTTTCGAAAAAATGTAAATGCGAGGCATTCGCAAAAGTCAAGTTAGATGCGAGTCGTTCTCATTTATGTGCGGGGCGTCGCCTTCCCCCCGCGGCGTGGTTGCCTCGTTGCCGGACCGGGGCTATCAAACTGACCTGAACAGGAGTTGCCCATGACCGCGGTCTCGACCGATTTTGCCCAGGCCTTGCGCGATGCGGGGCTGCGCGTGACGCAGCAGCGCATGATCGTGATGTCCGTGCTCATGGAGTCAGAGGATCACCCCAACGCCGACGAGCTCTTTGCGCGGACCAAGGCGATCGACGGTTCGGTCTCCTTTGCCACGGTTTACCGGACGCTGGCGGCGCTCGAGGAGGCGGGTCTGATCCGCAAGCTCAGCTTCGAGCATGAGTCGGCGCGCTTCGAGGTGACGCCCGCCGCCGAGCACGACCATCTTGTCGATGTCGACACCGGCGAGGTGATCGAGATCGAAAGCGCCGAGATCGAGCGGCTCCGCCGTGAGCTGGTCGAGCGGCTGGGCTACGAGATCATCAGCCACAACACGCTGATCCGGGCGCGCAAGAAGCCGCGGTCCTGAGGGCGGCGCGCGCATCCGCCGGGGCTTTCACGCGCATTTTCCGAAAGATGCCCTCGGGGGAGATTTGCTCCGCCGCCGCGCTCGGGTAGTGTCTCGATATGGATTCGGGCATCGATTGGCATTGGGCGCGCGCGGCGCTGGACTGGCAGCTTGAGCTGGGCGCCGACGAGGCGATCGGCGAAGCGCCGGTGGACCGTTTTGCGCTGGAGGCGGCGGAGCAGGCCGCGCGGGCACAGCCTGCCGTGGCACAGCCCGAGCGCGGGGGCGCGCCTGCGCCCATGGCCGCGCCCGTCGGTCCCGACGCGGTGCAGCTTGCGACAGAAGCCGCGAAGGCGGCGGGCAGCCTCGAGGCGCTGCGCGCCTCCATGGAGGCGTTCGAGGAATGCGAGCTGAAGCGCGGCGCGCGCAACCTCGTCTTCTCGGACGGTGTTGCGGGCGCGCGGGTGATGATCGTCGGCGAGGCGCCGGGCCGTGAGGAGGATCTGCAGGGCAAGCCGTTCGTCGGCCGCGCCGGGCAGTTGCTCGACCGGATGCTCGCGGCGATCGGCCTCAACCGGGCAAGCACGGTCTACATCACCAACGTTTTGCCCTGGCGTCCCCCGCAGAACCGCGATCCGCGCCCCGACGAGATCGCCATGATGAAGCCTTTCCTCGTTCGGCATATCGAGCTGGCCGATCCCGACCTGTTGGTGATCATGGGCAATATCTCCTGCGACGCGCTCCTGGGCAAACGCGGCATCACCCGGCTGCGCGGCAAATGGGCCGAGGCCGAGGGCCGCCCGGCGATACCGATGTTCCACCCTGCCTACTTGCTGCGCCAGCCCGCCATGAAACGCGAGGCCTGGGCCGACCTGCTGGAGCTGCAGGCCAGGCTCAAGGCGCTGGGGTGAGGCCGGTGCGGGCCGGGCGCATCTGTGCCGGGGCCGTGTTTGCGTTGCTGCTCGCGGTTGCCGGGGCCTTCGCCGACGGCTTCAGCCCCGATTACATCGCGCTCTTCCGCGATCACGCAGCGGAGGTCGAGGAGCCGTCGCCGGGGTTGGAAATCCTCGAGCTGCCGGGGCCGGTGATCCTCACCCGCCGCGACGGAGAGGGGGTGCGGGCCGAGGATCAGAGTGGCCATGGTCCCGCCGGCTGCGCGCTTTCGCGGCTGGTCGAGATCACCGCCGCAGTGCAGCTCTGTCCCGACCTTCTGAACATCGCGGAGCGGGATCGGCTGGCCACGCTCCTGCTGCGCGCCGCCCGTTTCGCCGCCGAGAACACCTACCCGCCGCTCACGGACGACGAGCGCGAGGATGCGCTGGCGGCAGCGCTGGCCAAGGCGCGTCTGGCGCAGGGCGGCACCTGTCCGCAGCCCGAGACCGAGGCCGACTGGGTGCGCTTCGCCCGCAGCCTCGCCACCGACGAGGCCGCCCGCCGCTTTGCCCATATTTTCGCCGTGCCGCGTCTGCCTGTGGCGGAGCCCTGCCCGTGACGCTATGGCTGACGCCGAAACCCCTGTGATCCCAGTCCTGACGGAGCCCGCATGAGCCGCATCGACGAAACCCGAGAGTTCATCCCCGTCCGCATCGCGGTGCTGACCGTGAGCGATACCCGCGGCCTAAATGAGGACCGTTCGGGCGCTACGCTGGTGCAGCGGCTGACCGATGCGGGGCACCTGCTGGCGGATCGCGCAATCGTGAAGGACGACCGGGCGGCCATCTCGGACCAGCTCCGCGCCTGGATCGCCAGCCCCGAGGTGGATGTGATCATTTCCACGGGCGGCACCGGTCTCACCGGTCGCGACGTGACGGTCGAGGCGCACCGCGATGTCTACGAAAAGGAGATCGAGGCCTTCGGCACGGTCTTCACCATGGTTTCCATGAAGAAAATAGGTACGTCCGCGGTGCAGTCGCGGGCCACGGGGGGGGGTCGCGGGGGGCACTTACCTCTTCGCTTTGCCCGGCAGCACCGGTGCCTGCAAGGATGCCTGGGACGAGATCCTCTGCTGGCAGCTCGATTACCGGCACATGCCCTGCAACTTCGTTGAGATTTTTCCGCGCCTTGAGGAACACAAACGGCGGAAATGATACACTGCCGGGTATCACCGTGACGGCTTGGATTGCGCCGGGCATCGGGCGTAAGCTGTATGCGGCCAGACAGGGGGGGCTCGGCCCCTCCATTTCGCGGGACGATCACATGCGGTTTCTTCGCCGGAGCCTAGCCGGGCTCTTTCTCCTTTCGCTGACGCTGGGCCTGCTGGCCTGGGCCGGGATTCTCGTGCGCGACGCGGTGCAGACCCGGCTCGCCGACACGCCGCATATCCCGCAGGCGCGAGAGCGGGTGTTCGCGGTGAACGTGGTGCCGGTGCGGCTGGAGACCGTGATCCCCGAGATGACCGCCTTTGGCGAGATCCAGAGCCGCCGCAGCCTCGAATTGCGCAGCGCCGTGGGCGGCACGCTGATCGACCTGGCGCCCGCGTTCGTCGAAGGCGGGCGGGTTGCCGCCGGCACGCTTCTGGCGCGCATCGACCCGGCGGACATGCAGGCCGAACTGGAGCGCGCGCAAAGCGCCCTGCAGGACGCGGAGGCAGAGCGTCGCGAGGCGATCCGCGCGGTCGAGCTGGAAAAGGACGCACTGGCCGCCGCCGAGGAACAGGCGGCGCTGCGCCAGCGCGCCTACCAGCGGCAGGCCGACCTGCAGACCCGCGGCGTCGGCACTTCGGCCCTGGTGGAAGAGGCCGAACTCTCGGCCTCCTCGGCGCGGCAGGCCGTGGTAACCCGGCGGCAGGCGCTGGCCCAGACCGAGGCACGCGTCGACCAGAGCACCACCGCGCTCACCCGCGCGCATATCGCCCTCGACGAGGCGCAGCGGCGGCTCGTCGAAACGGAAATCCGCGCCGAATTTGACGCCCAGCTCGAGGATGTCTCGGTGGTCGCCGGGCGCCGGATCTCTGCCAACGAACAGCTTGCGACGCTGGTGGACCCTGCGGCGCTGGAAGTGGCCTTCCGCGTGTCGACCCAGCAATACCTGCAACTTCTGAACGCCTCGGACCAGCCGCGCGAGCTGCCCGTGACGGTGACGCTGGATTTCTACGGCGCCTCGGTGAGCAGCGCGGGCACGCTGATCCGCGAGGGTGCGGCGGTGGGCGAGGGGCAGACCGGTCGCCTGCTCTTTGCGGCACTGGAAGAGCCCCGGGGTTTCAAGCCGGGGGACTTCGTGACCGTCAAGATCGCCGAGCCGCCGCTCGAACGGGTGGCGCTGCTGCCTGCCACGGCGCTTGGCCCGGCGGGCGACGTGCTGGTACTCGGCGCCGACGAGCGGCTCGAGGCGGTGCAAGTCGAGCTGCTGCGCCGGCAGGGCGACGAGGTGCTCGTTCGGGCAGCGTTGGACGGGCGCATGGTCGTTGCCGAGCGCACGCCGCTTCTGGGCGCCGGGATCAAGGTGCGCCCGCTCAACACCGAGGCCGGCAGCGGCCCCACCGGCCCCGACGTGCAGGCCGAGGCCACCATGCTCGAGCTGACCGAGGAGCGCCGCGCCCGGCTCGTCGCTTTCATCGAGGGCAACGAACGCATGCCCGCCGAGGCCAAGCAACGCCTGCTCGCGCAGCTTTCCGAGCCGATGGTCCCCGCGCAGGTGATCGAGCGGCTCGAAGCGCGGATGGGGGGGCTGAGCCGATGCGGCATATCCCCGGCTCCGCCAGTGGACTCCTGAGCTATTTCACCCGCCACCGCACGGTGGCCAACCTGCTTCTGGTGCTGCTCATCGGCGCTGGGGTGCTTGCCGTGCCCAACATGCGCGCGCAGTATTTTCCCGACGTGATCGAGGACCAGATCGACGTGCGCGTCAGCTGGGACGGCGCCGGGGCGCAGGACATCGACAACGCCATCGTGCAGCTGCTCGAGCCGACGCTGCTGGCGGTCGAGGGTGTGGTGGCGACCGAGAGTCTCTCGCGCGAGGGCTCGGCGCGCATCGAGCTCGAGTTCGAGCCGAACTATAACATGGCCAAGGCGCTTGACGACGTGCAGACGGCGGTGGACACCGTCGACAACCTGCCCGAGGAGGCGGACGATCCACGGGTGACCGCGGGCGGCTGGCGTGACCGGGTGACCGACGTGGTGATCACCGGGCCTGTGGGCGTGGACCAGCTCGGGCGTTTCGCCGACGAGTTCGTCGTACGGCTCTTCGCCGAGGGGGTGACCCGCACCACCATCCGCGGCGTCGCGGCGCCGCAGATCATCGTCGAGGTGCCCACGGCCAACTTGCTCGGCTACGACGTCACCATGCAGCAGATCTCCGAGGCGATCTCGGCCGAGGTGGATGCCGCGCCGGCCGGCGATGTCAGCGGCGCCAATGCCCGGGTCCGCGCCGGAGTCGAGAAGCGCGCACTGCGCGACATCTCGGCCATCGTGCTGCGCTCCGAGCCCGACGGCACCAAGCTGACGGTCGGCGACGTGGCGCTGCTGCGCGAGGAAGGGATCGACCGCGAGAGGGCCTATTACGTTGGCGACCACCCGGCGATTTCGGTCCGGGTCGACCGCTCTGCCGACGGCGACGCAATCAAGATTCAGGACGCGGTGGCCGAGGTGGCGCGCGAGTTCCAATCGGTGCTGCCCGAGGGCACCACCGTCGATCTCATCCGCACCCGCGCCGAGGCGATCACCAATCGGCTCGACCTGCTGCTGCACAACGGCCTGTCGGGGCTGGTGCTGGTAGTGGGGCTGCTGTTCCTCTTCCTCAACGCGCGCACCGCGCTCTGGGTGGCGGCGGGGATCCCGACCTCGATGCTGGCGGCGCTGGCGCTGATGTATGCCTCGGGGCTGACGCTCAACATGATCTCGCTCTTTGCGCTGATCATCACGCTCGGCATCGTCGTCGATGACGCCATCGTGGTGGGCGAGCATGCGGATCACCTGCATCGCCGGCATGGGCTCGGTCCGGTCGAGGCCGCCGAGACCGCCGCGCGCCGCATGGCGCTGCCGGTGTTCAGTTCGACACTGACGACGGTCATCGCCTTCTTCGGGCTTACCGCCATTGGCGGGCGCTTCGGCGAGATGATCTCGGACATCCCCTTCACGGTGATCGTCGTGCTGCTGGCGAGCCTCGTGGAATGCTTCCTGATCCTGCCCAACCACATGGCTCATGCGATCGCCAAGTCCACCGAGCAGCACTGGTACGACTGGCCTTCGCGCATGGTGAACCGCGGCTTCCGCTGGATGCGCGAGACGCTCTTCCGCCCGTTCATGGCCGGGGTGATCGCGGCGCGCTACGCGGTGCTGGCCGGGGCGGTGCTGCTGCTGGCCGCGCAGGCGGCGAGCTTCATCCGCGGCGACGTGGTCTGGCGCTTCTTCAACTCGCCCGAGCAGCCTTCGGTCAGCGGCAACTTCGCCATGGCGCCGGGCGCCACGCGCGCTGATACGCTGGCGCAGATGCGCGAGCTGCAGCGCGCCACCGAGGAGTTGGGCCGCGAGTACGAGGAGAAATACGGTCGCAACCCGCTCGACTACGTGATCGCCGAGATCGGCGGAAACTCCGGGCGCGAGCTGGCCGAGGCCGAGAACAAGGAGCCGGACCAGCTCGGCGCCATCTCGATCGAGTTGATCGAGCCCGACTTCCGCCCCTATTCCAGCTTCCAGTTCGTCGCAGACCTGCAGGAGCGGGTCGCGCAGATGCCGATGCTCGAAGTGCTGAGCTTCCGCGGCTGGCGCTCGGGGCCGGGGGGGGGATGCGCTTGACGTGCAGTTCTACGGCGCCGATGCCTTGACGCTGAAGCGGGCCGCCGAGGATCTGAAGTCCGCGGTGCTGCGCTACCCCGAGGTCTCGGCGGTCGAGGACAACCTGTCCTACGACAAGGACGAGCTGGTGCTCGAGCTGACCCCGCAGGGGCAGGCGCTGGGGCTGACGGTGGACGATCTCGGCGCGGTGCTGCGGCACCGCATCGGCGGCATCGAGGCGGCAACCTTCCCCGTGGGGCCGCGCAGCGCGGAGGTGCGGGTGGAACTGCCGAAGTCGGAGCAGACCGCCGACTTCCTCGAGCGCACCCAGATCCGCACGCCGCAGGGCGCCTATGTCCAGCTCGCCGACATCGTGCGGGTCGCGCGGAGCAGCGGCTTTTCGACGGTGCGGCGCGAGAACGGGCTGCGCACGGTCTCGGTCACCGGCGACATCTCGGAGGATGACGCCGAGCGCGCTGCCGAGATCATGCAGGCGCTGCAGGAGGAGATCCTTCCCGCGATCGCCGCCGAGCGGCAGGTCGAATACCGCGTCTCGGGGCTGGCCGAGGACGAGCAGGACTTCCTGGCGGATGCCGGCGCAGGCCTCGTGCTCGTGCTGCTGGGCATCTATCTCGTGCTGGCCTGGGTCTTCGCCAGCTGGACGCGGCCGCTGGTGGTGATGGCGGTGATCCCCTTCGGCCTTGTCGGGGCGGTCTATGGCCACGCGCTCTGGGACGTGCCGCTGTCGATGTTCACCGTGGTGGGACTTCTCGGCATGACCGGGATCATTATCAACGATTCCATCGTGCTGGTCAGCCAGATCGACGAATACGCGCCGGACCGCGGCATCTTCCAGGCGATCATCGACGGAGCCTCGGACCGTCTGCGGCCGGTGTTCCTGACGACGGCGACCACGGTGCTCGGCCTCGCGCCGCTGCTCTACGAGCGCAGTTCGGACGCGCAGTTCCTCAAGCCGACGGTGATCACCCTGGTCTACGGGCTCGGCTTCGGCATGCTGCTGGTGCTGCTGGTGGTGCCGGCGCTGCTGGCGGTGCAGCATGACATCGCCCGGCGCATCGCCGCGGCCCGCCGCGGCGCGCGCCACCGCCACGGC
>NZ_NTHN02000022.1 GCF_002300555.2 Alloyangia mangrovi | reverse complement strand
GCTCGAAGGGGTCGCCTTCGGGCTGCGCGACAGCGCCGAGGCGCTGCGCGGCGCCGGGCTGCCCTGCCCGGTGGTCAGCGTCGGGTCGACCCCCACCGCCCATGCCGCCCGCGATCTCTCGGGGGTCACCGAGCTGCGCGCCGGGGTCTACATGTTCTTCGACCTGGTGATGGCCGGGATCGACGTCTGCACGGTGGACGACATCGCGCTCAGCGTGCTGACCACGGTGATCGGCCATCAGGAGGCCAAGGGCTGGGTGATGGTCGACGCCGGCTGGATGGCGCTGTCGCGCGACCGCGGCACCGCGGCGCAGGCGGTGGACCAGGGCTACGGGCTGGTCTGTGACGAGGCGGGCCGGGTGATCCCCGATCTCATCGTCACCGCCGCCAACCAGGAGCACGGCATCGTGTCGCTGCGCCCGGGCAGCGCCGCCAGCCTGCCCGAGCTGCCGCTCGGCACGCGGCTGCGCATCCTGCCCAACCACGCCTGCGCCACCGCCGCCCAGCACGACCGCTATCACCTGCTGCCCGCCGAACCCGGCCCGCTGCAGGTCTGGCCCCGCTTCGGCGGCTGGTGAGGGCCCGCCGTGCCCGGGGCGGTGCCCCTGCCCCGGACCCGGCTCAGCCCCCGGCGCGGCCGGTCTCGAGGATCGACTTGCGCAGCCGCCCGTGCACGCCCTTCTCCTGGTTCACCGACTGTGTGACGGCGAAATCCGCCGCCAGAGAGCAGAGCTGGTAGGCCTCGGTCTCGGTGATCCCGACCCGCTCGCGGATCATCGCGATCATCTGGCGCAGGGCGATCTGCAGCGCGGTGTCGAGGCTGGCATGGAAGCCCATCGAGATGAGCTCGTCCTTGGTCTCGGCGCGGGGATGGTCGATGGCCGTGTCCCCGGCCTTCAGCAGGTCGAAGCGGAAGGTCCCGGTGAGGGCGGTCTCGAGCGCGGTGATGCAGACCTCGCCGTCGCCCTGGCAACCATGGCCGTCGCCGCAGGAAAAGAGCGCCCCCTCGGTCTGCACCGGCAGGTAGAGCGTCGCGCCCTCGGTGAGCAGCTTGAGGTCCATGTTGCCGCCGTGCTGGCGGGGCTGGATCGAGGTGATCTCTCCCCACTCGGGCGCCGGGGCCACGCCCATGACGCCGAAGAAGGGCGCGAGCGGCAGGGTGGCCCCCCAGGGCAGCCGGCAGGTCTTTGCCTCGCGGTCTATGGGGATGAGCGAGACGGCGGACTGCGAGACGGGAAACTCCCCGGGCAGCGTGCCCGAGGCCGGGCGCACGAGGTTGAAGCCCCAATCGGCGCCCAGCTCCACGCGCTCGATCTCGACCTTCAGCACGTCGCCGGGCATCGCGCCCTCGATCGCCACCGGCCCGGTCAGCAGGTGGGCAACGCGCGGTAGGCCCGCCGCAAGAATCTCGCGCAGTTCGGGCGCGACGGTCATCCCCGAACCCTCGGCAGGCAACAGCTCCTCGCGGCCCGAGAAGGTCTGGATGGTCACCCGGTCGCCGGGAGCGACGGTCATCACCGGCGGCAGCTCCGACCAGAAGCGGCCCCAATGGACGGTCTGCGGGGTGGCGGCGAGGTGGTGATGGGTCATGGCGTCGGGCTCCGGATTGGCTCGGGCCGAGCTTCGCGGCGCCGCGCCGCAAGGTAAAGCGGGGAATGGAGAAACTGACCGCTCCGCCGCGCAAATCTGGCGCTGCTCATAGCCGCCGGAACAAAAAGAGCGGACCCTAAGGCCCGCTCTCTGGTTTCAGCTCGCTCTGGCGATCAGCCCGCCATCTCGGCCCGCTTGGCGGCCAGCTCACGCTCTTTCTTGCGGCCGAAGACCTTCATCACCACGACGAAGAACAGCGGCACGAAGAGCACGCCCAGCACGGTGCCGGTGATCGTCCCGCCAAGCACCGCCGAGCCGACCGCCCGGCGCCCGCCGGCGCCCGCGCCGGAAGAGAGCACCAGCGGCACCACACCCAGCGAGAAGGCCAGCGAGGTCATGATGATCGGACGGAAGCGCTGGCGCGCCGCCTCTTTCACCGCGACCAGCAGCTCTTCGCCCGCCTCGTAGCGTTCTCGGGCGAATTCCACGATCAGGATCGCGTTCTTGCCCGTCAGGCCGATGACGGTCAGCAGGCCGACCTGGAAGAAGACGCCGTTCTCGAAGCCGAACCAATAGGCCGCGCCCATGGTGCCGAGCACGCCGATCGGCATCGCCAGCATCACCGAGAAGGGGATCGTCCAGCTTTCGTAGAGCGCCGCGAGGCAGAGGAAGATCGCCGCCAGCGACAGCCCGTAGAGCAGCGGGGCCGAGCCGCCCGAGGCGCGTTCCTCGAGAGAGAGGCCGGTCCAGGCGATCTGGTAGCCCGGCGGCAGCTGCGACGCGAGCTTCTCGATCTCGGCCATCGCCTCGCCGGTGGTCACGCCCGGAGCGGGCGAACCCTGCAGCTGCATGGAGGGCACACCGTTGTAGCGGTTGAGGCCCTGGGGCCCGTAGGTCCACTCTTCCTTGGTGAAGTTGGCGAAGGGCACCAGATCCCCGTTGGCATTGCGCACGCGCCACTTCTCGAGGTCCGAGGGGGTTGCACGGCTGTCGGCCTCGCCCTGAACGTAGACCCGCTTGATCCGGCCGTTGTCGTTGAAGTCGTTCACGTACTGACCGGCCCAGGCGATCGACAGCGTGTTCCCGACATTGGTCGGGGTCACGCCCATTGCGCCGGCGGCGCGCCAGTCGATATCGAGGTTGAACTGCGCCGCATCCTCCAGCCCCGAGGGGCGGATCGAGGCGATCAGCGGGCTTTGCGAGGCCATGCCCAGCAGCTGGTTGCGGGCGGTCAGCAGTTGTTCATGCGTCTGCCCGCCCTGCGCCTGCAGGTAGAAGTCGAAGCCCGAGACGTTGCCCAGCTCGATCACCGCCGGCGGCACGATCGGGAAGACCATGGCGTCGCGGATCCCCATGAAGGCCGGGAAGGCACGCCCCGCCACCGCCTGCACGCTCTGCGCGGGAGAGGGGCGCTCGGACCAGTCCTTCAGCCGCACGAAGGCGAGGCCCATGTTCTGGCCCTGCCCCGCGAAGGAGAAGCCGACCACGCCGAACATCGAGTCCACCGCCTCGGATTCCGTGGCGAAGTGGTCCTGCACCTGCTCGACCACGTCGAGCGTGCGCTCGGCGGTGGCCCCGGTCGGACCCTGGATGAGGGTCATCAGGATGCCCTGGTCCTCGTCCGGCAGGAAGCCGGTGGGCGTGTTGTTGAACAGGAACACCATGGCGTAGCCAAGCGCGCCGTAGACCACCAGCATGCGCAGCGGGCGCTTGATGATGTGGCCGACGGTACCGGCATAGCCCCCGGTCAGCTTGTCGAAGCCCTTGTTGAACCAGCCCAGCGGGCCGCGATTGGTGTGATGCGCGTCCTTGCCCTTGAGGATGGTGGCGCAGAGCGCCGGGGTCAGCGTCAACGCGACCAGCACCGACAGGCCCATGGCCGAGACGATGGTGATCGAGAACTGCCGGTAGATGATCCCGGTCGAGCCGCCGAAGAAGGCCATCGGCACGAACACCGCCGAGAGCACCAGTGCGATGCCCACGAGCGCGCCGGTGATCTGCCCCATCGACTTGCGGGTCGCCTCGCGCGGGCTCAGCCCCTCTTCTTCCATGATCCGCTCGACGTTCTCGACCACCACGATGGCGTCATCGACGAGCAGGCCGATGGCCAGCACCATGGCGAGCATGGTCAGCGTGTTGATGGTGAAGCCCGCCATGGCGAGGATCGCGAATGTGCCGAGGATGACCACCGGCACGGCCAGTGTCGGGATGATCGTCGCGCGGATGTTCTGCAGGAAGAGAAGCATCACGAAGAACACCAGCACGATGGCTTCGATCAGGGTCTTCTGCACCTCGTGGATCGAGATCTCGATGAACGGGGTGGTGTCATAGGGGATGACGTAGCTGACGCCCTCGGGGAAGAACTCCGAGTATTCCTCGATGCGCTTCTTCACCCGCTCGGCGGTGTCGAGCGCGTTGGCGCCCGAGGCGAGCTGCAGTGCCATGCCCGAGGAGGGCTTCCCGTTGTAGCGCGCGATGGTGGAATAGTTCTCGGCACCGACCTCGACCCGCGCCACGTCCTTGAGCAGCACGAGGCCGCCGTCGGTCTCCGAACGCAGCACGATGTTGCGGAAGTCCTCGGGGGTGCTGAGCAGCGACTGCGCGGTGATCGTGGCGTTGAGCTGCTGGCCCTCGGGGGCGGGCAGCGTGCCGAAGGCCCCGGCCGAGATCTGCGCGTTCTGCGCCGAGACCGCGCTGACCACGTCCGACGGGGTCATTTCGAAGGCAGAGAGCTTGGACGGGTCGAGCCAGATCCGCATCGCGTATTGCGCGCCGAAGACCTGCGCCCCGCCGACGCCCTCGATCCGGCTGAACTCGTCCACGAGGTTCGAGTTCAGGTAGTCCGAGAGGTCAGCCTGGTCCATGCGGCCATCATCCGAGATCAGGCCGATCACCATCATGAAGGAGGACGAGGCCTTGGCCACGGTGACGCCGAGCCGCTGCACCGTCTCGGGCAGCAGCGATGTGGCCTGTGCCAGCTTGTTCTGCACCTGCACCTGCGCCACGTCCGGATCGGTGCCGGATTCGAAGGTCAGGGTGATCGAGGCGGTGCCCGCCGAGGTCGAGGAAGACGACATGTAGCGCATGCCGTCGAGCCCGGTCATCTGCTGCTCGACGATCTGGGTGACTGTGTTGGCCACCGTCTCGGCCGAGGCGCCGGGGTATTGCGCGCTGATCCGCACCGAGGGCGGCGCGATCTCGGGGTATTGCGCGATGGGAAGGGTGAGGATCGAGAGCACCCCGATCCCCATGATGAGGATCGAGATCACCCAGGCAAAGACCGGACGGTCGATGAAGAAGCGTGCCATTGTCAGGTTCCTTGCGTCGGGCTTATTCGGTGGCCGCGGCGGTCTCGCCGGCGGCCTCGGCGCGCTCCTCCGGGGCCACGGTCTGGCCCTCGGCGATCTTCTGCAGCCCGGCCACGACCACGCGGTCGCCGGCCTGGAGCCCCTCGCTCACCACCCACTGGTTGCCCAGATCGCTCTCGATGGTCAGCTGGCGGGTCTCCACCACGTTCTCGGCGTTCACCACCATGGCCATCGGGCGGCCACGGCGGTCACGGCTGACGCCCTCCTGCGGCACAAGGACGGCCCCGTAGACCGAGCCCTGCGGCAGCTCGACCTGCACGTACATGCCGGGCAGCAGGAAATGGTCGGGGTTGGGGAACTCGAGGCGCAGCACGACCACGCCGGTCTGCTCGTTCACATGCGGCTCGGCGGCGGCAAGACGGCCGGTGTGCTCGTAGAGCTCGCCATCGGCGAGGCGCAGGCTCACCTCGGCCTCGCTTTCGCGCGCGGCGGCCTGGCCCGAGCGGCGCCAGCGCAGCATCTCGGCGGCGGATTGCGTCACGTCGACGTTCACCGTGTCGATCGAGCGGATGGTGGTCAGCGCGGTGGCCTGGCTGGCGGTCACCAGCGCGCCCTGCGTCGCGTCCGACAGGCCGACGACGCCGGAAAGGGGCGCGCGGATGGTGGTGCGCTCGAGGTCGATGTCGGAGGACAGAAGCTGCGCCTCGGATACTTTCACCGCCGCCTCGGCGACGTCGCGCGCGGCCAGGGCGTCATCCAGCGTCTGCTGGCTGGTCACCGAGCGGTCGCGCAGCTCCTGCTGGCGCTTCAGCTCACGCTCGGCCGAGGCCAGCGTCGCCTGCGCCTGCGCAAGACCGGCTTCCGCCGAGGCCTTGGCCGCCTCGTAGGTGGCCGGATCGATGCGGTAGAGCGGATCACCCCGGTTGACCGTGGTGCCCTCGTCGAAGAGCCGCTCGTTGATGATGCCGCTCACCTGCGGACGCACCTCTGCCACACCGGAGGCCTGCACCCGGCCCGGAAGCTTGGTGGTCAGCGTCACGTCGGAGGATTGCAGCGTCACCACGGTGACCGGCTGCGGTGGCCGCTGCCCCTGCTGCTGCGCCGAGACGGCGGGGGCGAGCATAACGGCAGTTGCCAAGGCGAGAGGCCGCAGCAGGGCGGAAGCGGGTCGGATCGGCATGGGAGGGCTCCGGTAACAGCAATAACGTACTTCTTGCACGCAAGTCGTGAATCGCGATAAGGAAACTCAATGGTTTTGTAAAGCTCGCAGATGCATCAGCGTTACGATTTAAATACCGCCCTGTGACCCAAGGACACAAATGACCGATTCCGCCCAGCCCGACGACGCTCAGAGCCCGCCCCGCCGCCGCGGACGGCCGGTGCAGATGGACCAGAAGACCCGGGAAGAAATGGTGCTGTCCGCCGCCACGCAAATGATCGCCGAGCGCGGCCTGGAGGATGCCTCGGTCGCCGCCATCGCGCGGCAGGTCCATATGTCCAAGCGCACGATCTACACGATGTTCGACAGCCGCGAGGCACTGCTCGGCGCCTGTTTCGCCCGCATCGGCCAGCGTATCTTTCGCAGCCGGGACAGCCAGAACAACGGTGCGCCGCTGGAAGAGCGGCTGCGCCACCTGCTGACGCTGAACGAAGAGCCGAGCCTCAACGAGGCACCGCTGGAGCTGCTGCGCGCCGTGATCACCTCGGCCCCGACCTACCCCAAGCTGGCCTGCAGCATCCTCGAAACCGGCGCGCTTTCGCTGCGCAACCATATTGCGCGGGAACTTTCCGATGCGGTCGAGTCCGGCGAGCTCGCACTGAAGCTCGAAGACTGCGACGCCGCCGCAGAGATGCTGATGGACATGGCGTTCGGCAACGGCATCCACAAGTTGCTCGATCCGCAGCGCTACTGTTCTTCGCCCGAGGTGCGCGCGACGCGGCGCGACCGCGCCATCGCGCTCTTTCTCGATGGCGCCCGCCCGCGCTGAGCCCGCTCAGGTCGCCGAAGGGGTGAAGCGTGCGCTGAGCCGGTTGGCGGCGCCCGGGTAGGTCAGACGGACCTCGGTCACCGTCTCGCCCTGCCGCCAGGTCCGGCGCTCCATCACCAGGCAGGGCGTGCCTGCCGAAAGATCGAGCAGCTTTGCCACCCGCGCCGAGGCGCCGACGGCGGCGATGGTGTGCTCGGCCTCGCTCCAGGGGATGTGCCGCAGCAGCCAGACCCCCGGCGCCAGCTCGGCAAAGCTCTCCGTCCGCGCGGCAGGGGCGACCTCGAGGTTGATCACCCGGTCCTCGAGGCAGAAGGGCGCCTCGTCGGCATAGTGCAGGCACGTGAGCGCGAGCACCTCGGTGCCGTCCTCGATGCCCAGCTCCCCGGCTTCGCTTGGCGCGGCCTTGCGCAGCACCCTTTCGACCACCTCGTGCCGGTAGGTGCCGCCCTGCGCGGTCACCTCGTCCTTGATATCCTTGATCTCGAGCACCGCGTTCTGGCTCTGCTGCGGCATGACGATCGAGCCCGTCTTGCGCCGCCGCAGCACCAGACCCGCGTTGGCGAGTTGGGTCATCACCTTGTTCACGGTCATCCGCGAGCAGCCGTATTCCGTCCGCAGCTCCTGCTCGGTCGGAATGCGGTGCCCAGGCGGCCAGGCCCCGGAGAGGATCTTGCCTTCCAGGTCGCTGCGGATGCGCTCGTGCAGCGAGGATCTGGGAGCGCTCTCCTTGCTCATGGGGCCTCCGTCAGATCAGCGTCGACGCGCCGCGATCGAGATACGTGTCGAGGAACTGCTCGAGACGCGGGTGGCGCGGCTTGGCAAAGACCTTCGAGGGCGCATCGGTGAACAGCAGCTTGCCGTGGTCGAGGAAGCTGATCTGGTTGCCCACGGTGGCGGCAAAGCCGATCTCGTGGGTCACCACAACCATGGTCATGCCCTCGGAGGCAAGGCCGCGCATCACGTTCAGCACCTCGCCGGTCAGCTCGGGATCGAGCGCCGACGTCGGCTCGTCAAAGAGCATGATCTTCGGCTCCAGCGCCAGCGAACGGGCGATGGCCACGCGCTGCTGCTGGCCGCCCGAGAGCTGGCTCGGGTAGTGCCCGGCCCGGTTCTCGAGCCCGACCTTGCGCAGCTGCAGC
Source organism: Alloyangia mangrovi (assembly GCF_002300555.2). Lineage (GTDB taxonomy): Bacteria > Pseudomonadota > Alphaproteobacteria > Rhodobacterales > Rhodobacteraceae > Salipiger > Salipiger mangrovi. The sequence goes on along the minus strand of NZ_NTHN02000022.1, from coordinate 73,056 downwards.
ATGGCCTTTTCCTCGGCCTCGGCCTTGCCCATCTTGCGCACCCGGCGCAGCGCCGCAGACACGTTTCCGAGTGCGGTCATATGGGGCCACAGGTTGAACTGCTGGAACACCATGCCGATCTGCGAGCGGACCTTGCGCAGATCGTTGGCGCTCTGACGCTGGCGCTTGCCTGCGCCGTCGTAGACGAAGCCGAGCGGGCTTCCCTCGATGAAGATCGAGCCGTCGGTGGCTTCCTCGAGGAAGGCCATGCAGCGCAGCAGCGTCGACTTGCCCGAGCCCGAGGGGCCGATCAGGCAGGACACCTGCCCGCGCGGGATTTCCAGCGAGATGTCGTCGAGCACGGTCGTCGTGCCGAAGCGTTTCACCAGATGCTGAACGGAGATCGCGTTGTCGCTCATGCCTTGGCCAGCCTGTATCTTGAGAGTTTCTTTTCCGCGAACCGCCCGAGCAGGCCCGCCAGTTCGACCAGCACCCAGTAGACGAGCGCGATCAGCACCATTGCCTCGACGAAGGCGTATTCCTGCGAGCCGATGGCGCTGGCGGTCATGGTCATCTCGGGGACCGTGATGAGCGAGAGCAGCGCCGTCTCCTTCAGCAGGATGATCGCCATGTTGACCGAGGGCGGGATCACCAGCAGCGCCATCTCGGGCAGCAGGATGTTGCGGATGATCTGGATGCGGGTGAAGCCGAGGCATTCCGCCGCCTCGACATGGCCCGGCGGCACCGACTGGTAACCGGCGCGGAAGATCTCGGCGAAATAGGCGGCGCCGTAGACGCTGAGGGCCAGCAGGCCGGCGGGCAGCGCATCCAGCGACAGCCCGATGTAGGGGCCGCCGAAGTAGAGCAGGAAGAGCTGCACCAGGAAGGGCGTGCCACGGATCACCTCGATCGGCACGGTCAGCGCCTTGTCGACCAGCACGCCTCCGTAGCGCCGCGCGGTGGCGACAATGAAACCGATCAGCGCGGCAAGGAGCGTGCCGACCACCCAGACGAAGATCGTCATGGCGATGCCGGAGATCAGCTGGTCCTGCTTGGACAGGATGACATCGAAATCAAAGCCCATCACTTGCTCCCCACGCCCGGCAGGCGGCGTTCAAGCTGGCGGCCCGCCGTGGCCACCACGAGGTTGATCACCAGGTAGATCAGGCCCGCACTGGCGTAGATCTCGAGCGGCATGAAGGTCGAGGCCACGAGGTTCTGCGCCATCCGCGTGAGCTCGATCAGGCCGACCACCGACACCAGCGACGAGGCCTTGAGGATCAGGATCGCCTCGTTGATCAGCGCCGGCAGGGTCAGCCGCAGCGCGATCGGCACGCGGATGTGGAAGAAGGTCTGTACCGGCGTGAAACCCGCCATGTCGGCGCTCTCGACGAGCCCGGTGGGCACCCCCTCGAAACCGCCGCGCAGGTTCTCCGCCTGGTAGGCGGCGGTACAGATCGACAGGCCGATGATCGCGGTCACCAGCGAGGGGATCTGCACGCCGATCACCGGCAGCAGGTTGTAGAGCAGAAGGAGCTGCACGAGCAGCGGCGTGCCGCGAAAGAAGGATATGAAGAATTTCGAGAACCATTGCAGCGGGCGGATGCCCGACAGGTTCGCCGCCGACAGCAGGATCGCCAGAACGAGGCCGATCAGGATCGAGATCGTGCTGACGAAGATTGTCATCAGCGAGGCTTCGAGCAGCAGGTTGAAGAGTTTCCAGCTCATATTCCGGGAAGGGCCTCGGGCTTGGCGTCTGTTGCGGTGAGAAAAATGCCGGCGGTGGTCGCGTGACCCTCCGCCGGCCAGGCCGAAAGGGCCGGCCCGGGTGAACGGACCGGCAGGGATTGCCTTAGATGTTGGGCTCGGTCACCGCGTCGGGCGTGTCGAAGGTCTGGCCGAACCACTTCTGCTGCATCTCGCCAAGACGGCCGTCGGCTTTCATCTTCAGGATGGCGGCATCGATGGCGTCCATCAGCGAGGCGTGGTCGTCGTCCTTCAGGCCCGGGAAGCCGAAGTAGGTCTTGGTGCCGAAGGGCGCGACCACCGCGAAGATCTCGGGGCGCTGCTGCGCCACGAAGGCGATGTTCGGCAGCGAGTTGGCGACACCGGCGATGCGGCCCGCGGCGAGGTCGGCATAGGCCTCGTTGAACGAGACGTAGTCCTTGGTCTCGGGCGCCGGGGTCAGCGTCTTGCCGAACTCTTCGAGCTGGGCGAGCTGCGCGGTGGCGTGGCCCGAACCGATGGTCTTGCCGGCGATGTCCTCGGGCTTGGTGATCGAGTCGTCCTTGGCCGACTTCAGCAGGGCGACGGTGGCCTCGGCGATCGGCGGGGTGAAGCGATAGCGCTCCATGCGAGCCTTGGTGATGGTCGCGGGGCCCGCAACCATGTCGAACTGACCCGCTTCGAGGCCCGGCAGAACGCCAGCCCAGTCGAGGGTGATCCACTCGATCTCGACGCCCAGCTCTTCGCCGATGGCGGCGAAGACATCCATGTTAAGGCCCACGTGGTCACCCGCGTCGATGTAGTCGAAGGGGGCGAAGGCGGTCTCGGTGCCGACCTTCATGACGCCGGCTTCCTTGATGCGTGCCAGCGCGTCCTGCGCCTGGGCCGCGGCGGCCCCACCCATCAGAAGCGCGGCACCCGCGAGTGCGGAGATGACTTTGTTGCGCATATCCAGTAGTCTCCCTGTTGTCGGTCCCTGCCATCCCTCGGGCCGGGTTCCGATTTTGACTATACAAAAGGGACCACGCTGAGCCCCTGTGTCAATCCCTGCCGTTCGCCCTTCTCATGCGGGTTTGTGACAGGCAAGGCCAAGCGCCCAAAAATCAGGCGCATACCCGAAGGTCATCCGCGACTAGAGATCGAAAATCTTGCCCGGGTTCATCAGATTGGCCGGGTCCACCGCGCGCTTGAGCGTTTTCATAAGCGCCAGCGCCGCGCCGTGCTCGGCCTCCATGTAGCTTTTTTTTGCCCAGACCCACGCCATGCTCGCCGGTGGCCGTGCCGCCCATGGCGAGGGCGCGCTCGACGAGTCGGCCGTGTGCCGCCTGCACCCGCGCCTTCTCCTCGGCGTCGCCGTCATCGAAGAGCATCACGAGGTGGAAGTTGCCGTCCCCCACGTGCCCGTGCATCGGCGCGATGATCCCCTCCGCATCGAGATCCGCGCCGGTCTCGGCAAGGATGCGCGGCAGCTCGGAGACCGGCACGCAGACATCGGTCGAGAGTGACTTGCAGCCGGGCCGCAGCCCGCGCGCGGCATAGAGCGCCGAATGGCGCAGCGCCCAGACCTTGCTGTAGTCCTCGGGCGTGTTCACCGGGTGCAGCTCCGCACCGTTCTCCGAGGCCAGCGCGTCGAAGGTGTCGCGGTCGGTGTCGACCTGTTGCTCGGACCCTGCAAGATCGACAAGCAGTGTCGGCTGATCGGGCAACTCGGTCTTGTTGTAGGCATTGATCGCCTTGACCTGCAGCGCGTCCATCAACTCGATGCGGTTCAGGCACAGCCCAAACTGCAGCGCCTCGACCACGGTCTGCGTTGCGGCCTCGATCGTGGGGAAGCTGTAGAGCCCGGCCTTCGCCGTTTCGGGAATACCCGAAAGACGCAGCGTGAGCTCGGTGATGATCCCGAGCGTGCCCTCGGCGCCGATGAAGAGATGCGTGAGGTCATAGCCCGACGAGGATTTCCGCGCCCGCCCGCCGGTCTGCACGATCTGCCCGTCCGGCAGCACCACGGTCAGCCCCATCACCAGATCGGCCATGGTGCCATGGCGCACGGTCATCGTCCCAGAGGCGCGGGTCGAGGCCATGCCGCCGAGTGTTGCATGGGCGCCGATGTCGATGGGCAGGAAGAGCCCGGTCGCCCGCAGCTCCTCGTTCAGCGCCTGCCGGGTGAGCCCGGCCTGCACGGTGCAATCCATGTCCTCGGGGCTGACGCGCAGCAGCTTGTCCATCTGCGACAGATCAATGCAGAGCCCGCCTTGCGTGGCGTTCACCTGCCCCTCGATGCAGCTGCCCGCGCCGAAGGGCACGATCGGGCAGCCATGGGCGGCGCAAAGCTTGACCGCCTGCGCCACCTCCTCGGTGCTTTGCGCCATGAACACCGCGTCGGGCAGGGCCGCCGGATGCCAGCTGTCCCCTGCCCCGTGCTGCGCGCGGACCGCCTCGCCCCGCTCGATCCGGCCCGGGAAGGCTGCGTCCAGTGCGGCGAAAGCGGTCTGATGTGTCACCCTAGGATCCCCGGCAGGTTGAGTTGATGCTCGCGGGCGCAGTCGATGGCGATCTCGTAGCCCGCATCCGCGTGCCGCATAACGCCTGTCGCAGGGTCATTCCAGAGCACGCGCGCCAGACGCTTGTCCGCCGCCTCGGTGCCGTCACAGCAGATCACCATGCCGGAGTGCTGCGAGAAGCCCATGCCGACGCCGCCACCGTGGTGCAGCGACACCCAGGTCGCGCCCGAGGCGGTGTTGAGCAGCGCGTTCAGCAGCGGCCAGTCGGAGACCGCGTCCGAGCCGTCTTTCATGGCTTCCGTCTCGCGGTTCGGCGAGGCCACCGAGCCGCTGTCGAGGTGGTCGCGGCCGATGACGATCGGCGCCTTCAGCTCGCCGTTGCGGACCATCTCGTTGAACGCGAGGCCGAGCTTGTGGCGCAGCCCGAGGCCGACCCAGCAGATGCGCGCCGGAAGGCCCTGGAAGGCGATGCGCTCGCGCGCCATGTCGAGCCAGTTGTGCAGATGCGGATCGTCGATCAGCTCCTTCACCTTCTGGTCGGTCTTGTAGATGTCCTCGGGATCGCCCGAAAGCGCCGCCCAGCGGAACGGGCCGACGCCGCGGCAGAACAGCGGGCGGATGTAGGCGGGCACGAAGCCGGGGAAGGCGAAGGCGTCCTCGAGCCCCTCCTCCAGCGCCATCTGGCGGATGTTGTTGCCGTAATCGAGCGTCGGCACACCGGCGTTCCAGAAGTCGACCATCGCCGCGACGTGGTCGCGCATCGAGGCCTTGGCGGCCTTGGTCACGCCCTTGGGGTCGCTCTCCTGCTTCGCGCGCCACTCGGCGACGGTCCAGCCCTTCGGCAGGTAGCCATGCACCGGGTCATGCGCCGAGGTCTGGTCGGTGACGATGTCCGGACGACCGTTCGGCATCGGCTCGCCCGCCTTCATGCGGCGCACCAGCTCGGGGAAGACGTCGGCGGCATTGGCGATCAGTGCCACCGACTTTGCCTCGCCCGCCTTGGTCCAGCGCTCGATCATCTCGAGCGCCTCGTCCAGCGAGTGGGTCTTCTCGTCGCAGTAGCGGGTGCGGATGCGGAAGTCGGCGCGGGTCTCGTCGCATTCCACGGCGAGGCAGCATGCCCCGGCCATGACCGCCGCCAGCGGCTGCGCGCCACCCATGCCGCCCAGACCGCCGGTGAGGATCCACTTGCCCTTGAGGTTGCCCTCGTAGTGCTGGCGGCCCGCCTCGACGAAGGTCTCATAGGTGCCCTGCACGATGCCCTGCGCGCCGATGTAGATCCACGAGCCCGCGGTCATCTGGCCGTACATCGCCAGGCCCTTCTTATCGAGCTCGTTGAAGTGATCCCAATTCGCCCAATGCGGCACGAGGTTGGAGTTGGCGATCAGCACGCGCGGCGCGTCGGGATGGGTGCGGAACACGCCCACCGGCTTGCCCGATTGCACCAGCAGCGTCTCGTCTTCTTCCAGCTTCTTCAGCGAGTCGACGATACGGTCGAAATCTTCCCAGGTGCGGGCGGCGCGGCCGATGCCGCCGTAGACCACCAGCTCGTGCGGGTTCTCGGCGACATCGGGGTGCAGGTTGTTCATCAGCATCCGCATCGGCGCCTCGGTCAGCCAGCTTTTCGCGGTGATCTCGGTGCCGGTCGCGGGGAAGACGTCGCGCAGGTTGTGGCGGGGGTTGGTCATCTCGGGACTCCTCGGTGGCAGTGTTACTTGGCAAGCGCGGGCGCGAGCGCCTCGATCCGCTGCAGCAGCTCGGCAAGGTGGGCGCGCAGCTTCGCGGCCTTACCCTCGTCATAGGCATAGGGGGCCAGCTCGCTCTCGAGGTGGGTGTCCTGCGCCAATTCCATCTGGATCGCGTGGAAGCCCTCCTCGGGGCGGCCATAGTGACGCGTCGTCCAGCCACCGGTGAAGCGGCCGTTCAGTACCGACGTATAGCCCTCGGCAGCGGCACAGACCTCGGCCGTCGCGGCCTCGATCGACGGATCGCAGGTCGTGCCCTTGCCGGTGCCGATGTTGAAAGCGGGCAGCTTGCCTTCGAAGAGGAAGGGGATGTGCGAGCGGATCGAGTGGCAATCATAGAGGATCGCCACGCCGTGTTTCGCCCGGACCCGCTCCATCTCGGCCATGAGGGCCGCGTGGTAGGGAGCATGGAAAGCGTCGCGGCGGGCGGCGATCTCTGCCTCGTCCGGCTGCTCAAGCCAGATCGGCGTGCCGTCGAAATCGGTGAGCGGCACCAGTCCGGTTGTGTTCTGGCCGGGATAGAGGCTGGCGCCATCCGGCGGGCGGTTGGCGTCGATCACGTAGCGGTGGAAAGTGGCGCGCACCATGGTCGCGCCCGGCAGCAACCCTTCGTAGAGCCTGTGGATGTGCCAGTCGGTGTCGCTCAGTTCCTTGCCGCGCGGGGTGAGATTGTCGAAGATCTCGTCCGGCAGGTAGGTGCCGGTGTGCGGCAGGCCGAGGACGATGGGGCTGTCTCCCCTCGTGACGGTGACGGGCTCGTTCCTCACAGCGCTTCCTCCAGTTCTGCGGCGGCCAGCAGGTCGCCTTCGCGCACCAGCACGGCACCCTTTTCGAGGTCGGGCGCAAGGTAGCGGTCGTTCTCCAGCGGCGCGACATGCTCGCGGATCTTCGCGACCACGCGCGCCAGCCGGTGCGAGGTCTTCAGCGGCGCGCGGAAATCCACGCCCTGCGCGGCGCAAAGCGCCTCGACCCCGAGGATCACCGACAGGTTGCGGTTCATCAGACCAAGGCGGCGCGCACCATGGGCGGCCATCGACACATGGTCTTCCTGGTTGGCCGAGGTCGGCGTGCTGTCGGTCGAGCAGGGGTTGGCGAGGTGCTTGTTCTCGGACATGAGCGCGGCGGTGGTGACCTCGGCGATCATGTAGCCCGAGTTGAGCCCCGGCGCGGGGGTCAGGAAGGGTGGAAGATCGTGGTTCATCGCCGGGTCCACCATCAGCGCCACGCGGCGCTGCGCGATGGCGCCGATCTCGGAGAGCGCCAGCGCGATCTGGTCGGCGGCAAAGGCCACCGGCTCGGCGTGGAAGTTGCCGCCCGAGACGATGTTGCCCGGCCCCAGCACTAGCGGGTTGTCGGTGACCGCGTTGGCCTCGATCTCGAGCGTGGTCGCGGCGTAGCGCAGCAGGTCGATCGCCGCGCCCGCCACCTGCGGCTGGCAGCGGATGCAATAGGGATCCTGCACGCGGGTGTCACCCTCCCGATGGCTCTCGCGGATCTCCGAGCCCTCCATCAACTCGCGGATACCCGCGGCGACCTCGATCTGGCCGCGATGGCCGCGCAGTGTGTGGATCTCGGCGCGGGTCGGCGCCGTGGAGCCCATGATCGCGTCGGTGGTCAGGCTGGCGGTCACGACGGAGGTCTGCGCGTTGCGCCAGCCCTCGAAGAGACCAACAAGCGCCAGCGCGGTCGAGAACTGCGTGCCGTTGATCAGCGCAAGGCCCTCCTTCGGGCCCAGCACGACGGGCGCGAGGCCGGCCTTGGCGAGCGCGTCTGCGCCGTGCAGCACCTCGCCCTCGAACTCCGCCTGCCCTGCCCCAAGCAGCACGGCGGTCATATGCGCCAGCGGTGCCAGATCGCCGGAGGCGCCGACCGAGCCCTGACAGGGCACCAGCGGGGTCACGCCCGCCTCGAGCATCGCTTCCAGCAGCTCGACCGTCTGCACCTGCACGCCCGAGGCGCCGCGGCCGAGGCTCAGCAGCTTGAGCGCCATCATGAGGCGCGTGGTGGCGCGGGGCAGCGGCTCGCCGACCCCGCAGCAATGCGACAGGATCAGGTTGCGCTGCAGCGTCGCGGTGTCCTCGGGCGCGATCTTGATCGAGGCGAGCTTGCCGAAGCCGGTGTTGACGCCGTAGATCGCCTCGGATCCGGCGGCGGCATCAGCGACTACCTTGGCCGAGGCGGCGATGGCCGGGCGCGCCGCGTCATCGAGACGGGCGGGCGCATCGCTTCGCCAGAGCTGTTCGAGCTGCGCCAGCGTGGCGGTGCCGGGGGTGAGGATCATGCTTGGCCTCCGAAGATACGGGCATGGAGCGGGTTGAACCCGATGCGATAGGACAGCTCTGCCGGGCTGTCGGTGTTCCAGATATTGAGATCGGCGCGCTGCCCCGCGACGATACGCCCGCGGTCGGTGAAGCCGAGTGCCTTCGCCGCGTTCACCGTCACCCCGCGCAGCGCCTCTTCCGGGGTCATCCGGAACAGCGTGCAGCCCATGTTCATGGTCAGCAGCAGCGAGGTCAGCGGCGAGGTGCCAGGGTTGGCGTCGGTCGAGAGCGCCATGGGGACGTTGTGCGCGCGGAAGGCCGGGACGGGCGGCGCCTGCGTCTCGTGGATGGCATAGAAGGCACCGGGCAGCAGCACCGCGACCATGCCCGCCTGCGCCATGGCTTCGGCGTCGGCCTCGGTAGCGTATTCGACGTGATCGGCCGAAAGCGCGCCGTACTTGGCGGCAAGCTGGATGCCGCCCTGATGCGAGAGCTGCTCGGCGTGCAGCTTGACCGGCAGGCCGAGCTTCTTCGCCTCTGCGAAGACCGGCTCCATCTCGGCGGCAGAAAAGGCGATGCCCTCGCAGAAGCCGTCGACCGCATCCACCAGACCCTCGGCATGGGCGGCGCGCAGGGCCGGCAGGCAGATCTGCGTGATATACTCGGCCTTGGTCCCCTGCCATTCCGGCGGCAGCGCGTGCGCACCGAGGAAGGTGGTCACCAAGTTGACCGGGCGCAGCTCGCCCAGCTTGCGGGCGACGCGCAGCAGGCGCAGCTCGGTGTCGCGGTCGAGCCCGTAGCCGGACTTGATCTCCACCGTGGTCACGCCCTCGGCCAGCAGCGCATCGAGCCGCGGCAGGGATTGCGCGATCAGCGCCCCCTCGTCCGCCGCGCGGGTGTGGCGCACGGTCGAGGCGATGCCGCCACCGGCGCGGGCGATCTCCTCGTAGCTGGCGCCCTCGAGGCGCATCTCGAACTCGCGGGCCCGCGAGCCGCCATAGACGAGGTGGGTGTGGCAGTCGGTGAGCGCGGGTGTCACCAGACGCCCCTCGAGCTCGGTCACCTGCCAGTCGGCAAAGGTTTCGGGCAGGTCGGCCATGGGACCAACCCAGGCAATGGTTGCGCCGTCAATGGCGACCGCGCCGCCCTCGAGCAGCCCGTAGCCCTTCTCCTCCTCCAGCGTCACCAGGGTTCCGCCGCGCAGCACCTGTTGCTTTGTCATTTCGATTCTCCCGGTCGTTACGTCTTTATGTCTATACAATTGAAGAGCTGTCAATCGAGCCGTCGGGAAAACGCGCGGGCGGGCGCCGCGATGCCCAACCAGCAGGCACCGCAAGAGTCGGGCCGGTCCGCACTTTCGCTCCCTCGATCACTTTAGAAAAACTAAACCAATGCGCAGCTCCGCCCCGCTTGTCCAAAGTGCCTCCAAGCGACATTCTCGCTGCATCTTTCGCCCGCCAGAGGACTCCCCATGTCGCGCCCCGACCAGCTCAAACTCGGTACCTTCGTCTATACATTCGGCTTCCACCCGGCGGCCTGGCTGCACCCGGGCAGCGACGTGCAGGGCGCCAATGACCTCGCGCACCTCAAGAAGGTCGCGCAGATCTCGGAGGCGGCCAAGCTCGACTTCATGTTCTTTGCCGACAGCCCGGCGGCGGCCATCGGCGATCCCGCCGCGCTCGCCCGCCAGCCCACCAAGATGAACCGCTTCGAGCCGATCACCGCGATCACCGCGCTGTCGCAGCACACCGAGAGGCTGGGCTTCGTCGCCACCGCCTCGACCTCCTATTACGAGCCCTACAACATCGCCCGGCTCTTCGCCTCGGCAGACCACATGTCGGGCGGGCGGATGTGCTGGAACGTGGTGACCTCGGACCATGACGAGACCGGCTACAACTACAACCGCGAGGGGCTGCCGCCGCATGCCGAGCGCTACGAGCGCTGCGAGGAATTCGTCGACGTGGTCTTCGGCCTCTGGGACAGCTACGAGCCCGACGCGCTGCTGCTCGACCGCGACAGCGGCATCTACCATGACCAGAACAAGCTCCACGAGCTGAACCACCACGGCAAGCACTTCCAGGTGCGCGGCCCGCTGAACATCGCCCGCACCCCGCAGGGCCGCCCGGTGATCGCCCAGGCGGGCGGTTCGGAGCCCGGCATGGAGCTCGCCGCCCGCACCGCCGAGATGGTCTTCTCGCTGGCCTCCAACATCGAGAAGAACCGTGCCTTCTACGCCAACGTGAAAAGCCGCATGGCCAAGTACGAACGGCATGAGGATGATCTGAAGATCATGCCCGGCATCGTCATCAACGTCGGCGAGACCGAGGCAGAGGCCGAGGCCAAGGCGCAGCAGCTTGTGGATCTCATGCACCCGGACGTCGGGCTGCTGATGCTGCAGGAATTCCTCGAGGCGGACCTGCGCGGCGTCGATCTCGACAAGCCCTTCCCGATGGAGCGCATGCCCGAGAAGGCCAAGGGCTCGAAGGCGCTCTTCGACGAGCTGAAGGAGTTCGTCACGCAAGGCCACACCATGCGCGAGCTGATCACGCATTACGCCCGCCGCCACACCGGCAACGGGCTGACCGGCACGCCGAGCCAGATCGCCGATTTCATGCAGGAATGGTTCGAGACCCGCGCCGCCGACGGCTTCATCCTGATGTTCCCGACCCTGCCCAGCTCGCTCGAGGATTTCACCCGGCTGGTGGTGCCCGAACTGCGCCGCCGCGGGCTCTTCCGCGAGGACTACGAGGCCGGCACCCTGCGCGGCAACCTCGGCATCTCGGAACCCGGCAACCGCTACGCGCTGGCCCGAGCGGCGGAATAGGCGGGCCGCGGGGAGAGCCGGGGCTCTGCCCCGGACCCCGGGATATTTGCACCTAGAAGAAAGGCGGGCGGGGCGGCGGGAGCGGCCTCCGCCCGACTGTCACAAAATCGGGGCGGCGGGGCGCGCAGCGCAGGGAACGAATTCCGCATCTCGAAGTTGAGGGCCATGATCCCTCATTTGAGACTGCCCATTTCATGAACCGCACCCCCACCGCCGACCCCGTGCTGCGCGTCAGCGTCGCGATCCTTGCGGGGCTGGCCCTGCTGGTCTGCCTCAAGCTTGCCCAGGACATCTTCGCCCCGCTGATGCTGGCGGTGATCGTCGGCATCATCTTCTCGCCCCTGGCCGATCGGATGGAGAAGATCGGCCTGCCGCGCGGGGTCGTGGCGATCTTGCTGATCGTGCTGATCTTCTTTCTGATCGCCTCGCTCGGCTTCCTGGCCGAGCCCTATATCACCGCCGCCATCGACCGGATCCCCACGGTGAAATACGAGATCCGCAAGTTCCTCTTCGAGTATCGCGATCTGATCCGCGGCATCGACGAGGTCGAGCAGGCACTTGGCGCGGCGCAGAAGAAGGCCGAGGAGGGCTCGGGCATGCCCAGCGTCACCGATGCGCTCTACCTCGCGCCGGTCATCGTGGCGCAGGCGCTGGTCTTCTTCGGTGGGCTGTTCTTCTTCCTGCTGACCCGTTGGGGCATCTACAACTGGATGGCCCATCGCATCGGCGACAACACCACCACCGCCGCCATCCTCGAGCGGTTCTGCGCGGCCGAGAATTCCGTTGCACGCTATTTTGCAACGATCTCGCTGATCAACATCGGCCTCGGCTTCGCGGTGACCGGCGGGCTCATGGCGATCGGCATGCCCGCCGCGCCGATCTGGGGCATCGCCGCGGCGCTGCTGAACTACGTGCTCTACGTCGGGCCCGCCGCCATGGTGGCGGGGCTGCTGCTCAACGGGCTGGTGGCCTTCGACGGGCTGATGAGCTTTGCGCCGGCGGCGGTCTACCTGCTGCTGAACATGTGCGAGGCGCAATTCGTCACCCCGGGGCTGGTCGGCAAGCACATCCAGATCAACCCCTTCCTGATCTTCGTCTCGCTGGTCTTCTGGCTCTGGCTCTGGGGGCCGCTCGGCGGCATCGTCGCCATTCCGACGACGGTGATCGTGCTGCACCTCTTCGACATCATCGGCGAGGGGCGCAAGGCCCCTGCCACCCGCCGCGCCGCCTGAGGCGCGGCGGCTCCGGCCGCGCGGCCCTGCCCGCGCGGCGTGCCGCAAGAATCTCTTTGCGAAACCGCCCGGGTAGAGGATCATCGTGCCGGCAGGATTGCTCCCGGAGTCCCCGGCATTTCCGACTCCAAGGACCCTGCGCGGTTTTCAGGAGTCGAGGTTTCCCGGTGTCCATCGCAACCCATTCGATCCCCTTCGGGCTGGTCATCCTCATCTTCCTGCTGGCCCTGCCCGCCTGCGCCTTCGCCGGCTTCCACCTCGGCAGCCACGAGCGCAACCGGGATCCCGCACGCTATACCGAGGGCAAGATGCCGGGCGAGGCCTCGCTCGGCGCGCTGCTGGCGCTGCTGGGGCTGCTGCTCGGCTTCACCTTCAGCGCCGTGCTGGGCTGGCGCGAGGCCAGCGTTTCGGCGGTGGTCGAGGAGGCGGCGGCGCTCGGCACCGCCTTCTTGCGCGCCGACATGCTGCCCGAGGCCGAAGGCCGTCCGCTGCAGCAGGCGCTGCTCGGCTACGCGCGCACCCGCATCGTGCCGTCGGGCTACCATGCCACCCGCGAGAACGTCGACGCCTTCGTGGCGCACAGCACCGAGGCGCAAGCGGCGCTCTGGCCCACCACCATGGCGGCGCTGACGCCCGAGGTGCCCGCCCCCGTCTCCACTTATGTCGCAGGCGGCATCACCGAGGTACTCGACGCCCACACCCGCCGCGTCGCCGCCGCCTCGAAGAGCATAACCTCGGGCATATGGATGCTGCTGACCTTCGCCGCCGGCTCGGGGCTCTTCATCATCGGCAACCGCGCGGCGCTGCAGGGCCGAAGGCTCAGCTGGCGGACGCTGGTCTTCTCGCTGGTGCTGACCGCGGTGCTGGTAACCATAGAGGATCTCAGCCGGGCCTCGGACGGGTTCACCGTGGTGCCGCAGACCCCGCTGGTCGCCGCCGTGGCCGACATGGAGAGCGCGCTCGGGACCGCGGCGCTGGCCAGAGCCACCCCCAGACCCTGACGCCCAGATCCTGACGCCCGGCGTCAGCCCGGCACCAGCGCCTCGAGCTCGGGCAGAAGCACCACGCTTTCCTGCTCATTGGGATCGGTCCGCGCGATCACCGCAACCGCCGGCTCGGTACCGTCGTTGAGCGGCAGATGCGGCGTGTCCGCCGGGATGTAGATCAGATCGCCGGCGGAGGTTTCCATCACGTGCTCCAGTTGCGCCCCCCCAATACATGCGCGCCCGCCCCGAGATCACGTAGATCGCGGTTTCATGGGTCTCGTGCTTGTGCGCCTTGGCGCGCGCGCCCGGGGGAATGGTGAGCAGGTGCATGCACAGCCCCTGGCTGCCCACCGTTTGCCGCGCGATGCCCTCGAAGTAGTCGAACCCCTGCTTGCCCGCGTAGGCGCCTCCGGGCCGCAGCTTGACGCAGTCAGCCATCCGATTGGCCCTCCCGCCGAGTGTGCTCTGCCCCTCGAGGCTACGCGAGGGACGACCGCCGCACAATTCAAACCCGCGCAGGGGCCAGGCCGCCGTGTTGCGCCACCGCAGGAAAGGAAAAGGCTCCACCTCGGGGAAAAGGTGGAGCCTTGCAATGATCCGGGCCACTGAGGGAAGTCGGGACAGGGTGCAACCCGGGATCAGGGACAGAACAAATGCTGCGTCCTTGAATTCCAAACACTGGGGCGGGCCATTGGTTCCCGCAATTCGTCAAATTTTTTCAGAAGCTTCCCGGGCGTCTCGCGGAGCCCGCTCCGGGGGTCCCTCCGCCCGGTCCTTTTCTGTGGCGCGGCGGGCAATGAGCACCCGCGCCAGCTCGGTATTGAGCTGGGCGCCCAGCAGCGTCACCAGCGCGCTCACGTAGAACCACAGCAGCAACGCCACCACCGCCCCGAGCGAGCCGTAGACCTCGTTCAGCCGGTCGAAGTTGCGCACGTAGCTGGCCAGCGCAAAGGAGCCGATGGCCCAGGCGATCACCGCGATGGCCGCGCCCGGCGTCAGCCAGGGCATGCGGGCGTGGCGCCGGTTCGGCCCGAAGCGGTAGACCAGTGCCACCGCAAGGTAGACCACGCAGAGCAGCACGATCCACTTCGTCCCCTCCACCGCGATCTCGACCTCCGCCGGCAGGTGCAGGAAGACCATTCCCGCCGGCACCACCACCACCGCCGCGAAGGCCAGCAGCGCCACCAGCACCAGCACCGCGGTCATGCCGTAGGCGACCAGCACCCGGCGCAGCGGGTTGGTCCGGTGCGGCGCCTCGGTCACCGTGTTGAGCCCCCGGATCAGCGCCGCCACCGAGGCCCGCGCCGTCCAGATTGCCAGCACGATCGAGGCGATCGAGGCCCATTGCAGCGTCGAGCGGTTGGTCGAGATGAGCTGGGTGATCTGCGCGTCGATGAGCTGGAAGGCGGTGTCGGGGATGACCTCGGTGAGCAGCTCCATCTGCTCGGCGATGGCGATGGGATCGGCCCAGTAGCCCCAGATCGCGATCACCGCGGCCATGGCCGGGAAGATCGACAGGAAGGCGTAGAAGGCCACCCCCGCCGCGATCAGCCCGAGGTTGCGCTCGTCCATGCGCTTCCAGGTCCGCCACAACGCGTGCAGCCAGCCGCGGAGCCCCACATGGCGAAGCCGCACGCGGTCTTCATGCGCGGTGACGCCCGCGGACTGCGGCGAGGGATCGGGCGGGGAGGAAGCGTTCTGCATCTGGGCAACCTGCGCAGAAGCCAACGCGGCGTCAATCCGCTGGTTGCCTCAAGTGGTGCAAAATTGCGACGCCGCTCCCGCGTTGCCAGGGGAACCGCCCGCACCTGCGCGCGTTGATCTCCGGAACCCCCGATGGAGAGCGCCCCCGTGACCGACAATCGAAAGATCTGTGTCATCCTCAACGAGCACTCCGGGGACCACCCCGACAAGCAGAGCCGCCGCAAGTCGCTCGAGGACCTCTTCGCGCAGAACGGGCTCGAGGCCGAGTTGATCGGCCTCACCCCCGACAAGCCGATCCTCGACACGGCCCGCAAGGCGGCGGGGAACGGCTGCGCGATGATCGTCGCGGCGGGCGGCGATGGCACCATCGGCGCGGTGGCCACCGCGGCGCATGAGGCGGGTGTGCCCATGGGGGTGATCCCTCAGGGCACCTTCAACTATTTTGCCCGCGGCCTCGACATCCCCGAGGAGCCCGAGGATGCGGTGCGCATCCTCGCCACCGGCCGGCTGCGCGAGATCAGCCTCGGAGAGGTGAACGGAGAGGTCTTCCTCAACAACGCCAGCCTCGGGATCTACCCTTTGATCCTGCGCACGCGCGAGGGCGTCTACCAACGCTGGGGCCGCTCTCGACTGGCCGCCTATTGGTCGGTGGTATTGGCCCTTGCCGGTTTCCGCCACCCGCTACGCCTGCAGGTCGAGGTGGATGGCCGCAAATCCGAGATCCGCACACCGCTCGCCTTTGTCGCGAACAGCGCCTACCAGCTAGATCAGTTCAACCTCGACGGGGCGGAGGCGATACGCGACGGCGAGTTCGTGCTGTTCACGTCCAAGGGCACCAGCCGCTGGGACCTCGTGCGCGCCTCGTTCCGGCTCGCCATCGGCAAGGCGCAGAAGGGCGAGGAATTCGGCTGTGTGACCGGCCGCGAGATCACCTTGCACACGGCACGCCCCAAGGCGCTGGTGGCTCGCGACGGCGAGAAGGAGCTGATGGAGACACCGATCCGCTTCCGCCGCCGCTCCGAGCCACTGCGGGTGATGGTACCGTCCGAGAACGTCGCGGCCCTCGAAGAGCCGCAGATCGAAGAGCCCGCGGACGCCGCCCTCGAAAAAGCGCTGCCCGCATGACCCGGCTCATTCACCTCTCGGACCTGCACTTCGGCCGCACGGCGCCCGAGCTCCTCGACCCGCTGCTGCGGGCGGTGAACGGCGCCAAGCCCGACCTCGTCGCGGTGACCGGCGATTTCACCCAGCGCGCCCGCCGCAGCCAGTACCGCGACGCCCGTGCCTTCCTGCGCAAGCTGCAGGCCTCCTGGATGGCGGTCCCGGGCAACCACGACGTCTCGCTCGACAACCTCTGGCTGCGCTTCGTGCGCCCCTACCGCCGCTACCGTCGCTTCATCACCGAGGAGATGATGCCGGTGAAGCACCTGCCGGGACTGACCGTCGTGGGCTTCAACACCGTCGACCGCTTCCGCTGGCAGCGCGGCAAGATCCGCTGGCTGCAGATGCGCCACGCCTGCCGGATCTTCTCGGAGAGCAAGGGGCTCAACGTGGTGCTGGCCCACCACCCCTTCGAGCAGGACCCCGACGTCGAGAAATCGCTCATGCGCGACGCCGACCAGGCGATCGAGCGCCTCTCGGAATGCGGCGCCCACCTTGTGCTCTCGGGGCACCTGCACCGCTGGCGGACCGAGCCGTTCCTGTCGCGCAAGCACGGCGCGCAGGTGCTGCAGGTGCATGTGGGCACCGGGCTCTCGACCCGGCTGCGGGGACAAGAGAACGATTTCGCCATCCTCGATCTCGACAGCCACAGCGCCAACATCCGCCGGATGATCGCCCGCGAGGACCATTTCAT
Source organism: Alloyangia mangrovi (assembly GCF_002300555.2). Classification (GTDB taxonomy): domain Bacteria; phylum Pseudomonadota; class Alphaproteobacteria; order Rhodobacterales; family Rhodobacteraceae; genus Salipiger; species Salipiger mangrovi. Next base: position 56,244 of record NZ_NTHN02000022.1, on the reverse strand, counting down.
CGAGGCCGAGCGGCGGCACTACAGCTTCGGCGACAAGGGCTGGGAACGCAGCCCCGAATGGCCGCCGCGCGCTCCGCAGCAGGCGGACCCCGTCGCCGCGCAGGGCGTTGGGCCCGAGTGAGACTTCAGCCCGCAAGGAGGCCGAGATGACCGCTGACAGTCGCGACGAACACGCGCATGACGTCGCCCACCCACACGACGTCCGCGCCGGTCCCGGGGACGCCGGTGCCACGGACCGCCCCGTCCAGCTTCCCGAGACGCCCGAGACCCGCCGCATGGGACGCCGAGCGGTGCTGCTCTTCGTCGGCCTGGTCGTCGCCGCCGTCGTGATCATCGCCATTTTCAACGGTGCCGCCGGCCGCTGAGCCGAACCGGCGTCAGATCACCCCGGCGATCATCAGCGGCACAAGCACCGCCGCCGCCAGCGTCACGCAGCCAATGGTGGCAAAAAGCCCATCACGTACCAGCAAAGCGGTCGCAAAGCAGAGCACCGTCAGCCCGAGGATCGACGAGGAAAACGGCACCAGCTCGAGAAAGGGCATGGCGAGGCCGCAGAGCAGGCACACCGCCTGCAGCAGCTTGCGCATCGGCCCGGCGGTCATCAGACGCAGCCGGCTGCGCGCGTTCCGGTCGAGCCAGTCGCCAAGGCCCCGCAGCTTGCCCAGCCCCTTGCGCGCCTTCGCCCCGTCGAAGCTGCGCGCCATGAGGAACTCGGGCAGCCACAGATGGCGCCGCGAGATCAGCATCTGCCCCGCGATGAAAGCGATCAGCAGCCCGCAAAGGGTCGAGAAGAGCGGGATCCCCGAGAGCGGCGAGACCACCAGCAGCGCGGGCACCATGAGTGCCGGGATGAAAGAGCTTTCGCCGAAGCTCTCCACCATGTCGCGCAGCGATACCCGCGGGTCCTGTGCGGCCTTTTGCAGGCGGTCGACGATCTCGCCCACAGGACGATCGGTGGAAGACCCGGCAACGGTCTCGGGCGCGGCGGCGCTGCTCATGCGGGGCGGTCCTTCGAGGCTGGCGAACTTTGGGTGAACGAACTCTGGGCGAACGCCGGCGAAGCTTTGACGGTTCCCTTCCGGCATGTCGAGGGGCGGCGCGGCCCCCGCCGCGCCGCCCCCGCAAACGTTACCAGCCCTGCCTCATTCCGCCGCATCGCGGCGCGGCAGCACCCAGTCCGGGCGCGGGAAGTGGCAGGTGTAGCCGCCGGGATAGCGCACCAGGTAATCCTGATGCTCCGCCTCGGCCTCCCAGAAATCGCCCACCGGCGCCACCTCGGTCACCACCTTGCCGGGCCAGATCCCCGAAGCGTCGACATCGGCGATGGTCTCCAGCGCCTCGGCCTTCTGCGCCTCGTCGACATAGTAGATCGCGGAACGGTAGCTCATGCCAAGGTCATTCCCCTGCCGGTTGAGCGTGGTCGGATCGTGGATCTGGAAGAAGAACTCGAGGAGCCGCCGGTAGCTGATGGTCTCGGGATCGAAAAGGATCTCGATGCCCTCGGCATGGGTGCCGTGGTTGCGGTAGGTGGCATTGGGGACATCGCCGCCGGTATAGCCGACGCGGGTGCCCTCGACCCCCGGCAGCCTGCGGATCAGATCCTGCATGCCCCAGAAACAGCCACCGGCCAGAACTGCGCGTTCAGTGCTCATGCCACGTCCTCCACTTGATCAAGGTAGGCGCCGTAGCCCTCGGCCTCCATATCCTCGCGCGGTACGAAGCGCAGCGAGGCGGAGTTGATGCAGTAGCGCAGCCCGCCACGGTCCACCGGCCCGTCGGGGAAGACGTGCCCGAGGTGCGAGTCGCCATGGGTCGAACGCACCTCGGTGCGGATCATCCCGTGGGTGGTGTCACGCAGCTCGGCGACATGGGCCGGCTCGATGGGCTTGGTGAAGCTCGGCCAGCCGCAGCCGCTCTCGTACTTGTCGGACGAGGCAAACAACGGCTCGCCCGAGACGATGTCGACGTAGATGCCGGGCGCCTTGTTGTCGAGATACTTGCCGGTGCCCGGCCGCTCGGTGCCGTTCTCCTGCGTCACGCGGTACTGCTCGGCATCGAGTGCCGCGATCACGTCGGGATTGCGTTCATATGTCGCCATGGAATCCTCCGGTCTTTGGTCTTGGCCCTAAGATGGGGTCCCGCGACGGCAAAGCAAAGGCCCCTTCGCAGGCGCCCCGCCGCTGCGTGCATGTCCATCCGAGGCGCCCCGCCGCCGAGACGCGCAAGCCGTGGGAACCGGCGGTGTCCCGCCACCCCACAGGGGCCCTTTCCGGCAAGACCATGCCGTTTTCTCACGCGGCCGTCACCTTGCGGCGACAGTGGGATCCGAAGACCGCTCCTGCGCATTAGCTCCATGACCGGCGCAACGATGCGCTCCGGAGCCACCGACCAAGGATGCTAGGGAGACCCGATATGACCCTCCGTTCCACCACCAGACTCGGCCTTGCCGTTCTCACCGCCGCCTCGCTCTCCGCCGCGGCCCATGCTCAGACCTCGCTTGCCGCGGATCCCGCGACACAGGACCAGGCGCCGCTCGAAAGCTCGGAGATGACCCAGAGCACCGGCGCCGCCGGATCGGGCATGACCGACACCGCGCCTGTCTCGCCCCAGACCGCCGAAGCGCTGCGCGCCGAGGTGCCGCAAAGCTACGGGCAGGCGATCTCCTCGCTGCGCAATGCCGATCTCTCCATGGCCGACCCGGAAACCGTGGTCGAAGCCTCGAAGGTCGAGATCCTGCCCCTCAGCACGCTGAAAGGGCAGGCCAACGAAAGCGCCGAGGCCCTCGATGACGCGCTGAAGGCCGCCGCCCCGGAACTCGACGCGCTGCGCGGTCTGCTGTCGGACAATGACGAGCTGACGGCAGAACTGGACCAGCAGGGCTTCGCACCCGACGACGTCATCGGCGTCTACGCCGCGCAGGACCATATCGAGCTGCTGGTCGACGACCGCGGCTGACCATCCGCGCCCAGCCGGTGCGGTCCGGGGCTTGCCTCGTGGCTCCGGAAGCCCCCTGCGTTCTCCAGCGCAGGGGGCGTTTGCACGTGGCAAGCTCCCGTAGCGGAGCCCCATTGCACGCGTGAGACGCGGTGCTGATCACGGCACACGCACATGGCGAACACCCCCGTTCCCGTTCGCGTGATTTTCCTTGCAGGACACCCCAGCCCCGCCCATCTTTGCAGCAGGAGGCACGTACTCCTGTCAGAACCTCCTGGATCCCAGGAACCCTCGTGGGCGTCGGTGCCATCCCTCGGCACCGACGCTTTTTCTCGTGTCCCCGCGGGGACGGCAAATCCTCACCCGCCAGCTCCCCCGGCGTCCGCCAACTGCGCCACCGCCCAGCGCGCCGCGTCGCATACCGTCTCGTCGGCATCTCCGCACAGCCCCTGCGCCACGCCCCGCAACTCCACCCGTCCCGAGTTGCCGATGGCATAGAGCACATTGCGCACGAAGCGGTTCCGCCCGATGCGCTTGATCGGAGATCCCGAGAAGCGCGCCCGGAAGCCCGCATCGTCCAGCCCCGCCAGCTCGGCCAGCGGCGGCGACAGCAGGTCCTCTCGGGCGTGGTATTTCACCTCCGACGCGACCTCGGCGAACTTGTTCCAGGGACAGGCCGCAAGGCAATCGTCGCAGCCGTAGATGCGGTTGCCGAGCAGGCCCCGCAGGTCCGTGTCGACAGGGCCGTCGTGCTCGATGGTGAGATAGGAGATGCAACGCCGCGCATCGAGTCGGTAGGGCGCCGGGAAAGCCGCCGTCGGACAGGCATCGAGACAGGCCCGGCAGGAGCCGCAATGGTCGCGCTCGCCCCCGTCCACCGGCAACTCAAGCGTGGTGAAAATCGCCCCGAGGAAGAACCACGAGCCCAGCTCGCGGCTGACAAGATTGGTGTGCTTGCCCTGCCAGCCCAGCCCCGCCGCCTGTCCCAGCGGTTTCTCCATCACCGGCGCGGTGTCGACGAAGACCTTGATCTGCGGCGCCTCGGACCCCGCCTCGCGGCTGGCGGCATCGATCAGCCAGCGCCCGAGGCGCTTCAGCTTCTTCTTCACCACGTCGTGGTAGTCGCGGTTCTGCGCGTAGACCGAGATCGCCGCCCGCTCCCGTTGCGCCAGCACCGTGCGGGGGTCTTGCTCGGGGCCGTAGTTCTCGGCCAGCATGATCACCGAGCGCGCCTCGGGCCAGAGCGCAGCCGGGTTGCCGCGCCAATGGGTGCGCTCGGCCATCCAGCCCATCTGCCCGTGGTACCCGGCCTCGAGAAAGGCCGCCAGCCGTTCCGCCACCTGCGGCACGTCGCCGGGGCGGCAGATGCGGCAGGCCGCAAAGCCCACCTCCGCCGCCTCGTCCACCAGCCGTGCCTTCAGATCGTTCATGAGACCCCTTTCCTCTGGACCCCAGACATCGGAACGGGAAGCGGCCCAGTCAATGACTTTCGCGCCTCTGTCCGGGTGGACGCCGCGCGAGATGCGACAGGGCCGGCCCCGGAACCCCGGGACCGGCCCTTTCTTCTAGGGAAAAATATCCCGGGGGTGATTTCGCCGAAGGCGAAGAGGGGGCAGCGCCCCCTCGTCCGGGTCAGCCCTTCGCGACCACGCCGTAGATTTGCGCGATGCGCTCGACCGCCGCCTCGGGAGGCAGCTCCTCGCTCTCGCCGGTGCGGCGCGAGGTCAACTCGACCACGCCGTTCTTCAGCCCTCGCGGGCCGACGGTGATCCGCCACGGCAGGCCGATGAGGTCCATGGTGGCGAACTTGCCGCCGGCGCGCTCGTTGGTGTCGTCGTAGAGCGGCTCCAGCCCCAGCGCGGTGAGCGAGGCGTAGATCGCGTCACAGGCCGCGTCCGCCTCGGCGTCGCCCTGCTTGAGGTTGACGATGCCGCAGTGGAAGGGGGTGACGCCCTCGGGCCAGATGATGCCCTTGTCGTCGTGGCTGGCCTCGATGATCGCGCCCAGCAGGCGAGACACGCCGATGCCGTGCGAGCCCATGTGCACCGGCACCCGGTTGCCGTCCTTGTCGACAACGGTGGCGCCCATCGGCTCGGAGTACTTGGTGCCGAAGTAGAAGATCTGGCCGACCTCGATGCCGCGCGCGGTGCGGCGGCGCTCCTCGGGGACCTCGGCGAAGATCGCCTCGTCGTGGGTCTCGTCGGTGCGGGCGTAGCGCGAGGTGAACTCCTCGAGCACGGCCTGGCACTGCTCGACCGAGTCGTAGTCGATCTGCCGGTCGCCGAACTTCAGCTCGGTGATCTGGCTGTCGTAGAAGACCTCGGATTCGCCGGTCTCGGCCAGCACAAGGAACTCGTGGGTGTCGTCGCCGCCGATCGGGCCGCTGTCGGCGCGCATCGGGATCGCCTGCAGGCCCATGCGCTCGTAGGTGCGCAGGTAGCTGACGAGGTGGCGGTTGTAGGCGTGCAGCGCGTCTTCCTTGGTCAGGTCGAAGTTGTAGCCGTCCTTCATGTAGAACTCGCGGCCGCGCATCACGCCGAAGCGCGGGCGGATCTCGTCGCGGAACTTCCACTGGATCTGGTAGAGCGTCAGCGGCAGGTCCTTGTAGCTGCCGACGTGGCTGCGGAAGATGTCGGTGATCAGCTCTTCGGCGGTGGGGGTGAACAGCATGTCGCGATCATGCCGGTCACGGATGCGCAGCATCTCTTCGCCGTAATCGTCGTAGCGCCCGGACTCGCGCCAGAGGTCCGCCGACTGGATGGTCGGCATCAGCATCGGGATATGCCCCGCGCGCTTCTGCTCCTCGTGGATGATATCCTCGATCTTGCGCAGCACCTTGAAGCCGAGCGGCAGCCAGGAATAGATGCCGGCGCTCGATTGCTTGATCATGCCGGCGCGCAGCATGTAGCGGTGCGACACGATCTGCGCCTCGGAGGGCGTTTCTTTCAGAACGGGCAGGAAATAACGGCTCAGACGCATGCGGGCCTCCCGGAAATTGGCGTTTCGCCCGGGTTAGGCGAAGGCCGCGCCAAGAGCAAGTGCCCTGCACGGCTGACAGGGGCCCTGAGCCGCCCACCGGACGAAACGGCGCACGCATCACGCGCCCGGGCCCGCGCCGAGATCCGCCCCCCGCCCTGCGGCACCGGCGGCTTTGCACCGGTGGCGGGCGTCACTCCCGGCTGGACGCGTCGCAACAGGCTCTCGGACTTGAAAAAAAAGCCGCGGAGCGGCGATCAAGGACAGACCGCAAGGAAAGGATTCCCATGGCGCTGCCCGTGCGCGATCAGATGAAGTACTGGGGCGTGGCCGCCATCGTCTTTGCCGTGGTGCTCTGGTACCTCGGCAACGTGCTGCTGCCGTTCATCCTGGGCGGGGCAATCGCCTATTTCCTCGACCCCGTCGCCGACAGGCTGGAACGCATGGGGCTGAGCCGCGCCATGGCGACCTTGGTGATCACCCTCTGCGCGATGCTGATCTTCATCATCCTCGCCCTTGCCGTGATCCCGACGCTGGTGCGGCAGGCGGCCGACCTGATCGAGACCGCGCCGCAGCTTTTCCGCGACCTGCGCGATTTCCTCGGCACGCATTTCCCCTCGCTGGTGGTCGAGGGCAGCCCGATGCGCGAGGCGCTCTCGTCGATCGGCGAGACGGTAAAGGAACGTGGCGCCGAGTTGCTGAACACCGCGCTCAGCTCGGCGATGTCGGTGATCAACATCCTGATGCTCTTCGTCATCGTGCCCGTGGTGGCGGTCTACCTGCTGCTCGACTGGGACCGCATGGTGGCGCGCATCGACGAGCTGCTGCCGCGCGACCACGCGCCGGTGGTGCGCCAGCTCGCCCGAGAGATCGACGCCACGCTCGCCGGCTTCGTGCGCGGCATGGGCTCGGTCTGCCTGATCCTCGGCTGCTACTACGCCATCGCGCTGGCGCTGGTCGGGCTGAACTTCGGGCTGGTGGTCGGGGTCATCGCCGGTCTGCTGACCTTCATCCCCTATGTCGGCGCGATCATCGGCGGCGCGCTGGCCATCGGGCTCGCGCTCTTCCAGTTCTGGGGCGAATGGTACTGGATCGCCGCGGTGGCGGGCATTTTCTTCCTCGGCCAGTTCCTCGAGGGCAATTTCCTGACGCCGAAACTGGTCGGCAGCTCGATCGGCCTGCACCCGGTCTGGCTGATCTTCGCGCTCTCGGTCTTCGGCACGCTCTTCGGCTTCGTCGGCATGCTGGTGGCCGTGCCGCTCGCCGCCGCGCTGGGGGTGATCATGCGTTTCGTGATCGACCAGTACAAGCAGAGCCGGCTCTATCGCGGGCTCGAGGTCGACAGCTACCATGAAGGCCGCAGGGCGACAGACCCCGAGGCCCGGTGATCATGGCCCGGCAGCTTGCCCTGCCCCTGCCGGTCCGCGCGGCGCTGGGGCGCGAGGACTATTTTGTCTCGTCCTCCAACAGCCTCGCCGTGGCTATGCTCGACGGCTGGCAGAGCTGGCCCGCCGGCAAGCTGCTGCTGGTCGGCCCCGCGGGCTCGGGCAAGACCCATCTCGCGCATGTCTGGGCCGCCGAGAGCGGCGCGACCATCCTGCCCGCCGCCGCCCTGCCCGGCCTGCCGATCCCGGAGCTTGCCGCCGCCCCGATCTGCATCGAGAACGTGCCGCGGATCGCCGGGGACCGCCCCGCCGAGGAGGCGCTTTTCCACCTGCACAACCTCGTGCTGGCGCAGGGCCAGCCGCTGCTGCTGAGCGCCGAGACCGCGCCGCGGCACTGGCCGCTGGTGCTGCCGGATCTGAAGTCGCGCATGGAGGCCACCCAGACCGCCACCCTGCGCGAGCCCGACGACGCGCTGCTGGCGGCGGTGCTGGCCAAGCTGCTGGCCGACCGCCACTGCATCCCGGCACCCGACGTGATCCCCTACCTGCTGCGCCAGATGCCGCGCAGCTTCGCCATGGCGCAGCGCGTCGCCGCCGAGCTCGATGCCCGCGCGCTCGGCCGCGCCAGGGGCATCACCCGGGCGTTGGCGCGCGACGTCTTGCTCTCGCTCGCGGGCCGAGGCTAGAGGAGCTTGCGCCGCCCGCGCCGGTCGGTCATCCTTGCCCTTTCATCAAGCTGTTGCAATTCGTGACGCATATGCCCCCCATGACCATCGCCGATTTTCTCAAAGCCCCGATCCCCGAGCCCCAGGACCTGCCTGACATCGACCTGTCCGGCCCGGGCCGCTTCTTCAACCGCGAGCTCAGCTGGCTCGGCTTCAACTGGCGGGTGCTGGAAGAGGCCGAGAACACCAGGGTGCCGCTGCTCGAGCGGCTGCGCTTCCTGTCGATCTCGGCGACCAACCTCGACGAGTTCTACACCGTGCGCGTCGCCGGCCTGCGCGAGCTCGCCCATGCGGGCAACACCACCCCCGCCGCCGACGGGCTGACCCCGGCGGAGCAGCTGGTGCTGATCGACGAGGACGCGCGCCAGCTCATGGCGCACCAGCAGCGGGTGCTCGGCGCGCTGCAGCTCGAGCTGGAGGCCGCGGGCATCAGCCTCGTGCTGCGCGACGACCTGCAGCCCGAGGACCTCGAGTTCCTGCAAAGGCAGTTCCTCGAGCAGGTCTTCCCGGTGCTCTCGCCGCTGGCCATCGACCCGGCGCACCCCTTCCCCTTCATCGCCAACATGGGCTACTGCCTCGCACTCGAGCTCGAGCGCAAGCGCGACCGCCGCACCCGGCAGGCGCTGTTGCCGATCCCGCATCAGATCGCGCGCTTCATCCCCCTGCCCGCCAGCGAGGGCGCGAAACGCTACATCTTCCTCGAGGACGTGCTGCTGCTGCACATCGAGAGCCTGTTCCCCGGCTACCGGGTGAAGGACCACTTCGGCTTCAGGGTTCTGCGCGACAGCGATATCGAGGTCGAGGAAGAGGCCGAGGACCTGGTACGCGAATTCGAGGTGGCGCTGAAGCGCCGCCGCCGTGGCGAGGTGGTCCGGCTGACCATCACCGCCGGCGCGCCCAAGCAGCTGCGCAGCATCGTCATGCGCGAGCTGCTGGTCGGCGAGGACGAGGTGATCGAGCTCGACGGGATGATCGGCATGGCCGACCTCAAGGAACTGGTCTCGGACGACCGCCCCGACCTGCTGTGGCCCAGCTTCACCCCGCGGGTGCCCGAGCGGGTGCAGGACCACGAAGGCAACATGTTCGAGGCGATCAAGCAGAAGGACATGCTGCTGCATCACCCCTACGAGACCTTCGACATGGTGGTGCGCTTCCTGACCCAGGCGGCGCTCGATCCCGACGTGGTGGCGATCAAGCAGACGCTCTACCGCACCTCGCGCAACTCGCCCATCGTCGAGGCGCTCTGCGAGGCCGCCGAGGACGGCAAGTCGGTGACCGCGCTGGTCGAGCTGAAGGCGCGCTTCGACGAGGCCGCCAACATCCGCCAGTCGCGGCGGCTGGAGCGCTCCGGCGCGCATGTGGTCTACGGCTTCCTCGACTGGAAGACCCACGCCAAGATCTCGAGCGTGGTGCGCCGCGAGGGCGACAGGCTGGTGACCTACACCCATTGGGGCACCGGCAACTACCACCCGATCACCGCCAAGATCTACACCGACCTCAGCTTCTTCACCTGCGACGCGCAGCTCGGCCGGGATGCTTCGAAGATCTTCAACTACCTGTCGGGCTACGCCATGCCCGAGGGGCTGGAGAACCTCGTCATCTCGCCGCACACGCTGAAGCCGCGCATGCTCGAGTTGATCGCCGCCGAGGCCGAGCACGCCCGGGCCGGCCGGCCGGCGCAGATCTGGCTGAAGATGAACTCGCTGATCGAGCCCGACATGATCGACGCACTTTACGCCGCCAGCCAGGCGGGCGTGAAGATCGACTGCGTGATCCGCGGCATCTGCGGGCTGCGCCCCGGCATCCGCGGCCTGTCCGAGAACATTCGGGTGAAAAGCGTCGTCGGCCGCTTCCTCGAGCATTCGCGCATCGCCTGCTTCGGCAATGGCCACGGGCTGCCGCACAGCAAGGCGCGGGTGCTGATCTCCTCGGCGGACTGGATGGGGCGCAACCTCAACCGCCGCATCGAGACCGGCGTCGAGATCATGAACTCCACGGTGAAGGCGCAGATCGTCAGCCAGATCATGGCGGCGAATCTCGCCGACACGGCGCAGAGCTGGGTGATGGAGCCCTCGGGCAAGTTCACCCGCCACCCGGTGCCGGAGGGCGAATTCTCGTTCAACTGCCATCGCTTCTTCATGGAGAACCCCTCGCTCTCGGGCCGCGGCTCGGCAGGGGCCAAGGACGTGCCCAAGCTCACCCACGCCGGCGACTGACGGCCTTGCCGGGCGCGCGCTGGCGAGAGGGGGCTTCGGCCCCCTTTCTTCTAGGCGAGACTATCCCGGGAGAGCGGCACGCAGGTGCCGCGGGGGCAGAGCCCCCGATCCATCGCTTGCCCCGCACGAGGTGCGCCCTAACCTCTTTTGCGCCATGGGCTCTCCATGCTAGAGGGAGGGGCGAGACCAATGCCGGAGGAGCAGATGGACGGTAACGGCGACTCCAGCCAGGGCGATGCAGGGCTTTTCGGGCGGCCGCTCTTCGACGATCCCCGCGCGCGGCGCCTGTCGAAAGTCGGCGTGGTGGACATCGGCTCCAACTCCGTCCGTCTCGTCGTCTTCGACGGCGCGGCGCGCAGTCCCGCCTATTTCTACAATGAAAAGATCATGTGCGGCCTCGGCGCCGGCATGTCCGAGACCGGCCGGCTGAACCCCGAGGGCAAGGCGCGGGCGCTTGCGGCGCTGCAGCGTTTCCAGACGCTGGCGCGGGGCATGGACCTGCCGCCGCTCACCGCCGTCGCCACCGCCGCCATGCGCGAGGCCGAAGACGGCCCCGCCTTCCGCGCCGAGATCGAGCAGGCGACCGGGCTGAAGATCTGGGTGATCGACGGTGACGAGGAGGCGCGGCTCTCGGCGCAGGGCGTGCTGCTCGGCTGGCCGGGCGCCAACGGGCTGGTCAGCGACATCGGCGGCTCGTCGATGGAGCTCGCCGAGATTCGCGGCGGGCAGATCGGCAAGCGCGCCACCTCGGAGCTCGGACCCCTGAAGTTCAAGGACATGGAGGGCGGCAAGAAGGCGCGCGAGAAATACATCGCCAAGGCGATCGCTGGGCTCGCCGAGCGCATGGGCACCGAGCCCGCGCCGCTGTTCCTCGTCGGCGGGTCGTGGCGCGCCATCGCCCGCATCGACATGGAGCGGCTCGGTTACCCGCTTCACGTGCTGCACGAGTACCGGATGACCGTCGAGTCGGCCGAGGAGACGCTGAGGTTCATCGAGGACGCCGATCTTGACGCGCTGCGAGGCGCCTGCGGCATCTCCTCGGCGCGGATGAGCCTCGTGCCCTATGCCTCCGAGGTGCTGGCCGAGCTGCTGAAGGTCTTCAAGCCCACCGGCATCGCCATCTCCAGCTACGGCATCCGCGAGGGGCTGCTCTACGAGCAGATGCCCCAGATGCTGCGTGACCGCGACCCGTTGATCGAGGCCTGCCGCTTCGCCGAGGCCAAGGACGCCCGCCTGCCCGGCTTCGGCAAGAAGCTCTTCCGCTTCGTGCTGCCGCTCTTTCCGGGCGCCTCGGAGGCCACCCTGCGCATCGTCAAGGCGGCCTGCCTGCTGCATGACGTGAGCTGGCGTGCGCATCCAGACTACCGCGCCGAGACCTGTTTCGACAATGCCACCCGCGCCAACTTGGGCGGGCTCGACCATCCCGAACGGGTCTACCTCGGGCTGGCACTGCTGCACCGCTACCGCAACAAGCGCGAGGGCACCCGGTTCGAGGATTTCTACTCGCTGCTCGACAAGGAGCGCACGCAGGAGGCCGAGATCCTCGGCAAGGCGATGCGCTTCGGCTCGATGCTCTGGATGTCGGATGTCAGCCACGAGGACGGCGCGCAATTCCACTGGGAACCCGACGACCGCCGCCTGCGACTACACCTGACCCGGGACGCCTCGCCGCTCTACGGAGAGGTTGCCGAGGCGCGGCTGCTGTCGCTGGCCAAGGCGCTCTCGGCCAAGGCGCTGGTGCTAGAGATTGACGGCGCGCCCCCGCGCGAGCTGCTGTGAATCAGAGCTCGATCTCGCCGCCGGGCCCGGCCTCGGGCATCTCCGGCGCCGCCTCGGGTGCCTCGGGGTCGAGTTTCTCGCGGCGGCGGATCAGGATATCGCCGTTGGGCAGCATCTCGGGCGCTTCATAGAGCGTCCAGTCCTCGATCTGCTCCGAAAGCTGCGCCATGGCGGGGCCCATCTCGTCGACGAAGCTCTGCAGCGCCGGGCCCATGCGGTCGGCCAGCCCCTTGAGATCCTGCAGCGCCGGGTCGAGCTCGTCGCGCAGCCCGCGCAGGAACATGTCGGCGCCGCGCTCCATGAGGCCGGGGCCGTTGTCCAGCGTGTCCTCGCTCTCTCCGGGGGTGTCCGCCGCCTGAGAGAAGGCGGGCGTGGCAAGCGGCGCAAGAGGCGCCGCGATGAGGCATGCCGCTAGGGCAAAAGGGAAAATCCGGCTCATGGCGGCACTATAGGCGGCTTGTGCGAGTCGCGACAGCGAAACCCCGAAGCTCCGGTCAGACGGCAAGATCCAGCGTGACCGGGAAGTGGTCCGAGGCGGTCAGCAGCGCCTTGCAGAGCTCGGGGGTCTGCCAGCAATGGGCGTCCTCGAAGGGATGCCAGATCCGCCACTCGCGCGCCGCTGCGCGCAGATCGCGCGAGACCATGACGTAGTCGAGCAGCGCCTGCAGGTAGCGTTTTTCCGGCTCGATGTAGAAGCGCGCGGTGCTCGGCTGCGGCGTGAGGCGGCCGCGCAGTGCCTGCGCCGCATGCGGGTCGTAGAGCGCGGTGTCGCCCTTACCGAGGATGATCTCGACCGAGCTGCGCCCGAAGAGGCTCTCGTATTCGTCCAGCCCCGGACCGTCGTTGAGATCGCCAAGCACGATGACGCTCTCGCCCTCGTCGAGCAGCGTGTCGACCCGGCGGCGCAGCCAGATCGCCTGCGCCAGTTGCTTGCGGCGGTTGGCGATCGAGGCGCGCATGATCTGGTCATGCCCGCGCACGCCATGCGGCGCCTTGGATTTCAGATGCGCGCCGATCAGCCGGATCACCTTGCCCGCAGCGGTGGTCAGCTCCACCTCGAGCGGCGGCTTGGAGAAGACCACGAGGTCCTCGGTGGCGTCGATGTCGAGATCGATGCGGAACTCGCCGTCGAACCGCGGCGCGCGCGGGCCCTCACCCGGGACATGGCGTACGCTCATCTTGTCAGGATCGTAGAGCAGCGCGATTTCCTGCTGCGTCTCGTTGACGAAGCCGACAAGGACCTCGCGGGCGCGCAGGTGGAAAGCCTGCGCGAAGCTCTGGAGCGCGCGGCGGGTGTCGCGGCGGGTGCCGGTGTCGGGCGCCTCGATGATCATCACCGCGTCGGCGTCCATCGCCGTGAAGACCATCCCAAGCGCCTCGGCCTGTTCGCCGCGGGTGATGTCGCGCCGCCCGGACCAGTGATCATCCATCAGAAGCTCGCCGCGGTTGCTGAAGAGATCGTCGAACCACTCGACGTTGTAGGTGGCAAGGCGCATGGCCTCAGACCTGTTCGCGGGCCGAGATCTCTTCCCATGCCTGGTTGATGGCGATGAGGCGCTTTTCCGAGAGCTTGATCGCCTCTTCCGGCAGGCCGCGGGCGCACATCACGTCGGGGTGGCTTTCCCGCACGAGCTGGCGCCAGTGCCTGCGGATGTCCTCGATCGGCATCTCGGGGCTGACGCCCAGCACGGTGAAGGGGTCTGGCGCGCAATCCGGCACGAAGCGCGCCCGCAGGGCGCGGAAGGCGGTGTCGGGCATCTCGAAGATCTCGGCGACCCGCTCGAGGAAGGCATTCTCGGCCGTGTGGTAGTTGCCATCGGCCATGGCGATGTAGAAGAGCCCCTCGAGCAGGTCCGAGAGTTGCTGCGCGTTGCCGTCGAACATGCGACGGATACGGCGGGCGTATTCCTCGTAGCCGGCGACGTCCTGCCGCGCGAGGTTGAACACCCGCGCCGCCGCGCCCTCGTCCTCGGGGGCGATGGTGAAGATCTCGCGGAAGGCGGCGACCTCGTTGCGGGTCACCTGCCCGTCGGCCTTGGCCATCTTGGCCGAGAGCGCGATGACGGCGATGGTGAAGGCGACGCTGCGCTCGGGCGGCTGGCGCAGGCGCTCGAAGACAGCGGCGAGCCCCTCGCCCTTGGCAAGGGCGGCAAGCGCTTCGGAGATACGGGACCAGATCGACATGCGCCCAGTTTACGCGGCAATGCCGCAACTGTCAGTGCGACAATGAGAAGTCACGAAAAATTCTACGGCGCGTCAGCGGATCGTGGCGGTGCCCCCGGTCAGAGGAACTTCTGCATGAGCACGAGGTCCATCCAGCGCCCGAACTTGAACCCGACCTCGGGAAGGCGGGCGATTTCCCTGAAGCCGAGCGCGCCGTGAAAGGCGATGCCCGCCGGGTTCTCGCCCGAGACGCCGGCGAAGAGGCTGTGCGCGCCCTGCGCCCGCGCCTCGTTCATCAGCGCCTCCATCAGCGCCCGTCCGACGCCGCGCCCGCGCGCCGCGGGGCCGAGGATGACCGTGTGCTCGAGCGTCTTGGCGTAGCCCGGCCCGCCGCGGAACTGGAAGAAGGTGGCAAAGCCGAGCAGCAGCCCCGCGTCCTCGGCGACGAGGAAGGCAGGGCCCCGCGCGGCGAAGTCGGCCTGCAGCCCCTCGGGGGTCTTGCGCAGGTTGGTGAAGGTGGCCGCGCTGTCGTCGATGATCGGGTTCCAGATCGCCGCGACGGCGGCGGCGTCCCCGGCGACCGCGGGGCGGATGATCATTGCAGCACCCGACGGCCCGACGCGGTGGCGAAGGTGGCGCGCAGGGCGGGCTTGGCCTCGACCGCGAAACCGACCTGCGGGCTCGCCAGCACCGGGCCGAGCAGAGCCTGCAGCTCGTCCGCCCGCGGGTGGGCGACGGTGAGCTGCTCGAGCCGGAGGCCGGCCCCGGCGAGCGAAACCCCCGGCGGGACCGGGCTTTCCCATTCGATCAGCGCCGGGAAGAGCCCGTCGAAGGGCAGCATCCCGTCGCGCGGCACCGAGATCTTCCAGCTCAGCGACCCGCGGGTGACGGCGACCGCCTCTCCGGCCATGGGGAAACGCTCGAGCGCCGCCGCGATGTCGGGCACCCGGCAGATCCACTTGTCGAGCCGTGCCGGGCCCGCGAAGCTGTCAAGACCGAACCAGCGCGCCCGCCCCGGCGCAGGGGCGGAAAAATCGACGGCGATGGCCTCGAGGTAGAGCTCGTCTTCCAGCCCGATCAGGAAGTTGTGGGTGCCAAAGTCGGGATGCGCCCCGCCCGGCGACAGCGGCTGACCGAGCGCGCTTTCGGCATGGCTCACCGCCTCTGCCAGCGTCTCGCCGAGAACCGCCACGTGATCAAGCTCGAGCATCGTCCCTCCGATGTGACTGCATCGGATCACGATAGCCGGGGGCGCGGGGCGTGCAATGGCGAAATGGCCCCCTTTGCTGCGGGGCAGCATGGTCAGCGCGTCTGGCGGTGGTCAATCGCGCGCGCCGCCGCTAGGGTGCCGCCCGAAGACCCGGCAGTCACGACCGGGCCCCGAGGCAAGGACAGTCCCGATGAAAACCCGCACGCTCCTCCTGATGCTCGCCGCAACGCTTGGCCTGGCCGCCTGCGGCGTGCCCTTCGTGCCGTTCATCTGAGTACGGAACTGCCGCCCTGCGCGAGCATGGGCGGCAGGATGGCTCACGCAGGTCGCGTGAGCCGCCCCCCCCTCATTCCGCCGCGCGGGGCGCGCCGATGAGGCCGAGGATCTGCTTGGCCGCCGAGGGGATGTTGGTGCCCGGGCCGAAGATCGCCTTCACCCCGGCCTTGTAGAGGAAATCGTAATCCTGCTGCGGGATCACCCCGCCGCAGATCACGATGATGTCCTCTGCGCCCTGCTCCTTCAGCGCCTGCACCAGCTGCGGCGCCAGCGTCTTGTGGCCCGCCGCCTGCGACGAGATTCCGACGATGTGCACGTCGTTGTCGATGGCATCCTGCGCGGCCTCTTCCGGGGTCTGGAAGAGTGGGCCGACGTCGACGTCGAAGCCGATGTCGGCAAAGGCGGTGGCGATGACCTTGGCGCCGCGGTCGTGCCCGTCCTGCCCCATCTTCACCACCAGCATCCGCGGGCGGCGGCCCTCGGCCTCGGCAAAACTTTCCACGTCACGCTGGATCTGGGCAAAGCCCTCGTCGCCCTCATAGGCCGCGCCATAGACCCCGGCGAGGGTCTTCACCTCGGCGCGGTGACGTCCGAATTCCTTTTCCATGGCCATGGAAATCTCTCCGACAGAGGCCCGCGCACGGGCGGCTTCGACCGCGGCTTCCAAGAGGTTGCCGCCCTCCTTCGCGCGCCGTTCCAGCTCGGCCAGAGCCGCGTCGCATTTCGCCTGATCGCGGGTCGCGCGGACATGCTCCAGCCGGGCGACCTGGCTGTCGCGCACCTTGGCATTGTCGATATCGAGAATGTCGATCGGGTCCTCGCGGTCCTTGCGGTACTTGTTGACCCCGACGATCACCTCCTCGCCGCGGTCGATCTGCGCCTGACGGCGCGCCGCGGTCTCCTCGATGCGCAGCTTTGGCATGCCAGAGGCGACGGCCTTGGTCATGCCGCCCATCTCCTCGACCTCCTCGATCAGCGCCCAGGCCTTGTCGATCAGCTCGGCGGTGAGGCTCTCGACGTAGTAGGAGCCGGCCAGCGGATCGACCACGTTGGTCACCCCGGTCTCTTCCTGCAGGATGAGCTGGGTGTTGCGCGCGATCCGGGCCGAGAACTCGGTGGGCAGCGCGATCGCCTCGTCGAGCGCGTTGGTGTGCAGCGACTGGGTGCCGCCGAGCACCGCGCTCATCGCCTCGTAGGCGGTGCGGATGACGTTGTTGTAGGGGTCCTGCTCCTGCAAGCTCACGCCCGAGGTCTGGCAGTGGGTGCGCAGCATCTTCGAGCGGTCGGACTTGGCGCCGAACTCGGTCATGATGCGGTGCCAGAGCGTGCGCGCGGCGCGCAGCTTGGCGGCCTCCATGAAGAAGTTCATGCCGATGGCGAAGAAGAACGACAGCCGCCCGGCGAACTTGTCGACATCCATCCCGGCGTTGATCGCGGCGCGCACGTATTCGCGCCCGTCGGCCAGAGTGTAGGCCAGCTCCTGCACGAGGTTCGCGCCGGCCTCCTGCATGTGGTAGCCGGAGATCGAGATCGAGTTGAACTTCGGCATCTCGTTCGAGGTGTACTCGATGATGTCCGAGATGATCCGCATCGAGGGCTCGGGCGGGTAGATGTAGGTGTTGCGGACCATGAACTCCTTGAGGATGTCGTTCTGGATGGTCCCCGAGAGCACGGCGCGGTCATGGCCCTGCTCCTCGCCCACGACGATGAAGCTGGCGAGGATCGGGATCACCGCGCCGTTCATGGTCATCGAGACGGAGATCTTGTCGAGCGGGATGCCGTCGAAGAGGATCTTCATGTCCTCGACGCTGTCGATCGCCACCCCCGCCTTGCCGACGTCGCCGACCACGCGCGGGTGGTCGCTGTCGTAGCCGCGGTGCGTGGCGAGGTCGAAGGCCACCGAGACCCCCTGCTGACCCGCCGCCAGCGCCTTGCGGTAGAAGGCGTTCGAGTCCTCGGCGGTCGAGAAGCCCGCGTATTGCCGGATGGTCCAGGGACGGCCCGCGTACATGGTCGCCTTCACCCCGCGGGTGAAGGGGCCGAAACCGGGCAGCGTACCCATATGCGGCAGATCCGCTGTGTCCTCGGCGGTGTAGAGCGGCTGCACCTCGATCCCCTCGAGCGTGTGCCAGGTCAGATCGTTCAGCGTCCGTCCGCGCAGTTCCTTCGCCGCGAGCTGGCGCCACTCGTCCTTCTTCGCCGTCATCCTCTGGTCCTCTCTCCTCTGCGGGCCGGTCGCCGGGCGGTCCCGGTGCGCGCGGCCCTGTCGTGCCTCATCCGGCGCGCCGGGGGCGCGGGATGGTTGAAATCTGTCTGGCGCGCGGCGCCGCGCGGGTTGGGCGCGCCGCGAAAAATTGGCACAGCCGGGCATCGGGGCCTGTGCAGCCGCGCCAAGCGCGCCTATATCTGGGGACATGATCCGCCGTACCGCCCTTGCCCTGATCGGTTTTTTCACGCTCACCGCGGGAGTTGGCGCGGCACAGGGCGCGGAAACCCCCGCCCCCGAAGAGCCCCCGATCCGCCCCGCCGGCGAGGCGACTCTCGACGAATTCCTCTGGGTCAAGCGCCCGCTTCTGGTCTTCGCCGACACGCCGAACGATCCGCGGTACGTCCAGCAGATGCAGCTCATCGAGGCGCGCATTGACGCGCTGGTCGAGCGCGATGTGGTGGTGATCACCGACACCGACCCCGCGGCGCGCAGCCCGATCCGCCGCGCGATGCGGCCGCGCGGCTTCATGCTGATGCAGCTTGCCAAGGACGGCTCGGTGATCATCCGCAAGGCCAGCCCTTGGGACGTGCGCGAGATCACCCGCTCAATCGACAAGCAGCCGCTGCGCCAGCAGGAGGTCCGCGACCGCCGCGACGCCTTGCGCGAGCGGCAGTAGCCGGAAACAGAGGCGCGCATGGCGCCACGCGGGCCGGGGCACTCTGCCCCTGCCCTCCGTGTCGCCATGTGCCCCTCTCGCGTCATGAGATCACTCGAACTCCATGATCACGTCATCCACGGCGAGACTGTCGCCGGGGCCCGCGTTGATCTTGGAGACCTTGCCTCGGCGCTCGGCACGCAGGATGTTCTCCATCTTCATCGCCTCGACGGTGCAGAGCGCCTGGCCCTCCTGCACCTCGTCGCCCTCCGAGACGTTCACCTTCACGATGAGACCCGGCATGGGGCAGAGGAGCAGCTTCGAGGTGTCGGGCGGCAGCTTCTCGGGCATGAGCCGCGCCAGCTCGGCCTGGCGCGGGGTGCGCACGTTGACCTTGAGATCGGCACCGCGGGCGCGGATGCGGAAGCCGCCCGAGATCTTGCCGACCTTCAACACCAGCGGCTTGCCGTTGACCTGCATGTGCGCGAGCGCGTGGCCCGGCGTCCAGTCACCGGTAACGCGGACCTCGGCGCCATCCTCGAATTTCACCGTGGTGCCCGCCTTGTCGGCGGCCAGCACCACGTCGAAGCTCGTTCCCTGCAGCGCGACGTTCCAGTCATCGCCGACCTTGCGCTCGTGGTTGTCGAGCGTGCCCGAGATGCGCGTGCGGCGGATCTCGGCGACGCGGTTCATCGCGGCGCAGGCGGCAGCGACATCGCGCAGCGCCTCTGTGCCCAACGTCACCCCCTCGAATCCGTCGGGGTATTCCTCGGCGATGAAGGCGGTGGTGATATTGCCCGAGATGAAGCGCTCGTGGTCCATGACCGCGGCGAGGAACGGCAGGTTGTGCCCGATGCCCTCGACCTCGAAGCCGTCGAGCGCGTTTCGCATCACCTCGATGGCCTGTTCGCGGGTCGGCGCCCAGGTGCAGAGCTTGGCGATCATCGGGTCGTAGTACATCGAGATCTCGCCGCCTTCGTAGACGCCGGTGTCGTTGCGCACGATGCCGCCCAGAAGCTCGCCCTCGGCGGGCGGGCGATAACGGGTGAGGCGGCCGATCGAGGGCAGGAATCCGCGATAGGGATCC
The DNA here is from genome assembly GCF_002300555.2 of Alloyangia mangrovi. Classification (GTDB taxonomy): domain Bacteria; phylum Pseudomonadota; class Alphaproteobacteria; order Rhodobacterales; family Rhodobacteraceae; genus Salipiger; species Salipiger mangrovi. Next base: position 36,629 of record NZ_NTHN02000022.1, on the reverse strand, counting down.
TCGGCATAGAGGCGGTTCTCGATGGCCCAGCCGTTGATCTGCACGTCGTCCTGGCTGATCGACAGCGGCTCGCCGTTGGCGACGCGGATCATCTGTTCGACGAGGTCGACGCCGGTGATCAGCTCGGTCACCGGGTGTTCCACCTGCAGGCGGGTGTTCATCTCGAGGAAGTAGAAGTTCTTCTCACCGTCGACGATGAATTCGACGGTACCGGCGCTGGTGTAGCCCACCGCCTTGGCCAGCGCGACCGCCTGGTCGCCCATCGCCTTGCGCGTCTCGGGGTCGAGGAAGGGGCTCGGCGCCTCTTCGACGACCTTCTGGTTGCGGCGCTGGATCGAGCATTCGCGCTCGTTGAGATAGATGCCATTGCCATGGGCGTCGCAGAGCACCTGGATCTCGATGTGGCGCGGCTGGGTGACGAATTTCTCGATGAAGATGCGGTCGTCGCCGAAGGAGCTTGCCGCCTCGTTCTTGGACGACTGGAAGCCCTCGCGCGCCTCCTCGTCGTTCCAGGCGATGCGCATGCCCTTGCCGCCGCCGCCGGCGGAGGCCTTGATCATGACCGGGTATCCGATCTCGCCCGAGATCTTCACCGCCTCGTCGGCATCCTCGATCAACCCCATATACCCGGGCACGGTCGAGACGCCCGCCTCCTGGGCGATCTTCTTCGAGGTGATCTTGTCGCCCATCGCCTCGATCGCGCCCTTGGGCGGGCCGATGAAGGCGACGCCGGCGGCCTCGAGCGCCTCGGCGAACTTCGGGTTCTCCGACAGGAAGCCGTAGCCCGGGTGCACGGCCTGCGCACCGCTGTCCCTGATCGCCTGCATGATCTTGTCGATCACGATGTAGGACTGGTTGGCCGGCGGCGGGCCGATGTGCACCGCCTCGTCGGCCATCTCGACATGCAGCGCGTGCTTGTCGGCATCCGAATAGACCGCCACGGTCTTGATGCCCATCTTGCGCGCGGTCTTGATGACCCGGCAGGCGATCTCACCGCGGTTGGCGATCAGGATCTTGTCGAACATGTCTCTCCCTTTCGTTGCGTTTCTTGGCCGACGGACGGCGCCGCGGCTTCGGCAGAAGGCTGGCTGTAGACAGCAAAAGGGCCACCGGAGCGAAATGCTCCGGTGGCCCTGGAAAACGTGTAAGCTGGCGTGCGGCGAAACCCGCCGCTGCGCCGCGTCAGATCAGTTGCAGTACTGCGGGGTGACGTCGTCGCAGACCACACCAGCGGTCGCACCGACGGCTGCGCCGACCATGCCGTCACCACCGACCGCGCGGTCGATGAGGTAGCCGCTGCCTGCGCCGATTGCGCCGCGCTGGAGGTCGGAGTTCTCGCAAGCTGCGACGCCAAAGACACCAAGGACGGCAAGAATACGGATAACGTTTTGCATGAGGGACACTCCCCGATTTGTGTAAGTTGAACTTGCTCTTCAACGCCACGGATTTGGTGAAGGTTCCATACATCATTTCGTTTTGTCGCGGCATGCGCGCCGCTCCGCCGATCGCAGGCCTCCTGCGGGCGCAACCCCGCGCATTCCCCGCCCTTCTGACGCGACGGAATTCGGCCATTCGCCGCCTTGGGTGCGGCAAGGATGCCGGTTTGGGCAACCGGCTGGTCAAGTCTTTCGGGCGGGGAGAAAAAAGAAGCGGGCGTGCGGTCAGGGGATGTGCCGCAGCGCCCGCGAGGGGAAGGGTAACGGTGAGCAATGAGCGCAACCGAAGGCTGCGTCATTGCCCGCAACATGTTGATAGTGCACGTCTCGCCAGGCCGGTCAAAGCCATATCCGAACGGATAGGCCGGACCGGCCTCTTTTCGCGCATGGCACGAAAGGAGGGGCGAGTTTACGCCCATTCGTCGTTCTCGTCGAATGCCTCGGGGAAGGACGCGCGGGCAGCGGCCTCGTTGATCACCAGCATCGCCTCGTAGCTCGCGGGATCGAAGGGCTCGTCGTAGGGCAACACCTCGCGCCCGAAGAGCCAGGACAGGCGCCCCGCGTCGAGATTGCCGCGTTCGAAAGGCTCGTCGCCGAAATGCGCCCAGAGCGAGGCCATGAAGGCCAGGTCGGCGCGCTTGTCCGCCGCCTTGCGGTCGCGGAAGCGCTCCCGCCGGATGATGGCGGTGATCCCCTTGGGGTTCGCGCGACGGATGGTGAATTGAAAGTCCGTGCCGGGAAGTCGGCTCGGAAAGCCACGGTGCTTCAGCATACCGGGCCCCCCTCTATAAGGGCCCGTGGAAGCGGGCGGTGAGATGCGGCCCTGCCGGGCCGGGAGTGCGGGACGGACCCGAAGGCCCGCCCCGGCGACAAGTTACTTGTACTTGCCGGTGTAAACGGGCTCCGCGGTAACGGGCTCCGGCTCCACAACCACGTATTCTTCTTCCTGCTGGCCGCCGCAAGCGGAAAGGGTTGCGACGAAGCCAAGCATTGCAAGCAGATGGATGCTCTTGGACATCTTATTCTCCTGTCAGATTCTTTGGGCCCTACGGAACCTTGCGGCCCGGTCTGCCCTCGTTCGGGTGTTTCGACTGCGAAGGTGCAATCACCCCCCAACATAGCGCAAGTTACGAAAAAGAAATACGTAACTCGCTTCGCCGGCATTTTTTTCCGATGAAGGGCCCCAAAACAGGAAAAATCTGAGCGGATTTCCGCGCACGCCGAGAACAACATCAGAACGCCTCCCAGACGCAGGCCCCGTTTCGGGGGCTATAGGCCTCGAAGTATTGACGGATCTCGGGTCTGCTTTCCCCATAGGCAACCGGTTCGGCCATGAGCGAAATCACGATCAGGGATGGAATCACCTCCACCTCTCCGAGCCGTGACAGGGCAAAGCTGTCGCACAAATGCTGCATGTCGGCGGAGACCTCGTCGAAACCACGGGGCGCGAAGCCGCCGATCTCCGGCGCCAGGAAACGGAAGCGCTCGACCGCCGCCGAGTCATCCCAGAGCGCGTCGTAGAAGGTGACGGGCATGCCCGAGGGCACTGCCACGACGCTCTCCTCTTGCGCCGTGGCCAGGCCCGGCGTCATGGCAAACGCCAGAGCCAGAATCCCGTTTCTCCTCACCCTCGTCCAACGGAGCTTCACAAGGACCTCCCGTTCCTCATCTCGCGGGGCGGCTCAGGCCGCCCAGGTCACCCAGCGCGCGCGGTTGGCGCGGTCTTCCAGAACTTCGGCGATGCGCGTCTCGACCGCTTTGCGCGGCAGCGCGCCGGCCACCTCTCCGCCAGCCTCAACGGTCACCCCGCCGGCGCAGGGCTGCACCCGGACCACGGGCGCGAAGCCGCGCAGGTCGCGCAGCGCCCGCCACATGTCCTGCCGCACCTGATGCGCCAGCCGTTCGGGACGGCCCACCGGCGGCAGCAGCGTCTCGACCTTCAGATCGAAACGTGCCGGGCTGCGCCGGGCGAGCGTCACCGCTCCACCCTCGCGTACCATGTGCCATCCCTTCACCTGCATCGGCGCCTCCGGCTCAGAGCGGGATGTTGTCGTGCTTCTTCCACGGGTTGCTAAGGCTCTTGTTCCTCAGCATCGCGAAGGCACGGCTGACCCGGCGGCGGGTCGAGCGGGGCTGGATCACCTCGTCGATGAAGCCGCGTTCGGCCGCGACGAAGGGATTGGCAAACCGGTCCTCGTAGTTCGCGGTGTGCTTGGCGATCTTCTCGGCGTCGCCGAGGTCGGCACGGTGGATGATCTCGGTCGCGCCCTTTGCGCCCATCACCGCGATCTCGGCGGTGGGCCAGGCGTAGTTCACGTCGCCGCGCAGGTGCTTGGAGCTCATCACGTCATAGGCGCCGCCATAGGCCTTGCGGGTGATCACGGTCACTTTCGGCACCGTCGCCTCGCCGAAGGCGAAGAGCAGCTTGGCGCCGTGCTTGATGACGCCGCCGTATTCTTGCGAGGTGCCCGGCAGGAAGCCCGGCACGTCGACGAAGGTCAGGATCGGGATCTCGAAGCAGTCGCAGAAGCGCACGAAGCGGGCCGCTTTCTTCGAACTGTCAATGTCGAGGCACCCCGCGAGCACCATCGGCTGGTTGGCCACAACGCCGACGGTCTGCCCCTCGAGCCGGATGAAGCCGGTGATGATGTTCTTGGCGTGCTCTTCCTGGATCTCGTAGAAATCGCCCTCGTCCGCGACCTTGGTGATCAGCTCCTTCATGTCGTAGGGCTGGTTCGCATTTTCCGGGATGATCGTGTCGAGCGAGCTTTCGACCCGCTCCACCGTGTCGAAGAACGGCCGCACCGGCGGCTTCTCGCGGTTGTTGAGCGGCAGGAAATCGACGAGGCGGCGCACTTCGGCCAGCGCCTCGACGTCATTCTCGAAGGCACCATCGGCGACCGAGGACTTGCGGGTGTGGGTGGTCGCGCCGCCCAGTTCTTCGGCGGTGACGACCTCGTTGGTCACCGTCTTCACCACGTCGGGGCCGGTGACGAACATGTAGGAGGTGTCCTTCACCATGAAGATGAAGTCGGTCATCGCCGGGGAATAGACCGCGCCGCCGGCGCAGGGCCCCATGATGACGGAAATCTGCGGGATCACCCCCGAGGCCATGATGTTGCGCTGGAAGATCTCGGCATATCCGGCGAGGCTGTCGACCCCCTCCTGGATGCGCGCGCCGCCGGAGTCGTTGAGACCGATCACCGGCGCGCCGTTCTGCATGGCCATGTCCATGATCTTGCAGATCTTCATCGCGTGGGTGGCCGAGACCGAACCGCCGAGGACGGTGAAATCCTGGCTGAAGACATAGACCATGCGGCCGTTGATGGTGCCCCAGCCGGTGATCACCCCGTCGCCGCTGGGACGGTTGTTCTCCATCCCGAAATCGGTGCAGCGGTGCGAGACGAACATGTCGTATTCTTCGAAACTGCCCTCGTCGAGCAGCAGCTCGATGCGTTCGCGCGCGGTCAGCTTGCCCTTGGCATGCTGCGCGTCGATGCGCTTCTGCCCGCCGCCGAGGCGTGCATCGGCGCGGCGCGCCTCCAGTTCGTGAAGAATGTCTTTCATGGCCAGTCCTCTCCGTTTGCCCGGACCATACAGTGGAGGCCCTTCCGCTCAAGTCAAATTCGGCAAATTTGCAAACTCTGAAAATACCTTCATTAGCAAATAGCAAATCCGCAAATATCGTTTCACGCAGGTGATACGCGTGGACTTTGAGGACGTCCCGACATACGGAAACACCATGAATAGATCATCGCGCGGGCGCTTTCTCGACCCCTCGACCCCACCGCATCTTGTCACGCTTGTCCTGCTTGCCGGGCTCTCGGCGCTGGCGATGAACGTATTTCTGCCATCGCTGCCGCAGATGACGGCGTATTTCGACACCGAATACAGGCTGATGCAGCTTTCGGTGGCGATCTACCTCGGGGTCAACGCCGCGCTGCAGATCCTCATCGGGCCGATCTCGGACAAGCTGGGCCGCAGGCCGGTGATTCTCTGGGGTGTCGCGCTGTTCATGCTGGCCACTCTGGGCTGCATCTTCGCCACCGATGTCTGGGTATTCCTGCTGTTCCGCATGTGCCAGGCGGTGATCGTCACCGCCATGGTGCTGAGCCGCGCCGTGGTGCGCGACATGGTCGGCCAGGACGAGGCCGCCTCGATGATCGCCTATGTCACCATGGGCGTCGCGGTGGTACCGATGGTGGGCCCGGTGATCGGCGGCGCGCTCGGCGAAGTGCTGGGCTGGAAGGCGATCTTCTGGATGCTCTTCGCGCTCGGCGGCGCGGTCCTCTGGCTGAGCTGGCGCGACCTGGGCGAGACCTCGACCGCCAGCAGCCTGTCGCTGGCCGCGCAGTTCCGCGAGTACCCCGAGTTGCTGAAAAGCCCGCGCTTCTGGGGCTACGCCATGGCCTGCGCGCTCTCCTCGGGCGCCTTCTTCTCCTACCTCGGCGGCGCACCCTTCGTCGGCTCCGAGGTCTTCGGCCTGAGCCCCGCCTCGCTCGGCGTGCACTTCGGTGCGCCGGCGGTCGGCTACTTCCTCGGCAACTGGATCTCGGGGAAGTTCTCGGCGCGGGTCGGGCTCAACCGCATGATCCTCTGGGGCTCGCTGATCCTCACCTGCGGGCTCTCGGCGGCGCTGATCACCTTTGCCCTCACCGGCGGCTCGGCGCTGATCTTCTTCGGCTTCATGTGCTTCGTCGGCCTTGGCAACGGCATGACCATCCCCAATGCCACGGCCGGCACCCTGTCGGTGCGTCCGCATCTCGCAGGCACCGCCTCGGGGCTTGGCGGGGCCATCATGATCGGCGGTGGCGCGGCGCTCTCGGCGCTGGCCGGCGCGCTGCTCAGGCCCGGAACCGGCGCCTGGCCGCTGCTCTGGCTCATGCTGGCCACCGCCGTCGGCGCGGTGATCTCGATCCTGCTGGTGATCCGGCGCGAGCGGCGCCTCGGAGGGCTGGACGCCGCCGAGTGAGTTTGCAAAATTACCCCCAGGCGGGGGCAAAGGTGCAAACATGGCGACACGCAAACTCTACGCAGGCGCGAAGCTGCGCGACCTGCGCGGGCGGCTGGGGCTGACGCAGAAGGATTTCGCCGGGAAACTCGGCGTGTCGCTGCCCTATCTGAACCAGATGGAGAACAACAACCGCCCGGTCTCGACCACCGTGGTTCTGGCGCTGGCGCAGGAGTTCGGCTTCGACGTCACCGAGCTGGGCCAGGGCGATTCCGAGCGGCTGATCTCGGACATGCGCGAGGCGCTGGCCGATCCGGTGTTCGGCGAGCACGCGCCGCCACTTGCGGACCTGCGGCTCACCGCCTCGAATGCCCCTGCCCTTGCCCGCGCCTTTCTCGAGCTGCACCGCGCCTACCGGCAGACCCACGAGCGGCTGGCCTCGCTCGACGAGGCCCTGGGGCGCGAGGGCACGCAGATGCAGCCCTCGCCCTGGGAAGAGGTGCGCGACTTCTTCCACTACTGCGACAATTACATCGATGCGGTGGACCGCGCCGCCGAGCACTACGCCCACGGGCTGGGAGAGGGCGGCGCGGACCTGCGCGGCGCGGTCCTCGCGCACCTGCGCGAGCGCGACATCACCGTGGAATTCTCGCAATCCGCGCCGCTGCGCAGCTATGACGCCGAGCGGCAGGTGCTGACCATGTCCTCGCTGGCGCAGCCCGAGACGCTGACCTTCCAGATGCTGATCCAGGTGGCGCTGCTGCGGCAGGAGAAGCTGCTCGAGGCAACGCTGGATCTGGCCCGCTTCCAGTCCGACACCGCCCGCGCCATCGCCAAGCTCGGGCTGGCCAACTACTTCGCCGGGGCAGTGATGATGCCCTACATGCGGCTGCTCGGGGCCGCGCAGGAGACCCGGCACGATCTGGAACTGCTGGCGGCACGCTTCGGCGCCTCGGTCGAGCAGGTGGCGCACCGGCTCTCGACGCTGCAAAGGCCCGGGGCCAAGGGCATTCCCTTCTTCTTCGCCAGGGTCGATCAGGCCGGGACGATCACCAAGCGCCACTCCTCGACCCGGCTGCAATTCGCGCGGTTCGGTGGCGCCTGCCCGCTGTGGAATGTGCACCAGGCCTTCGAGACGCCGAACCAGTTCCTGCGCCAGCTGGCCGAGACCCCCGACGGGGTGCGCTATGTGCTGCTTGCGCGCGACGTGACCAAGCCCGCGGGCCGCTTCGGCGCGCCGGTGCGGCGCTTTGCGATCGCGCTTGGCTGCGAGGTCAAGCACGCCGGCGCGCTGGTCTATGCCGACGGGATGGACCTGGGGAGGGACAGTGCCTTCGAGCCGATCGGCATCTCCTGCCGGATCTGCGAGCGCACCGATTGCCACCAGCGCTCGGTCCCGCCGCTCGAGAAGCGGATCTCCATCCACCCCGAGCGACGGGACATCCTGCCCTATTCCTTGGAGTAGGCCTCAGCCCTCTTGCAGGCGCAGCGCGCGCTTGGTGGCAAAGACCTCCTGCCGCTCGACCCAGGGGTACTTGTGGTCATCCACCACCGGTCCCCAGTAGAGCTCGCCGCCGTAGCGCCAAGGGTCGAGCACGATGCCCTCCCTCATGGTCCCGCCCTTCTGGCTGACGATGACCGAGCTGTGCTCGATGCGGAAGGTCTTCATCGCATTGGCGATGCCGCGATGCAGGTCGATGGTGCGGAACTTCTCCTGCTCGAGCCGCGCCTGCAGGTCATCGGCCCACTGGTAGCACAGGCCGCGCGGGCGGGTGCCGTTGTTGACTTTGATGTTGTGGATGTAGGCCGGGTCGGTGACGTTCCAGGCCACCGCAAGCTCGCGCGGATAGTCGAGGGAGATGCGCGCCATGCGCCGCGCTTCTTCGGGATCGACACCCGGGCCGAGGGCCTGAATGGACTGCGCCAGCGCGGCGTATTCCGAGGGCGGCGGGGCGGGCACTTGCGGATTGCGCACGCCCGCGCAGGCCGAGAGAAGCGAGGCAGCCAGCAGCAGCGGCAGCAGAGAGAGACGGGAGAGGAACTGGGGCACGGCTCGGAAGGTCTTGTTGCTGGGAAATGGAACTGGGTCTGACCTAGCGCGAGCGAGGAGGCCTGTCGAGCAGGCAGCGTTCGCCCGGCGGTTTCGTCCTGATTTCGGGCGACCAGCCATTGCAGCCCCTCTCTGCGCCTTGCGGGGCGATGCTCGGGGGGGGTAAAGGCAACGGGACTTTGACGGACATTGACGGACAGGGGGAACCCATGTCGATCGACATTCAGACGGCGGCACGTGTCGCCAAGCTGGCGCGCATTCGCGTGGAAGACGAGGCGCTCCCGGCGCTGGCACAGGAATTCAGCAATATCCTCGATTTCATCGAGCAGCTGAACGAGGTGGACGTGGAGGGCGTCGAGCCGATGGTCTCGGTGACCCCGATGCGGCTCAAGCGTCGCGCCGACGGCGTGACCGATGGCAGCATGCAGGACAAGATCCTCGCAAACGCCCCCGATGCCCGAGAAGGCTTCTTTGCCGTGCCGAAGGTGGTGGAATGACCGAGCTGACCAAGATGAAACTGGCCGAGGCCCGCGACGCGCTGCGCAAGGGCGACGTGACCTCGGTGGAGCTGACCGAAGCCTGCCTTTCGGCGATCGAGGGCGCGGATGCGCTCGGCGCCTTCGTCCACAAGACCCCCGAGATCGCGCTCGAGCAGGCCAAGGCCGCCGATGCCCGGATCAAGGCCGGTGACGCGCCCTCGATGTGCGGCCTGCCGATCGGCGTGAAGGATCTCTTCTGCACCAAGGGCGTCGCTTCGCAGGCGTCCTCGGCGATCCTCGAGGGATTCAAGCCCGAGTACGAGTCGACCGTCACCAGCCAGCTCTTCGACGCCGGCGCGGTCATGCTGGGCAAGCTCAACATGGACGAATTCGCAATGGGCAGCTCGAGCGAGAACTCGTGCTACGGCCCGGCGGTGAACCCGTGGAAGCGCAGCGGTGACGACACGCCGCTGACCCCCGGCGGCTCCTCGGGCGGCTCGGCCTCGGCGGTTGCGGCGGATCTCTGCCTTGCGGCCACCGGCACCGACACCGGCGGCTCGATCCGCCAGCCCGCCGCCTTCACCGGCATCACCGGCATCAAGCCGACCTACGGGCGCTGCTCGCGCTGGGGCATCATCGCCTATGCCAGCTCGCTCGATCAGGCCGGCCCGATGACCAAGGACGTGCGCGACGCGGCGATCATGCTGCAGGCGATGTGCGGCCATGACCCCAAGGATTCCACCTCGGCCGACCTGCCCGTGCCCGATTTCGAGGCCATGCTGACCGGCGACATCCGCGGCAAGACCATCGGTATTCCGAAAGAGTACCGTGTCGAGGGCATGCCCGAGGAGATCTCCAAGCTCTGGGACGAAGGCGCGAAGATGCTGGCCGATGCCGGCGCGAAGGTCGTCGAGATCTCGCTGCCGCACACCAAGTACGCGCTGCCGGCCTACTACGTGATCGCCCCGGCGGAAGCCTCGTCGAACCTCGCGCGCTATGACGGGGTGCGCTACGGCCACCGCGCCAAGCTCGCGCAGGGCGAGGGCATCAACGACATGTACGAGAAGACCCGCGCCGAAGGCTTCGGCCTCGAGGTGCAGCGCCGCATCATGGTCGGCACCTACGTGCTGTCGGCAGGCTTCTACGACGCCTATTACAACCGCGCCCGCAAGGTCCGCACGCTGATCAAGAAGGACTTCGAGGATGCCTTCGCCGCCGGGGTCGACGCGATCCTCGCGCCGGCCACCCCGTCGTCGGCTTTCGGCATCGGCGAGATGAAGACCGCGGACCCGGTGCAGATGTACCTTCAGGACGTTTTCACCGTCACGCTGAACCTTGCCGGGCTTCCGGGCGTTGCAGTCCCGACCGGGCTCGATTCCAAGGGCCTTCCGCTCGGTCTTCAGCTGATCGGCCGTCCGTGGGAGGAAGGCGATCTTCTGAACACCGCCTACGCGCTGGAGCAGGCCGCAGGTTTTGTGGCAAAGCCGGCGAAATGGTGGTAAAGGCCCTTTAAAAAAAGGCGCCAAAAAAAGGACTAGGGCAGCGGTTATGACACGCATTCTCCTCGGTGGCGCGGCCTTGCTGGCCCTCGCCGCCTGCACCACGCCGATCCCCGACAGCGGGGCGGGCTTCAACAACTACGACAGCTATCAGGCCGAGCGCGCGCAGCGCGACGCCATTCTCGAGAGCAGCCCGGCTGTGACCTCCTCGGAGCTTCCCCCGGCGGGTCGGAGCGACGATCCGGCGGTCGCGGCAGCGACCTCGGTGCTCGACGCGCCCGCGGGCGCACCGCTGCCCACGGCGGCGAACACCCCGGCACCGCAGTCGGTGACCGATTCCGCGGGCCTGTCGGAAGAGAACAGCTTCGACGCGGTCTCTTCCGAGCGCACGATCGAGGACGACAAGACGCTGATCGCGCAGAACCGGGCGCAATACGAGGTGGTCACCCCGACCGACCTGCCGGCGCGACCGGATTCCAACGCGCCGAACATCGTCGCTTACGCGCTGCAGACCAACAACCCGGTCGGCACGCCGCTCTACAGCCGCTCGGCCTTTGCCTCGACCGAGAAAGGCCAGCGCAACTGCGCCAAATACGAGACCAGCGACCGCGCGCAGGAAGCCTTCCTTTCGGGCGGCGGTCCCGAGAAGGACCGCAACGGGCTCGACCCGGATGGCGACGGCTTTGCCTGCAGCTGGGATCCCGCGCCCTTCCGCGCGGTGCGCGGCTACTGATCCGGGCCTTGGACCCGATCTGGTTTCCGTCTGACAATTTCGGGCCGCGACGCTTCGGCGCGCGGCCCGATCTCGTTGTGCTGCACTACACTGCGATGAAGACCGCCGAGGCTGCGCGCGACTGGCTGTGCAACCCCGAGGCCGGGGTCTCGGCCCATTACGTGCTCGGCTACGACGGCACCTGCTGGCAACTGGTGACCGAGGAGATGCGCGCCTGGCACGCGGGACTCGGCGCCTGGGGCACGGTGGAGGAGGTCAACTCCCGCTCCATCGGCATCGAGATCGCCAATACCGGCGCCGAGCCCTTCCCCGAGGCGCAGATGGCTGCGCTGGAGGTGTTGCTCTCGGGCATCCTCGCGCGTTGGTCGATTCCCCCCCGAGCGGGTCATCGGCCATGCCTGCATGGCGCCGGGCCGCAAGATCGATCCGGGCCCGCTCTTTGACTGGCCCCGCCTCGTCGCCAAGGGCCTGGCGGTGAGCGCCGCGCCCGCCGATCCGGGCGATTTCCTCGAGGACGCCCGGCGCTTCGGCTACCGCTTTGCGCCCGAGCACCTGCCCGCCCTGCTGACCTCCTTCCGCGACCGATTCCGCCCCGGCGTGACCGGCCCGCTCGACGACGCCGACCGCGCGCTGATGGCCGGGCTCGCGGCGCGCTGGCCCGCCGCCTGACCCCAAAGACGGGGAGCCGCCCGATAGCTAAGGTTCGGACAGGACGGGAAGACCCGGCTGCGAGCCGCTGCGCGCCGCACCCCGGAAAGCGCAAGAGGGGGGGTGCGACAATTAATTTTGATCTAGATCAAAGGAGATGATTGCCCGGTCGTTGGTCGGCATCTAAAAGGATTGGCAGACGTGGGGCGTGGAGGAGTAAGTGCGCGCCCTTGCGAGGGACGTACCTAATAAGGACCAACAGGAGGCACGCAATGGCAGATGCAGCCATTCACGGCCACGAGCACGAGGACGACCGCGGGTTTTTCACCCGATGGTTCATGTCCACGAATCACAAGGATATCGGGATTCTCTACCTGATTACCGCGGCATTCGTGGGCCTCATCTCCGTGGCCTTCACCGTCTACATGCGCCTGGAGCTGATGAGCCCGGGCGTGCAGTACATGTGCATGGAGGGCGCGCGCCTCTTCCCGACTTCGGTCGAGAATTGTACCCCCAACGGGCATCTGTGGAACGTGATGATCACCGGCCACGGGATCCTCATGATGTTCTTCGTGGTCATTCCCGCGCTGTTCGGCGGCTTCGGCAACTACTTCATGCCGCTGCAGATCGGCGCGCCGGACATGGCCTTCCCGAGGATGAACAACCTGAGCTACTGGCTCTATGTCACCGGCTCGACCCTGGCGGTCTGCTCGGTCTTTGCCCCCGGCGGCAACGGCCAGCTCGGCTCGGGCATCGGCTGGGTGCTCTACCCGCCGCTGTCGACCAGTGAATCCGGCCTCTCGACCGACCTCGCGATCTTCGCGGTGCACGTCTCGGGTGCCTCGTCGATCCTCGGCGCGATCAACATGATCACCACCTTCCTGAACATGCGTGCCCCGGGCATGACCCTGTTCAAGGTGCCGCTGTTCTCCTGGTCGATCTTCGTCACCTCGTGGCTGATCCTGCTGTCGCTGCCCGTTCTGGCCGGCGCGATCACCATGCTGCTGACCGACCGCAACTTCGGGACGACCTTCTTCAACCCGGCAGGCGGCGGCGATCCGATCCTCTACCAGCACATCCTGTGGTTCTTCGGCCACCCGGAAGTGTATATCGTGATCCTGCCCGGCTTCGGCATCATCTCCCACGTGATCGCGACCTTCTCGCGCAAGCCCGTCTTCGGCTACTTGCCAATGGTCTGGGCGATCATCGCGATCGGCGCGCTCGGCTTCGTGGTCTGGGCGCACCACATGTACACGGTGGGCATGTCGCTGACCCAGCAGAGCTACTTCATGCTGGCAACCATGGTCATCGCGGTACCGACCGGTGTGAAGGTGTTCAGCTGGATCGCCACCATGTGGGGCGGCTCGATCGAGTTCAAGACACCGATGCTCTGGGCGCTCGGCTTCCTGATCCTCTTCACCATGGGCGGCGTGACCGGCGTGGTGCTGAGCCAGGCGGGCGTCGACCGCGCCTACCACGATACCTACTACGTCGTGGCGCACTTCCACTACGTGATGTCGCTGGGGGCGGTGTTCGCGATCTTCGCGGGGATCTACTTCTACTTCCCCAAGATGACCGGGAAGATGTACCCCGAGTGGGCCGGCAAGCTGCACTTCTACGTCATGTTCATCGGTGCGAACCTGACCTTCTTCCCGCAGCACTTCCTTGGTCGCCAGGGCATGCCGCGCCGCTACATCGACTACCCCGAGGCCTTTGCCCTCTGGAACCACGTGTCGAGCTGGGGCGCGCTGATCTCCTTCGCTTCCTTCCTGTTCTTCTTCTGGATCATGTGGCACTCGCTGCGCAAAGGCGCCGCCTGCACCGCCGCAAACCCGTGGAACGAATACGCGGACACGCTGGAGTGGACCCTGCCTTCGCCGCCGCCCGAGCACACCTTCGAGCAACTGCCGAAGCGCGAGGACTGGGACAAGCATCACGCCCACTGAGCGCCTGACGCTTCGAGAGATTGACAAGCACCGGCCCCGGGGAAACCCTCGGGGCCGGTTCTCTTTTGCGGACCGCATTCCGAGGAGACCGCCATGACCCTGCCCGACCGCTTCGCTGCAATCGCCGACATCCATGGCAATGCCGATGCGCTGGAGACGGTGCTGGCGCGGATCGATGCCATGGGCCTCGGCATGGTGGTCAACCTTGGTGACATGTTCAGCGGCCCGCTGGCGGCGGGCGAGACATGGGAGATCCTGCGCGCCCGCCCCATGCCGACGGTGCGCGGCAACCACGACCGTTACCTGATCACCCAGGCTCCCGGCGAGATGGGCCCTTCGGACCGGGTGGCGCATGACCAGCTGCCGCGCGCGGCGCTGGACTGGCTGCGCTCCCTGCCGATGACGCTGGAGCTCGAGGGCGGCTTCCTCTGCCACGCCACCCCCGGCGCCGACGAGACCTACTGGCTGCACGAAGTGGACCGGCACGGCACGGTGCATCCCGCGGGCGCGCGCGGGTCGCGCGGCATCTCGACGGGGTGGCGCAGGGCCTGCTGCTCTGCGGTCATACTCACCTGCCCCGCGTCGTAAGCTGGCAGGGGCAGACCATCGTCAACCCCGGCAGCGTCGGCTGCCCGGGATATACCGACACCCATCCGCTGCCGCATGTGGTCGAAACAGGTACGCCCGCCGCCTGCTTCGCCACGCTCGAGCGGCAGGGTGCGGGTTGGCAGGTGGCGCACCACCATGTGCCCTACGATCCGTCACGCATGGTGGTCCTCGCCCGCGACCACGGACGCGACGACTGGGCCACGGCGCTGGAAACCGGCTGGATCAGCCTCTGATCGGCAATTCCCGTCGACAGCCCGCGCCCCGATGCTACTCTCCGCCCATGCCCTACAGGTGGACGACAGCCCCGGACGACACGGGCGGCGAGCTGACGCTCTGGCCGCACCAATCGCTTTCCGCCAAGGGGTTCGTCACCTTCATAGGGATCTTCTTCTTCATGGCGCTGATCCCCTTCTACGGGCTGCTTGGCACGCATCTGCTCTGGGGGCTTCTGCCCTTCATGCTCGCCGCGCTCTGGGGCATCTGGTACGCGCTGCGCCGCAACGAGAGGGACCGGCAGATCGTCGAGGTGCTGACCTTGTCGCCCGAAACCACCCATCTGATCCGGCACAATCCCCGCGGCCCTGCGCAGGATTGGCAGAGCAACACCTATTGGGTCAGCGCGCAGATGCACGAGGCCGGCGGGCCGGTGCCCTATTACGTCACGCTCAGGGGCAGCGGACGCGAGGTTGAGATCGGCGCCTTTCTGAGCGAAGAGGAGCGCAAGACGCTCTATCTCGAGCTTTCCGACCGGCTGCGGCTTCTGGCGCGGCCCTGACCGCGCGAAAGGTTTCCATGGCCCAGGTCCCCGCCACCAAAAAGATGAAGCGCCGCGCCCTGCGCCTTGCAGCCGCGCTGAGCCCTGCGCTGGCCGAGCGCCTGTCGCCCGTGGCCTCGGAGCGCGCCGCGCTGGCGCTGAGGGCGGCCTCGGCGGGAGTGACGCGGCCCCGCGCCGAAGACGTCGTCTTCCTAATCCCGCTGGTCGGCCCGCATCATGTCGGCGACTGGCAGGCGGTGATCGCCCGGCTGGCGCAGACGCTCGAGAGCTTCCGGCGGCAGGAGGGCGCGTGGCGGGCCGTGATCTGCTGCCAACAGCGCCCGCCCTTGCCCGAGGCACTGGCCGGAGACGCGCGCATCGGCTGGCTGCCATTTTACGATCCGACCCCCGGCAACGACAAGTGGCGCAAGCTGGCGGCGCTCTGCGACCACCTTGGCGAGACCGTCACGCGCCCGTCCTATGTCATGAGCTTCGATGCCGACGACCTGCTGCGCGACGGCACGGTGGCCGAGATGCTGGAGCGGCAGGAGGCGGGCTACCTCGTCGAAGAAGGCTACGTCATGGATCACGCCACGGGCGACGTTGCGCTCGCCGGTCCGCCGACCGCCGCGCGGCCGCTGCGCAAGCCGTTCTGGAAGCTCTGCGGCTCCTGCCTGGCGTTGCATCACAACCCGGCACTGCCGCAGAGCGCCAAATTCATGCGCGAGATGACCCAGCACGAGCACCGGATGTTCCCCTACCTCGCGGCGCTGGCCGGGCGGGTGCCGGTGGCGTTCCGCGAACCAGCGGTGCTTTACGTGCTGAACCACGGGGAAAACTTCGGCGCCCGGCGCGGGCGCGTGGGGTTCAAGACCCGCTTCGTGCAGCGCTTCCGGATCAGCGATCCCGAAGAGCTGGCAAAGGTGGCGGAAAAGTTTCCCGCCCCCTGACGCTTGGACTGCAACTCTCTGCGAAGAGAGTTGCCAATTCCTTTGCGAATTTGCCTCAGCCCGCCGCGGCGAGCCGGTCCTTGACCATCGGGCCCACGGCGCCGAAGTCCATGCGACCCTGGTAGCGAGTCTTCAGTACACCCATCACCCGGCCCATGTCGCGGATCGAGCTTGCGCCCACTTCGCGGACCGCCGCATCCACCGCCTGCGAGACCTCTTCGTCGTTCAGCGGCTTGGGCAGGAACTCCTCGATGATCGGGATCTCGGCCAGTTCTGCCTCGGCAAGGTCGAGCCGCCCGCCCTCTTCGTAGGTGCGCGCGCTCTCGCGGCGCTGCTTCACCATCTTGGCGAGGATCGACAGCAGCTCCGCATCCTCGACACCGTCGTCATTGCCTTCGGCGCGGGCAGCGATGTCCCGGTCCTTCACCGCGGCGGTGATCAGACGCAGCGTCGAGAGCCGCTCGGAGTCCTTGTCTTTCATGGCCTGCTTGGTGGCAGCCTTGATGCGTTCGCGCAAATCCATCGGAAAGGATATCCCCTTACGTTTCCAAGCCCCGAGACTACAGAAAGGCTCCAAAGGGCGCAATCCCGCCTTACTCCAACGGAAGTCATTGTTTTTGCTTCATTTATTTGAGGAAATCAGCGCTTGACCCTTTCGAGCGCTTCCCTTAGGCATGGCGCGATTTGCTTCCCGCCCAGATCTGAACAGGAGTCGCGCCATGTCGCTCGCCACCCCCCCAAAAGCCCACCGCATGCCTCGCGCTCGCCGATGGGACGCTGTTTTACGGACAGGGGTTCGGCGCCACGGGTGAGGCGCAGGCCGAGCTCTGCTTCAACACCTCGATGTCCGGCTACCAGGAAATCATGACCGATCCGTCCTACGCAGGGCAGATCGTCACCTTCACATTCCCGCACATCGGCAACACCGGGGTGAACCCCGAGGACGATGAGACCGGCGATCCGGTCGCCGCGGGCATGGTGGTGAAATGGATGCCGACGCAGTCCTCCAACTGGCGCGCGGTGCAGCAACTCTCCGAGTGGCTGGCGGCCCGCGGCCGCATCGCCATCGGCGGTATCGACACCCGGCGGTTGACCCGCGCGATCCGCCAGCAGGGCGCGCCGCACGTCGCCATCGCGCATAACCCCGAGGGCGTCTTCGACGTCGCGGCGCTGGTCGCCTCGGCCCGCGCCTTCCCGGGCCTCACCGGGCTCGATCTCGCCAAGGACGTGACCTGCGCCCAGAGCTACCGCTGGGACGAGATGCGGTGGGCCTGGCCGGATGGCTACAAGACCCAGACCAACCCGCGCAAGAAAGTGGTCGCCATCGACTACGGCGCCAAGCGCAACATCCTCCGGTGCCTGGCCTCGGCCGGCTGCGAGGTGACCGTGCTGCCCGCCACGGCGACGAAAGAGGAGGTGCTCGCGCACAATCCCGACGGCGTCTTCCTGTCGAACGGCCCGGGCGACCCTGCCGCCACCGGCAAATACGCCGTGCCGATGATCAAGGGCATCCTCGACGACACCGACCTGCCGATCTTCGGCATCTGCCTTGGTCACCAGATGCTGGCGCTGGCGCTCGGCGCCAAGACCATCAAGATGAATCACGGCCACCACGGCGCGAACCACCCGGTCAAGGAACTCGAGACCGGCAAGGTCGAGATCACCTCGATGAACCACGGCTTCGCCGTCGACGGCCAGACGCTGCCCGCCGGTGTGGTCGAGAGCCACGTGAGTCTCTTCGATGGCTCGAACTGCGGGATTCGCATGACCGACCGGCCGGTGTTCTCGGTGCAGCACCACCCCGAAGCCAGCCCCGGCCCGCAGGACAGCTTCTACCTGTTCGAACGGTTCGTGAACAACATGTGATCTTTCCGCGATTTGTTTCGCGGATGGCCACAATTTAACGCTCAATTTACCGACATACCCTGAACTCTCTGCATCCAGAGAGTTCAGGAGTCTGTCATGCAGGACACGCCTCCGACGTCCCAGACCCGCCGGCGCGCCAGCGGGCTGCCAGATCTCGGCCGTCCCATTTCCACGCTCCTCCTGGAGGACGGGGTCTTGGACGAAGTGCAGGCGCTCGAGGCGCTGACCCGCAGCCGACGCGAGCGCACTCCCCTTTCCCGCCTGCTGCAGGCCGAGGGACACGTCTCGCCGGAACGGCTTCGCGACGCGCTGGCGCGCAGCCACGGCGCGCCCGCCCTGTCCCGGCTGACCGCCCCGCCCGCCGCCGCGCTCGCTGATCTGCTCCCGCCAGACATCTGCCTGCGCCACAGCGCGCTGCCCTGGATCCGGATCGATGACGGGCTGCTGCTTGCCATGGCCCATCCCGAGGGCTTTGCCCGGGTCCGTGCCCTGCTGCCCGAGAGCGAAGGGCGCGTGGTTCTCGCGCTTGCAACCGAGGCGGACATCGTCGCCGAGATCACCGAGCGCCACGCCGCGGAGATGGCGCTAAGGGCCGAGACCGGCCTGCCCTCCGATCTCAGTTGCCGCGACATGAACCGGCTGCCCCCGGCCCGGGCCGCGTTGCTCGCCCTGGCCACGGTCGCGCTTCTGACGCTGCTCTTCAGTCTCCCGACAGTTTTCTTTGGCGGCGCCCTCGCGCTTGCCGCGGCGACGATGCTGGTCGCGCAGCTTGCCAAGCTGGCGGCTTTCGTCGCCGGCATACTCCCCCTGCCCCCCACTCCCTCGGGCCCGAAGGGCGGCCGCTCGGGAAACCCCACCGTCTCGCTGATGGTCCCGCTGCACCGCGAGGAGACCATCGCCGCCACGCTGGTGGAGCGCCTTGACAGGCTCGATTACCCACGCGCGGCGCTCGAGGTGCTGCTGGTGCTCGAGGCCGGGGACAGGATCACCCGCGCCACACTCGACGCGGCGGCGCTTCCGCCATGGATGCGCATCGTCGAGGTGCCGCCCGGTGGGGTGACCACCAAACCCCGCGCGCTGAACTACGCGCTCAACTTTGCCCGTGGCACGCTCATCGGGATCTACGACGCCGAGGACAGCCCGGCCCCAGACCAATTGCGCCACCTCGTCGCGCATCTCAGCCGCGCCCCGCCCGAGGTCGGCTGCGTGCAAGGCATTCTCGACTTCTACAATCCCAAGGCAAACTGGCTCTCGCGCTGCTTCACCCTCGAATACGCCTCTTGGTTCCGAGTCCTGTTGCCCGGCTTCGCGCGGCTCGGCTTTGCCATCCCGCTGGGCGGCACCACGGTCTTCTTCCGCCGCGAGGCGCTCGACCGTGTCGGCGGCTGGGATGCGCATAACGTCACCGAAGATGCCGACCTCGGCATCCGGCTGGCCCGCTTCGGCTATCGCACCGAGTTGCTGCCGCTGGTCACCCGGGAAGAGGCCAACTGCCGGCTCTGGCCCTGGATCCGGCAGCGCTCGCGCTGGCTCAAGGGCTACCTGATCACTTGGCGGGTCCACATGCGCCATCCCCGCCGCTGCCTGCGTGAGCTGGGCGCCTGGCGGATGCTGGGACTGCAGCTCATCTTCCTCGCCGCGCTGCTGCAGCTGCTGCTGGCGCCGCTGCTCTGGGGCTTCTGGCTCTACCAGCTCGGGGTCACCTACCCGCTGCTTGGCCCCGCCACGGCCCAGCTGCTGCCGGCGCTGACGGTGCTGCTGCTCGGCTCCGAGGCGGTGATGCTCGTGATCGGCCTTGGCGGCGTGCTGCGCAGCCCGCATCCGCGGTTGCTGCCCTTTGTGCCGACGCTGTTCCTCTACTACCCGCTGGCCACGCTCGCGCTCTACAAGGCGCTGTGGGAGACGCTGCGCCGGCCCTTTTACTGGGACAAGACCAGCCATGGGCACTCGGCCCCGGATCACGCCGGCGCGGATGTTCCCATGGACGCGCCGTGACGGCTCGGGCCGGAATGGCTCAGGCGGTCTTGCGGCTGTCGAGCTTGAGGCGAGTCACGAAGGCAACCGAGATATGCTCGCGCAGCGCCTTGTCCGCAGCTGCCTCGTCGCGCCGGGCGATGGCATCGACGATGGCGGCATGTTCCGCGAGCGCGTTGGTGCCGCGCCCCTCGGCGGCCAGCGAGGTCGTCGCCATCAGCGCCATGGAGCGGTGCACCAGGTCGAGCTGCTGCACGAGGTAGCGGTTGTGCGAGGCAAGCTGGATCATCCGATGGAAGCGGCGGTTGGCCCGCGCCAGCGCCGCCGGATCCTTGAGCAGCGCCCGGTCTTCCTCGATCATGTCGCGCAACACCTGCACCTCTTCCTCGGTGGCGTGGCGGGCGGCCAGCCGGGCCGCCAGCCCCTCGAGCTCGGTGCGGACCACGTAGAGCTCGGCCATCTGGTTGTGATCGAGCGAGGCGACGATCAGCGAGCGGCCGTCGCGTGCCAGCAGCGACTGCGTCTCGAGCCGCTGCAGCGCCTCGCGGATCGGCGTGCGCGAGACGCCGAATCGTTCGGCCAGCTCGCTTTCCACAAGACGGTCGCCGGGACGATAGACCCCTTGGTCGATGGCCTCGAGGATCAGCGTGTAGGCGTCCTTGTTCGGCGTCCGGATCTGGCTCATCTGGGGTGGTCCTTCATAGGTGATGCGGCAAGATAGCGGTAGCGGGGGGCCGGGATCAACGCCCCGCTTGGTCGCAAGCCGCGCAGCGTCGCCCCGTGGCCTCGCCGCCCATTGCCGCCCGCCCCGCCCGGGCGTAGGTTGCGGCCATGGTAAAGCAGCATTTCTCCCACGTGCGCCACTGGGTCTTCGACCTCGACAACACGCTCTATCCGCCCGCCGCGCGGCTCTTCGACCAGATCGAGCGCAAGATGACCGACGTGGTCATGCGGGTGACCGGCACCGGTCAGGCCGAGGCCAACACCCTGCGCAAGCGCTGGTGGTTGGACCATGGCACGACGCTGGCCGGGTTGATGGCCCACCACAAGCTCGACCCCGACGCCTATCTGACCGAGGTGCATGACATCTCCTTCGATGCGCTCGAGCCCGACCCGCATCTTGCCGAGTTGATCGCGAACCTGCCGGGGCGCAAGATCGTCTACACCAACGGCAGCGCGCCCTATGCGGCGCGGGTGCTCGAGGCGCGCGGGCTCGAGGCGGCCTTCGACGCGATCTACGGCGTCGAGCACGCGAACTACCGCCCCAAGCCCGAGCCGCTGGCCTTCGAGACGGTTTTTACCCTCTCCGGCACCGAGACGGCCACCGCCGCCATGTTCGAGGACGATCCGCGTAATCTTGCCGCACCCCACGCCATGGGGATGCGCACAGTGCATGTCGCCCCGGAACGCGCAGAAGGCGCGCATATCCAGCACCATACGAACGATCTGACCGAATTCCTCGCACGGCTCGCCTGAGCCGCCCCGGCCCCCTCGCAACCGCGGCGCGGGGGCTGCGACACTTTTCGCCATGGGAGCGCGCAAGCTCCCTGCCTATCTCCTGCCCGACCCCAGACAGGAGATTCCGATGACCGCAGCCGATTTCACCACCGTTCAGGACACCCACGCCCCCTCCACCCGCAAGATTCGCGGCGAGGCCGTGCTCTTCCTCGTGGCCGCGCTGCTTTTGGTGATCGCCGTGGTCAACACCGTTGCCTTCGGCCTTGCCGGCCTGTCGATGACCGCGCTGGCGCTGGTGCCGGTGTGCTACTTCATGATCCTGTGGATCACCGTCGGCAAGTAAGCCGCATGGTCATGGCCGCCCTCCTGCCCTAGATAGGGGCCCAAAGGAGAGCGGTCATGGATTACGACATTCTCATCTCGGGCGGCGGGATCGCCGGGCTCACCGCGGCCGCCGCCTTCGGCAACGCCGGCTTCTCCGTGCTCTGCGTCGATCCGGCACCGCCGGTGACCGAGCGCGAGGCGCAGGGCGCCGACCTGCGAAGCACCGCCTTCCTGCAGCCCGCGCAGGCCTTCCTCGCCGAGGCGGGCCTGTGGGAGCGCCTCGCCCCCCCACGCCATGCCGCTGCAGGTGATGCGCATCGTCGACGCCGGCGGCGAGCTGCCCGAGCCGCGCATCGTCAAGGATTTCGACAGCGCCGAGATCTCCGAGTTGCCCTTCGGCTGGAACCTTCCCAACTGGCTGCTGCGGCGCGAGCTGTCGGACCACCTGCACGGGATGGAGCGGGTCACCTTCCTGCCCGGCACCGCCACCACCGCGCTCTTCACCCGCGAGGCCGAGGCCCGCGTCACGCTCAGCGACGGTCGCCGCATCCGCACGCGGCTGGTGATCGCCGCCGACGGACGCAATTCGCCGATGCGCGAGGCGGCGGGGATCGGCGTGAAGACCACCCGCTTCGGCCAGAAGGCGCTGGCCTTTGCCACCACCCACCCGATCCCGCATGGCAATGTGTCGACGGAAATCCACCGCACCGGCGGGCCGTTCACGCTGGTCCCCCTGCCCGATTTCGACGGCTCGCCTTCCTCGGCGGTGGTCTGGATGGAGGAAGGCCCCAAGGCCGAGGCGCTGATGGCGCTGGAACCCGAGGCCTTTGAGGCCGCCATGTCCGAGCGCTCCTGCCACCTCTTCGGGCCGCTCAAGCTGGCCTCGCGCCGCACCATCTGGCCGATCATCGCGCAGCACGCCGAGAGCCTGACCGGCCAGCGCCTTGCGCTTGTGGCCGAGGCGGCGCATGTGGTGCCCCCCCATCGGCGCGCAGGGGCTGAACATGTCTCTGGCCGACATGAAGGTGCTGCACGATCTGGCGGTGGCGCGCCCCGAGGCGCTTGGCGAGGCCCCCATGCTCGACGCCTACGCCCGCAAGCGCATGCCCGACATCCGTGCCCGCGTCGCCGGGATCACCGCGCTGAACCGCGCCTCGATGCTGTCGACCCCGCTGCTGCGCGATGCCCGCGCCACGGCGCTGGACGCGCTCTACGGGGTGAAGTCGGTGCGCAAGACGCTGATGCAGATGGGCCTCGGCGCGAAGGGCTGAAGCCCTTCGCCCGGATCGCGCCGGGGGATAACCCTACTGCCCCACCCGCAGCGTGTGCCCGGTCAGCTCCTCGCTGAAGGGCACCGGGTGCGGATCGAGCCCCAGCCGCGCGCGGTAGATCGGCAGGCTCTCGGTCACCCGCATCACGTAGTTGCGAGTCTCGGTGAAGGGGATCATCTCGATCCAGTCCACCATGTCGATGTCACCCTTCAGCGGGTTGCCGAAGATCCCCATCCAGCTCAGCGGCCGCGACGGACCGGCGTTGTAGCCCGCCGCCATCATCACCGGGTTGCCGTCGAACTGCTCCGACAGGCTCTGCAGGTAGCGCGCACCGAGCTTGGCGTTGTAACCCGGATTGTCCAGCAGGCCCTCGAAGCTGTAGGGCACGCCCAGCCAGCCCGCGACCTCCTTGGCGGTGCCGGGCATAAGCTGCATGAGCCCGCGCGCCCCGGCACCGGAGACCACGCGCGGATCGAACTCGGATTCGCGCCGCGCGATCGACAGCACCATTTCGCGCGGGACCGGGAAATCCACCTTCAGCAGGTCAGGGTGCAGCGCGTAATAGGGCCCGGCCAGTTCCAGCCCGTATTGCGCCGCGCGCTTGCCGACCATGACCTCGACATGCGGGCGCTGCATCTGCGCCAGCATCTGCCCGAGCTGGCCGATCTGCTGCCGGTCGAGCCCCTCGGCGAGGTGGGTGAGGAAGCGCTCGCCCAGCGAGGTCTCGCCCGAGGCCAGCAGAAGGATCGCGGCGCTGTAGACGCTGCTCTTGGTGAAGGGCGCCTCGCGCCAGTCGGGGAAGCTCTCGGTGCCTGCCAGCTTGGGATCCGGTGCGACGCCCCCACGCTCGGCCGCCAGCAGCCCGTAGAAGGAGGTCTGGTAGCGCGCGCCCTGCGCATAGGCCTGCTTGGCCCCCTCGGTATCCCCCAGCTCTTCCAGCGCGCGGCCCATCCAGTAGCCGGAGCGGCCCTTGGAAATCGGCGAGGTCACCGCCCCGTCGTGGTTGCGGAAATGGCGCAGCGCGGTCTGCGGATCCTCGAGGAAGCGCAGCGCGATGAAGCCGGAAAGCCATTCCAGCGCGGCGTATTGGTCGCCCTCGGTCAGCCCGTGGCGCGAGGCGATGGCATAGGCGGTCTCAGCATCGCCCCGGCGCATCTTCTGATGCGCAAGATCGTCCCGCCGCCCGGCCCAGGCCCAGGGCTCACCGAGCGCCTCGGCGCTGCTCGAGCGCTCCAGCAGCAGCGAGATGGCATCCTCGTCGCGGCCCTTGCGGATGCGCCAGAGATAGCGCTCGTAGGCCAGCCCCGGATCGTTCGCCAAGGCAGCGGGCACCGCCGCGATCCGGGTATCGACACCCGGATCCATCGCACGCAGCGCCAGACGCGCCTCAGCCAGCTTGCGCCAGCCGTCCGAGACCAGCGGCAACAGCGAGCGCGCATTGTCTTCCCAGCCCTGCCAGAGCGCCATGTCGAGCCGTGCCTGGTGGTGCGGCTTGAGCAGGTCGGACCAGTCGCGCAGGAAGGTCGCACGTTCCTCGGCACTCAGCGGCAGGGTGCGCCAGGCCATGACGATATCGGCCTCGGCCGCGCCGCGTTCCCCCTCGGCCAGATGCGCGCGCGCCAGCGCCAGCGCCCCGGCGCCGGTCTGCGGCAGGTAACCCGAGAAGAACGCGCGGATGGTGCCGAGATCAGATTCGGAAATCGCAATCTCGGATTTTTCGCGCAGGTAGGGCATGCCCGGCCAGTCCGGGTTGCGCTGAATGAAATCCATCACCTGGGCGGCATTGCCCCGGCTGGCACGCAGGTAATGCCAGAGCACAACGTCGAGCGCGGCCTGGCCGTCGCCACGCGACTCGATGAGAGCGGAGGCCCAGTTGCCTGAACGCATGTCCCCCATGGCCTTGGCGAGCGGGCGCTCGTCGGGCAGGGCAGGCGTGGCAATCAGGGCAAGAAGCACGAAGAGAGCGGCGCGGAGGCGCGACATGAGCTTGCAATTTCCTTGACGAAAAGGAATAGACACGCCGCGGAGATTACCGCGTGGTTGGGGGCGATCCAATTCACATTCCCTCCAGCCCGGGGCCGCGCAGCTACGAAGCGAACACATAAACATTCAAGGAGCGTGTCATGTTCAAAGGTTCGATGCCAGCACTGGTCACGCCGTTCAAGGACGGCGTCGTGGATTTCGACGCGCTCAAGAAACTCGTCGATTGGCACGTGGCCGAGGGCAGCTCGGCACTGGTGCCGGTGGGGACGACCGGCGAGAGCCCGACCCTCAGCTACGAGGAACACGAAGCGGTCATCGACTGCGTGGTCAAGACCGCCGCGGGCCGCGTGCCGGTGATCGCCGGCGCGGGCTCGAACTCGACCGCCGAGGCGATCCACTTCATCCAGTTCGCCGAGAAGGTCGGCGCCCAGGCGGCGCTGGTGGTGACCCCCTATTACAACAAGCCGACCCAGGCCGGGCTGATCGCGCATTTCACCGCCGTGCATGATGCCGCGAACCTGCCGATCATCATCTACAACATCCCCGGCCGCTCGGTGGTCGACATGTCCCCCGCCACCATGGGCGAGCTGGCCAAGCTGCCGCGCATCGTCGGCGTCAAGGACGCCACCGGCGATCTGGCGCGGGTCTGCGCGCAGCGCATCACCTGCGGCACGGACTTCCTGCAGATCTCTGGCGAAGATGCCACGGCGCACGGGTTCAACGCCCAGGGCGGCGTCGGCTGCATCTCGGTGACCGCGAACGTCGCCCCGGCGCTCTGCGCGCAGATGCAGGCCGCCACCCTGGCGGGCGACTACGCCAAGGCGCTGGACCTGCAGGACAAGCTGATGCCGCTGCACCAGGCGATCTTTGCCGAGCCGGGCGTCTGCGGCGCGAAATACGCGATGAGCCGCCTTGGCCTTTGCAACGAGGACGTGCGCCTGCCGTTGGTTCCGGTGACCGAACCGGTGCGCGCCCGCATCGACGCAGCGCTGCGCCACGCCGGGCTGCTGGACTGATTTCCAGGACCGATAGCGCGGGGGCTCTGCCCCCGCACCCCCGGGATATTTCCCCCTAGAAGAAAGAGCCGGGCGGCGATCAGATGAAGAAAGGCGGGCCCGAGATCGGGCCCGCCTTTTTCCTTGCCGTGCGCAAAAGGCTCACTCGGCTTCGGTGCTTTCCACGCCCACGGGCTCGCCGACGACGATGAAGCGCAGCGCCTCGGGCTTGAGCAGGCTCGCAGCAACGCGCTTGACGTCGTCCAGGGTAACCGCCTCGATATTGTCGTTGCGCGTGGCGATATAGTCGGGGGTCAGCCCGTCCATCTGCATGCCCACCAGAATATCCGCGATCGGCCCGTTGCCGTCGAAGCGCAGCGGGTAGGCACCGGTGAGATAGGTCTTGGCCTGATCGAGCTCCGCCTCGGTGACGCCGTTCTCGGCGAGCTTGGCCCATTCGTCCCTGATCACACCGATGGCCTCGCCGATGCGGTCATTGGCCGAGGCGACACGGCCGAGGTAGAGCTCGGCGTGGTCCATCGGCACGATGTAGGAATAGACGCCGTAGGTCAGGCCGCGCTTTTCGCGCACCTCGTTCATCAGCCGGGCCTCGAAGCCGCCACCGCCGAGGATGGTGTTCATCACGTAAGCGGCGAAGAAGTCCGGGTCGTCGCGCTTCAGACCCTTCTGGCCGAAAAGCGCCACCGACTGCGGGGTCTCGAAGGGCACCACAGTGATCCCCGCCGAAGTCTGCACGTCGACATCCTGCGGCATCGGCGCGCCGGTCTCGGGCAGGTCGCCCAGGAGATTGTCGATCAGCGCCGAGAGCTCCTCGGGAGAGATGTCGCCGGTGGCGGCGATATAGACCCGGTCCTTGGCCAGGGCGCCCTTCCAGGCGGCGACGATGTCGTCGCGGGTCAGCGCGCTGACGCTCTCGACCGTGCCCGAGGCATCGCTGCCATAAGGGTGATCGCCGAAGACCTCGGCGTCGAAGGTTGCATTGGCGATGCTGTCTGGATCCTTGGCATCGCTGCGGATCCCCGAGATCACCTGCGCCCGGACCCGCGTCATGGCGGCCTCGGAGAAGCTCGGCTCGATCAGGCTCTGGCGCAGCAGTTCGACCGCGTCGTCGCGGTTCTCGGTGAGAAAGCGCGCCGAGACCGAGACCGCGTCTTGGTTCGAATCGTAGCCGAAGCTGGCGGCGAGCGACTCGGATTCCGCCGCGAAACCCTGCGCGTCATAGGCCCCGGCGCCCTCTTCGAGCAGGCCGACCATCAGGTTGGTCGCGCCACGCTTTCCCGGAGCATCCAGCGCCGCGCCACCCTTAAAGCGGAGCTCCAGCGCGGTGAAGGGGATCGAGGGTTCCTCGACCAGCCAGGCCTTGAAGCCCATCGGCGTCTCGATCTGCTGGATGTCGATCTCGGCGGCGGCGGGCAGCGCCAGCCAGAGCGAGGCCGCCGCGGCGATGAGCGGGCCGGTCACGATGCGGAAATTCATTGGGTCACCTCTTCGGCATCGGTCTGCGGCAGCGACATGGGGGCGGGTGCGGCCTCGGGGGCGGCGTCGGCGGGCGTGGTCAGGTAGCCGGTGACAGAATGGCGCTTGTCGAAGACCTTGCGCGCGGCGGCGACGATCTGCTCGTTGGTCACGCCCTGCAGGATTTCGGGCCAGGCCTGCACGTCCTCGACCGTCAGGCCCGAAGTCAGCGCATTGCCGTAGCGCTGCGCCACGCTGGCCACGTCGTCGCGGTCGTAGATCTCCGAGGCGCGGGCCTGGAACTTGATCCGCTCGAGCTGCTCGGCGTCGCAGCCGGTTTCCAGGAAGGCCGCCAGCTCGGCGTCGAGCGCCGCTTCGGCCTCTTCCAGCGTAACGCCGGGCGCCGGCACGATGCCGAAACCGAAGCTGCCGTCGTCATAGGAGGTGCCGTCGTAGAAGGCGCCCACGTAGATCGCCTTGTGCTGCTCGAACTGCAGCTTCTGGTTCAGCACCGAAGTCTGCCCGCCGCCGAGGACCTCGGCCAGCAGGGTGAGCGCCGCGGCCTCTTCCTGGTCACCGGGATCGCGCTCGGGCGCGAGGTAGCGGCGCATCACGTAGGGCTGCGCGACGCGCGGGTCCTCGAAGCGCAGCCGGCGCTCGGCCATCTGCCGCGGCTCCTGCGGGCGCTCGCGCGGGGCGCCGACCTCGGGGTTGGCGGGCAGCTTGCCGTAGGTCTCCTCGGCCAACTTGCGCACCTCGTCCGGGGTGGTGTCGCCAGCGACCACGAGGACCGCGTTGTTGGGGGCGTAATTGCGGTGGTAGAAGGCCAGCGCGTCGTCGAGATCAAGCTGCTCCATCTCCTCGCGCCAGCCGATCACCGGCACGCCGTAGCGGTGGTTGAGGTAGAGCGCCGCGCCCATCTGCTCGCGCAGCAGCGCGCCCGGATCATTCTCGGTGCGCATGTTGCGCTCTTCGATGATCACGTCGCGCTCGGTGAGGATGTCCTCTTCGTCGAGCTGCAGGTTGACCATGCGGTCGGCTTCCATCTCCATCATCAGCCCGAGCCGGTCGGCGGCGACGCGCTGGTGGTAGGCGGTCTGGTCATAGGAGGTGAAGGCGTTGTCGGTGCCGCCATTGCGGGCCACGATCTTGGAGAACTCGCCGGGCGCCAGCGTGTCGGTGCCCTTGAACAGCAGGTGCTCGAGGAAATGCGCGACGCCCGAACTGCCCGCAGTCTCGTCGGCGGAGCCCGCCTTGTACCAGACCATGTGCACGACGACCGGCGCACGGTGATCCTCGACCACGACGACGTCCATACCGTTGTCGAGCGAGAAGGTGGTGACCGGCGTCTTGTCGGTGGCATCCGCCACCGTCTCCGCCTGCAGCGGCATCGCCGTCAGCACCATCACGGCCAGCGCCGCGCTCCATGACTTCATCTGCAAGCCCCATTCCTTCGCTGAAACGACATCTGCCCCCAACCTACGGGGCGGGGGCAGTCATTCCAAGCTGGGCTTGCGTTTTCGTGATGGGCCGCGCGTTCAGTCGGCGGTGGGCGGCGCAGAGGGGGTGCGGGCGCCAGCCTTGCGGTAGGCTGTCAGCGCCGCATAGGGGTCGAGAATCTGGTCGCGGTAGACCTTGTTGTACTCGTCGTCCTTGAAGAGCTTCCAGTTGTACACCGACTTGTCGCGGCGGAACTGGGCGTCCTCCACGGCAAGCCGCGTGCGGATGTTGCCGTCGCGGCCGTAGCGCGAGGCGCGGTTCACCAGCGCGGCATCGCGGGAGGGCACCTCGCCCACCGCCAGCTGCGCCGGGTTGCCGCCAAGCGCCGCGACGGCGTCGGAGAGCGGCGTCTGGTCGGTGCGGTTGCCGCTGCCCGGCGTCGGCACCGGCAGCTCGGCGAAGCTCTGCGGCATCTCCAACGGCTTGTTCGGCACGATGGCGAACTCCTCGGGGGTGCCGCGGTTGTTGCGCATTTGGTGCAGCGTGCGATCACTCGTCGTACAGGCGACGAGCCCGGTCATTCCGAGCATCAGCACGAGATGCGGCAGCTTCATGGCCATTCTCCGGTTCTTGCCTTTCGCCCGGATCTATACGATCCGGCCCGCCCCGTCACGGGGCCTTTTTCCTGCGCTTGCCCGTCTCGGTCCCGCCGGAGAAGAGCACCAGCCCGATCGCCCCCGCGAAGATCGCGATATCGGCGACATTGAAGGCGAAGGGGTTGTTCAGCCCGCAGCAGGACATGTTGAGGAAATCCGCCACCGCACCGTAGAGCAGCCGGTCGATGACGTTGCCGAGCGCGCCGCCGATCAGCAGGCCACCCGAGATCAGCCCGAGCCGCCCCGGCGGATCGCGGCGCAGCCAGACCGAAACGAAGAGCACGATTCCCAGCGCCACGGCGATCAGCGTCCAGCGCGCGGCGGCGGCATCATCGGCAAAGAGGCCGAAGTTCATGCCGCGGTTCCATGCCATGCGGAAGTTGAGAACCGGCGGCAGAACGTCGATCGACAGGCGCTGCGCCAGTCCCATCACGTGCACCACGAGCCATTTCGAAAGCTGATCCACCACGAAGGTGATCGCCGCCGTCACCAGTACCAGCCGCATGAAGTCTCCTTGCGCCGGGGCCGCACCCCGGGTTTCCGCCCGGTCTACAGGCTGCGCGCCGCGAGGGAAAGCCCTGCCCGGCTCAGGGTTGCGCGAGCGCCCGGCGCAGCAGCGCGCGGAAAGCGCCGGTGGCCGCCTGCTCGTCGATCACCCCCGGATCGTTCACCGTCAGCGCGGCGCAGAGCGGGCGCTCCTCGGCGTCGCGGAGCGCCACGGTGAAATTCAGCACCCCCGGCTCCGAGCCGCCCTTATAGGCGGCGGGGCCCAGCCCGTAGGCGGGTCCGGGATTGAGCTGCAGCATCGGCAGCTCGGCCATGGGCACCAGCAGCGCGCAGAGCCGCTCGAGCGGCAGGTACCATTCGATCCCGGGCACGGACCGCGCAGCGGCGGCGGCCGGATCGGGCGGCATCAATGCGGCCTCGGCGGCGATGGCGGGGCGGTCTTGGGGTTCTGCGTCGAGCCAGGCCTGAGCCGCGGCGGGATCGCTCTTGAGCGCAAAGAACTCGCGGGTCGAGAGCAGCGCCTCCGGCGCAATCTCAAGTTCCTCGGCCACGGTGTCGCGCCCCAAGAGGTCGAGCAGCAGGTCGGTGGCGGTATTGTCGCTCTCGGCGATCATCAGCAGCGCGGCGGTGTGCAGCGTCACCGGCGCCTCGTCGGGGAAGTCCTGAAGCCGCCCCGAGGGCAGCGACCTATGGCTTTCGCCAAGCCGCAGCACCCGGTCCCAATCGGTCTTGCCCGCGCGCACGTCACGCGCCAGCACCGACAGGATCCCCAGCTTGAAAGCCGAGCCGACCGCCAGCGGATGCGCCGCCCCGCCTGCCGCCAGCACCTCGCCCTCGCGCGTCACCAGCCAGGAGACCTCGGCGCCCAGTCCAGCCAGTCCTGCAACCGCCGCGCGCAGGTCGGCGACCAGCGGCTCGGGGGCGCCGAGGCGGAGCCCAGCGATCCGCCCCGCGGGATCGAGAGTGATCTTCACCGGCACCTGGTAGGTGGCACTGCGCAGTATGCCGCTGCCGCCCTCGAGCTCGATCTCCTCGACCGGGCCGATCTGCGCCCGCAGGGTCTCAAGCAGGCCGTCAAGCTGGGCTTCGGGCACGGCCCGGGCGAACTCCTCGGTGACCTCGACATTCCTGGTGTCACCCGACAGCAGAGCTTTCAGAACCGCGCGTTCCGCCTCCTGAGCCGCCGCAGGTCCTGGCAGGCAGACGGTCACGACCGCCGCAAGGGCAGCCCCGAAGAAAACTTTCACGCCAATCACTCCCTGAAATAACGCAGCGCTCCGCCGCCGCCGGCCCCATCTTTCCACGAATCGGCGCCGGGGTGAATTGCGCGGAATTGGCGGGTCCCACTCGCCCTAACCCGGGGGATAGGTGGCTCCGCTCGATAGCGCACAGCGCGAAACCACTCCGCCAATGGAAAAGCAGGCCATATGGGCCATATCTTTCACAGTTGCTTCGGAAATCCTCAACTCTACCGAGGAGCGATTTTTTTTCGCACCTGCGGCATCATGATACTTGTCGATATTCCAGTGACTGAATATCATTTTCTCGAGCCCTTCGATTTGGCCTTTCCTTTTTCATGTTCCGATTAGCGAGCGCCAATTGTGACACGCATTTCCTCTCCCTCTCGGCCATCATCTGTAGGCTGGTGCGTCAAACTCCTTGGATGGGTCTGCGTTCTCCTCGGTCTGGTGTTGCTGGCCGGCGGTCTCTGGCTGATCTTCCTTGGCGGAAGCTGGTATTACGCGCTCGCGGGGCTCGGCCTGATCCTCACCGGCACATTGCTCAATCGCGGTAGCATGATGGCGCTGTGGCTCTACCTGCTGGTCTGGACCGGAACGCTCGGCTGGGCGTGGTGGGAAAGCGGCAGCGACTGGTGGGCGCAGCTGCCGCGGATGCTGTCCCCGACCGTGATCCTCCTGCTCATGCTGGCTTGCATCCCCACCCTTTCCCGAAATGGGCGCCGCCCGTCTTGATGGTCCGGCCGAGCCCCCGCCTCCCCCGGGCGTCGATCTCTGCGCGAGGAACAAGCCGATGAACCTCTTTCTCCACATCCGCCTGCGCCGGCAGCTTCTCGCTCTGGCAGGCGCCCTGCTCTGCGTCCCGGCGCTGTCTGCCCTGGGCCAGGGCGGCGGCACGACAGAGCCCTTATCTCGGAAGGCGATGCCGATCCCTGTCGGCGCGGACTGGCCCTATTACGGCGGCGACGGCACCGCGCAGCGCTTTTCGCCACTGAGCCAGATCACCCCCGCCAACGTCAGGCAGCTCGAGCGCGCCTTCGTCTACCACACCGGCGACCTGCCGCCGGGCGGCAGCGCCGGGAAATACGCCGCCGAGACCACTCCGCTGAAGATCGGCGACAGTCTCGTCATGTGCACCGCGATGAACAGGTTGATCTCGATCGACGCGGCGACCGGCGCAGAGCGGTGGCGCTTCGATCCCGAGGTCCCGCGCGAGGCGATCCCCTACGGCGCCACCTGCCGCGGCGTGGCCGCCTATACCGATCCGGAGAGGGCCGAGGGCAAGCCCTGCAAGGTGCGGGTGATCGAGGCCACGCTCGACGCCCGTCTGATCGCGCTCGATCTCTCGACCGGCGAGCCCTGCACGGAGTTCGGCAACGGCGGGCAGGTCGATCTCTGGGAGGGGATCGGCGACAAGGTGCCCGGCTTCTACGCGGTCACCGCCGCGCCGACCGTGGTCGGCGGCGTCGTGGTCACCGGCGCACAGGTCAAGGACGGCCAGGCAGAGGACGCGCCCTCGGGCGTGATCCGCGGCTTCGACGCAGTGACCGGCGCGCTGGTCTGGGCCTGGGATCTCGCCGCGCCCGAGGAGATGCGCAGCGGCCCGCCCGAGGGCAAGACCTACACCCGCGGAACGCCCAACATGTGGACCACCGCCACCGCCGACGAGGCGCGCGGCATCGTCTACCTGCCGCTCGGCAATTCCGCGGTGGATTACTACGGCTCCAACCGCTCGGAGGCCGAGAATGCGTATGCGACCTCGCTGGTCGCGCTCGACGCCGCGACGGGCGAGGAGCTCTGGCACTTCCAGACCGTGCGGCACGATCTATGGGATTATGACCTCGGCTCGCAACCGACGCTGCTGGACTACAAGGGCGAGCCGGCGATCCTGCTGTCCTCGAAACAGGGGGATCTCTTCATCCTCAACCGCGAGACCGGCGCGCCGCTGACCCCGGTGGGCGAGCTCACGGACCTGCCCCAGGGAGACATCGAGCCGGAGTATGTCGCCGACAGCCAGCCGGTGTCGCTCTGGGCGACGCTGCGCAAGCCGCCGCTGACCGAGAAGCGCATGTGGGGCATGACCCCCATCGATCAGCTCTATTGCCGCATCCGCTTCCGGCAGATGGTCTACGACGGCTACCTGACCCCGCCCTCGACCCGGAACTACATCCAGTACCCGGGCTATTATGGTGGCAACGACTGGGGTTCGGTGGCGGTGGACACGTCCCGTGGGTTGCTCATCGCCAATTACAACGACATCCCCAATCTCACCCGGCTGGTGCCCCGCGCCGAAGCCGACGCCGAAGGCATGCGCCCCGTCGGCAGCCCCGAGGGCCGCGCCGGGCGCGGCCAGCCGCAGGTTGGCGCGCCCTACGGGGTGACGACCAACGCGGGCTGGCGATCGGGCCTCACCGAATTGCCCTGCACCCAGCCACCCTATGGCGGGATCACCGCCATCGACCTCGCGACGGGCGACACGGTCTGGGACACGCCGCTCGGCACGGCACTACGCAACGGTCCCTTCGGCCTGCCATCGCGGCTGCCCCTGAAGATCGGCACGCCGAACAATGGTGGCGCGGTGCTCACCGGCTCGGGGCTGATCTTCATCGGGGCGGCGGTCGACAACCTCTTCCGCGCCATCGACATCGAAACCGGCGAGACGCTCTGGACTGACGCGCTGCCCGCTGGCGGCCAGGCCAATCCGATCAGCTACGAGGTCGACGGCCGGCAATACGTGCTGATCGCCGCTACCGGCCATCACGCGATGGAAACCGGGGTCAGCGACGCGATCATCGCCTACCGGCTGCCGGACTGAACCCGCCCCGGGCATCATTCCAGGCATGAAAAAGGGAGTCGGGCCGCGGCCCGACTCCCCCAATTATTCCCGCATTCTGAGTTGGATCAGTGGCGGAAGTGGCGCATGCCCGTGAAGACCATGGCGAGGCCCGCCTCGTCGGCCGCGGCGATCACCTCGTTGTCCCGCATCGAGCCGCCCGGCTGGATCACCGTGGTCGCGCCGGCAGCCGCCGCTTCCATCAGACCGTCGGGGAAGGGGAAGAAGGCGTCGGAGGCCACAGCGGAGCCCTGGGTCAGCGGCGTGTCGAGGCCAAGGGCCTCGGCCATGCGCTCGGCCTTCTTGGCGGCAATCAGCGCCGAGTCCACGCGGCTCATCTGACCCGCGCCAACGCCGACGGTGGCGCCGTCCTTGACGTAGACGATGGCGTTGGACTTCACATGCTTGGCGACCTTCCACGCGAAGAGCAGGTCGAGCAGTTCCGCCTCGGACGGCTGCTTCTTGGTCACCACCTTCAGGTCATCCAGCGTGATCGTGCCGTTGTCCTTGTCCTGCACCAGCATCCCGCCCGAGACCTGACGGTAGGCAAGGCCCGGCTCGGAGGTGTCGGCAAGACCGTCGGTGGTCAGCAGGCGCAGGTTCTTCTTCTTGGCGAAGATCTCCTTGGCCGCGTCATCGGCACCCGGCGCGATCACAACCTCGGTGAAGATCTCGGTGATCGCCTCGGCGGTCGCGGCGTCGAGCGGCATGTTCAGCGCGACGATGCCGCCGAAGGCCGAGGTGCGGTCGCAGTCGAACGCCTTCTGGTAGGCCTCGAGCAGGGTCGCGCCCTTGGCCACACCGCAGGGGTTGGCGTGCTTGATGATCGCGCAGGCCGGGCCGTCGGCGGGCAGGAACTCCGAGACCAGCTCGAAGGCGGCGTCGGTGTCGTTGATGTTGTTGTAGGACAGCTCCTTGCCCTGGTGCTGCACGGCGGTGGCGACGCCCGGACGATCCGAACCGTCGCGGTAGAAGGCGGCCTTCTGGTGCGGGTTCTCGCCGTAGCGCAGGGTCTGGGCGATCTCGCCCGAGAAGACGCGGCGGCGCGGGGCATCGTCACTCAGCGCGCCGGCCATCCAAGTCGACACGGCGGCGTCATAGGCACCGGTGCGGGCATAGGCGACCTGCGCCAGCTTCTGGCGGAAGGCGTAGCTGGTGGCGCCGTCGTTGGCGTCGAGCTCGGCCAGCAGCGCCTCGTAGTCGGCCACATCGGTCACCACGTTGACAAAGGCGTGGTTCTTGGCCGCGGCGCGGATCATCGCCGGGCCGCCGATGTCGATGTTCTCGATGCAGGTGTCGTAGTCGGCACCCTTGGCGACGGTTTCCTCGAACGGGTAGAGGTTGACCACCAGCAGGTCGATCCCGGTGATGCCATGCGCCTTCATCGCCTCGACGTGCGCGGGGTTGTCGCGCAGCGCCAGCAGGCCGCCGTGGACGCGCGGGTGCAGCGTCTTGACGCGGCCGTCCATCATCTCGGGGAACTCGGTCACGTCCGACACATCGCGCACCTTGAGGCCCGCCTCGCGGATCGCCTTGGCAGAGCCGCCGGTCGAGAGCAGCTCGACACCCCTTGCGCTCAGCGCCTTGGCCAGGTCGATGAGACCGGTCTTGTCCGAAACGGAAATGAGGGCGCGGGCGACGGGGGAGAGATCAGGCATGAGGAGAGTCCCAGATGGTTCAGAGCGTCACATCCGGCTCGTCCTGCCCAAGGTCTCGGATCGCGATGGCGGTGTCCTGCGCCTTGGCCAGCGACCAGCGGATGCGCGTCGCATACTCCATCACGCGGCCGGATAAAACGACCTGTTGCGCCCCGCGGGGCCGAAGCCGGCCATTTTCCAGGTAAACCGAGTCTTCCAAGGACATTTTCACCCCCTGCTCGGTTCGGAACACCCAGATCTCGCCCGACCGAAGCCCCAGCGAGACCGCCGCACCAGCCATGTCGAGCTCGGCATCGACGTCGGGATGCAGGTGAAAGCGAATCTCGTAAGGGAACCCTTCGAGCCCGCCCCGATCAAGCCGCCTGTCGAAGGTCTTGCGATCCTTGGCATCGAGCGCGAAGAGCATGTCCTCGCCTTCCAGAGCCCGCCCGTCGAGGCTCAGTTCGAGCCTGCGCGCATGGGTCAGCCCGTGGCTGCGCTTGTAACCGTCGTGCGCCGCCTCGAAGCGCCAGCCCGCCGCCTCCTGTGCCAGCTCCACCGGCACCTCCCGCGGCCCGTCGACGATCAGCTCCCGCTCGATGCCGGCGATGCGCCTGCGTTCCCCGAGCCGGGCGCTCGACGTGCCATCAAGGCAGAGCGTGGAATGCGAGGGCGTGGCCCGTGCCGCGCGCCGCCATTCTTCGCCGAAGACCGAACCGGCGCCGCAGCTGACGATCAGGGGGCGGCGCCCCGAGGTCAGCTCGAAGGCCAGCGTCGAGGCATGCGCCCCCGCCGAGGCCCGCCCCTGCGGCGGCGGCGCGGCGTCGACGATCACCGTGCTGCGTCCGCCCGCCAGCCGCGCGCAGCCCATGGCCAGCCCCTCGACCGGGCGTCGGCGCACCCCCGAAGCCGCCAG
>NZ_NTHN02000021.1 GCF_002300555.2 Alloyangia mangrovi | reverse complement strand
CGGCGGCGATCCCGCGCTGGCCCGAGATCGGCCCCGCCCTCGCCCGACGCGCCCCGGCGCTCGACTGGGTCGGCTATCTCTCGACCACCGGGGTCTACGGCGATCACGGCGGCGACTGGGTCGACGAGGACACGCCCCTCACCCCCACCACGGCGCGCGGCAAGGCCCGCGCCGAGGCCGAGGCGGCCTGGCAGGCCATCGACGGGCTGCCGCTGCACATCTTCCGGCTCGCGGGCATCTACGGCCCCGGTCGCGGCCCCTTCGAAAAGGTCCGCCAGGGCACGGCGCGGCGCATCGTCAAGCCGGGGCAGGTGTTCAGCCGCATCCACGTCGAGGATATCGCGCAGGTGCTCGAGGCCTCGATCCGCCACCCCCGCCCCGGCGCCATCTACAACCTCTGCGACGACGACCCGGCCCCGCCCGAGGAAGTGCTGCAGCACGCCGCCGAGCTTCTGGACCTGCCGCCCCCGCCCGAGGTCGCCTTCGATGCCGCCGAGATGAGTCCGATGGCCCGCAGTTTCTACGCCGAGAACAAGCGCGTGCGGAACGACCGCATCAAGGACGAGCTGGGCGTCACGCTGCTCTACCCCGACTACCGGGCAGGCCTCGCTGCCCTGCTCGCCGAGGAGGGCTGAGGCCAGCCCTTTCTTCTAGGTGAAAATATCCCCGGGGAGCCCGCCATGGGCGGGCGGGGGCGGCGCCCCCAAATCCCCCCTCTCAGCCGCGCCCACGGTAGGGCGGCACGCCCTGGTCGGGGATCCACACCCCCTCGGGGATCGGGCCGGTCTGGTAGAAAACATCGATCGGGATGCCGCCGCGCGGATACCAGTAGCCGCCGATGCGCAGCCATTGCGGCTCAAGGAAGCCGACCAGCCGCCGGGCGATCGAGATGGTGCAATCCTCGTGGAAGGCGCCATGGTTGCGGAACGCACCGAGGTAGAGCTTCAGCGCCTTGCTCTCGACCAGCCAGGCCCCCGGTACGTAGTCGATGACCAGGTGGGCGAAGTCGGGCTGGCCGGTCATCGGGCAGAGCGAGGTGAACTCGGGCGCGGTGAAGCGCACGTTGTAGGCCACGTCGGCCTGCGGGTTGGGCACCCGCTCCAGCTCGGCCTCCTCGGGCGAGGCGGGCAGCACCGTAGCACCGCCGAGTTGCTTGAGGTTGCTGTAGATGCTGTCGGTCATTTCGGGATCTCCGGAAATGGGAAGTCAGACGCCGCGCTTGTTGCCCCAGAGGAGCACATGCAGCTGCGGCAGGATGCGGGGGGGTGAACCAGCCGTCGGCGGTGGCGGTCTCGGTGAGCCAGAGCAGCCGGTCGGCGAGGCTCTGCGGATCGACCGGCACCTCGGGATCGACTTCGGGATTGCCGGGCTGCAGGTAGAGCGGAAGCTCGGGGTGCCGGGCATGGGCGTCCTTGGCCCAAGCGTAATCGGCGGCGTCGAAGATGACGATCTTCATCACCACCTGCCGCGCAGCCTGCCCCGCCGCGACGCAATCCGCGAAGCTGTCCCAGTCCACCGTCTCGCCGCTCGACGGCGGCTTCGGGCTGAGCACCAGGGTGTCGAGCCGCCCGAACCACGGGCGTGCCACCGACCCTTGCGTCTCGCAGGCGAAGCGGTAGCCCTCTGCCCGGCCCATCTCGACCACCGGGCCGAAATCCTGGATCGCCGGGTTGCCGCCGCTGAGCGAGACGGTGATCGGCCGCCCGCCCGACAGGCGCGTGACCTCGGCCCAGACCTCGGCGTCGCTCATCGGGGTCCAGCTGTGGCGAAAGGCGCTGTCCACGGCGTGCAGGCTGTCGCACCAGCTGCAGCGGTAGTCGCAGCCACCCGCGCGGACAAAGACGGTGGGCTCGCCGATCAGCGCGCCCTCGCCCTGGATCGTCGGGCCGAAGATCTCGGCTATGCGCAGCACCATGTCAGGCCGCCAGCGGCGCGGGCCGGTACTCGGCCCAGGTCTTCGGCGTCTCGCTGACCCTGACCGAGGCGGTCTCGGGCCAGCGCGCGGCGCACCACTCGTAGAAATGCAGCGCGAGGTTCTCGGCGGTCGAAGCGACGTTCAGCACGTCGTTGAGATGCCGGTGGTCGAAGCATTCGTCGATATAGGCCTTGAGCGGCGCCAGCTCGTGGTAGTCGCGCACGAAACCGTCCGCGTTGAGCTCGCGCGCCGCCAGTTCGACCACGACGATGTAATTGTGGCCGTGCATCCGGGCGCATTGGTGACCTTCGGGCAGATGCGTCAACTGGTGCGAGGCAGAGAAGTGGAATTCCTTGCTGATCCGGAACATCACACCTCCTCCCGGCTGGCCACGGCCCGCACCCAGAAATCAGGATCGGCGTAGACCGTGGGATCCTCGATGCCCGCGAGGTGGAAGGCCTCGCGCCGCTCGACACAGGTGCCGCAGCAGCCGCAGTGCACCTCGCCGCCCTTGTAGCAGGACCAGGTCTTCTCGAAGGGCGTGCCGTGCTTTGCTCCCTCGGTGACGATGTCGGCCTTGGTGCGTTCGACGAAGGGCGTGTAGAACTGCACGTCGGCGTAGCCCTCCAGCGCATGGCGCTGCATGGTCTCGAAGGCGCGGGTGAAGCCGGGGCGGCAGTCTGGGTAGATGAAATGGTCCCCGCCATGCACGGCGGTGGCAACCGCCTCGTCGCCATTGGCCGCGGCGACGCCGAACGCGATGGCCAGCATGATGGCGTTGCGGTTGGGGACCACGGTGATGCGCATGGTCTCTTCGGCGTAATGCCCGTCGGGCACGTCGATGTCCGAGGTCAGCGCCGAGCCGGTAAGCGCCGCGCCGATGCCGCGCATGTCGATGCGCTGGAACGGCACGCCGAGCCGCGCGGCGGCGGCCTGCGCGAAGTCCAGCTCCTTGGCGTGGCGTTGGCCGTAGTCGAAGGAAACGAGGCGGGTGAGCTCTTGTTCGGCTGCGACCATATGGGCGAGCGAGACGGAATCCAGTCCGCCGGAGCAGATGACGATAGTCTTCATGTTTGAACCCTTGTTTTGATGACCGGGTAGGCTGCGACCGGTGTGAGGCGCGTCCTAACGGGTCGGGCGCCACGGGGCAAGGGTCTTGGGCGCGCCGACACGCAAGCGTGTGGACGCCGGCAGGGCGATGCGGAAGGGAGGGGGCGACGCCGAAGAGAGGGTGCGCTGCCCCCTCGCCCTGCGGGCTCACCCCCGGGATATTTCTGCCTAGAAGAAAGACGCAGGGGCGCGCCCGGCCTGCGGTCAGGCGCGCTTGTTGAGGATGTCGACGCCGAGCGTGGTGAGGACCTTCTCCTCGATCTGCTCGGCGTTGAGGCCGGCCGTCGCGTACATGTCGGCGGGGCTGGAGTGGTCGATGAAGGTGTCCGGCAGCACCATCGAGCGGAACTTCAGCCCGTGGTCGAAGACGCCCTCGTCAGACAGGAGCTGCGCGACATGGCTGCCGAAGCCGCCCACCGCGCCCTCCTCGATGGTGATCAGCGCCTCGTGGTCCTGTGCGAGCTGGAGGATCAGCTCGCGGTCCAGCGGCTTGGCGAAGCGGGCGTCGGCGACGGTCGGGGAGATGCCGCGCGCCTCGAGCGTCTCGCAGGCCCTGAGCACCTCCTGCAGCCGCGTGCCGAAGCTGAGGATCGCCACCCGGCTGCCGGTCCGGATCATGCGGCCCTTGCCGATCGGCAGGATCTGCGGGGTCTCGGGCAGCTCGACACCCACACCTTCGCCGCGCGGGTAGCGGAAGGCGATGGGCCCCTCGTCATGCGCGGCGGCAGTGGCCACCATGTTGACCAACTCGGCCTCGTCGGCGGCGGCCATGACCACCATGCCCGGCAGGTTGGCCATGAAGGCGACGTCATAGGCCCCGGCGTGGGTCGCGCCATCGGCGCCCACCAGCCCGGCGCGGTCGATGGCGAAACGCACCGGCAGGCGCTGGATCGCCACGTCGTGCACCACCTGGTCGTAGCCGCGCTGCAGGAAGGTCGAATACATCGCGCAGAAGGGTTTCATCCCGCCGGCGGCGAGGCCGGCGGAGAAGGTCACCCCGTGCTGCTCGGCGATACCCACGTCGAAGACCCTGTCCGGGAAACGCTCGGCCATAAGGTCGAGCCCGGTGCCGTCGGGCATGGCGGCGGTCACCGCGCAGATGCGCGGGTCCGCGGCGGCGAGCCGGGTCAGCGTCTGAGCGAAGACCTTGGTGTAGGCCGGCGCATTGGAGGGCGCCTTCTTCTGCTCGCCGGTGACCACGTCGAACTTGGCGCGGGCATGCCCGCGGTCGGCCGAGCCCTCGGCCGGGGCGTAGCCCTTGCCCTTCTTGGTCAGCACGTGGATCAGGATCGGCCCGGTGGCCCGCGCCTTCACCGTGCGCAGCACCGGCAGGAGCTGGTGCAGGTCGTGCCCGTCGATCGGACCAACGTAGGAGAAGCCCAGCTCCTCGAAGAGCGTGCCGCCCACGGTCATCGACTTCAGCACGTCCTTGGCCCGCTTGGCGCCCTCGCGGAAGGGCGGCGGCAGCAGGTTCACCGCACCCTTGGCGGCGGCCTTGAGGTCGTGGAAGGGGGCCTCGGCATAGAGCCGGTTGAGATAGGACGACAGCGCGCCGGTCGGCGGCGCGATAGACATCTCGTTGTCGTTGAGGATGACGATCAGCCGCTTGCCGAGGTGGCCGGCGTTGTTCATCGCCTCGAACGCCATGCCCGCCGACATCGAGCCGTCGCCGATCACCGCAATGGCATCGCCAAGGCCGGTCTCGCAGCTGCCGCCCAGCTCGCGCGCCATGGCAAAGCCGAGCGCGGCGCTGATCGAGGTCGAGCTGTGGCCGGCGCCGAAGGGGTCATAGGGGCTCTCGGAGCGTTTCGCGAAGCCCGAGAGGCCATCCTTCATGCGCAGCGTGCGGATGCGGTCGCGGCGACCGGTGAGGATCTTGTGCGGATAGCACTGATGCGAGACGTCCCAGATCAGCTTGTCGCGCGGCGTGTCGAAGACCGCGTGCAGCGCCACGGTCAGCTCCACCACGCCGAGCCCCGCGCCGAGGTGGCCACCCGTTTCGGAAACAGCCGAAATGGTTTCGGTGCGCAACTCATGGGCGAGACGGATCAGCTCGTCATCCGAGAGCCGCTTGAGATCGGCGGGCGTGGTCACACGGTCGAGCACGGGGGTCTCGGGGCGGGAGGACATGGGGTGCACCTCTGGCGTCAGTTGCTGCGGGAGATAACGAAGCGGGCCGCGGCCCGCAAGTTTTCCGCCCGGTCTGCATAGGGAGATAGCGCGTCGCAGGCCTCGTCCACCAATTGCCGCGCGCGCAGCTTCGCGGCATCGAG
The DNA here is from genome assembly GCF_002300555.2 of Alloyangia mangrovi. Lineage (GTDB taxonomy): Bacteria > Pseudomonadota > Alphaproteobacteria > Rhodobacterales > Rhodobacteraceae > Salipiger > Salipiger mangrovi. The sequence goes on along the minus strand of NZ_NTHN02000021.1, from coordinate 78,898 downwards.
CCCGAGCAGCGAGACGAAGGTGGCCTTGCCGCGCCCGGCGTCTTTGCCCACCGCCTTGCCCATCATGGCCGCGTCGCCCTCGACGTCGAGGATGTCGTCGGCGATCTGGAAGGCGAGGCCGAGCCGGTCCGCGTAAGCGGTGAGCGGCGCGGGATCGACCTCGGCCAGGCGTGCCCCGGCCTCGGCGGACCAGCGGATCAGCGCCCCGGTCTTGCCCGCCTGCAGCGCGATGATCTGCGCCAGGTCGAGCGGCACGTCGGTGGCCTCGGCGGCCATGTCGAGCGCCTGCCCCATGACCATGCCGCGCGCCCCGGCGGCGCGGGCCAGCGACAGCGCGAGATCGGCACGCACCTCGCCCGAGGGATGGCAGCGCGCGTCGGTCACCAGCTCGAAGCCGAGCGCCTGCAGCGCATCCCCGGCGAGGACCGCCGTCGCCTCATCCCACTTGCGGTGCACCGTAGGCAGGCCGCGGCGCAGGTCGTCATTGTCCATGCACGGCAGATCGTCATGCACCAGCGAATAGGCGTGCACCGCCTCGATGGCGCAGGCGGGCCAGATCGCGTGGCCCTCGGGCACGCCGTGCAGCCGTGCCGATTCCAGCACCAGGTAGCCGCGCAGCGCCTTGCCACCTCTGGTGGCATAGCCCATGGCCTCGACCACGGGCAGCGCCTCGTGCTCGTCCAGAACGCTTTCGAGGTGGGCGGCGACTGCCGCCGCCGCACCAACCAGGGATTCCGCAAACATGGGGGGTCAGAGCCCCTCGACCGGCTTGGTGCCCGTGGGCTCGCCGTTCGCGTCGAGGGTAATCGCGGCGACCTTTTCCTCGGCCGCCTTGAGCTTGGTCTCGCAGTGCTTCCGCAGCTCGCTGCCGCGCTGGTAGAGCGAGATCGACTCCTCCAGCGCCACCTCGCCGCGTTCGAGCTGGGTCACCACCTGCTCGAGCTCCGCCATTGCCTGTTCAAAGCTCATCTCCGCAACGGGGGTGTCAGTCATCTGCCTGCCTCGATCAATTCTTGTACGTGCACCCGGGCCGAGTCCGCGAGCGCGCGCAGATCATAACCACCTTCGAGAACCGAGACCACCCGCCCCTGCGCAGAGCCCTGCGCGATCCGGCAGAGCTCGCGGGTGAGCCAGGCGAAGTCCTCCTCGCGCCAGTTGAGCTCGGCCAGCGGGTCGTCGGCATGGGCGTCGAAGCCGGCCGAGAGGATGACGAGATCGGGCCGGAAGGCGTCCAGCCGCGGGAAGGCCTGCGCCGCATAGGCAGCACGCATCTCGGCCCCGCCGCTGCCCGGTGGCAACGGCAGGTTGAGCACATTGTGATGCCCGCCGGTCTCGTCGGCCGCCCCGGTGCCCGGCCAGAGCGGGTATTGCTGCGAGGTGATGACCAGGGCGCGCGGCTCGTCCCAGAGCAGCGCCTGCGTGCCGTTGCCGTGGTGCACGTCGAAGTCGACGACGGCAACGCGCTCAAGCCCGTGGTGGTCTAGCGCGTGTTTCGCCGCGATGGCGGCATTGCCGAAGAGACAAAAGCCCATGGGGGTCTCGGCCTCGGCGTGGTGGCCCGGCGGGCGGGTGGCGCAGAAGGCGGTCTTCGCCTCTCCCGCCAGGACCGCATCCACCGCCCGCACCGCGCCGCCGACCGCGCGGCGCGCTGCCTCGAGCGAGCGCGGCGAGAACCAGGTGTCCTCGTCGAGCGGGATCAGCCCCTCGCCGGGAAGCGCCGCGATCAGCCGGTCGAGATAGGCCTGCGGGTGGACCCGAAGGATGTCGCGATCCTCGCAGCGCGGCGCGGCGAGACGCAGAAGGTCGAGCCCCTGCAAGGCGTGCAGCACGTGGTCGAGCCGGGCCACCTGCTCGGGGTGGCCGTCGGGGGTCAGGTGGTCGAGACAGTCGGCATGGGTGATCAACGCGCAGCCCATTGCGGCCCTCCTCCGGTTGTGGGTCCGGTGCAAGAGAGCGTGATTCCGCTGCAGGAACAAGGGGAGGTGAGCCGAGTGGCGGACCTCCTCCTGCCGCGCTCAGTCAGGGGCCAGCATGTAGCCCGCGCCGCGCACGGTCTGCAGGTAGCGCGGCTGCTTCGGGTCGTTCTCGATCTTGCGGCGCAGGCGGGTGATCTGCACATCAACCGCGCGCTCCTGCGCCTGCCCCTTGTCGCGGCCGAGTTCCTCGACCAGCCGCGTGCGGCTCAGCGCCTCACCGGGCTTGGCCGAGAAGATGCGCATCAGCTGGCTCTCGGTCGCGGTCAGCCGCACCAGGTCGTCGCCGTGCCACATCTCGCCACGCTCGATGTCGTAGCGGATGGGGCCGAGCGTCAGCAGCTTGGGCTGCAACGCCTCGGAGACCGGGCTCTCGGGCATGCGGCGCAGGATGGCGTTGATCCGCAGCAGCAGCTCCTTCGGCTCGAAGGGTTTCGGCAGGTAGTCATCCGCCCCAGCCTCGAGCCCGGCGATCCGGTCCTCGGTCTCGCCGCGCGCGGTGAGCAGCATGATCGGCGTGTGGCGGGTCTCGCGGATGGCGCGGGTGAGGCTGATGCCATCCTCGCCCGGCATCATGACGTCGAGCACGATGAGGTCGAAATCGAGCCCGGCCATCAGCCGCCGCGCATGGGCCGCGTCGCGCGCTGCGCTGACAAGAAAGCCGTGGCGGATCAGGAACTTCTGCAGCAGGCTCCGGATCCGCTCGTCGTCGTCGACAATCAGAAGATGCGCGTCTGGATCGCTCATCCGCGGTTCTCCCGGAGTCTTTGGTACTGGCGCTGCATCTCGGGGTCCATCATCGCCTCGAGCACCTGCTTGAAGCCCGCCACCGCCTCGGGGCCGACCTGCCGGTAGGCAGACCGCATCCGTGCGCGTTGCGCGTCCGAGAGCTGCTTTTCAAGCGCGTCCCCGGCCTCGGTCAAGTAGAGATGGCGCTCGCGCTTGTCGGCGCGGCCGATCCGGCTTTCGACCAGCCCGTCTTCGACCAGCGTGCGCAGCACCCGGTTGAGCGACTGCTTGGTGACGCCCAGAATGTTGAGCAGGTTGTTGACCGTGGTGCCCGGCGCGCAATGGATGAAATGGATCGCGCGGTGATGCGCCCGGCCGTAGCTGAGCCCTTGCAGGATACGGTCCGGGTCGGCGGTGAACCCGCGATAGGCGAAGAACATCGCTTCGATCCCCTGCCGCAGTTGCTCATCCGTCAGATAGAGCAGCGACTCACCACCCAGAACCTGACTTGCGGACGCGTCTGCCATAAAAACCCTCTGCGTTCGTTTTCTGCACTTTAAGTCAGCGTTGTTGACATTCCAATAGCGAACTGTTAGCGAGTCGCAGTTTTTGCGCAACATTATGTCCATGTCGGACCTAAAGAGCGCAACTAATGCAAAGCGCCTATGTGAAGGAGATGACCCATGGACGGAGCTTTCGACGATCGCGACGGCAAGATCTGGATGGATGGCCAGATGGTGGAATGGCGGGATGCCAAGGTACACGTCCTGACGCATGCGCTGCATTACGCGAGCTCGGTCTTCGAGGGCGAGCGAGCCTACAACGGCAAGATCTTCCTCGGCCACGAGCATTCGAAGCGGCTGCATTTCTCGGCAGGCGAGCTCGATTTCACCATCCCTTACTCGGTTGAAGAGATCGACGCGGCCAAGGACGCGGTGCTGAAGGCCAACGGCTTTACCGACGCTTACGTCCGGGCGGTGGCCTGGCGCGGCGCGGGTCAGGACATGGGCGTCGCCTCGGCGCGCAACCCGGTGCGTCTGGCGATCGCCGCCTGGGCCTGGGGCAACTACTATGGCGACGCCAAGATGAAGGGCGCCAAGCTCGACATCGCGAAATGGAAACGCCCGAGCCCGGAGACGATCCCGGTCCACGCCAAGGCGGCCGGTCTCTACATGATCTGCACCACCTCGAAGCACGCCGCCGAAGCCAAGGGCTGTTCGGACGCGCTTTTCATGGACTACCGCGGCTATGTGGCCGAGGCGACCGGCGCCAACATCTTTTTCGTGAAGGATGGCGAAGTGCACACGCCGACGCCCGACTGCTTCCTCAACGGCCTGACCCGTCAGACGGTGATCAAGCTGCTGAAGGAAAAGGGCATCACCGTGCATGAGCGCCACATCAAGCCCGAGGAGATGGAAGGCTTCGAGCAGTGCTGGCTGACCGGCACCGCCGCCGAGGTGACCCCCGTCGGCCAGATTGGCGATTACACATTCGAGGTCGGCGCGCTGACCCGCGACATCGCCGAGACCTACGAAAAGCTGGTCCGCTCGTAAGCGGCCGCTTGAGGGGCTCCGGCCCCTCCCCCGGGCTTCGCATCCCGACAACGGCCCGCGCCCTGCGCGGGCCGTTTGCATTTGGACGTCCCGCCTTCGCGGGCAAGTCAGCTCATCGCGCGCAGCATCGCCGTGTTGGACTGGATAACCGTGTTCAACTCGACAATCCGGGCGAGCCGTGCCTCGATCTCATCCTGCCCCGCGTCGAGCTGGTCGACGATCCCGGCCAGCGAGTCGCCGGTGCCGCTGAGCGCCGCGCTCTCGATCTTGCACATCATGCGCGTGGAGCTGAGCCCGGTGACATAGCGCTTCATATCCAGCACCGACCGCCCGAGCCGCGTCGCCTCGATCTCGACGACTTTGAGTGCGTCGATAGCGGCTTTCTGAAAGGCGATCTCCTCGGCGATCAGGGTTTCCTTGTCGCGGATCACGTCTTCCTTGGCGGCAGCGTGGCGCACGTCTTCCTGGAAGATCGCCGACATCTCGGCCTGCAAGCTGCCCGCATAGACCAGGAACTGCCCCTCCTGGATCGTGGTCGCCATGCGCATGTAGGTGCTGTCCTCGCCCTCGACGAAGCCGCGCACCCAGGCCGCCATCTCGTCGAGCATGGAGCCGTAGTTGACCGAGATGGCGCTGATCGGTCCGCCGGCGTTTTCCAGCCGCGAGGCCAGGATGCGCATGTTCATCGGCACCGTGCGGATCGCCTTGATGATTTCGGTCATCCGGTCGGTTTCCTCGCGGATTTGCAGGATGGTCTTGGCCATGGTCATAAAGCGTAGCTGCCGCGGCCCGAGCTTGGTGCCCATGCGCTGCGCACGGGCCTCCAGTTCCTGCGCGAGCGCGGCGGTCATGAACCCCTCGTACGAGGTGTAGCCAAGCTCCGCGACCTCGGCCAGCAGCATGTCCTTGCTGCGCGATGGGGTCACTCCCTGCCCCGTCTCCGCCTCGCGCAGTCGAGCATACATGTCCTTCACCTGCTCAAGCAGCCCGCAGCAAGGCTTCACCCGGACCGAGATATAGCCCCCCGCGATCGGCCAGGCGACGGCGAGCACCCAGTAGTAGCGCCCGTCCTTGGCCTTGTTCTTCACGTAGGCGGCGACGTAATCCCCGGCCTTCAGCTTGTCCCAGTAGAGCTGGAACACCCCCTTGGGCATATCGGGATGGCGCACAAGCTTGTGCGGCGCACCTTTCAGCTCTTCCCACATGTAGCCCGAGATCTTTCGGAACACGCTGTTGCCGTGGATGATCACCCCACGATCATCGGTGCGCGAGAAGAACAGGTCCTTGAGCTCGAAAGGCACCTCGCCAACGGTGCTATTGCGGGTTTGCGCGATGAGCTGGGAATCGTGTTGGGTCATGAGGGCCACGCGGCTGGGAGAGGGTGTCGGCGCAGCATGCCCCGGCCGGGGTTTCCGAAACGTGAAGAGCCGCGGAAATCCGCGGCTCTCCGGTATCATTTCGCAGCGGCGCGCTCTCAGCCCGGCGACATGCCCCGCAGGCGCTCGGAGCGGCGGCGCAGCATCTCGACCGTCGCCAGCAGCAGGATCGAGATCGCCACCAATACCGTCGCCGCCGCGAGGATGGTCGGCGAGAGCTGCTCGCGCAGGCCGGTGAACATCTGCCAGGGCAGGGTCTGCAACTCGGCCGAGCCGATGAAGAGCACCACGACCACCTCGTCGAAGGAGGTGATGAAGGCAAAGAGCGCACCCGAGATAACCCCCGGCAGGATCAGCGGCATCTGCACCCGGAAGAAGGTGGTCACCGGGTTCGCGCCCATGTTCGCCGCCGCCCGCACGAGGCTGCGGTCGAAGCCAACCAGCGTCGCGGTGACGGTGATGATCACGAAAGGAATGCCCAGCACCGCATGCGCCAGCACCACGCCCCAGAGCGTGCCGACGATGTTTATCTTCGAATAGAAGAAATACATGCCGGTGGCCGAGATGATCAGCGGCACGATCATCGGCGAGATCAGGATCGCCATGATCGCCCGCTTGCCGGGCACGTGGCTCTGCGACAGGCCGATGGCCGCCAGCGTGCCGAGGCTCACCGAGATGATCGTCGCCAGCGGCGCGATGATCAGCGAGTTCTTCACCGCGCCGGTCCATTCGGGATTGGTGAAGAAGTCGCGGTAGTGCTTGAGCGAGTATCCCGCCGGGTCGAAGTGCAGCATCTCGGGGGTGAAGGTGAAGAAGTCCTGCGCGTTGAACGACAGCGGCATGACCACCAGGATCGGCGTGATCAGGAAGATGAAGATCGCGCCGCAGATCACCCGGAAGCTGTAGTGCCAGAGCACCTGTCCCGACGAGAGATAGGGCACCAGCGGCACTCGGTAGCGGCCGAAGCCGGTCCAGTAGGTGAACCAGCCGAAGAACCAGCCGAAGAGCGCTCCGACGAGCCCCCCCCGAGACGCCCCCGGCGAGAAAGCCCAGCAGCGCGAAGACGGCGATGATGCCCCAGCGCAGGGGCTTCTCCAGATCCTTCGACAGCGACATGGCGGCGAAGGCGAAACCGGCCATGACCAGCGCGCCGAGCACGATGCCGAGCAGCACCGAGCCGTTGGACGCACCGATGAAGATGCCGGCAAAGGCCCCTGCGGCGGCGAGCACCGGCACGGTCAGCGAGAGGGGCTTCTTGATGGCGGGCGTGAGAATGACGTTGCTCATAGCCGTTACCCCAGCTTCACGTTGTCGATGCCGACGATGCGGTCGTAGGCCCAGTAGAGCAGCAGCACCACCGCCAGGAGGATCGCGCCGAGCGCCGCCGCGAGGCCCCAGTTCAGCGAGGTCGAGATGTGGTAGGCGATCCGGTTCGAGATGAAGGTACCGGTGGTGCCGCCGACGATCTCGGGGGTGATGTAGTAGCCGATGGCGAGGATGAAGACGAGGATCGAGCCCGCGCCGATGCCCGGCACCGATTGCGGGAAATAAACCCGCCAAAAGGTCGTCCAATCAGTCGCGCCCAGCGATTTCGCGGCCCGCACGTAGGTCTTCGGGATTGTCGACATCACCGAATACATCGGCAGGATCATGAAGGGCAGCAGGATGTGGGTCATCGCGATGATCGTGCCGGTCTGGTTGTTGATCATCGCCAAGCGGTTGTCATCGGCGACAAGGCCGATCCACACCAGCACGTCGTTGATGACGCCCTGCTGCTGCAGCATGATCTTCCACGCCGAGGTGCGCACCAGGAGCGAGGTCCAGAACGGCAGCAGCACGAGGATCATCAGCAGGTTGGCCTGGCGCGAGGGCAGGTTCGACAGGATATAGGCGACCGGGTAGCCGAGCAGGATGCAGCTGCAGGTGATCACCAGGCTCATGAACAGCGTGCGCTTGAACAGCGTGAGGTAGATGCGTTCGTTCTCAGGGCGCTTCTCGATCCCCTCCGGCGTCAGCTTCATGTCCACCGAGTTGAGGAAGTAGCCCGAGGTGTATTTCGGCGCGTAGAGTTTCAGAGTTCGCCAGATCGCCGGCTTGAGCCAGTCCTTATCGATCTCGCCGAAGCCTTCCTTGAAGTCGACAGTCTCGAACTCGGGGCTGGCCACCAGCGCGGCGGCGGCCTTCAACATGTCCGCATGCGGGCCGGAATAGCCCGAGACGTCCCGCGTCGAGAGGTCCTGGTAGAGGGCGGTGTGCACCGCCGACCAGGGCTCTTCCTTGAGCAGCGACTTGCGGTCCTCGTTGTGGGTGAAGCTGGCGAAGGCGCTATACTGATCGGCAGTGCGCGGCAGCATCTCCTCGACCCCATCACGCAGCCTGAACTTCGGCAGGCGTTCGCCCTTCTCCCAGGCGGCTTCCTTTTCCAGCCAGTCTTCCGAGCCCATCATCTCGGCCCAGGGCTCGGCTTCGTCCCAGTTCTTGTCGAGATCCTTGAACTGGTCCTGGTAGACCTCGCCGATGTCATCCAGGCCACGGCCCGACTTGCGGAACAGCGAGGAGGCGCCGGTCATTTCGTAGTTCAGGCGCGAGCCAAGGCGGGTGTGCTCCTTGCGCTCGGCGGCCACGAAGAGATCGTAATAGGCGTCTTCGAAGACGGCGTCGGGCGGTAGGTCCGTGCCATCCCAGTCACCGAGAGCCCGGGTGGTCTTCGGCATGGTATTCGAGACGATCTGGTTCTCGACCGAGCGGAACAGCATGTCCGCGATCGGCGCGATGAAGGTTACCAGAACGAAAATGAGGAGCGGCGCGACCAGGGCCAGGGCGCGAAGCTTCTGCACCCTCAGCGCCCGGGAAAGGCTCTTTTTCAGCGGCGTGCCGTCGGCGGCCAGCATCGGCCCCTTGGCGTCTTTCTCCGGATCCGTGGTCGAAGCGGTCATCCTACCCCCTGCGGGTCTATTTTCTTATCTTGTTCGGTCCGTCGTGTGACCGGTGTGCAGAGAGGGGCCCGGCAGGCCCCTCTCCGGTTTGCATAAGGCGATTACTTCGCGAGCCACGCCTGGAACTTGGCGTCGATGTCGTCGCGGTAGTCGGACCAGAAGCTGTACTGCGTCACGAAGACGTTGGTCGCGTTTGCCGGATCCGTCGGCATGTGCGGCGCCATGTCGATGCCGAGCTCTGCGTGCTTGCCGACCAGCGGCGCCGAGGAGGCACGTGCCGGGCCATAGGAGATGTAGGCGGCCTGGTCAGCAAGGCGCTGGGTGTCGGTCGCGAACTTCACGAAGTCGAGAACGCGGGCCAGACGGTCCTCGGGCAGTCCCTCGGGGATGATCCAGCCGTCGAAGTCGAGCATCTCTGCGTCCCAGAGCATGCCGATCGGCTGGTTCTGCTCGGCGATCGCCGAGAACAGGCGGCCGTTGTAGGTCGAGCCCATGACGACCTCGCCGTCGGCGAGCAGCTGCGGCGTGTCGGCGCCGGCGGTCCACCAGATGGTCTGGTCCTTGATGGTATCCAGCTTGGCGAGCGCACGGTCCTGGCCCTCGGGGGTCGCCAGCACGTCGTAGATGTCTTCCTTGGCAACGCCGTCGCAGAGCAGCGCCCATTCCATGTTCGCCGGCGGACGCTTGTTCAGCGACCGCTTGCCCGGGTAGGTCTCGAGATCGAAGATCGCGCAGATGTCGGAGGGCGGCGTGTCGCCGACCATGTCCGTGCGATAGCCGACGGTGGTCGAGAACACGATCTGCGGGATGAAGCAGTCCGAGATCAGCGAGTCGCCGAAGTCGTCCTCGGCCGACGAGCCGTCCTCGCCCGGTGCGAGCATCTCGTCGACATCGACTTCCATCGCCAGGCCTTCGTCGCACAGGCGGATCGAGTCCGCCGCTTCCACGTCCACGAGATCCCAGGTGATGTTGCCGGCTTCGTTCATCGCGCGCAGCTTGGCCACGGCCTCAGCCGAGCTTTCATCCCACGAGATGCTGACCTCGGGGTGCATCGCCGCGTAGGGCTCGGAGTAGGCTTTGACCTGGCTGTTCTGGTAGGCACCGCCCCAGGAAACGATGGTCATCGAGTTGGCCATGTCCTCCGCGGACACGGCGCCAGCGGCAACCGTGAGCGCGGTCGTGGCCAGGAGGGTCTTGGTCAGTTTCATCGGTAGCTCCCTTGATAGCCCGTTGTGTATTTGGGAGTCCGGGGCACGGGCAGACCGCCGGAACCTTTCCGGCCCGCGCCACCCGCCCGACGCGGGAGAGCGCGGGCAGTTTCACATCAGTTGGCGTCGAGTGCCCGGCAATCCGAAGGTAGCCAGCCGATCTCGATCTCGGTGCCCGGCGTCAGCCGCGCCTGGTCGGGCGCGTTGCGGGTCTTGATGATGAAATCGCGATTGCCGGCCACGTCCAGGCGGGTGCGGAAGATGTCGCCCATGTAGATAAACTCGAGCACCTTGGCCTTGAGCGTATGGGCGCCTTCCTGCAGGCGGTCCTTGTTGTACTCGACGCGCTCGGGGCGGATCGACACACGGGTGCGTTCGCCGACCTTGGTCACGTTGACCGGCTTGGCGTCGATCACCTCGCCGCCGTCGAGCTTGACCACGCAGGTGTCGCCCTTGATCTCTGCGATGGTGCCCTCGAGCGTGTTGTTCTCGCCGATGAACTGCGCAACGAAGCTGTTCTCGGGCTCTTCATAGAGCACGTCCGGCGGCGCCAGCTGCTGGATCCGGCCGTCGTTGAACACGGCGACGCGGTCCGACATGGTCAGCGCCTCGGTCTGGTCGTGGGTCACATAGACGACGGTGATCCCCAGACGATGCGCGAGATCGGTGATCTCGAACTGCATCTTCTCGCGCAGCTGCTTGTCGAGCGCGCCGAGCGGCTCGTCCATCAGCACCAGCTCGGGTTCGAAGACCAGCGCCCGCGCCAACGCGATACGCTGCTGCTGACCGCCTGAAAGCTGCGCCGGGCGGCGGCCGCCGAAGGCTCCCATCTCGACCATGTCGAGCGCCCGCTTGACCTTGGCCTCGCGGTCCGACTTGCCGATCTTGCGTACCTCGAGCGGAAAGCTGAGGTTCTCGGCGACGGTCATGTGCGGGAAAAGCGCGTAGTTCTGGAACACCATGGCGATGCCGCGCTTGTGCGGCGGAATGTTGTTGATCGACACGCCGTCGAGCTTGATCTCGCCATGGGTGGCGGTCTCGAAACCGGCCAGCATCATCAGGCAGGTGGTCTTGCCCGAACCGGACGGCCCCAGCATGGTCAGGAACTCGCCCTTCGGCAGGCTCAGGTTCAGGTCTTTGACGACAAGGGTCTCGCCATCATAGCTTTTTTTGCACGCGCTCAAAGGCGACAAACGCGTCGCTTGTCCCGGTATCTGGCAAATCCGGCTCCCCGTTTTGTGTTCCGCGGATTTTTCTCCGCTGTCTTGCCGGAGATAAGAACGCGTCCCGACCCGTGTTGCAACCGTGTTGCCGCGAAGGCGAAAAGATTCGCGGCTTTGCAGAACCATCGGGCACAAATGCGGCCCTTCGCGGTGAAAAATCGTCATGACACATTCTTCTGCAGGCCGATCTCCTTGGGTTTCCCCTGCGTTATCAGGCGCGTCTGAACCTGCATTTTGATGAAAATCACCGCAGAATCGGCATCCGACCCGGCTCAACGACCCCGCAACCGCACATTTCAAGAGCAAACGCGGAGAAATGCGCCAGCTTCGCCCGCCATTGCGGGCAAAGAGCGCAATTGGACGTGTCCCTTCCTTGAAACGCGCCCGGTCCAGACCCATTGCGCTCATGCACGCCATCGACGTCCCGCGCGGCAAGAGGTTTGACCAACCGCCCGTCCCTGCTAAGCCTTCGGTCATGAGCCATCTTCTGCCCGCCACCGAGGAGCACCTGAAGCACCTCATCGCCTGCCCGACGGTCTCGAGCGAGAGCAATCTCGCGATGATGGCCATGATGGGAGATTACCTCGAGCACCTCGGCGCCAAGGTCGAGCTCTTCCGCGACGCGACCGGCACCAAGGCAAACATGTTCGCCACGCTCGGCCCGGACATCCCCGGCGGCGTGGTGCTCTCGGGCCATTCCGACGTGGTGCCGGTGACCGACCAGGACTGGAGCAGCGATCCCTTTGCCCTGGTGGCGCGCGACGATCACCTCTATGGCCGCGGCACCTGCGACATGAAGGGTTTCATCGCCGCCGCGCTGGCGTTGGCCGAGCCGGTCTCGAAGATGACCCTGCGCCGCCCGCTGCACCTGTGTTTCACCCATGACGAGGAGGTCGGCTGCCTCGGCGCCCGGGCGCTGGTGCCCGAACTGCAGCGTCGCGGCTACGCGCCGCGCATGGCGATCATCGGCGAGCCCACCGGCATGCGGCTGATCGAGGGGCACAAGGGCTGCTGCGAATATACCACGCGCTTCTCGGGGCTCGAGGGCCACGGCTCCGCCCCGGACCGCGGCGTGAACGCCGTGCTCTACGCGCTGCGCTACACCCAGAGGCTGATGGAAATGGCCGAGGCACTCAAGGCCCGCGCGCCGCGCAGCAGCCGTTTCGACCCACCCTGGACCACGGTGAACGTCGGCCGCCTGTCGGGCGGCGCCGCGCATAACGTCATCCCCGGCAAGGCCGAGATCGACTGGGAGATGCGCCCGGTACAGCCCGGCGACGCCGAGTTCGTCAAGGAGGCGCTGGCCCATTGCATCGAACACGAGCTGCTGCCCGCCATGCGCGCCATCCACCCCGAGGCGGCGATCACCACAGAGGTGATCGGCGAGGTCGCGGGGCTGATGCCGATGGAAGACAACGACGCCCGCGACCTCATTTCCCGCCTCACCGGAATCAACGCCGCCGACGTGGTGCCCTTCGGCACCGAGGCCGGGCTGTTCCAGCAGATGGGCCTGTCGGTGGTGGTCTGCGGCCCGGGCGAGATCGCCCAGGCCCACAAGCCCGACGAATTCGTCACCCGCGGCCAGCTGGCGCAATGCCTCGGCCTGCTCGAGGGCATCGCCCACAGCCTCGCGGCCTGACCCGCCGCTTCTTCTAGGTGAAAATATCCCACGGGGGTGCGGGGGTGTGAAACCCCCGCTCCTGCCCTCTCAGCCCGCGCGCCAGCCGTCGAGCGGCTCCGGCACCACCAGCCGCGCGCCGGGCAGCATTCGCCCGGCGATCTCGCGCAGGTCGCCGGGCGCGAAGCCGACGCAGCCCGCCGTCGGATAGCCCGGTCGCCGCCATTGGTGCAGGAAGATCGCCGAGCCGCGACCCGGCTCGGCCTCGGGCCAGTTCCAGTCGGTGATCAGCACCAGATCGTAGAGCGGGTCGGCCCGGCGCATGGTCTCGTGGCTCGGCGCGAAGGGCGCGCGCACCAGCTGGTTGTAGGCCGGAGAGCCACTGTCGTCGCACCAGAGGTCGCGCAGCCCGATCGGCTCGGCCCAGAAGGCGGGCCGCGCCATGCGGTCGGGCCGGTAGAGCATTGCGACCACCCGGTGCACACCGATCGGCGTCGCGCCGTCACCTTCTCGCTTGCCCAAGCGCACCCCACCGCGACCGATGACACAGGGCCATGTCCGCCCCGCGAACCGCAGGCCGGTGCGGGTCAGCACCAGATCGCTCGGCCCCACGCGCACCGTCGCCGCGCTCATAGCAGGTGCCCCGACTTCTCGGCCTTGGTGGCGAGGTAGCGCTCGTTATAGGCGTTGAGCCCGACCTTCAGCGGCACGCGCTCGGCGACGGTGATGCCGCAGCGCTCCATCATCGCCATCTTGCTGGGGTTGTTGGTCAGCAGCCGCACCGCGCCGAAGCCCATCTTGCGCAGGATCTCGGCGCCGAGGCGGAAGTCGCGCTCGTCATCCTCGAAACCCAGCCGGTGGTTCGCCTCGACCGTATCGAAGCCTTGGTCCTGCAGCGCGTAGGCCCGCATCTTGTTGGCCAGCCCGATGCCGCGCCCCTCCTGGTTGAGATAGAGCAGGACCCCTGCCCCTTCCTCGCCCATCTGCGCCAGCGCGGCGTTGAGCTGCGGGCCGCAGTCGCATTTCAGCGAGCCCAGGAGATCGCCGGTGAAACAGGCCGAATGGAGCCGCGAGAGCACCGGCTTGGAGCGGTCGGGCCGGCCGATCTCGATGGCATAATGCTCGTCCGAGCCGTCCTCGGGCCGGAAGATATGCAGCCGGGCGTTCTGCGCCGCGCGCAGCGGCACCTTGGCCGAGACCACGTGGTCGAGCCGCGCCAGCGTCAGCATGTAGGGCCCGGCCGGGTCGGCCTCGACCATGGTCAGCATCTCGCCCTCTGCAAAGCCCTCGGGATCGTCCAGCGGCAGGATCAGCGCCGCGGGCAGCAGCCGTGCCGACTTCACGAGGGTGATCGCCAGCCGGTGCAGCCCGGTGTCGCCCCCCCCGGCGGCTGGCCAGCGGACCCTTCATCGGCTTGGCCAGATCATCCGCCGGATCGGCGATCGACTGCACCCAGTCGAGCCCCGCATCGTCCGGCAGGATCAGCCGCGCCAGATCGCCGTCATAGGCGCGCGCCTTCAGCGTTTCGGCCCGGCGCGCGGTGATGGTCAGATCAAGCGCGCCCGGCAGCGCCCGCAGCACCGCCAGCCGCGCTGCCGAGACCGTCTCGGCCGCGATCACCAAAGCGCCGCCCGTCTGCGCCTTCAGCACCACCGGCACCCCCATGCGCAGGTCGGCGCGGGCACGGGCGAGCAATTCTCCGAGATCGGGCGCGAGGGACATGGGCGTCTTCCTGTCTGGGCCGCGGCAAGCGTGGCGGATGGTACACCCGGGCCAGCCGACCCGGGAAGGCGCTGAAACAAAGCAGCTTCATTGCTGTAACAAAAGCCGCCCCGCAACACGAGAGCGTGAGAACCCTGCAGCAAAACTTGTTTGTCCCCCCCTTACGCTTACATGTGATCCAGCAAGACAGAGACGGCACGACGGAGAGGCAGATGGCCCAGATCAAGAACATCCTTCTGGTGGACGACGATGACGACCTGCGCGAGGCGCTGGCCGAGCAGCTGGTCATGACCGAGGATTTCGAGGTGTTCGAGGCCGAGACCGGAGCCGCCGCCATGGCGCGTGTGAAGGAGCAGGTCTACGACCTGCTGATCCTCGACGTCGGCCTGCCCGACACCGACGGCCGCGAGCTGTGCAAGTTGATGCGCAAGCAGGGGGTCAAATCGCCGATCCTCATGCTGACCGGCCATGACACCGATGCCGACACGATCCTCGGCCTCGACGCGGGTGCCAACGACTATGTCACCAAGCCTTTCAAATTCCCGGTGCTGCTGGCTCGTATCCGCGCCCAGCTGCGCCAGCACGAGCAATCCGAGGATGCGGTCTTCACCGTCGGCCCTTACACCTTCAAGCCGTCGATGAAGCTTCTGGTGACCGAGGACGACCGCAAGATCCGCCTCACCGAGAAAGAAACGAACATTCTCAAGTTCCTCTACCGCTCGACCGAAGGCGTGGTCCCGCGCGAAATTCTGCTGCACGAGGTCTGGGGCTACAACGCCGGCGTCACGACCCACACGCTCGAGACGCACATCTATCGACTGCGGCAGAAAATCGAACCCGATCCCTCGAACGCACGCATTTTGGTCACGGAATCCGGGGGTTATCGACTTGTTGCCTGACGAATCGGCGGAAATGTCACGTCATAGCGGTTTTCCGCCAATCGTGATCTGCTCGCCCATTGGTTGACACTGTACTTGGTGATACTCTGACCTAGCCTTTCGGATAGGACTCCCTGTCGGTCAGGTCCCTCATGAGTTCCCGTGGCATGTGCGGGTCATCACATGCACCTCCCTGTTGGACTGGGCCGGGCCACGCGCCCGGCCTCTTTTTTGGAATGCCGGGAGCAGAGTGTCTCCGCTCGTCCAGAGCAAGCCAGACCATTCACTTTTCGGCCGCCCCCGGCCATCTGGTCACTTACACATCGCTTACAAGTCAGTCTGAGCCAACCCGCTCGCTGCCTGCACCTCGGACCCCGCCAATCCCTTCGGGGTCCGAAGCGCATCCAAACCTTCGTCGCGTATTTACCGTGAGTGGTGGTACGACGGCTTGCCCTTTTGATCTGCGTAGAAAATCGTTAAAAAAAGCACGAACGAGGGTGAGATTCCCCCGCCATGCATGGTGAATCCCCCCCGCAGCTTGCCGTTGACGCACCAGATGATAGAAGCCCGGCGCTCCGGCCGGAAAGGACTCAGTTTGACCGACACGCCCCGACGTCTCGAACATCCGAACATGAACGCGCAGCTCCTGCATTGGTGGATGCGCGACTACGATCATGTCTTCGTGGTGCTCAACCCCTTCTTCCGCGTGCCCGGCTTCACGCCGGAAACCACTGCTTGGGGGCCGCTGCGGAGCGAGGCGACGACGCCACAGGAGCTGGAGGCGCTGCTCGAGAGCCTCGGCGGCCCGCAACCCGACCAGGCGCCCGAGGCCTTCGACGAGATCATCAAGACCACCGGTCAGGCGGTCCGCTGGGACATGATCGCCCAGGCGCTCGGGGTCAGCGATTTCCGGCATTTCGCGCGCATGGTCTGGCTCTGGGTGATCGGGGCCGAGCCGCCGGATCTCGACGCCACGCTGGTCTCGCGGATCGCGCGCCACTGCCGTCTGGAAGGGCTCTACAAGCCCGAGGAGGACTGGCTGCCGCTGGTGCTCGAGCCGATGCTCGTGCCCTATTTCGAGGCACTCGGCCTCGACGAGGTCACGCTCTGGGACGAGACCCGCACCTCCTCGCTGGAATGCCCGGTCGAGGCCTTCCACCGCGACGAGCCGCCGGTGGCGCTGATGGACGCTCCGATCTCGGCGATTTCGGCGCCGGGGCTGCTGATCAGCTGGTCGCAGGACCAGGTGACCGGCCTTCTGGCGCTCACCGACGAAATGCGCCAGAAAGCCGACCCCGCACGCCACCTCGAGGGTTTCTGGGCCGGGGCCGGAACCTCGTCCCTGGTGCTGGATCAGCCGCGGGCGCCTGCTCTGCTGCACTGATGCCGGGTGCAACGCGCGCCACCGCGATTGCCCAATAGAAAACGCCCCGACCGAATGGCCGGGGCGTTTCTGCATTTCAGCGAGGGCCGAGGCCGCGGATCACTCCGCGGTCTCTTCCTTCTTGTCCGCTGCCAGCTCTTCGCCGGTTTCCTGGTCGACCATCTTCATGGCGAGGCGCACCTTGCCGCGATCGTCGAAGCCAAGCAGCTTCACGTAGACTTCCTGGCCTTCCTTCAGCACATCCGACGGATGGTTCAGGCGGCGGTTCTCGATCTGGCTGACGTGCACGAGGCCGTCGCGCTTGCCGAAGAAGTTCACGAAGGCGCCGAAGTCGACGATCTTCACGACCTTGCCTTTGTAGATCGAGCCCTCTTCCGGCTCCGCCACGATCGAGTAGATCATGTCGTAGGCCTTCTGGATGGCTTCCCCGTTGGCCGAGGCGATCTTGATCACGCCATCGTCGTTGATATCGACCTTGGCGCCCGACACTTCGACGATCTCGCGGATCACCTTGCCGCCCGAGCCGATCACTTCACGGATCTTGTCGGTCGGGATCTGCATGGTCTCGATGCGCGGGGCGTGGACCGAGAACTCACCGGCCTCGGTGAGCGCCTTGGCCATCTCGCCGAGGATGTGCATCCGGCCGTCCTTGGCCTGTGCCAGAGCCTGCTTCATGATCTCGGGGGTGATGCCCGCGACCTTGATGTCCATTTGCAGCGAGGTGATGCCGTTCTCGGTGCCTGCAACTTTGAAGTCCATGTCGCCGAGGTGGTCTTCGTCGCCGAGGATGTCGGTCAGAACCGCATACTCACCGTCATCTTCCAGCACGAGGCCCATGGCCACGCCGGCCACCGGTGCCTTCAGCGGAACGCCCGCATCCATCATCGACAGCGAGCCGCCGCAGACGGAGGCCATCGAGGACGAGCCGTTGGACTCGGTGATCTCGGACACCACGCGGATGGTGTAGGGGAAGTCGGTCGGTGCGGGCAGAACGGCCTGCAGCGCGCGCCATGCCAGCTTGCCGTGGCCGATTTCACGGCGACCCGGCGAGCCAACGCGGCCCACTTCACCAACCGAGTACGGCGGGAAGTTGTAGTGCAGCAGGAAGTTCGAGCGGAAGTTGCCGTGCAGCGCGTCGATGATCTGCTCGTCGTCGCCGGTGCCCAGCGTGGTCACGACCAGCGCCTGCGTCTCACCGCGGGTGAACAGCGACGAGCCGTGGGTGCGCGGCAGAACCGAGGTTTCCGACACGATCGGACGGACCTGGTCGAGCGCGCGACCGTCGATGCGGCGCTTGTTCTTCACCACGTCCGAGCGCAGGACCACCGACTCGAGCTTCTTGATCGCCGAACCGAGGTTCGCATCTTCGAGCTGCTCTTCGGTGAGCTGTGCCTTGATCTCTTCCTTGGCGGCGGACACGGCGGCTACGCGCGCCTGCTTGTCGGTGATCGCGTAGGCGGCCTTCATCTTGGCTTCGCCAAGACCTTTCACCACTTCGAAGAGCTCCGAGTAGTCGGGCGCCTGGAAGTCGAAGGGCTCTTTCGCAGCAGCCTCGGCCAGGTCGATGATCAGGTCGATCACCGGCTGGATCTGCGCGTGCGCGAAGGTGACGGCGCCCAGCATCTCGTCTTCGGTCAGCTCGTAGGCTTCCGATTCCACCATCATCACGGCGTCCTTGGTGCCGGCGACGACGAGGTCGAGACGCTGATCGGGGTTGTTGCGCAGCCCCTGCATGTCGTCGACGGTCGGGTTCAGCACGTATTCGCCATCGGTGTAGCCGACGCGGCAGCCGGCGATCGGGCCCATGAAGGGCACGCCCGAGATGGTCAGCGCCGCCGAGGCAGCGATCATCGCCACGACGTCGGGGTCGTTGACCAGATCGTGCGACAGCACGGTGCACATCACCAGCACTTCATGCTTGAAGCCGGGGACGAAGAGCGGACGGATCGGACGGTCGATCAGGCGTGCGGTCAGCGTCTCTTTCTCGGTCGGACGCGCCTCGCGCTTGAAGAAGCCACCGGGCACCTTGCCCGCGGCGTAGTATTTTTCCTGGTAGTGGACGGTCAGCGGGAAGAAATCCTGACCCGGCTTCGGTTCCTTCGCGAAGGTCACGTTGGCCATGACCGAGGTCTCGCCGAGCGTGGCGATGACGGTGCCGTCTGCCTGACGGGCGACCTTGCCGGTCTCGAGGGTGAGGGTTTCCTCGCCCCACTGCATGGATTTCGTCGTAACGTTGAACATGTAGCGTATCCTGTAAGGGAGCACTCCCGGCCCTCCGGGTCTCCCGTTTGCATGGTGGCCCCATTGCCACCGCTCCCTATCCTCTTGCATGTGCCCGGGAGCCAAAGGCGTCACGTCTCAGATGGGGCGCGCATACATGAGAATCCGGCTTTTGGGAAGCGATAAGCGTGGACGCCCTGCCACGGGCCAAAGCGCGCCAAAGGCGATCCGAAAGGCTGATCCCTGTTTTCCCCCCACCCATGCTAGGCTGCGACCCGCCCGGTTCACGAAAGGACCTCGGAATGCGCATTCTTCTCCAGGTCGTTCGGCGGGCCGCTTTCGCGATCGCGTTGGTCAGCATCGCGGCTCCGACCGCCCGCGCCGGCACGCCGCGGCCCGTCGTGGTGCACGACATGAGCTTCATCAATTTCAGCCAGGAGGTCGACTACGGCGCGCGCAACGAGGCCGAGCATGCCCGTATCGCGATGCTGTCCGACTATTTCCGCGAGCTGCTCGAGGAAAGTCACCGCTACCGGCTAATCGATCCCGCCCCGCTGGCGGAGGACCTGCGCAAGCATGGCGAGGTCTTCACCTGCAACCATTGCGAGGCGGCGATGGCCCGCAAGCTAGGCGCTGAGCTCAGCTTCTCCGGCGCAGTGCAGAAGCTGTCGGTGCTGGTGCAGACCGTGGTGGTGCGGGTGCGCGACGCGGAGAGCGGAGAGATTGTCGCGCTCTACCAGACCGACATTCGCGGCAACACCGACATCGCCTGGAAGCGCGGGCTGAGGTTCCTCGTCGAGGAGCGGCTGAACGCCCTGCCCTGAATCCGCGCGTCATCCGCTGCACCGGAAAAGCAAAACGCCCACTCCAGAGGAGCGGGCGTCGCGAATTCCGTATCCTTAGCGGATCAGCGGCGGATGCCGAGGCGCTGGATCAGGTCGAGGTAACGTGCCTCTTCCTTGCCCTTCAGGTAGTCCAGCAGCTTGCGGCGCTGAGCCACGAGCTTCAGAAGGCCACGACGGGAGTGGTTGTCCTTCTTGTGGGTCTTGAAGTGCTCGGTCAGGGTCGAGATGCGGCTGGTGAGGATGGCAACCTGAACTTCGGGCGAACCGGTGTCGCCTTCCTTGGTTGCGAATTCCTTCATCAGGCGGTTCTTTTCTTCAACGGTGATCGACATCGGGGTCTCCTTGAAGGTTAGAGGGATGGCGCAAGCCGGGATGTCGTCCAGCAGGGCCCTTGGAGCGCTCCGGCCCGCATGGCCGGATGCGCGCGTATAGGGCGATTCAGCGCCAATGGGAAGCCCGAAGTTCTCCGGGCCGCCGCAACCACCTCAGGCGCCGATGGGGCCGGCGCGTGACGCCTCGAGCAGCGCGATACTCTCCAGCCCCGGAGCATCCGCCTCGGGCAAAAGCGCGAGCAGTTCGCCATCCGCGCGGATCTCGGTCATCCCCGCCGCCTCCTCGCTGGCGCGCAGGTCGAGCGTCGGTGCCGCGTCGCCCGACCAGACCACGATCAGCCGGTCCTGCATCGGGTCGAAATCCACCAGCTCCGCTGACTCGCCCCCGTCGATCCAGTCGCCAAGGTAGAAGTCGTCCTCGTCCGCGCCCCCGCTGGCCACATCGCCGCGGCCGATCCACAGCGCGTCCTTGCCCGAGCCGCCGTTGAGATAGTCCGTCCCGTCCGTATCTGTAGCACCCTCGCCCGGCGTGACACCGGACAGAAAATCGTTCCCGCCGCCGCCAAAGAGCGTGTCCACGCCATCGCCGCCGATCAGTGTATCGGCGCCCTCGCGGCCCAGCAGCGCATCGCGTCCCGGGCCGCCGAGCAAGAGGTCCGCACCGAGCCCGCCCTGCGCCTCGTCGTCCCCCGCACCGCCGTCGAGCGTGTCTCCACCGCCATGGGCGAAGAGCCGGTCATCCCCCTCGCCGCCCCGCAGCACATCCGCTCCGGCCTCGCCGTGCAGCGTGTCATTGCCCGCCCCGCCGAGGATCGTATCGGCGCCGGCGCCGCCGAGCAGCTCATCGTCGCCCCGCAGACCCTCGATGAACTCATCCGCCGCGCCGCCGCCAAGCAGGTCGGTCAGCGGCGTGCCGAGCACCGGGGCGCTGCCGATGTTCTCCGCCCCGGAAACCAAACTCGTGTCTAAGCTGTCGGCGGTGTCGGCAGCCCCCATCTGCGCGCCCTCGGTCTCCTCCTCGCCCTCCGGCACGGCAAAGACCGCCAGCGTTCCCAGAAGCGCCATGCCCATCAATCCGGCCAGCATCAGCATGGCGCGCCTCCACGATCCACCAAGCCGGGATACTGCCCCGGGAGGCACATTCCCGTCACGGCCAATCGCCCCGGAGGGTTAATCCCAGCTTCAGCCCGGCCCCGGCTCTCCCCGCTGCCACAGCCGCGGCTTCTGGCTATAGGCAACGTAAAGCGGATGCCGCGGGTGCCCGTCCCGGGTCAGCCCCAGCACATGCACCTCGCCGGTCAGTCGCGCCGCGATCTCCGCCCCGCGCCCCCAGTGCGCGCCATGCACTCCCCAGCCGGCCAGCGTCATCCCTGCCTCGGCGTGCCAGCGCAGCAGCAGCGCGTCGTTCTCCGGCCCCACCGGGTCCGCGGCCCGGCGGAGCCCGACGGGCGTCGGCGCGCGAAAGGCGAAAATGTTGGCGATGCGCATGCCGCCGAAGCCCATCGCCAGCGCCCGCCGCTGACAGCGCTCGATGGTGGGATCATTGCGCCGCTCGTCGGCCCGGGCGGGGTTGAGCATGACCCATAGCAGCAGGGGTCCCGGCGCCTCGCGCCAGAGCCGTTCCAGCCCGTAGCGATAGCGCCCGCAGGGCGAGTAGAGCGCCCGCGAGCGCAGGCCTCCCTCCTCGTGCCGCCTCTCGATCATGCCCGCAGTCTCGCTGCCCGCGCCGCGGACTGGCAAGCCCGTTGACTTGCCCTTCGGCCCGACACAGGGTCGCCCCGACACCTACAGCCCAAGGATACCCCATGGACATCACCCGCATCGAGGCCGCCGCCGGGCGGCTGCAAGGCCACGCCCGCCGCACGCCGCTGCTCTCTTCGCCCTTCCTCGACGAGATCGCCGGGCGCCGCGTGCTGGTGAAGGCCGAATGCCTGCAGCACACCGGCAGCTTCAAGTTCCGCGGCGCGTGGTCGGCCCTCTCGGCGCTTGATCCGGACGTGCGGGCCAAGGGGGTCATCGCCTTTTCCTCGGGCAACCACGCGCAGGGCATCGCCGCGGCGGCGAAGGGCTTCGGCGTGCCCGCGGTGATCATCATGCCCGCCGACGCCCCCGCCGCGAAGGTCGCGGGCACAAGGGGGCTCGGCGCCGAGGTGGTGCCCTACGACCGAGAGAAAGAAGACCGCGACGCGCTCGGCGCCCGGCTGGCGGCAGAGCGTGGCCTGACGCTGGTCAAGCCCTTCGACGAGCCCGAGGTGATTGCCGGCCAGGGCACTTGCGGGCTCGAAATCGCCGAGCAGGCTGGCGAGGAAGGCGTGACCGAGGCCGACGTACTGGTCTGCTGCGGCGGCGGCGGGCTGACCTCGGGCATCGCGCTGGCGCTCGAGGCCAGGGCGCCCGGCCTTCGGGTGCGCCCCGCCGAGCCCGAAGGGTTCGACGACGTGAAACGCTCGCTGGCCGCGGGCATGATCCAGCGCAATGAAGCGATGGGCGGCAATATCTGCGACGCCATCGTCACTCCGCAGCCGGGCAATCTCACCTTCCCGATCATGCAGCGGCTCTGCGGGCCGGGACTGAGCGTCACCGAGGAGGAGGCGCTGAAGGCCATGCAACTCGCCGCGCGTCATCTCAAGATCATCGCCGAACCCGGCGGCGCCGTGGCGCTTGCCGCGGCGCTCTTCCACGGCGGCGAGATCGAGGGAGACGCGGTGATCTGCACCGTCTCCGGCGGCAACGTCGATGCGGCGATCCTCGCCCGCGCGCTCGCCCTCGACATCTGAGACAGCAAGAGGCGCGGCCCGCATCGGACCGCGCCCCTTTCTTCTAGGCGGAAATATCCCGGGGAGCGCGAGGGGCTGGCCCCTCGCCCTTCTGCGCTCAGACGTCGAGCCGCCGCGCCTCGTCGATCAGCATTACTGGAATTCCATCTCGGATCGGGAAGGCCAGCCCCGCGCCCTTGCTGACCAGCTCCTGATGCTCGGCGTCGTAGTCCAGCACCTCATGGGTCACCGGACAGACCAGCGCCTCGAGCATGCGGCGGTCGAAGGTGAATGTCTCTTCGCTCATTGAATCAGGTCCTCTTCTCCACCGCGCAGGGCGAATTCTATCAGCGTCACCAGCGTCTCGCGGCGCGAGCCCAGACGCGGCGCCTCCAGCAGCGCCTGCTTTTCCTCGGGCGCGAAATCCAGCAGCATCGACAGAGAGTTGATCAGAAGCTCGTCCTCGGCATCCTTCAGCGTGTCCCAGTCGGCCGAGAGCCCGCGCGCGTCGAAATAGCGGTCGAGGAGCTTCAGGAAGGCCCCGCGGTCAAAGCTGTCGTCGCTGTCGGCATGCGGATCGAGGTCCTGCTCGAACCCCGCCCAGCTGACCTTGCAGCGGCGGTAGGGGGTGAAGCCGTCGACTTCCTCCATCACCCGGAAGCGCGACAGGCCCGAGAGCGTGATCATGTAGCGCCCGTCCTCGGTCTCCGAGAACTGGGTGATCCGCCCGGCGCAGCCGATGCGTTGCAGCGAAGGCCGCTCGTCCGAGCCGTTGGCCGCCGGCTGCACCATGCCGATGAGCCGTGCGTCGGTCTTCAGCGCATCGTCGAGCATCGCCAGGTAGCGCGGCTCGAAGATGTGCAACGGTAGCCGCGAACGCGGCAGCAGCAGGGCTCCGGGCAGCGGAAAGACCGGGATCATTCCCGGAAGATCGGTTCGTCTCACCATGACCTGCGAGCTAGGGCGCATCGGCGTTCAGGCAAATATCATCGAGCTGAGTTTGCGGCGGCCATTGAGCACCACCGGGTCGTTTGGCTTGAGCGCCTCGAAGATGGTGAAGAGCTGGGTCTTTGCCGCCCCCTGGTTCCACTCGCGGTCGCGGCGGAAGAGGTCAAGAAGCTGGTTAACCGCCTCTTCGGTCTGGCCATTGGCGTAGAGCGCCTGCGCAAGATCGAAGCGCGCCTGCAGGTCCGACGGGTCGGCCTCGACCTTGGCGGTCAGCTCGGCGACGGGGCCGGCGTTGCTTGCCTGCTTGGCGAGCTCGATCTTGGCGTGGGCCGCTTCCAGCTCGGGCGCCCTGGAGATATCTGCCGGGACGCCGTTGAGCACCGCTTCGGCCTGCTCGATCTCGCCGAGCGCGAGGTAGCACGACACCATGCCCGCAAAGGCCTTGGCGTTCTTCGGATCCTCTTCGAGCACCGCCGCGAAGACCTGCGCCGCATCGGCGGCCGCGCCCTGCTCGAGCATCTCCTCGGCCGTGGCCACGGCCTCGTCTAGCCCGCCCGAGGCGTCGCCGCCCGAAGCCTGCACGACGCGGTCGATGAAGGCCTTCAGCTCCGAGGCCGGAAGCGCGCCCTGGAAGCCGTCGATCGGCTGGCCCTTGTAGAAGGCATAGACCGTCGGGATCGATTGGATGCGCAGCTGACCGGCGATCATCTGCGCCTCGTCGACGTTGACCTTGGCCATCTTCACCGCGCCGCGCGCCTCGGTCACCGCGGCCTCGAGGGCCGGGCCGAGTTGCTTGCAGGGGCCGCACCAAGGCGCCCAGAAATCGACGATGACCGGCACCTCCTGCGAGGCGTCGACCACCTCGGCCATGAAGTCGGCTTCGCTGACGTCCTTGATGAGATCGCCCTTGGGGGCCTCGGTCTTGCCCAGTTCCAGCATGTGATCCTCCGCTGCGGCGGTTAGCTTGGAGTGTTACATGGCGCAGGACATGGCGTGATGCAAGACCGCCCCCCGACGCGGGCCGTCACGGGATCAGCCGCGGCGCGAGAGCTGCGCCCAGATCGGCAGGTGATCCGAGGCGCGCCGTGCCGCGCCGCCCTCCTCGACCCCGGCGTCGTCGAGCGCCAGCGCGGAGCCGTAGGCGATGCCATCGAGCGCCACGAAGGGCCGCGAGGCGTGGTAGCTGCGGCCCGGCAGCGTGAGGGTGAAATCGCGCTCCCATGGCTCGTAGCCGCGCACGTCGGACCATTCGTTGAAATCGCCGAAGATCGCCGCCTCGGCGCGCAGCGCGCCAAGCTGGTCGCGGATCTCGGACATCTGCTTGAGCCGGTAGCGGCGCAGCAGCCCGAGGTGCGCGCCGACAACGTTCACTCCCTCGACCCGCGCCATTACCGCGCCGCGCGGCTCCAGCCCCGGGAGCTCGAAGCGCCGGGTCTCGGTCACCTCGAGCCCCTTGCGCACGAAGATCGCGTTGCCGTGCCAGCCGAGGCTGACGTCGTTCCGGGCCAGGTCGACAACATCGTAGTCGGTCTCCTGCGCAATCAGGAAACGCGGGATCGCGGCAGGCCGGGGCCCGAGCCGCAGGTCGGCCTCCTGCAACACCACCACGTCGGCGCCGATCTGGTTGACCACCTGCAGGATCCGCGCCGGATCGCGGCGGCGGTCGATACCCATGGCCTTGCGGATATTGTAGCTGGCAACCTTCAGCGCGGGCTTCGCGTCGCCGGTCACTGCAGGCTTGGGAGAGGCGGAGAGGGGCATAATGGCGGGCACCTTCACAGGATCGGAGCCATCAACCGCGCGAAGGGCGCGGCGGCACGCACCCACAACGGGTGCTCGTGCAGCGGCTTGTCCATCTTGTAGGCGCTGGTGAAATCGGCCTCCAGCATCTTCGCCACCCGCGACGCGAAGCCGCGGTCGAAAATCACCGCCATTGTCTCGAAATTGAGCCGGAACGAGCGATTGTCGAGGTTGGCCGAGCCCACCGCGGCCAGATCGTCGTCGACCAATACCACCTTCTGGTGCACGAAACCGCCCTCGTAGCGCAGCACCTCGACCCCGGCGGCGCGGACCTCGTCGAAGAATGCATGGGCGGCGAGCCAGGGCAGGTAGTGATCGATGGCATCGGGCACCAGCACCTTGACGTCGCAGCCGCGCAGCGCGGCGCTGACGAGGGCCGAGAGCACGTCCTGATCGGGCACGAAATAGGGCGTGGCGATCCACACCCGCTCGCGCGCCTCGGCCAGCGCCGAGATGAAGAAGAGCGCCCCGGTGTCCATGTCGTCGGCAGGTCCAGAGGGCAGCACCAGACCCGAGAGGTTCTCCTCGGCACTGTCGGGCCGCCAGTTGAGCCCGCCGCCGATGCTCTCGCCGGTGGCCCAGTGCCAGTCCTCGGCGAAGACCAGCTGCAGTTGCGCCACCATGGGTCCACGCAAGTGCAGGTGGGTGTCACGCCAGGGGCCGAAGGTGGGGTTCTTGCCGAGGTAGTCGTCCTTGACGTTATGACCGCCGATGAAGCCCTCCTGCCCGTCGATGATCACCGTCTTGCGGTGGTTGCGGAAGTTGATCTGGAAGCGCGAGGTCGGGCCCGGCGCATTCGCGGGATCGACCACTTGCACCCCGGCGTCGCGCAGGGCGTTGAGGTAATGCGCCGGCAGCCCGTAGCTGCCCACCCCGTCGAAGATCAGCCGCACCTCCACCCCGCGGGCCGAGGCGGCGATCATCCGCTCGGCCATCTGGTTGCCCACGCCGTCCTCGGCGATGGTGTAGAACTGCACCAGAAGGTAATGCTCCGCCCGGTCCATCGCCTCGAAGACCGCGTCGAAGGTCGCCTTGCCGTCAACCAGGAGATCTGCCGAATTGCCGCCCACCGTGGGCATCGCCGCCAGCCGCTCGAAGGCGCGGTAGCGGGCCTGGTCGGCGACGGCGGGAGGATAGTCGGCGCAAAATGCGTCCATCTCGCGCCGCACGAGACGGCTGCTGCGCCGGGTGACCCGGTAGCCCTTCAGCTTGTGTTGCCCGAAGAAGAGATAGGCCGGCAGTGCGAACCACGGCGCGGCAAGCAAAAAGACGGTCCAGGCCGCGGCCCCTTGCGGCGTGCGGGCGGTCGAGATCGCGCGCCAGACGGCAAAGGCCACCACAGCTGGCAGGACGACCGCCAGAAGGACGGCAAAGATCGTGGTATTCGAGCCCATGCGTGGCGCTCCGATGCTGCGTCCGGGAACCATGTCCGGGTCCCGCCTCAACCAGAGCGCATCGCGGATTGTTCCGCAAGCGCCCGGACTTGTCGCAAGACCGGGCGCCGCTGTGGCTTAGAGGTCGAAGCTCGCGAAAACCGGCACGTGGTCCGAGGGCTTCTCCCAGCCGCGCGCGCCCCGCAGGATGCGCGAGCCGTGCCCGGCGTTCGAGATGTCCGGCGTTGCCCAGACGTGGTCGAGCCGCCGGCCCTTGTCCGCCGCATCCCAGTCCCGCGCGCGGTAGGACCACCACGAGTAGAGCAGCCCCTCGGGAATGTCCTGGCGGGTGATGTCGACCCAGCCGCCGGCATCCTGGGTCTGCGCGAGGTGCTCGACCTCGATCGGCGTGTGCGAGACAATCTTCAGCAGCTTCTTGTGGCTCCAGACGTCATCCTCGCGCGGGGCGATGTTGAGATCGCCGACGAGGATCGACTTCTCGGGCTTGTTGGCGTGGAACCAGTCGCGCATCTCGGTGAGGAAATCGAGCTTCTGCCCGAACTTCTCGTTGATCTCGCGGTCCGGCTCGTCACCGCCCGCGGGCACATAGAAGTTGTGGATAGTGACGCCGTTCTCCAGCTTGGCCGCGACGTGGCGGGCATGGCCGAGCGCCGCGAAATCCTGGTCGCCGGCGTCGAGAAGCGGCAGTTTCGACAGGATGGCGACGCCGTTGTAGCCCTTCTGCCCGCGCGCCACGACATGGGTGTAGCCAAGCGCGGCGAACTGCTCGAGCGGGATCTTGTCGACCGGGCTCTTGGTCTCCTGCAGGCAGAGCACGTCAGGCCCCTCTTCGGCGAGCAGCTTGAGGACGATGGGCTCGCGCAGGCGGACCGAGTTGATGTTCCAGGTGGCAAGGGTGAAGGACATGAGGCGGGCTCCTTTTCTGGCGCGGAAAATGTCAGCCTCCCCCGCCGGGCGCAACCCGCATCCCGCGCAACCCGCGGCTCAGAGCACCAGCACGAGGATCAGCACCGACAGGCACAGAAAGCCGATGCCCGCCAGCTCGCGGCGAGTGATGCTCTCCTTGAACACCAGCACCGAGGCCATGAGCGAGAAGATCAACTCGACCTGCCCCAGCGCCTGCACATAAGCGGCGGTCTGCAGGGTGAAGGCGGTGAACCACGACAGGCTCCCGGCCATCGAGGTGAGGCCGAGCCAGATCGCGGTGCGGCGGGCGCCCCAGACGGCAGTGATCTGGCCGGGCTCGAAAAGGCGCAGCCAGAGCGCCATGCCGAGTGCCTGCGAGAGCACCACGCAGACCAGCGTCACCCCGGCGCGCAGGAAGGGCGCATCCGAGGCAATCTCGAGCGAGGCGCCGCGGTACCCGACGCCGGAGATGGCGAAGAAGAACCCCGAGGCGATGCCGAGCGCCACCGCCCGGCTGCCCATGCGGCGCAGCCAGTTGCCCGAGAGACCGGGCGTCTCGGAAAGCAGCAGCACCCCGACAAGGCCGATGAGGATCGCCCCCCAGCCCGGCGCCGAGATGTTCTCGCCCAGCACCGCAAGACCGACGAGCGCGGTCTGGATGACCTCGGTCTTCTTGAACGTGATGCCGACGGCGAAGTTGCGCTGCCGGAACAGCGCCACGACGAAGACCGTGGCGAGGATCTGCCCCAGCGCGCCGAAGAGCGCATAGGCCCAGAAAGCGAGGTTCAGCTCCGGCCAGCCCTGCCCCGTGGCGATGAGGTAGCTCGCCACCACCAGCACGGCGGCGGGCGCCGCATAGGCAAAGCGGGCGAAAGTCGAGGAGGTTGCGGTCAGGCCACCCGTGCTCAGCACCTTGTGCAGCATGAAGCGCAAGGTCTGGAAGAAGGCGGCGCAAAGGGTGACGGCAATCCACAAATCCATGGCAGTGCCATGGCATGAGGAATGAGGATTGACCATATGTCATCAGGGAAAAACAAAGCGGGCCGGAGGTTTCCCCCCGGCCCGCCGCTGGCTCGGCCAAATTCGTTCCGGTCGAACCTGCAAATCTCTTCGAAGAGATTTGCCCGACCTCAGATCTCGCGCTTCAGCGCCTCGGCGAGATCGGTGCGCTCCCAGGAGAAGCCGCCATCCGCCTCGGGCGCCCGGCCGAAGTGGCCATAGGCCGCGGTGCGCTGGTAGATCGGCTTGTTCAGCGCCAGGTGGGTGCGGATGCCGCGCGGGGTCAGGTCCATGACCTTGGGGATCGCACGTTCGATCGCCTCGGCCGCCAGATCGCCGGTGCCATGGGTGTCGACGTAGATCGACAGCGGCTTGGCAACGCCGATGGCGTAGGAGAGCTGCACGGTGCAGCGCTCGGCGAGGCCCGCCGCCACGACGTTCTTGGCAAGATAGCGCGCTGCATAGGCTGCCGAGCGGTCGACCTTGCTCGGGTCCTTGCCCGAGAAGGCACCGCCGCCATGCGGGGCCGCGCCGCCGTAGGTGTCGACGATGATCTTGCGCCCGGTGAGGCCCGCGTCGCCGTCCGGCCCGCCGATGACGAACTTGCCGGTGGGGTTCACCCACCATTCGGTCTCGGGGCTGATCCAGCCCTCGGGCAGCGTGCTGCGGATATAGGGCTCGATGATGGCGCGGATATCGTCCGAGCTCTGGCCCTCGTCGGTGTGCTGGGTGGACAACACGATCGAGGTCACGCCGACCGGCTTGCCGCCTTCGTAGCGCACCGAGATCTGCGACTTGGCGTCCGGCCCCAGCATCGGCTCGGCCCCGGACTTGCGCGCCTCGGCGAGCCGCTTGAGCACCGCGTGCGAGTAGAGGATCGGCGCCGGCATCAGCTCGGGCGTCTCGTTGGTGGCATAGCCGAACATGATGCCCTGGTCGCCCGCGCCCTCGTCGCGGTCGCCCTGCCCGGTCACGCCCTGCGCAATATGCGCCGACTGCTCGTGCAGCAGGTTGGTCACCTCGCAGGTGGCGTGGTGGAACTTGTCCTGCTCGTAGCCGATATCCTTGATGCAGGCGCGGGCGATATCGGGGATGCGCTCCATGTACTCATGCAGCTTGTCCTGGTCGGTCAGCCCGATCTCGCCGCCGATCACCACACGGTTGGTGGTGGCGAAGGTCTCGCAGGCGACGCGGGCCAGGGGGTCCTCGGCCAGCAGCGCGTCGAGCACGGCGTCGGAAATGCGGTCGCACACCTTGTCGGGGTGCCCCTCGGAGACGGATTCCGAGGTGAAGATATAGTTCTGTCGGGACATAAGCGCTCCATTAGGTACCAGCTGTCACGCCAGGAAGCCGTTGTGACAGGGATGTGAACCTTCTCGCTACGCGGCAACGAAAGCGGCGTCAATCCGAATTGCGCCGCGAATTGCGCAGGACCGGCCGGAAGACGAGCAGCATGAGCACGGCCAGCAGCCCGAGCAGGGGCAAATCGCCGGTCCGGCTGTAGAGCGTCACGCGCAGCGGCGGCGGCAGGCGGGTATCGATGAAGCCGGCTTCACCCAGCGGCAGCGACTTCAGTACACGCCCTGCCCCGTCGATCACCGCCGAAACCCCGGTGTTGGCGGCGCGGAGCATCGGCAGCCCCTGCTCGATCGCCCGGATCCGCGCCTGCGCGAGGTGCTGGTAGGGGCCCGAGAAATTGCCGAACCAAGCATCGTTGGTGATCTGCAAAAGCAGCTCGGGCCGCGGCGCGCCGCGCAGGTCCTGCGGGAAGACCGCCTCGTAGCAGATCAGCGGCAGCGCATAACCCATCTCCCCGCCCAGATCGAGCAGCTGCGGCCCCGGCCCGGCCGAGTAGCCGCCCTCGGCCCGCGCGGCGATGCCGCTGACATTGATGTGCCGGAAGAGCTCCTTGAAAGGCATGTACTCGCCGAAGGGCACGAGATGGTGCTTGTCGTAGACCGCCTCGACCTTCGGGCCATGCGCCACCAGCGCCAGCGAATTGTAGTAGTCGAACCCCTCGCTGCGCTGGATGCCGAGCACGACGCGGGCCGGCAGAGCGGCATCGGTGATCACCCGCAGCTCGCCCTCGGCATTCTCCAGCAGCCGCGGCACCGCGGTCTCCGGCCAGACAATGAGGTCGGGGCGTGGCAGCCCCTCCTGCGACGGGGCGGCGCTGAACTCGACCTGCCGCTCGAAGAATATCGGGATATAGGCGCGGTCCCATTTCTGGGTCTGCGGCGCGTTGGGCTGGACAAGGCGGACCACCGGGCGGCCATCAAGGTCCTGCAGAGGTGGCACCATCTGCGCTCCGCCCGCAAGCAGCCCGACCACAAGGACAAGCCCCAGCCCACCCGCCCGCCAGGAACCGCCCAGCCCGCGAGCCAGCAGCGCCGCCAACGCAAGGGTGACGAGCGTCAGCCCGAAAGAGCCGGTCCAGGCCACCCATTGGATCGCACCCGTCGGCTCCCAGAGGTAGCCGACGAGCCCCCAGGGAAATCCGGTGAAGAGATAGCCCCGCGCCAGCTCGGCCAGCGCCCAGGTGACGGCAAGAGCGAAGAGCCGCGCGCGCGGCGCCTGCGCGGCGCCCCAGAAGGCGAGCCCCCAGAAAAGCGCCAGCCCGGCCGCCATGAAGACCAGCGCGAAGGGCGCCATCCAGGCGGTGACTGCGGCATCGACCTGGAACGGCTCGGTGAGCCAGTTGAGCGCCAGGCCGAAGTAACCCGTGCCGACGCCGCAGCCGATGGCGAGCGCGGCGCGCGGCGTGCGCTGCAAAGCGAAGAGCGCCATGGAGAGCACGAGCCCAGCCAGCGCCACGTACCACAGGTTCCACGGCGCCTGGCCCAAGGCCATGAGCCCGCCGCAGGCGAGCGCCGGGAGAACCGCGGCACGCCCGGTCAGCAGGCGTACGGCCCGCGCGGCAAGGGGGGCCATCATCTCGCGATGGTCTCCCGCATGTCCCGCATCGGGCCGCACCTCCGGTTCAGCCACGCCCGACCCCGGTATCGCCGCTGCTCAGCTGGGCTGCGCTCTCGGGCTTCGCCGGGGGCAGCAGCGCGGGAGAGGCGATCGGCGCGTCGGTGGTCGGGGTAGAGGGGCGCACCCGCAGCCGCTTGATGCGGCGCGGATCGGCGTCCACCACCTCGAAGTCGATGCCGTCGGGATGCGGGATCACCTCGCCGCGCGCCGGCACGTGGCCGGCGAGCATGAAGACCAGGCCGCCGAGCGTGTCGATCTCCTCCTCGTCGATCTCGTCGGGGTCGGTGAGCGCGATGCCGGTCTCGGCCTCGAATTCCTCGAGCGGGGTCTTGGCCAGCGCCAGCCAGCTGCCCGATTTCTCGCGGAAGAAGTTGCGCCCTTCCTCGGTGTCGTGCTCGTCCTCGATCTCGCCGATGACCTGTTCGATCAGATCCTCGATGGTCACCAGGCCGTCGACGCCGCCGTATTCGTCGATCACCAGCGCCATGTGCCGGCGTTCGGTCTGCATCTTGGTGAGCAGCACGCCGATCGGCATCGAGGGCGGCACGAAGAGCAGCGGGCGCAGCATCTTCTTCATGTCGAACTCCTCGCCGTGGCCGTTGAAGCCATGCAGCAGGGCAAAGTCCTTGAGGTGCACCATGCCGACGGGCGTGTCGAGCGTGCCGGAATAGACCGGCAGGCGGGTCATGCCGCTGTCGCGGAAGACCGTCACAAGCTCATCCATGGCGAGTGTGTCGGGCACGGCAACGATCTCCGCCTTGGGAATCGCCACATCCTCCACCCGCATGCGGCGGAGGTTCATCATGCCATGTACCGGTCGCTCGTAAGCGGCCACGAGACCCTGCCCCGCTTCGGCTGCAGCCTCGGTTCCGTTCACACGGCCCGAGAAGATGCGTTTGAAGAAGCCCGGAGGCCGGTCAATCTGCTCGTTTTCCTGCGCGCCATGCGCTGCATTAGACGAGTCGTCGGTGTCTCCCATCGGTCCTTTTGATCCTGTGTCTCTCAGAGGTCAGTCGAATATGGGTCCGCGATACCCATCTTGCCAAGTATTTCCGTCTCTAAATTTTCCATGAGCGTCGCATCGCCGTCTCGCACGTGATCATAGCCCAGAAGATGCAAGGTTCCATGAACAACCAGATGGGTCACGTGGTCGGCAAACGCTTTGCCCGCCTCCTGCGCCTCGCGGGCGCAGGTCTCATAGGCGATGGCGAGATCGCCGAGTTCGGTGGCAAAGGGGCCGTCCTCGCTCTCGGGCAGTTCGGGCGCCTCTCCCTCGACCCCGGCGCCGCGTTCCTCGGAGGGCCAGGAGAGCACGTTGGTCGGCATCGGCTTTTCGCGGAACTCGGCGTTCAGCTCGGTGATGCGCGCATCGTTGCAGGCCAGGACGGCGATCTCGAAGCCCTCGGGGTCGAGGCCGAGATGCACCAGCGCGGCGCGGGCCGCGGTCTCGGCAAGCTCTTCAAGCCCGGCCTCCTCCCAACGGTCGTCCTCGATGATCGTGTCGGTGAGCTGAGCCATATGTGCAAGCCGGGGGCGCTGCCCCCGGACCCCCGGGATATTTGAACCTAGAAGAAGGAGCGGGGGCCGTCAGGCCCCGCGCTCCGCGTCCTTCTCGTAGGCCTCGATGATCTTCGCCACAAGGGGGTGCCTCACCACGTCGGCGGAGGTGAAGTAGTTGAAGCTGATCTTGTCGATGTGGTTGAGCAGGCGCTCGGCGTCCTGCAGGCCCGATTGCACACCGCGCGGCAGGTCGACCTGGCTGCGGTCACCGGTGATCACCATGCGCGAGCCCTCGCCGAGGCGGGTGAGGAACATCTTCATCTGCATGGACGTGGCGTTCTGCGCCTCGTCGAGCACCACGAAGGCGTTCGACAGCGTCCGCCCGCGCATGAAGGCGAGCGGTGCGATCTCGATGGTCTTTTCCTCCATCATCTTCGCCAGCTGCTTGCCGGGCAGGAAGTCGTTCAGCGCATCGTAGAGCGGCTGCATGTAGGGATCGACCTTGTCCTTCATGTCGCCGGGTAGGTAGCCGAGCTTCTCGCCCGCCTCGACCGCCGGGCGGGAGAGGATGATCTTGTCGACCTGCCCGGTGATGAAGAGGTTCACGCCGACGGCGACGGCGAGATAGGTCTTGCCGGTGCCAGCCGGGCCAATGCCGAAGGCCAGCTCATGCTCGAAGAGCGCGCGGACATAGGCCTTCTGCGCGTCGGTGCGCGGTTCGATGAGTTTCTTGCGGGTCTTGATCTCGACCTTGCCGCCCGAGAACATCTCGAGCTGGTCGCCCGGCTCCTGTTCCTCGGGGGCGAGTCGGAACTCGCGGTCGATGTCGCCGCGGCCGACGGTGCGGCCCTGCTCCAGCCGCTGGTAAAGGGCATTGAGCACCTCGCGCGCGGCCTCCTGCGCCTCGGCCGGGCCGTGCAGCGCCAATTGGTTGCCCCGGCGCAGGATCTGCACGCCGGTTCGGGCTTCGATGTCGGTGAGGTTGCGGTCGTATTCCCCGCACAGATCGATGAGGAGGCGGTTGTCCGGGAATTCCAGGATGGCTTCGGTCAGGATGCCTGTGTTCACGCATGTCTCCTGCGCTTGAGTGCAAGGTCATCGTGCCAAGCCGCAGGGGCTCAGGTCAAGCAGCTTCGGCCCGGCACCGGGATGAAAGAAGCAAAACGGCCGCGCGGTGGGCACCGCGCGGCCGTTGGCATCGGTATGTGGGAGCCCCGTTCAGAGCGGGTCCCCGATCACCGAGGTGGCGCCTTGCTTGAAGTCGCCGGTGGCCACCGTGGGCGGGGCAATGCCAGAGCAGACCGGCTTGCCGTACTTGTCGAGACGGCGGGCGAGGTAGCCCTCGACGCCGTCGTCGGCGATCCAGTTGTCGCAGCCGTCCGGGTCGACCCAGACACCCCAGCGGATCTGCGACAGGTCGTTGCGGTCGATCAGGTTGACGTCCTGGCTCTTGTCCTCGCCGATCGGCATGTCGCAGGCGGCGAGGCTCGAGGCAGCGGCAAGCACGAGGGCGAGTTTCGCGAGTTTCATCTGGCCGGTCCCCCTCAGCGCACGCACAGGATTTCGACACGGCGGTTCTTCGCCATGCCCTCGACGGTGCTGTTGGTCGCCACCGGGTAGGTCTCTCCGTAGCCGCGCACGTCAATGACGCGGGCGCCGCTGGCATGGGCCACCGCCGCCACCGAATTGGCGCGGTTGAGGCTCAGCCGGTCATTGTAGGCGTTGCTGGCGCGGGAGTCGGTGTGGCCGACGATGATGTAGCCGAACGCGGTGGAGTCGCGGAAGAACTCCTCGAGGCGGCCGCGGCTCTGCGGGTAGATCCTGTAGCTGTCGGTGGCGAAATACTGGTCCGCCTTCAGCGTGCCGCAGATGTTGATGTCGTGGCAGACCGGGCGCCCGTCGCGGGTGACGCGCGAGACGGCATAGCCCTCGGCGCCATCATCCATGACCCAGATCTCGCAGCCATCCGGCGAGAGCGAGATGCCCGGGATATAGCGCTCCCCGCGGATGGTGCGGGTGTTCTGCGTGGAAATGAGCGGTGTGTTCAGACCGTCAGCGGCGGCTGCCGCCGGAGCAGCGATGCCGGTCAGGGCAAGCGCGGAAACCGCCGCCACCCCCAGAACGCCGCGGAGGGCCTTGGAAAAGCGTGTCGCCACAGCCTCTGTCCCTTTCGATGTTGATACCATTGGCCGCCGAACGCGGAACGATCCGCACCGGGCCAAACCCCTTACGCGACGGGAGACTAGCAGCAATTTCCACTCTGTGAAGGGGGAACTACCACATATTGTGTCCATTCAGCGATCATCGGCGACGATGAGCGCGGATTGTCGCTACGTGCAGATCAATGCTCCGCGTTTTACCGGGACCTGTGGCAAAAATACGGCGCAGCGTCGCGGTCAGACCAGCTCGCCCATCAGCGAATTTGCACCGGACTCGAGGATGCGCACCCGGCGCAGCTCGCCCACCGAGAGCCCCTCGCCCATCACGTGCACGGCGTGCAGGTAGTCGGACTTGCCGCCCATCTGCCCCGGCCGCCGGCCGGGCTTCTCGAAGAGCACGCCGACCTCGCGACCGACCATGGCATCCTGCAGCGCGCGCTGCTGGCGCAGGAGCACGGCCTGAAGGCGCTGCAGCCGGTCGTCCTTTTCCGCCTCGGAGACCTGCGGGCGCTCGGCCGCCGGGGTGCCCGGGCGCTCGGAGTACTTGAACGAGAAGGCCGAGCCGTATTGCACTGCCTCGACGAGATCGAGCGTGGCCTGGAAATCCTCTTCGGTCTCTTCCGGGAAGCCGACGATGAAATCGCCCGAAAGGTGCAGGTCGGGCCGCGCCGCGCGCAGCCGCTCGACCACCCTCAGGTAACTCTCGGCGGTGTGCTGGCGGTTCATCCGCTTGAGGATCCTGTCCGAGCCCGCCTGCACCGGCAGGTGCAAGTAGGGCATCAGCTTCTCGACCTCGGCGTGCGCCGCGATCAGCGCGTCGTCCATGTCGTTAGGGTGCGAGGTGGTGAAGCGGATGCGCTCGAGCCCATCGATCTTCGCGAGGTCCCGGATGATCCCGGCAAGGCCCTGCGCGTGACCGTGGTAGGCGTTGACGTTCTGACCCAACAGGGTGAGTTCGCGCACGCCGCGCTCGACCAGGTCACGCGCCTCGGCTAGCACGCGCTCGGCCGGGCGCGAGACCTCGGCGCCGCGGGTGTAGGGCACCACGCAGAAGGCACAGAACTTGTCGCAGCCCTCCTGCACCGTCAGGAAGGCGGTCGGGCCGCGCCTGGCCTTGGGGCGCGATGTCAGCTTCTCGAACTTGTCCTCCTCGGGAAACTCCGTGTCGAGCGCCTTCACCCCCCCGCCCGGCCTTCGCCTCAAGCTCGGGCAGGCGGTGGTAGCTCTGCGGGCCGACCACCAGGTCGACCAAGGGCTGGCGGCGCATGATCTCCCGACCCTCGGCCTGCGCCACGCAGCCGGCGACACCGATCTTCAGATCGGGCTTCTCTTCCTTGAGATGACGGAGGCGCCCCAACTCGGAGTAGACCTTCTCGGCGGCCTTCTCGCGGATGTGGCAGGTGTTGAGCAGGATCATGTCGGCGTCGTCGGGACTCTGGGTCTCGACGTAGCCCCGTCCGCCAAGCGCCTCGACCATGCGCTCGCTGTCGTAGACGTTCATCTGGCACCCGTAGGTCTTGATGAAAAGCTTCTTCGGCTCGGTCTTCGACTGGGACATGTGAGGACTCCGGTGCGGCGGTTCAGGGCGTGCGCATAGCGCAAAACCGCCCCATCTTGCAATGCAGACGCTTTTCCCCGACTGTCCGGGCAAAACGCCGGGCGAAGAGCGGATGCAGTATAGCGGGTTGGACGAGTTCCTGAAACGGCAGGCGGCGGAGCTGGGCAAGGCGCCCGGCGACCGGCCGCTGGCGATGATCTTCTGCGAGGACCAGGCCGAGGTCGACACCACCGCGCGCCACCACATGCAGCTCGGCTTCGCCCCGGTTCTGCTGTTCATGCCGCGCCACCTGGAACTGGCCGCCGACGTGGCGGAACGCGCCCATCGCATCGACTTCGATCCCCATGCGCCCGGCGCGGTGCCGCGCGCGGTCTCGCGCATGGCCGGGGCGGTGCCGGGGCACTGGATGTACTATTGCTACAACGCCGAGTTCCTCTTCTTCCCCTTCTGCGAGACCCGCAGCATCGGCGAGATGCTGGCCTTCCACGCCGAGGAACGGCGCGACGCCATGCTGACCTACGTGATCGATCTCTACGCCGGGGATCTCGGCGCGGCGCCAAGCGCGGTGTCGCTGGACGACGCCTGGCTCGACCGCTCGGGCTACTACGCGCAGGCCCGGCCCGATCCGGCGAACCACGATCACCCGAAGGAGCGGCAACTCGATTTCTTCGGCGGCTTGCGCTGGCGCTTCGACGAGCACGTGCCGAAGGAGCGCCGCAAGATCGACCGCATCGCCCTCTTCCGCGCCGGGAAAGGCCTGATGCTGCGCGACGACCACACCTTCAGCGACGAGGAATACAACACCTACGCCTGCGCCTGGCACCACAATCTAACAGCGGCGATCGCCTCTTTCCGCGCCGCCAAGGCTCTGAAGCGCAACCCTGGCTCGAGTGACGGGATCGCGACATTCCGCTGGCACAACTCGACGCGCTTCGAATGGCACTCGCAGCAACTGTTGGATCTGGGGCTGATGGAGCCGGGGCAATGGTTCTGAGCACCCCTGCCGGGGGATCAATCAAACTCCTCGGTGACAATGCGCCCCTCGTCCACACCGATGCCGCGCAGCGCCTCGGCCATGTCGTCGAGCATCGCATCCGGCCCGCAGACGTAGCAGACGTCCCGCCCCGGCGTGACCACCTCGGCCAACAATGCGCCGTCGATCTTTTCACGGTGCAGCGGGCTCGCCGCCTCGTCGGTCACCACGAAGACCGTCTTCAGCCCTGGCATGCCCTCGAAACTGTCGCGCAGGATGATGTCGGCCTCGGTCTTGTTTGAGAAGACCAGCGTGTTGCCCTCGAGCGTGCCCGCCATCTCCAGCTTCTTGCGCAGGATGGCGATGAAGGGCGTGACCCCGGCGCCGCCGGCGATGAAGACTCCGTCGCCCTTGTCTTCGATCGCGCCCCAGGGCTCTTCCACCAGCACCGTGTCGCCGGGCATCATCCGGCCGATGCGCTCGGTCACCCCGTCATGACCCTCGGCGCTCTCGGGGTAGGACTTGATGACGAATTCCAGCCGGTCCTGGCCCGGCAGCGAGGTGAAGGTGAAGGGCCGACGTTCCTCGCGCCAGCCGTCGAGGTCGAGCGCCAGGTCGATCGCCTGCCCGGGCACGAAGTCGAGCCCCTCGGGCCGGTCGAACACCAGGTGGTGCACGTCATGGGTGAGCGGTTCGATGGATTGCAGGGTCAGCTTGCGGCTCATGGGAAGCTCCTATTCCGGTTTCCCGAAAAAACGCCGCCGCCGAGTGCAGGGTTCCAGCGCGCCCCTCGAGGCCGCCGCAAGTTCTTCTAGGTTAAAATATCCCGGGGAGTCTGCC
Source organism: Alloyangia mangrovi (assembly GCF_002300555.2). Taxonomy (GTDB): domain Bacteria; phylum Pseudomonadota; class Alphaproteobacteria; order Rhodobacterales; family Rhodobacteraceae; genus Salipiger; species Salipiger mangrovi. Next base: position 40,092 of record NZ_NTHN02000021.1, on the reverse strand, counting down.
GCAGGCAGACGGGGGCCGCGCCCCCTCGCAGGTCACCGGCAGCGCTGCATTACTTCTTGCGCAGGCGGATCACCACGTCGACCGAGGCGATCTCGGCCCCGTCGGGCGCATTTGGCAGCTTCGAGATCACCAGTTCCTCCGACGGAGCGTCGGTCAGGTGCCCCTCGTCCTCCCAGAAGAAATGCGGGTGGTCGTGGGTGTTGGTGTCAAAATAGCTGCGGCTGCCGTCAACCGTGACTTCCTGGATCAGGCCGACGTCGCAGAAGGCGCGCAGCGTGTTGTAGACCGTGGCCAGCGACACGCCCTCGCCCTCGGCCTGCGCCGCGGCGTAGAGGCTCTCGGCGGTGACGTGGCGGTGCTTGCCGTCGCCCACCAGCAGCGCCGCCAGCGCGACGCGCTGCCGCGTGGGTCTGAGCCCTGCCTGGTTCAACCAGTCGCTGCCTCTCTGAATGGGGTCGCTCGTCATTGCTCAGTCCAGTGCCCTAGCTCCATGAGATGTATATAATGGTGCACAGTCGCCCTTTTCAAATGGAAATCCGAGGCTGGCATGGTCCGCGCCGCAAGGTGACGCCGCAATGCGCAGGCTTGCATGGCGCGGTTTCGCGGTGATAGAGGGGGCGCAACCTGACACAAAGAACAAAGGGGCGCGCCTGCATGGCCGATTATCCCACCAGCTTCGGCAAGGAAGATCTTCTGAAATGCGCGCGCGGCGAGCTCTTCGGACCGGGCAATGCGCAGCTTCCGGCGCCGCCCATGCTGATGATGGATCGCATCACCGAGATCTCCTCGGACGGTGGCCTGCACGGCAAGGGGCACGTGGTCGCGGAATTCGACATCACCCCCGACCTGTGGTTCTTCGACTGCCACTTCCCGGGCAACCCGATCATGCCCGGCTGCCTCGGCCTTGACGGCCTGTGGCAGCTGACCGGCTTCAACCTCGGATGGCGCGGCTGGCTGGGCCGCGGCTACGCGCTCGGCGTGGGCGAGGTGAAGCTGACCGGCATGGTGCGCCCGGATCGCAAGATGCTGACCTACAAGGTCGATTTCACCAAGGCCGTGCAGACCCGCCGTCTGACCATGGGCGTCGCCGACGGCATCGTCGAGGCGGATGGCGAAGTCATCTACCAGGTCAAAGATATGAAAGTCGCTCTTTCCGAGAGCTGAGAGGGAGGTCTCCCATGCGTCGAGTCGTCGTCACGGGACTGGGCATCGTTTCGTCCATCGGCACCAATGCCGAAGAAGTACTCGCCTCGCTGAAAGCGGGCCGCTCCGGCATCACAGCCAACGAGCAGATGAAGGAACATGGCTTCCGCAGCCAGATCGCCGGGGCCATCGACCTCGACGTGTCCGAGCACGTGGACAAGCGCACGCTGCGCTTCATGGGCCCGGGCGCGGCCTATGCGCATATCGCCATGCAACAGGCGATCGCGGACTCGGGGCTCGAGGAGTCGGACGTCGTGAACCCGCGCACCGGCCTCGTCGCCGGTTCGGGCGGCCCGTCGACCTCGGCGCTGCTGACCGCGCATCAGACCGTGCTGAGCACTGGCGCCACCAAGCGCGTCGGCCCCTTCGCGGTGCCGAAGGCGATGTGCTCGACGATCTCCGCGAACCTCTCGACCGCCTTCAAGATCAAGGGCATCAACTACTCGATCACCTCGGCCTGCTCGACCTCGCTGCACTGCATCGGCAATGCTGCCGAGCAGATCATGATGGGCAAGCAGGACGTGATGTTCGCCGGTGGCGGCGAGGAACTCGACTGGACCCTGTCGTGCCTCTTCGACGCCATGGGAGCAATGAGCTCGAAGTACAACGACACCCCCGAGAAGGCCTCGCGTGCCTTCGACGCGGGCCGCGACGGCTTCGTCATCTCGGCAGGCGGCGGCATCGTCGTGCTGGAAGAGCTGGAGCACGCCAAGGCACGCGGCGCCAAGATCTACGCGGAAGTGACCGGCTATGCCGCCACCTCCGACGGGCATGACATGGTTGCCCCCTCGGGCGAGGGCGGGGAGCGCGCCATGCGCCTCGCGCTGCAGACCCTGCCCGAGCACCGCAAGGTCGGCTATATCAACGCGCATGGCACCTCGACCCCGGTCGGCGACGTCGGCGAGATCGAGGCGGTGCGCCGCGTCTTCGGCGCGGGCAGCACGCCGCTGGTCAGCTCGACCAAGTCGATGACCGGCCACAGCCAGGGCGCGACCGGCGCGCAGGAGGCAATCTACTGCCTGCTGATGCTGCAGAACGACTTCATCGCGCCGTCGATCAACGTCGAGACGCTGGACCCTGCGCTGAAACCCGAAGAGATTGCCACGAGCCTCGTCGAGAACGCAGGGCTTGATACGGTGATGACCAACTCCTTCGGCTTCGGCGGCACCAACGGGTCGATGCTGCTGAGCAAATACCAAGAATAACAAGCGAGAGACGGACATGGGCGAGCTTCTCAAGGGCAAGCGCGGGCTGATCATGGGGGTGGCGAACGACCGCTCCATCGCGTGGGGCATCGCCAAGGCGCTGCACGAGGCGGGGGCGGAGCTTGCCTTCACCTACCAGGGCGAGGCTTTCGGCAAGCGGCTCGAGCCGCTGGCCCAGAGCGTCGGCTCGGACTTCATGGTCGACGTGGACGTCACCGACGACGCCTCGCTCGACGCGGCGTTCGAACAGCTTGGTGCCCGTTGGCCGACCATCGACTTCGTGGTGCATGCCATCGCCTTCTCGGACAAGTCCGAGCTGACCGGCCGGTTCCTCAACACCAGCCGCTCGAACTTCAAGAACTCGATGGACATCTCCTGCTACTCGTTCATCGAAGTGGCGCGCCGCGCCCACCCGCTGATGACCCCGAACGGCGGCACGCTGATCACCCTGACTTACGACGGCTCGGTCAAGGTCGTGCCGAACTACAACGTCATGGGCGTTGCCAAGGCGGCGCTGGAAGCGGCGACCCGCTATCTGGCGAACGACCTCGGCCCGGATGGCATCCGCGTCAACGCGATCTCGCCCGGCCCGATGAAGACCCTTGCCGGCGCGGCCATCGGCGGTGCGCGCAAGACCTACAAGTTTACCGAGCAGAACGCCCCGCTGCGCTCCAACGCGACGCTCGAGGCCGTAGGCGGCACCGCCGCCTACCTGGTGTCCGACGCGGGCGCCTTCACCACCGGCGAGGTCATCCACGTCGATGGCGGCTTCCACGTGCTCGGCATGCCGCAGGCCGAGAACATCTGAGGCCCCTGCCCCGGCGAGATGCAAAAAGCCCGGCCTTTCGGCCGGGCTTTTTCTTTCTGCGCGGAGAGCGGGCCCGCGGTCCTACTTCATCGTGCCGGACTCGACGTAGCGCTGGTGCCAGCTCAGCGCCTCGTTCAGCAGCGTCGGGGCATGCTTGCCGAACGACCCCTGCAGCGCCCGCGCGTAGTAGTCGCGCAGCATCGGCTTGTAGTCCGGATGGGCGCAACGGTCGATGATCACCCCGGCGCGCTGGCGCGGTGCCAGCCCGCGCAGGTCCGCCAGCCCATGCTCGGTGACGATCACCTGCACGTCCTGCGAGATGTGGTCCACATGCGCCACCTGCGGCACGATGGCCGAGATCTTGCCGCCCTTGGCCGTTGAAGGCGTCATGAAGATCGACAGGTACGCGTTGCGTGCGAAATCGCCCGAGCCGCCGATGCCGTTCTGGATGCGCGAGCCCATCACGTGGGTCGAGTTCACGTTGCCGTAGATGTCCGCCTCGATCAGCCCGTTCATCGCGATGCAGCCGAGGCGGCGCACCAGTTCGGGATGGTTCGAGATCTCCTGCGGGCGCAGGATCAGCTTGTCGCGGTAGCTCAGCGCGTCGCGGTTGAACCGCTCCGCCGCCTCGGGGCTGAGCGAGAAGGCCGTCGCCGAGGCCATCCGCAGCTTGCCCGCGTCAAGAAGGTCCAGCATCCCGTCCTGCACCACCTCGGTGAAGGCGGTCATGCCATGATACGGCGCGTCCATCAGCCCAGAGAGCACTGCGTTGGTAACATTGCCGACGCCCGACTGCAGCGGAAGCAGGTTGGCCGGGAGGCGCCCGCGCGCGACCTCGTGGGCGAGGAATTCGAGCAGGTGCCCGGCGATGGCCTCGGCCACCGCGTCAGGCTTGGCGAAGGGCAGGTTGCGGTCCGGCGCCTCGGTCTCGACCACCGCGACCACCTTCGACGGATCGATGCGGAAACGCGTCTGGCCGATGCGGTCGTCGGGGCGCACCAGCGGGATCGGCACGCGGTTCGGCGGCAGCGCCGTGCCGTAGTAGATGTCGTGCATCCCGTCGAGCGCGTGGCTCTGCCAGTGGTTGACCTCGAGGATCACCTTCTCGGCCTGATCGAGCCAGGTCTTGTTGTTGCCGATCGAGGTCGAGGGGATCAGCGCCCCCTCCGGGGTGATGCCCGAGACCTCGACCACCGCCATGTCGAGCGTGCCGAGGAAGCCCTCCCAGACCACCGGCGCGACCTGGCTGAGGTGCATGTCGACGTAGTTCATCTCGCCCGAATTGATCTGCTCGCGGGCGATGGGATCGGAGTTGTAGGGCAGGCGGAACTCGATGCCATTCGCCTTGGCCAGCGCGCCGTCGAGCTCGGGCCCTGTGGAAGCCCCGGTGAAGACCTTGACCCGGAAGGGATCGCCCGCCGCATGCGCCGCCTCGATCTGCGCCGCCAGCGCCACCGGCACCGACTTCGGATAGCCCGAGCCGGTGAAGCCGCTCATGCCGATGGTCATGCCGTCGTGGATCAGCGCGGCGGCATCCTCGGCGCTCATCGTCTTCGACTGCAACTCCGGGAAGGCGATGCGGGCGTGGGTGTTCATGCGGGGGTCCTCCTGTGGCGCGCCGCGGCACGCGGGCGGTCCTTGCCACCATCTACGCAAGACTCGGGTACAGCGGCCAGACGGAGATCCCTGCCGCAAATCAGGTATGCACCTTGCGCATATCTAATTCGCCTAGATACGCGCTCAACGCATACCTCTGGCATACCCCCGCCGCCGCGCCCGCACTGTGGGCAGGGAAGGCGCTTGCCGGCCCGGCCCGCCGCCTGTCTCAATGCCCGCCCGAGAAGACCAGCGTCTGCACCGGAAGGAAGAGCATGCGCAGCCGCAGCCCCGCCGCATGGACCACCCCGATGGTGTCGACCACATGCAGGAAGATGCGCTTGCCGGTGCCCATTTCCTCGTGTTCGAGCCGGTGGTGATTGTCGGTGTAAAGCATGACGGTGCAGCTGCTGCCCGGAGGCACGTTGGTCGGCTGACCGGTATAGAGCGGCTCGAGATACACCAGCACGCTTCCCGGGCGCACGTCGTCCTGCGGGTCGACCAGCCGGTCCGAGGGGCGCAGCTGGCCCGAGGGGATCACGTCCTGCACCTCGGTCACAACCATGGGGATGATGTCGAGCGGCTTGCTCATGCAACCCATCTCGCCGACCATGCCGGGGTGGATCACCTGCGCGGCGATCTGGTTAAACCCGGCCTGGAAACGCTCGGCCCCGGCCCCGGTGGGCACGAAGATGCCCGCGGGCCGCGCGAGTGGGCTGATGAAATCGCCCACCTGCAACGCGAGTTGCTCGATCCGCCCATCGACCCCGGCAGAGATCAGGGTCTTGTCCAGCTCTGCCTTGGCCAGCGCGAGTTGCGCGCGGGCGCTTTCCAGCTTGGCGGGCAGCACCTCGTCGATCTGCTGCTGGGCACCTTCCCTCTGCAGCTCGGCAGCGCGGAGCTGCGCCTTGCGCTGGTCGACAACATTTCCGTAGCGCTCGATATCGACGAGGCGCACGGCGCTCGAGCCCTGGTCGCGCAACTGCTCGTTGCGCCGCAGCTCATCCTCCGAGAGCGCCAACGCGGCATGCGCCTGCGCGATGCCCGCCTCGGCCTGGGCGAGGTCCGTCTGCGCCAGCTTTGCGGCAGCCTCGGTCTCGGCCACCAGCGCCAGCGCTGCATCCACCTGCGCCTCCTGCGAGAGCCCGTCGAGTCGCACCAGCGGATCGCCGGCCGAGACCTTCTGGTTGTTCTCCACGTAGATCTCGGACACCCGCCCGCTCACCTGCGGCAGGATCGTCACGGTGCGGAAATAGGAGGACACCGAGAGACTCGCCGGGTGGTAGTAGAACAGCACGGTGATCAGCGAGACCGTCAGGAAGATCCAGAGCGTCAGCCCCCAGCGCAGCTCGTACCAGACCGAGAAGAGCGTCAGCTCGTGGCCGAACCGCTTGCCCTGCGCGTAGCGACGATAGAGGTAGTCCGGCAGCAGCGAGACCAGCGAGCAGAGGATGGCTTCGAGCATGCTCAGCCCTCCCCGTCGCGGTGGTGGAAGGTCGGGGATGGCGCGTCGGCCTCGGGGATGTCCTCCTCGACCGGCCGGCCCGCGAGGCTGGCGAGCGAACGCGCGATGGATTGCAATGGCGAGAGCATGTCGGGGAACTGGAAGCCCGCCACCAGCACCGCTGCGACCCAGAAGAGGTTGTTGTGGGTGAACAGCGCCAGCAGCGCCAGAATGCCGACGATCTGCAACTGCGGGTGGCTCGACTTATGGGCCATGCGCTCGGGTATCGCGTGCAACGTCAGGTAGAGAACGCCGAGACCGATGATCAGCGCGATTCCGAAAATCGTCATCGCCGTGAACAATACATCACTGCCATCGGCACCGGCCACGTATCCTGGAATGTGGTCCGGGGCCAACGGGTGGACCGCCTGTGTTTCCACCGCCACCTCCCTGATCCTCAATCAATGACTCCAGGATAGGCGGATTCGCGCGCTCCGGGTTAATGTTTTTTCACAATAGCTTACCGATTCTTTCCCCGGCCCCTTGGCATGGCTTGTGACATCCCGGTGAACACGTCTGGAATTACCCTGAGCACCACTTACCTAAGGTCAGCCTCCGCGGGCTCCACAGCGTCCCTGTGCCGGCCCGGAGGCGCTCGGGACACAGGCCGTTCCCCTAGCGAGTATCCGGCGTCCGACAAGCGCCGGGCGGTTTGAGTGATCGCATGCGCTCTACCCGAGCCCACAGTCATGCTCCTTGAAAGGGAGGTTTCCATGAAACGTTTTGTTGCAGCCCTCCTCGTTTCCGGCATCGCCGCAGGCGCAGCGCTCGCCGAAGCGACCCCGGAACAAACCAGCGCGATCAATCAATACGCACCGGACATCGATGTCTCGATGCTGAGCGATGCGCAGGTGGACGCGGCCTTCGCCGCCGCCAACGGCAAGGACTCCGACGCCGAGAAGCGCACCCAGATCGAGTTCATCGCCAACGGCGGAGGGTCCCGCCCCATGACCTTCTCGGAAGAGCAGATTGCGCTTATCGAGGAATACGTCTCGCCCGAAGAGGTGGCCAAGATGACCGGCCAGCAGATGGGGGATGCGCTGTCTATCATCAGCACCAGCGAAAACGACGACCAAAAGGCCGCCCGGATCAAGGCGCTGATCGGTTACTGAAATACCGGCCTGACAGCCAAAACTGCGCGCCACGGCCCCGCTCGCGGCGCGCAGGCCGATAGGGATCAAGAGAGAGGAAGGTCGGGCGTCAGCATGCCCTGGCGGATCGGATGTCCGCCGGTGCTGACCTGGTACCCGCGGCCGGACTCGAACCGGCACGCCATACGGCTAGGGATTTTAAGTCCCCTGTGTCTACCATTCCACCACGCGGGCCCATGCCCTGTCTGCCGTATCCCGGCGCGGTTGACCAGTCCCTGATGTCAGTGCCTTGCAACCAGGCGCGCCACGTCACCCGAGCGTAGTTCCAGCGCGCCGTCCGAGGTGAAACCGAGCCCGGTCACCGCGCGCAGCGCCGCGATCAGAGTCTCCTGACGGGCGGCTTCTTCGGGCGAGCAACTCTCGCCGCCGTCCGCGGTAACCTCTATGCGGAACGTGCCATCGTCCCCGGCACTCCAGTCCCCGGCGAGATCGCCGCAGCCGATGTCGCCCGAGACCGCGCCGTCCGCCCCGAAGATCAGCTCGACAGGCTTGCCGTCGAGAGCTTCGCCATCGAGCAGCGCGACCCGCCACGGGCCCTCGGTAGCGCGGGAGACGTGGTTCACCTTGCAAGCGTCCAGATCCTGCCCGGCGATGCGCACCGTGGCCTCGTCTCCCTTGGTCCAGATGTAGGTCTCGGGGTCGTCGACGGAGTCGAATTTCACCCCCGAGGCGCTGCGCGCGCGGGCCATGGGCATCTCGGCGCCGCTGTAGAAGAGCCGGCCGCTGTCCCCCTCGAGGACCAGCGCCAGCGCCGCGCCCCCGCAGTCGAGACCGACGTGCACCGGCAACCTGTGCGCGGCGTCCTGCGCCGAGACCGGGCCGGTCGCCAACAAGAGCGCCGCGACCATCCAACGAAACACCATACCAACACTCCTTCTCCTCCCGGCGCGCCCGGGTCCAAGGCGGCGCGGCTTGCGTCAGTCGGCGATCTCCGCCAGCCCGTCCTCCTTGACGGCCTGCATGGCGACATAGGTCGACGTGGTCGAGACATGCGGCAAGGTCGAGAGCTTTTCGGCCAGAACCCGCCGGTAGCTGCGCATGTCCGAGGTCCTCACCTTCAGAAGATAGTCGAAACTGCCGGCAATCAAATGCACTTGCTCAATCTCGGGGATCGCCGTAACCGCCTTGTTGAAGGCCTCGAGCGACGACTCCCGGGTGTCGGACATGCGCACCTCGACGAAGGCGACGTGATCGAGCCCGAGCTGGATGGGGTCGAGAATGGCCCGATAGCCGCGGATCACGCCAAGATCCTCGAGCCGCCGCAGACGCGCCTGCGTGGGGCTTTTCGACAGGCCGATGCGCTTGGCCAGCTCGGTGATCGACAGCCGCCCTTCCTCGGCGAGGGTGGTGAGAATCGCGCGGTCGAACCGGTCAAAGTCATCCGTGACGTTTTGCATCGTGACTTCCATCATTTTCGGAGAACCTACCTTTCAGAAATACCATCTTCGGGAAAATCGACTTTCGAACCTGCAGTATCATAGGGCAAACGTCTGGAGATCACCATGCCCTACGACCCCCTGTCCGACCTGCGCGCCGAGATGGACGCCGCAACCTACGCCGATGAGGCCCAGACCATCGCCCGCCTGCGCGATCTCGCCGCGCTGAGCGAAGGGGACCGTGCGAAGATCAACGCCAAAGGCGCCGATCTGGTCCGCGCCATCCGCTCCAGCGCCAAGCCCGGGCTGATGGAGGTCTTCCTCGCCGAATACGGTCTCTCGACCGACGAGGGCATCGCGCTGATGTGCCTTGCCGAGGCGCTGCTGCGCGTTCCGGATGCCGAGACCATCGATGCGCTGATCGAGGACAAGATCGCTCCCTCGGACTGGGGCAAGCACATGGGGCGCTCGACCTCGCCGCTGGTCAACGCCTCGACTTGGGCGCTGCTGCTGACCGGCAAGGTGCTCGACCCGAACCAACGCCCCGGCCCCGTCGGCCACCTGCGCTCGGCCGTGCGCCGTCTCGGTGAGCCTGTGATCCGCAAGGCGGTGAGCCGCGCGATGAAGGAGATGGGCGCGCAGTTCGTGCTGGGTGAGACCATCCAGGGTGCGATGAAGCGCGGCGCGCAGCAGGAGGCCAAGGGCTACACCTACAGCTACGACATGCTGGGCGAAGCTGCCCGCACCGAGCCCGACGCCCTGCGCTACTTCAAGGCCTATGCCGACGCGATCAATGCCATCGGCAAGGCGGCGGCGACCGACGACCTGCGCGACAACCCCGGCATTTCGGTGAAGCTCTCGGCGCTCTACGCGCGCTACGAGGAAGGCCAGCATGACGACGTCATGCGCGTGCTCGTCCCGCGCCTCGTCGAACTCTGCGAGATGGCCGCCAAGGCGAAGATTGGCCTCAACATCGACGCAGAGGAGGCCGACCGCCTCGCCATCTCGCTCGACGTGATCGAGGCTGCGCTGGCCGCGCCCTCGCTCGCCGGCTGGGACGGCTTCGGCGTAGTTGTGCAGGCCTACGGCAAGCGCGCCAGCCAGACGCTCGACTGGCTCTACCAGACCGCCATGCGGCTCGACCGCAAGATCATGGTGCGCCTGGTGAAGGGCGCCTACTGGGACAGCGAGATCAAGCGCGCGCAGGTCATGGGCCTGACCGACTTCCCGGTCTTCACCGCCAAGCACAACACCGACATTTCCTACATCGCCAATGCCCGCAAGCTGCTGGGCATGACCGACCGCATCTACCCGCAGTTCGCCGGGCACAATGCACATACGGTGGCGGCAATCCTCGAGATGGCCGGCGATGACCGCGACAGCTTCGAGTTCCAGCGCCTGCACGGCATGGGCGAGCGGCTGCACGAGATCGTCCACGAGCAGGAAAAGACCCGCTGCCGCATCTACGCCCCCGTCGGCGCACACCGCGACCTCCTGGCCTATCTCGTCCGCCGCCTGCTGGAGAACGGCGCCAACAGCTCCTTCGTCAACCAGATCGTCGACGAAAGCGTGCCGCCCGAGACCGTTGCCGCCGATCCCTTCGCTGCCGAAGACTCCCGCGGTCTCACCCGCGGCCCCGAGCTGTTCCAGCCCGAGCGCGCCAACTCCGAGGGCTTCGATCTGACCGACCGTCCGACGATCGCCCGCGTCGAGGCCGCCCGTGCGCCCTTCGAGGCGACGATCTGGACGGCCGGCCCGCTGCTCGCCGCCCCTGCCCCGGTGGGCGCGACCGAGGACGTGCTGAACCCCGCGACACTTGCCAAGACCGGCGAGATCACCTGGGCCAGCGCCGAGACCGTGGCCACCGCCGCTGCCGCCGCCGAGCCGTGGAGCGCCGCGCCGCAGGAGCGCGCCGCGATCCTGAACAAGGCTGCCGACCTCTACGAGGCACACTTCGGCGAATTCTTCGCCCTGCTCGCCCGAGAGGCCGGCAAGACCCAACTCGACGCCGTCGCCGAACTGCGCGAGGCGGTGGACTTCCTGCGCTACTACGCTGCCCGCACGGATGGCGCCGCGCCGCAGGGCGTCTTCGCCTGCATCAGCCCGTGGAACTTCCCGCTGGCGATCTTCACCGGCCAGCTCTCCGCGGCGCTGGCGGCCGGCAACGCCGTGCTCGCCAAGCCCGCCGAGCAGACCTCGCTGATCGCCTACCGCGCGACCCGGCTGCTGCATGAAGCCGGCGTGCCCGCCTCCGCCCTGCAGCTTCTGCCGGGTGCCGGGGACGTCGGCGCCGCGCTGACCTCGAACCCGGCTGTCAAGGGCATCGCCTTCACCGGCTCCACCGAGACCGCGCAGATCATCCACCGCTCGATCGCCAAGCACCTCGCACCGGGCACGCCCTTCATCGCCGAGACCGGCGGTCTCAACGCGATGATCGTCGACAGCACCGCCCTGCCCGAACAGGCCGTGCGCGCCATCGTCGAATCGGCCTTCCAGTCTGCCGGCCAACGCTGTTCGGCCCTGCGCTGCCTCTACGTGCAGGAAGACATCGCCCCGCATTTCACCGAGATGCTCAAGGGCGCGATGGACGTGCTGAAGCCCGGTGCCCCCTGGCACCTCTCGACCGACCTCGGCCCGGTGATCGACGCCGAGGCAAAGGAGGGCATCCTCGCCCATGTCGAGACCGCCCGCGGCGAAGGCCGCCTGCTGCACGAGATCGCCGTCCCTGCCGAGGGCCATTTCGTCGCGCCGACGCTGATCAAGGTCGGCGGCATCGACGATCTGGAGCGCGAGATTTTCGGCCCAGTCCTGCACATCGCCACCTTCCGGGCTTTCGAGCTGGACGCGGTGATCGACGCGATCAACGAGCGCGGCTACGGGCTGACCTTCGGCCTGCAGACCCGCATCGACGACCGCGTGCAGCACGTCACCGAGCGGGTCCACGCCGGCAACATCTACGTCAACCGCAACCAGATCGGCGCCATCGTCGGCAGCCAGCCCTTCGGCGGCGAGGGGCTCTCGGGCACCGGACCCAAGGCGGGCGGCCCGCTCTACGTCGACCGCTTCCGCGCCCACCCGGCGCCGCAGGCGGGCACGAGCTGGGGCACCGACGAGGTTCCGGCGCGGCTCGAAGAGGCGCTGCGCGGCGCCGGCTGCGCGCCGCAGCCCGAGCGAAAGGACCTGCCCGGCCCGACCGGCGAGGCCAACCAGTACATGACGCTGGCGCGCGAGCCCGTGCTCTGCATGGGTCCGGGGCAGGAGGCCGCCGCGGCGCAGGCCGAGGCAATCCGCGCCTTCGGCGGCGTGGCGATCACCGCCCACGGCAAGGTCGCGCCGCAGGTGCTGGCCATGCTCGAGGGCATCTCGGCGGCGCTCTGGTGGGGCGAGGACGGCGAAGCCACGGCCTACCGCCAGGCGCTGGCCGGGCGCGAGGGGCCGATCCTGACGCTGATTACCGGCGCGCCGGACAAGGGCCATGCCCGCGCCGAGCGCCACGTCTGCATCGACACCACCGCCTCCGGCGGCAACGCCGCCCTGCTCGGCGGCAATATGTAAAAGCACTCCGGCAGGCCTTCCTGCAAGTGCACTGTGACCTCGGCGCCCCCGCAGATCCCTGCGGGGGCGCCCGTCTTTCCGAAGAGACCCTGCGGGAAACGGATCGAATTCGCGACGATCCGCGGCCGCACGAAGGGTTTGTTTACCCCCCGCTGCTAGCCAAGACATGTCCGGCGCGCCGAGCGCCATGTCTCAAGCAGGAATGGGTCATGAGCAGGTTCACCATCCGCGTACAATTGCTGATCCTCGGATCGGTCTTCATGCTGCTGACGCTGGCGCTCGCCCTGGCATCGGGCTTCATCCAGATGCGCATGTCAGACAGTCTCGACTTCGGCAGCGATCTGCGACGTCAGAGCGCCGTGCTGACCACCGTGCAATCGCAGATCGACCACTCCGGCCTGGCGATCCTGCATTACGAACATGGCGGCACCGAACCGCTCGACGAGCTCCGCAAGAACCTTCTCTCGATACAGACCCTGGTGGACCAAAACGCCGATGCCTTCATGGCCCCCCTGTCGCCCGACGCGCGGCGCCCCGAAATCCAGACCCGCCTTCAGGCGGTCGCCTCCCTGGCCAAGGGCCTGGTCCCGCAGATCGACACGCTAACCATCCCCGGCTTCACCATCTTCGAGCGTGATGCCCACATCAGCAAGGTCCTGCTGCCCGCGATCGACAAGGCGCGCAGCGAGGTTTCCGCCATGCGCACCGAGCTTCAGCTTCATGCCAAGCGCGCCGAGCAAAGCGCCGCTGAGGCTGTCGACACGGGTCGCGTCATGCTGATCGGTGCCAATACTGTGGCCGTGGCCCTCTCGCTCGTTTGCATCATCGGCTTCGGCAAGCTGCTGGCGCGCCCGTTCCAGACCGCCGCCGCCGCGGTCCAGCGCATCGCCAAGGGCGACTACGCGTCCGAGATCGAGGGTCAGCACCGCGGCGATGAGGCCGGCTCAATCGCCCGCAACCTCGAAGAGCTGCGTGGCCGCCTGCTGCAGGCTGACCAGAGCACGGCGCAGGAACGCGCCGCAAACGATCGGCGCCTGACCCTCTTCCAGTCCCTCGGCAGCGCCATGGGGACACTGTCGCGCGGGGATGCCAGCCACCGCCTCGACGCGGAAGACTGGCGTAGCCTCGATCACAGCGCGGTCCAACTCTGCGAGGATTTCAACGCCCTCTCCGAGGGGATCGGCACGTTGGTCAGCTCGCTGCGGGTCTCCGCCGACACGGTTCAGCGTAACTCCAAGGAACTCTCCTCCATGTCCCGCGACATGTCGCGGCGCTCCGAGGTGCAGGCCGCCACACTCGAGGAATCCGCCGCCGCGCTGGAGCAGCTCTCTTCCAGCGTCCGCGCCGCCGCCGAGCGCGCTGAGGACGCCGACCGCCGCGTCGGCGAGGGTCGCCGCCGCGCCGAAGAGGGCGGCGCAGTGATGGAAAAGGCACTCGCGGCCATGGGCTCCATCGCAGCCTCCTCCGATCAGATCACCCAGATCATCGGCGTCATCGACGACATCGCCTTCCAGACCAACCTCCTCGCGCTGAACGCCGGGGTCGAGGCGGCGCGCGCCGGCGAATCGGGCAAGGGCTTCTCGGTGGTCGCCTCGGAAGTCCGATCCCTGGCGCAGCGCGCCTCGGAATCCGCGCGGGAAATCAAGGCGCTTGTGTCCAACAGCTCGCAACAGGTCAAGGATGGCGGCCAACTGGTGGAACAGACGGGAACCGCGCTCTCGGACATCGTGCGCAACGTCAGCGAAGTTTCCGACCTGGTCGCCGAGATCGCCACCGCCGCCAAGGAGCAGGCCGCCGGCCTGCAGGAAATCAACGTCGGGGTCGCGGAGCTCGACAAGGTCACCCAGCAGAACGCCGCCATGGTCGGCGAAACAAGCACCGCCAGCGATCAACTCAACAGCGAAGCCGATCGCCTCCTGTCGCAGCTCAACCGGTTTTCCGGCGCCGATGTCTCCGAAGGTTCCGAAGTCACCCCGCTCGCGGTGCCGATCGAGGATTTCGAACCCGCGCCGCCGAGCGTGCGCGCATCCCCGCCCGCGCCCGCCCGGGCCGCCGCCGTCGGGGATGACGTCAGCTGGGAAGAGTTCTGAGCCACGCCCCTCCGCCGCGAGCGCGCCCTGCCCCGTCGGCCTGAGGCTTCTCGTTCAATCGGTTGGCGTCACAGGCCCAGAGGCGCACCTCCGTGACAGCGCGTGTCAGCCGCGGGACGGCAAAGCCTGCCGCCCGGGCCGGACCGCAAAACCGGATCGTTGGCCGCCCGAGCTCAGCCGATGTGTCCGCGGTTCGCGCCGATCTGACCGCGATGCAGCAGCAGGTGATCGAGGATCACGCAGGCCATCATTGCCTCACCCACCGGCACCGCGCGAATGCCGACGCAGGGGTCATGCCTCCCCTTGGTGACGATCTCCGTCTCCTCGCCGCGCACGGTCACCGTCCGGCGCGGGGTGAGGATCGACGAGGTCGGCTTCACCGCGAAACGCACCACCACGTCCTGTCCGGTGGAGATCCCGCCAAGGATACCGCCCGCGTGGTTCGAGCTGTAGACAGGCCCGTCCGGCCCCATGGTGATCTCGTCTGCGTTCTCGGACCCGGTAAGGGTTGCCGCGGCCATACCCTCGCCGATCTCCACCGCCTTGACCGCGTTGATCGACATCATCGCCGCCGCAAGATCGGTATCGAGCTTTCCGTAAATCGGCGCGCCCAGCCCCGCGGGCACACCGCGCGCAGTCACCTCGATCACCGCACCGACGCTGTCGCCGGACTTGCGCAGCCCGTCGAGGTAATCCGCCCAGCCCTCGGCCGCATCGGCGTCAGGGCACCAGAAGGGGTTGCGCGCGATCTCCTCCCAGTCGAAGCGCGACCGGTCGATGGCCTGCGCGCCCATCTGCACCATGTAGCCGGTGATCTGCAGCCCCGGCGCCAGCTCGGCCAGCGCCGCACGCGCGAGGCCACCCGCCGCCACCCGAGCCGCCGTCTCGCGCGCCGAGGAGCGGCCGCCACCGCGGAAGTCGCGCAGGCCATATTTCTGGAAATAGGTGATGTCGGCATGGCCCGGACGGAACTTCGCGGCGATCTCGGAATAATCCTTCGAGCGCTGGTCGGTGTTCTCGATCATCAACTGCACCGGTGTGCCGGTGGTCTGCCCCTCGAAGACGCCCGAAAGAATCTTCACCGCGTCGGGCTCGCGCCGCTGGGTGGTGTATTTGTTCTGCCCCGGCTTGCGCAGGTCGAGCCAT
The DNA here is from genome assembly GCF_002300555.2 of Alloyangia mangrovi. Lineage (GTDB taxonomy): Bacteria > Pseudomonadota > Alphaproteobacteria > Rhodobacterales > Rhodobacteraceae > Salipiger > Salipiger mangrovi. Next base: position 24,458 of record NZ_NTHN02000021.1, on the reverse strand, counting down.
TGCTGCAGCGCCGCCTCATCGATCGGCACGCCCGGCGGGCAGCCGTCCACCGTGGCGCCAAGCGCCGGACCGTGGCTCTCGCCCCAGGTGGTCACGCGGAAGAGATGGCCGAAGGTGTTGAGGCTCATGGTCGGGTCTCCTGTGTCGTGCCGTCGGGGCGCATGGCTGCCGGGGCCCGTCGAACAGGCCCGCCTTTCAGGCCAGTCTGTTAGGCCAGTGCGGCCCACGCCTCAAGGGAATTGTCTCGCCCCGCGCGCGTGCCGCAAGACCGGGCCCGGGGCAAATCACCTTGCCAGGCGCCCCTGCCCCGGCTAGGTCTTGCGCTACCTCGGGGTGCCGTCCGCGCAAGCGCCGGCTGAGATGCATTTCGCGAACCCGTTGAACCTGACCCGGTTAACACCGGCGGAGGGAAGGTCACGGCCCCGGGCGCAGCGCCCTTCGGCCCATCTTACCCTCTCGCCGCAAATTTGGAGGATGCCATGAAGGCCATCAGTTTTGCAGCGGGATGTCTTTTTGCCAGCACGGCGCTGGCGCAGGAACCCGTTCTGACCGTCTACGCCGGCGACTATGTCGTCTCGGAGTGGGGCCCCGGCCCGAAGATCGAGGAAATGTTCGAGGCGCGCTGCGGCTGCGACCTGCAGTTCAAGCCCGGAGACCTGCTGCCGCGACTGCTGCTCGAGGGGGAGCGGACCGAGGCCGACGTGGTCTTCGGCCTCAACACCGACGTGACCAAGAGGGCGCGCGAGAGCGGCCTCTTCGCGCCGCATGGCGTGGACCTCTCGCCGCTCACCCTGCCGATCGACTGGACCGACGACACCTTTCTTCCCTACAACTACGGCGAGACAGCCTTCGTCTACGACAGCACCCGCCTGCCTGAACCTCCCACGAGCTTCGCCGAACTGCTCGACGCGCCGGATGACCTGAAGATCGTCATCCAGGACCCACGCAGCTCGATTTCGGGTCTCGCGATGGCGCTCTGGGTCGAGGCGGTCTACGGCGACAAGGCCGAGGACGCCTGGCGCAAGCTGGCACCGAAGATCCTGACGGTCACCAAGGGCTGGTCGGAAAGCTACGGGCTCTTCACCGACGGCGAGGCCGACATGGTGCTGAGCTACACCACCTCTCCCGCCTATCACATCATCGCCGAGGACGATCACAGCAAGAAGGCCCTGATCTTCCCCGAGGGGAACTACTTCATGGTCGAGCTGGCCGCGAAACTCGCCACCACCGACCAGCCCGAGCTGGCGCAGCAGTTCATGGAGTTCCTCCTGACCGCCGAGTTCCAGCAGATGATCGCCACCGGCAACTGGTCCTTCCCCGCGGCCCTGCCGCACGACCAGTGGCCCGAGGGTTTCAAGGAGCTCGAGCTGCCAAGCAAGGTGCTGTTCTACTCCGAGGACGAGGCCGCCGCACTGCGCGACGAGGCCATCGAGGCATGGCGTCGCGGCCTCTCGCAATAGGCGCCGCGCTGATCGCGGCAGGGTTGGTGCTGGCCCTGGTGCTCGGCCCGGTCGCCGCGGTGCTGGCCCGTGCCGGAGGCTGGGGCGCGCTCGGCCCCGGCGACTGGCAGGCGCTGCGCTTCACGCTCTGGCAATCGCTGCTCTCGGCGACCTTCTCGGTGGCGCTGGCGATCCCGGTCGCCCGCGCGCTGGCACGGCGGCGCTTCCCGGGACGCGGGCTGTTGATCTCGCTGCTGGGCGCGCCCTTCATCCTGCCGACAATCGTCGCGGTGTTGGGGCTGATCGCGGTCTTCGGCCAGAACGGCCTGATCAACGGCAGCCTGCGGGCGCTCGGCCTGCCGGGCTTCAGCGTCTACGGGCTGCACGGCGTGGTGCTGGCGCATGTCTTCTTCAACCTGCCGCTGGCGACGAGACTGCTGCTTCAGGGCTGGCTGGCGATCCCCGCCGAGCGCTTCCGGCTTGCCGTCTCGCTCGGGCTTTCGCCCCGGGCCATGTTCCGTACGCTTGAACTGCCGATGCTGCTGCGGATCGCGCCCGGCGCGGGCGCGGTGATCTTCGTCATCTGCCTCTCGAGCTTTGCCGTGGCGCTGACACTGGGCGGCGGGCCGCGTGCCACCACGGTGGAGCTGGCGATCTACCAGGCGGTGCGCTTCGACTTCGACCTCGGCCGGGCGGCGCTGCTCTCGATGATCCAGCTCGGCCTTGCGCTTGCGGCGGGGCTGGTGGCGCTGCGGCTCGGCACCGGCGGCGGCTTTGGCGCGGGGCTCGACCGGCTGGTCACGCGTTGGGACGGGCGCGCGGGTCTGCCGCGGGTGATGGACGCGGTGTGGATCGGCCTCGCAGCGCTTTTCCTGCTGACCCCGCTCGGCATGGTCGTGGCGCGCGGCCTGCCGGGGCTGGCGCAGCTTGGCGCGGGCTCATGGGCGGCGGCGTGGAACTCGCTCACGGTGGCGCTGGCCTCGACGCTGCTCTGCCTGGCCTGGGCGCTGCCCCTCTCGAGCCGCTGGGGCGAATGGGTGGGGCTCGTCGGCCTCGCGGTCTCGCCGCTGGTTCTCGGCACCGGGCTCTTCCTCATCGTGCGCCCTTTCGCCAACCCCCTGTCGCTGGCGCTGCCGGTGACCACGCTGGTCAACGCGCTTGTCGCCCTGCCCTTCGCCCTGCGCATCCTGCGCCCCGAGGCCGAGGCGGTGCGCGCCGACTACGCGCGGCTGGCGCAGGCGCTGGGGCTGACACCGCTGGCCTGGGTCCGGTTGGTGCTGCTGCCCCGCCTGCGCCGCCCGCTGGGCTTCGCCGCAGGGCTGACGGCGGCGCTGTCGATCGGCGATCTCGGCGTCATCGCGCTTTTTGCCGATCCCGAACGCGCGACCCTGCCCTTGCAGGTCTACCGGCTGATGGGCTCTTACCAGATGGAGGCAGCGGCGGGGGCGGCGCTGCTGCTCCTGATCTTCAGCTTCGGGGCCTTCTGGCTCTGCGACCGGGGAGGCCGTGCCAATGCTGACGCTTGAAAATATGCGCTACACCGATGGCGACTACAGCCTCTCGGCAGACCTCTGTCTCGCTCCCGGGCGCCGGGTGGCGATCATCGGCCCCTCTGGCGCGGGCAAGTCGACTTTGCTCGACCTGATCGCCGGGTTCCTCACGCCAAAGGCCGGCCGTCTGCTCTGGCAGGGACAGGACATCACCGCCACCCCGCCCGACCGGCGCCCCGTGGCGATGCTCTTCCAGGAGAACAACCTCTTCCCGCACCTGAGCCTCGCCCGGAACCTAGGTCTGGCCCTGCGCCCGGGCGGCGGGCGGCTGACGGCGGCGGAGGGGCGCAAGCTCGAGTCGGCGCTGGAGCGCGTGGGGCTCGGCGGCCTCTCGTCACGCAAGCCGGGCGCGCTCTCGGGCGGGCAGCAAAGCCGCGCGGCGCTGGCACGGGTGCTGCTGCAGGCCCGACCCATCCTCGCGCTCGACGAGCCCTTTGCGGCGCTGGGACCGGCGCTGAAGGTGCAGATGCTCGATCTGGTGCAAGAGGTGGCCGGTGAGCTGGGCGCGCTGGTGCTGCTGGTCAGCCACGACCCGCAGGACGCGCGCCGTTTTGCCGAGGAGACGGTGCTGGTCGCCGAGGGTCTCGCCCATCCCCCGGTCGAGACGCGGGCGCTATTCGACGCCCCTCCCGAGGCGCTGCGGGCGTACCTGGGGCAGTAGCGCGACGGCGCAGCCCTCCCTCCAAACGCAAAAGGCCCCGCCAAACGGCGGGGCCTTCTGTTTCGCGTCAGCCAAAGATCACTCCGGCTTGTACTTGATCGGGCGCCAGATGCGCTTGTTGGTCAGGTACAGCAGCACCGACAGCAGCGTCAGGAAGAGCACCCCGACGAAGCCCGCGTGCTTGCGCGCCATCATCTTCGGCTCGGCGGTCCACATCAGGAAGGCCGCGATGTCCTGCGCCTCGTGATGCAGCTCGTTCGAGTGACCGTCGGCGAATTCCACGTCCTCGCCCGAAAGCGGCGGGGCCATGGCGATCCAGCCTGTCGAGAAGGCGTGGTTCTCGTAGAAGGTGGTGCCCGCTTCGACCTTGGTCTCGCCAGTGTAGCCGGTGAGGATCGAGGCGATGTACTCGGCGCCGCCCATGCCGTTGAACAGCTGCGACAGGCCGGTGCCATAAGGGCCGTGGAAGCCCGCGCGTGCCTTGGCCATCAGCGATAGGTCGGGCGCGCCGACGCCGTTATTGGCCGGGAAGTGGTCGGTCGGGGTCGCCGGACGGGTGTCGTCCAGCTCGGCGTCGAAGACCTCGAAGTTCTGAGCGGCGTAGGCGCGCACCTGGTCCTCGGGCAGGCCGGGGCCGCCCTCGTCACCAAGGGTGCGCAGCGGCACGAACTTCAGACCGTGGCAGGCCGAGCAGACCTCGGTGAAGATTTGCAGGCCGCGCTGCAGCTGTGCCTGGTCGTAGGCCCCGAAGGGACCTTCGAAGGAAAAGGCGAAGTCCTCGACATGGCCCCCCTCGCCGGCAGCAAAGGCGCCGCCGGTGAAGAGACCCAGGGCCGCGACGGCGGAAAGGGTGAGTTTCTTGAACATGGTCCTCAGATCCTTTCTCTCACTCGGCCGGGTGCGACGCGGTCGCGCCGGTGTCCGAGGTCTTGCCGTAATGCGCCTCGAAGTCTTCCTCGATGGTCGCGGGGATCGGCAGCGGCTTTTCGATCACGCCGAGCAGCGGCAGGATCACGAAGAAGTAGCCGAACCAGTAGGCCGCGCCGATCAGCGAGAAGCTGGCATAGGGCTCTTCCGCCGGCATGGCACCGAGCCACATCAGCGCGATGAAGTCGATCACCAGCAGCCAGAACCACCACTTGAATTGCGGACGGTACTTGCCCGAGCGCACCGACGAGGTGTCGAGCCAGGGCGCCAGCGCCATGGCGATGATCGCGCCGAACATCGCGAGCACGCCGAAGAACTTCGCGTCGACGATGCCGCCCGTCAGGAACGAGGCGATCTGCACGACCCAGACTTCCGAGGTGAAGGCACGCAGGATCGCGTAGAACGGCAGGAAGTACCATTCGGGCACGATGTGCGCCGGCGTCGCCAGCGGGTTCGCCTCGACGTAGTTGTCGGGGTGGCCGAGGTAGTTCGGCATGAAGCCGACGATGGCGAAGAACACGGCAAGGATCACCGCCAGGGCGAAGAGGTCCTTGATCACGTAGTAGGGCCAGAAGGGAACGGTGTCCTTTTCGGCATCCGCCTTCGAGGTCCGGCGAACCTCAACACCGGTGGGGTTGTTGTTGCCCGTGGTGTGGAAGGCCCAGATGTGCACGGCAACCAGTGCTGCGATCACGAAGGGCAGCAGGTAGTGCAGCGAGAAGAAGCGGTTCAGCGTGGCGTTGTCCACCGCCGGTCCGCCCAGCAGCCAGGTCTGGATCGGCTCGCCGATGAACGGGATCGCGCCGAACAGGCCGGTGATCACCGTCGCACCCCAGAAGGACATCTGCCCCCAGGGAAGCACGTAGCCCATGAAGGCGGTGCCCATCATCGCGAGGTAGATCAGCATGCCGATGATCCAGGTGATCTCGCGCGGTGCCTTGTACGAGCCGTAGTAGAGGCCGCGGAAGATATGCGCGTAGACCGCCACGAAGAACAGCGAGGCGCCGTTGGCGTGCAGGTAGCGCAGCATGAAGCCGCCATTCACGTCACGCATGATGTGCTCGACCGAGGCGAAGGCCATGTCGACATGCGGCGTGTAGTGCATGACCAGCACAATGCCGGTGATGATCTGCAGCGCGAGGCAGAAGGTCAGGACGATGCCCCAGATCCACATCCAGTTCAGGTTCTTGGGCGTGGGGATCATGATGGTGTCATAAAGAAGACCGACGATCGGCAGGCGCTTGTGCACCCAGGTCTCGATCCCCGTCTTCGGTTCGTAATGGTCGTGCGGAATACCAGCCATGGACGCCTCCCCTTAGCCCAGCAGGACCGTGGTTTCTTCCACGAAGGAAGCCACGGGAACGTGAAGGTTCTGCGGCGCCGGACCCTTGCGGATGCGACCTGCGGTATCGTAGTGCGACCCGTGGCAGGGGCAGAACCAGCCCCCGACGCCGCCCGCAGTGAAATCACCGGCATTGCCCAAAGGCACGCAGCCCAGATGCGTACAGACGCCCATCATCACCAGCCATTCGCCGGCCTCGTCGAGGGTCCGGTTCTGGTCGATGGCGTCGGACCCGGCGGGAACGTTCTCGTTCCGGGCCTGGGTGTCGACGAGCTGATCCATCGTGACCGCGCGGGCTTCCTCGATTTCGGCTTCGGTACGGCGACGGATGAACACCGGCTTGCCCAGCCATTTCACCGTGAGCTGGGTGCCGGTCTCCACTCCGGACACGTCAACTCGAATGGTGCTCAGGGCCCGGACGTCGGCCGACGGGTTCATCTGGTTGACCAGCGGCCAGACGGCCGCGCCAGTGGCGACTACGCCGGCACCGCCGGTGGCGTAGAAGAGAAAATCTCTTCGGGTGCCTTCGTGATCTTCTGCTTGTGACACGGGGTCTTCTCCATTCCTCATTGGCCGGGTTCGCGGCCGGCCGACACGCAGATAAAGCCGCGCAAGAACGCAGCATTTCCGTCCGTTGTATTACCGACCCACCCTACGTCCGTAAAGCAAACATAACAGCTACATTGACGGGAGTGCCGATGTGTCGCGGTTGAAACGCGGTGCAGACGGAAGATATTAGGCAGTTAAGACGTAAAACCTTGAACGAAGTTTACCCGAGGGAGCCCCGGCCATGAGAGCCCTGATTCTGCCAACCGCGCTGTTTGTGACCGGGCTCGCCGCCCCCGCCTTCGCGCAAGATTTCGAAGCATCGGTCTACACGGGCTGGCAGACCGCCCCGCACAGCCGCATCTCGGGCGACATGCCCGGCACCGGCGAGAGCTTCGACGAGCTGATCGGCTGGGAAGGCAAGTCCTTCGAGATGCCGCCCTACTGGGGTATCCGCGGCACCTGGTGGCAGAGCGACACCTTCGGCTGGGCGCTCGAGTTCACCCACGCCAAGGTCTATGCCAACGAGGACGACCGCGACGACGCCGGCTTCGAGACGCTGGAGTTCACCGACGGGATCAACATCCTGACCGTCAACGCCATGCAGCGCTGGCCCGAGCACTGGGGCAAGCTGACCCCCTTCGTGGGCGCCGGTCTCGGCATCGCGGTGCCGCACGTCGAGGTGGCCACCACTGGCGGCACGGATGACACCTTCGAGTACCAGTACACCGGCCCCGCCGCGCGCCTTCTTGCGGGCGTCAGCTACCCGATCAACGACACCTGGTCGGTCTACGGCGAATACCAGTTCACCTACTCGTGGAACGAGGCCGATCTCGACGAGGGCGGCACGCTCGAGACCGACATCAAAACCAACGCGCTGAACGTCGGCGTCTCGATGAAGTTCTGAGGCGGCCCCTTCTGCGAAACGACAAAGCGCTCCTCTCGGGGAGCGCTTTTCTTTTGCGGCCGCCGCCAGCGCGTCAGCGCTTCTTGACGAATTCGGTGCGCAACACCAAGCCCTTGATCGTCTCGTGCCGGCAGTCGATCTCTTCGGGGTTGGCGGTCAGCCGGATCGAGCGGATCACCGTGCCCTGCTTCAGCGTCTGCCCGGCGCCCTTCACCTTGAGGTCCTTGATCAGCACGACCTGGTCGCCATCCGCCAGCAGGTTACCCGCTGCGTCGCGCACCTCGACCGCGCTCTCGGCAGCAACCTCCGAGGCCGGTTTCCATTCGCCGCTGGCCTCGTCGTAAACCCACTCTTCGTCCGACATCGCGGCTCTCCTCAGCTCGTGCGCCGCTTGCGCGGCAGCATGATGATCACCGCCGCCACATAGGCGACGCAGACCAGCGCGAGGCTGATCCAGGCGTAGGTCAGCACGGCAGCGCCGACGAAGGCGACCCCGACCAGCACGTATTTCACGTTCTGCCGCGAGATGCGGGTGGTCTTGAAGGACCAGGTGGGGATGCGGCTGATCATCGCCAGCCCCGCCAGCACCAGCCAGGCAGCCAGCACGAGATCCGGGAACAGCGGCCCTGCCCCGAGCCCGAAGCTGAGGTACATCGGCAGCATCGCCAGCAGCGCCCCCGCCGGAGACGGCACGCCGGTGAAATAGGCGTTGTCATGCGCCTTGTCCTCGGACTTGCGCATGACGTTGAACCGGGCGAGGCGCACCACCGCGCAAACGGCGAAGACCAGCACCGCGATCCAGCCGAAGTTGCGGCTGTCCTCGAGCGCCCAGTTGTAGATCAGCAATCCCGGCGCAACGCCGAAGTTGAGGAAATCCGCGAGGCTGTCGAGCTCTGCGCCCATGCCGCTCTCGGACTTCAGCGCGCGGGCAAGGCGGCCGTCGAGCCCGTCGAGCACCGCCGCAAGCAGGATCAGCTGCACCGCGAGCTCATACGATCCCTGCAGGCCGAAGCGGATCGCCGTCAGGCCGGCGCAGATCGCCACCACGGTCAGCACGTTGGGCAGAAGCTGGATCAGCGTCACCTTCTCGGCGGCGCGGGCCTTCGGATCCTCGATCGGCTGCTCGTCATTCATTCGGCGGGCTCCCCAGATCAGTGGTCAGGTTGGCGATGATGCTCTCGCCCGCGACCATGGTCTGGCCGATCGAGACCAGCGGCTCCACTCCCGCGGGCAGGTAGACATCGAGACGCGATCCGAAGCGGATCAGGCCGAAGCGATCACCGCGGTTCAGCCGGTCGCCTTCCTTGACCCACCACATGATGCGGCGCGCCACGAGACCCGCGATCTGCACCACGGCGATCTCGCGCCCGTCCTCGAGGCGGATGCGCAGCGCGTTGCGCTCGTTGTCCACCGAAGCCTTGTCGAGCGAGGCGTTGAAGAACTTGCCCGGGCGGTAGGCGACAGAGACGATTTCGCCGGTCACCGGGGTGCGGTTCACGTGGCAGTTGAAGACCGACATGAAGACCGACACGCGGGTCATCGGCACGTCGGGCATGCCGAGCTCGGCCGGCGGCACCGCGGGCTCGATCAGCGAGACCACGCCGTCGGCGGGCGAGACCAGCAGGCCGGGGCGCTGCGGTACGATGCGCTCGGGGTCGCGGAAGAAGTAGTAGCACCAGATCGTCAGGCCGACGCCGATCCAGCCCAGCGGCTCGCAGATCAGGAAGAGCACGACAGTGATCGCGGCAAAGATGCCGACGAACTTGCGCCCTTCGGGGTGCATCGGCTTGATGAAAGTGTCGCGCATCCGCATGGAAAATCCTTCCGGGCTTGGAACTCGTGGGGTGCTCGCAGCTAAGCCGAAGCGGCCCCACGTGCAAGGGTTTTGGGCTTCCGGCCGGGCAAAGCGGCTCAGGACGTCGGGTCGGTGGCCTTCATCGAGTCGCGTTCGGCAAAGGCCTCGAACCAGGCGGCCAGCGCCGGGCGCCCGATCCGCCACTTGCGCGCATCGTGGCGGAAATCGAGATATCCCAGCGCGCAGGCCACGGCGATATGCCCCATGTCCATGCGCCCGGCGAGATGGCTCATCCAGCGCGTCTCGAGCGCATCGAGCGCCCGTGCCGCCTTGCCCCACTGGCCTTCGATCCAGTCCATCGAGACCATCTCGCGGGCACGGAAGCGCTCTTCGTAGACGATCAGCACGGCAGCATCCATGATCCCGTCCGCCGTGGCCTCGAGCACCAGCGTGTCCCAGACCCGGCTTTCGGGATAGAGCCCGCCTTCCGCGCGCGCGTCGAGGAAGCGGCAGATCACCCGGCTGTCATAGAGCGTCGGCCCGTCCGGACGCACCAGCGCCGGGATCTTCCCCACGGGGTTGGCGGCGATCAGCGCCGGGTCGGGCGCTACCGGCGAGGCCGCGACCTGCACTTGCTCCACCTGATCGATCTGGCCGGTCTCATGCAGGGTGACGAGCACCTTGCGGACGAAGGGCGACGGCCCGGCCTGCAGAAGTTTCATCGCGGCTCTCCTTGCGCGGTTGTCGCGGGGAGCCTAGCGCGCTGGCCCGGAAAGGAAAACAGGCAGCCGCAGGGGTGGCGAACCCCGGCCCACCCCGCGATTTTCCAGGGCGCGCTCCTGCCCAAGAACGCAAAACGGGGGGCCGAAGCCCCCCGCCTGCTGCCCGAAGGCAGACGTCCATATGGACCGGCAGATTACATCATGCCGCCCATGCCGCCCATGCCGCCCATGTCGGGCATCGCGGGCGCGTCTTTTTGCGGCTTGTCGGCCACCATCGCTTCGGTGGTGATCAGCAGGCCAGCAACCGAAGCTGCGTCTTCCAGTGCGGTACGCACGACCTTCGCGGGGTCGATCACGCCGAACTTGAACATGTCGCCATATTCATCGGTCTGCGCGTTGTAGCCGAACTTCAGGTCGTCCGATTCACGCACCTTGCCTGCGACGACCGAGCCGTCCACGCCTGCGTTCTCGGCGATCTGGCGCAGCGGAGCTTCCAGGGCCTTGCGCACGATGGCGATACCGGCGTTCTGGTCGGAGTTCATGCCGGTCAGACCTTCGAGGGTCTTGGCGCCCTGCACCAGAGCGGTGCCGCCGCCGACGACGATGCCTTCCTGCACGGCTGCGCGGGTTGCGTTCAGAGCGTCGTCCACACGGTCCTTGCGCTCTTTCACTTCAACCTCGGTCATGCCGCCGACGCGGATGACGGCCACGCCGCCAGCCAGCTTGGCAACACGTTCCTGCAGCTTCTCGCGGTCGTAGTCCGAGGTGGTTTCCTCGATCTGCGTGCGGATCTGAGCCACGCGTGCTTCGATCTCGGCCTTGTCGCCGTGACCGTCGACGATGGTGGTCTCGTCCTTGGAGATGTTGATGGTCTTGGCGGTGCCGAGCATGTCCATGGTGACATTCTCGAGCTTCATGCCCAGATCTTCCGAGATCACCTGGCCGCCGGTCAGGATCGCGATGTCCTGCAGCATGGCCTTGCGGCGGTCGCCGAAGCCCGGTGCCTTGACAGCTGCGATCTTCAGGCCGCCGCGCAGCTTGTTGACCACGAGGGTCGCCAGCGCTTCGCCTTCGACGTCTTCCGCGATGATCAGCAGCGGCTTCTGCGACTGGATGACCTGCTCGAGCAGCGGGACCAGCGGCTGCAGCGACGAGAGTTTCTTCTCGTGCAGCAGGACGAGGCAGTCGTCGAGCTCTGCGATCATCTTGTCGGCGTTGGTCACGAAGTAGGGCGACAGGTAGCCGCGGTCGAACTGCATGCCTTCGACGACGGTGGTCTCGGTCTCGAGGCCCTTGTTCTCTTCGACGGTGATGACACCCTCGTTGCCGACCTTCTGCATCGCGTCAGCGATCTGACGGCCGATTTCGGCTTCGCCGTTCGCCGAGATGGTGCCGACCTGAGCAACTTCGTTGCTGTCGTTGACCGGGCGGGCCGCTGCTTTGATCGCTTCGACGACCTTGGCGGTTGCCAGGTCGATGCCGCGCTTCAGGTCCATCGGGTTCATGCCGGCCGCAACGGCCTTCATGCCCTCTTTGACGATCGCCTGAGCGAGAACGGTCGCGGTGGTGGTGCCGTCACCGGCTTCGTCGTTGGTGCGGGAAGCAACTTCCTTCACCATCTGCGCGCCCATGTTCTCGAACTTGTCTTCCAGTTCGATTTCCTTGGCGACAGAGACACCGTCCTTGGTGATGCGCGGTGCGCCGAACGACTTGTCGAGCACGACGTTGCGGCCTTTCGGGCCGAGGGTCACCTTCACCGCGTCGGCGAGGATGTTGACGCCCTTGAGCATGCGTGCACGGGCGTCGCTGTTGAATTTCACGTCCTTGGCAGCCATCTGCAAGTACTCCTGAAATTTGAATGAATGTCTGGCGTAGCGGGGCGCGAGGCCCCTGGGCGATCAAAGGATCAGGCCGCCTCGGTGATGCCGAGGATGTCCGATTCCTTCATGATCAGCAGCTCTTCGCCGTCGATCGTCACTTCGGTGCCGGACCATTTGCCGAACAGCACGCGGTCGCCGGCTTTGACAGCCATTGCGATCAGCTCGCCGGAGTCCTTGCGGGCGCCTTCGCCGCAGGCCACGATCAGGCCCTCAGCGGGCTTTTCTTTCGCGCTGTCGGGGATGATCAGACCACCCTTGGTCTTTTCGTCGCTCTCAACGCGGCGAACCAGCACGCGGTCGTGAAGCGGTTTGAATGCCATCTTCGAGTCTCCATAGCTCAAAGGTTGTCCCTGTAGGCCCCCCGTGACATCCCGGACACCGCCGGGATCGAGGGCCGTTAGCACTCACCCTTGTGGAGTGCTAACGGCAGCATAGCTAGGCAGCCGCACGATTTGAGTCAACACTCCCCTCCGAGAAAATTTCGTGACACCCCGGCGGAGTCGGCGAACCCATGCCCGGCACATGTGCAGCCGCGGCTTTGTGTTCAAGATCTTCCGGAAGACCGTGGCATCTCTTCGCCGAATGTGATGACCTTACTGAGATCACAGACTCGAGACCTCCCATGGCAATCCCCTACACGCCGATCTCGGCGCCCTCGCCCCTGCAGGCGCCGCCGCATGACAACGCGCGCGGCTTCCTGTTCATGACGCTCGGCTTCTGCTTCTTCGGCCTGACCGACATGCTGGCCAAGCTGCTGACCGAGCATCTGCCGCTCATGCAGGTCGTCTGGTTCCGCCAGTCGGGGCTGTTCCTCGGCGTGGTGACGCTGCTGGCGCTGCGCGGCAGCCATGTCCTGCGCACCCCGCACCCGCTGCTGCAGGTCATGCGCGGGGTGATCGCGCTCGGCTCGGCCGCCTGCTTCATCATGGCGCTGCGCCACGTCGGGCTCGCCGATGCCACGGCGGTGACCTTCACCGCGCCCTTCCTCGTGACGATCTTCGGAGCGCTGCTGCTGAAAGAGCCGGTCGGGCCGCGCCGCTGGGCCGCGGTGGTCACCGGCTTTATCGGCATGCTGGTGGTGATCCGCCCCGGCATGGGGGTCTTTCACCCAGCCATCGGCTTCGCCTTCGTCTCGGCGGTCTGCTTCGCCGCACGGCAACTCCTGTCGCGCTATCTGAGCGGCGCGGACAGCATCGCCACCACGGTCAGCTACACCTCGCTGACATCCTTCCTGCTGTGCTCGATCCCACTCGCCGTCGTCTGGCAGACCCCGGAGAGCGGCTGGGTCCTGCTGCTCTGCCTGATGATCGCCGCCGCGGCCGGGCTGGGCGAGTTCCTCCTGATCCGCGGGCTGGATCTCGGCCAGGCCGTGGTCATGGCCCCGGTGCAATACACGATGATCATCTGGAGCACGCTCTACGGCTTCCTCGTCTTTGCCGACCTGCCAGATGCCTGGACCTTCGTCGGCTGCGGGATCATCATCGCCTCGGGGCTCTACACGCTCTACCGCGAACGCGTTCTGGCCAAGCGAGCCCGGCGGGTGACAGAGGACGCGCTGCGCACAGCCCCGAGCGAGGCCTGACAGCGGCACCGGAGCGAGGTCACTCCGCTGCCTCATCCTCCCAGCTTCCGGCCCAATGCACCAGTGCCGCGCGCCCCGGCTCGGTCAGCGCGTAGACCCCGACCCGCACCCGGGTGAACCAGCCATAGTGGTTGTCCGCCATCAGCCGGGTCGCCACCTTCACCCCGGTCGCCTCGGCCACGTCGCGCCCCCGGCTCTCGCCCGCCTCCACGAGGAAGGCAGCGCAGCGCAGGGCGTCCTGCCGGTAGCCGGTGACGATGCCGTGGCGGGTCGCGCCGCCGTCGTTGGGATCACCGGTGATCCGCCTAAACTCGCGCAGCAGCTTGGCCTGCCCGGCCTTGGTCTTGCGCGGTGCATAGGGGCCGGGATCGCACTGCACTTCGGCGCGCCCGTCCTTGACGGTGATGAACCCCAGCCCCAGCCGCCGGCACATTGCACGGTTGTCCTTCAGCGCCCGCCGCGCGGTGCGCCCGCTGGGTTTCGGCACGGCGATGTAGACAAGGTCGGACACCCGCAGCCGCGCCAGCGCCTGGTGGAACAGCGCCAGCGAGATCTTCAGCTTCAGCTCGACGATGACCGGCTCTTCCGCGCCGCGTATCGCCACGAGGTCGGCCGCGCCCACCTCGCCCTTCACCTCGTATCCCTGCGCCTGCAGAAGCGCCTTCACCGGCGCATAGAGTTCACTTTCCCGCAACATGGGCGCCACCATCGCCGCACGGCTTGTCGCTGGCAAGCCGCTGCCCTAGCCTGAGGCGAATATCCCTCCCAGTCAGGTTGTCAGCATGGTTCGCCCGTTCCTCGTTTCGCTTTTCCTGCTCCTGCCTGCCGCGCTGCACGCCGCCTGCGAAGGCAGCGACCTGCGCCCCGCGCTCACACCGGCGGAACAGGCCGAGCGCAGCCGAATGCTGGCTGCGATCCCCTTCCCCGAAGGCAATCGCTGGCGCGCCGAGCGGGATGGCAAGGTGATCCACCTCGTCGGGACCATGCACCTCGGCGACGCGCGGCTGGACGCACCCGTGACCCGGCTGACGCCGCTGGTGGAAAATGCCGGCCTGCTGCTGCTCGAGATGACCCGCGCCGAGGAAAAGCACCTGCAGAAGGCCATTGCCGAGGACCCGACGATGCTCACCCTCTCGGGCCCGACACTTCCCGAACTGCTGCCCGAAGCGGCCTGGCAGGCGCTGGCGGCGGCGGCGAAGGACCGGGGCATTCCCGCCGTCATGGCCGCCAAGTTCCAGCCCTGGTACCTGTCGATGATGCTCGCCACCCCGCCCTGTGCCATGGCGCAGCTCAAGGGCAAGAGCGGGCTCGACATGAAGCTGCAGGACATCGCCGACGCGGCCGAGGTGCCGACGCGCGCGCTCGAACCCTTCGACACCGTCTTTCGCCTGTTCAACGCCGAGCCGATCGAGGACCAACTCGAGATGCTGCGCACCGGGGTGCTCGACACCGACACCGCCGAAGACCAGTTCGCCACGCTCTTCGACGCCTATTTCGAAGAGGCCCATGCCGACACCTGGGTGATCTCGCGGCTGATCGCCCGCCGCGCCTTGCCCGAGGCACCCGAGGAGGTCGATGCGATGATGGAGGAGACCGAGGCGCAGCTCCTCACCGCCCGCAACAAGGCGTGGATCCCGGTGCTGATGCAGGCCTCGGCAGAGACCGAAGCCCCCGTGGTGGCCGCCTTCGGCGCCGCCCACCTGAGCGGCACCGATGGCATCCTGAACCTGCTCGCGGACGAGGGATACACCCTCACCCGCGAGACCTTCTGAGGGGTTGGGCCGAGCGGTCAGGCCGCCAGCCCGCGCCCCTTGAGCAGCGCCTCGACGCCCGGCATGCGGCCGCGGAACGAGGTGTAGAGCTCCTCGGCCTCGACCGAGCCGCCCTTCGAGAGGATGAATTCCTCGAGTCTCGACGCGGTGGCCGGATCGAAGGCCCCGCCCGCCTCCTCGAAGGCGGCGAAAGCATCGGCGTCCATCACCTCGGACCACATGTAGCTGTAATAGCCCGAGGAATAGCCGTCGCCCGCAAAGACATGGGCGAAATGCGGCGTGGCGTGGCGCATGGTGATCGCCGAGGGCATGCCGATCTCGGTCAGCACCTCGGCCTGTTTCGCCATCGGATCGTCGCTGGACAGGCCGCTGTGGAACTCGAGGTCGACCAGCGCCGAGGCCACGTATTCCACCGTCTGGAAGCCCATGTCGAAGGTCGCCGCCGCCAGCACCTTGACCAGCAGGTCTTCAGGCATGGCCGCGCCAGTCTCGGCATGGGTGGCGAACTCGGACAAAACCTCGGGCACTTCGAGCCAGTGCTCGTAGAGCTGGCTCGGCAGTTCCACGAAGTCGCGGGCCACCGAAGTGCCCGAAACCGAGCCGAACTCCACGTCCGAGAGCATCTGGTGCAGCGCGTGGCCGAACTCGTGGAACAGCGTGCGCGCGTCGTCGTAAGAGAGCAGCGCCGGCTTGCCCTTGGGCGGCTTGGCGAAGTTGCAGACGTTGATGACGATGGGGGCCTTCCGGGCCGGTCGCTTGGCCTGACTCTGCATCGCCGAGCACCAGGCGCCGGAGCGCTTCGAGGCGCGGGCGAAATAATCGCCGATGAAGACCGCGACATGCTCGCCGTTCCGTGTCACCTCCCAGGCCCGGCAATCGGGGTGGTAGAGCGGCTGATCCAGCTCACGGAACTCCAGCCCGAACAGGCGATTGGAGCAGGTGAAGGCCGCCTCGATCATCCGCTCGAGCTGCAGGTAGGGCTTCAACTCGGCCTCATCGAGATCGTGCAGCGCCTTGCGCCGCTTCTCGGCATAGTAACGCCAATCCCAGGCGCGGAAGTCGTCGTTGATCCCGTCGGCGCGCAGCATCTCTTCCATCTGCGCCTGGTCGGCCATGGCGGCGGCGCGGGCCGGCACCCAGACCTGCATCAGCAGATCGCGCACCCGTTCCGGCGTGCCGGCCATCTCGGTCTCGAGCTTGTAACTGGCAAAGTCCGGGTAGCCGAGCAGTGCCGCCCGTTCCTCGCGCAGGCCGAGGATCTCCGCCGCGATGCCCCGGTTGTCTGTCTCGCCGCCGTTCTCGCCGCGCGAGGTCCAGGCGCGCCAGGCCTTCTCGCGCAGGTCGCGCCGGGGCGAGAACTGCAGGAAGGGCACGATCAGCGAGCGCGAGAGGGTAATCACCGGACCATCGTGACCTCCGGCCTCACCCGCCGAGCGGGCACCGTCGACGACGAAGCTCGGCAGCCCCTCGAGATCCGCCTCGGAGAGCGGCATGACCCAGTCGGCCTCGTCCTTCAGCAGGTTCTGGGTGAACTGCGTGCCAAGCACCGCAAGGCGCGATTTCACCGCCTTCATGCGCTCCGCCTCCTCCCCGGTCAGCGCCGCGCCCGCGCGCAGGAAACCGCGGTGTGTCAGCATGAGCACCCGCGCTTCCTCCTCCGACAGTCCGAGGGCATCGCGCCGCTCCCAGAGATCGCGCACCCGCGCAAAGAGCCTCTCGTTGGAGTAGATCGCCGAGCTGTGCGCCGCGAGCCTGGGCGAGAAGTCGCGCTGCAGCGCCTGCCGCGCCTCGTTGCTGTCCGCCCCGGCCACCGTGAAGAACACCGAGAGCACCTTGTCGAGCGCCTCGCCCGCGCCCTCCATCGCCTCGATGGTATTGGCAAAGCTCGGCGCCTCGGGATTGTCGGCAATCGCCTCGATCTCGGCCAGATGCGCCGCCAGCGCCTGCTCGAAGGCGGGGGCGAAATCATCGTCGGAAATGCGCTCGAAGGGGGCGAGGCCGAAGGGCGTGTCCCAATCGGCGAGAAGCGGGTTGGTCATAGGCGGACTCCTTTTGCAGGCAACGTAGGTCGCCCCCGCGGCGCCCGCAATCCCGCCCGACCGCCTTCTTCAGACGCCAGCCCCGGACGCGCCGCGCCCGGCCCTTCTTCTAGGCAGAAATATCCCCGCCGGAGGCTCCCGCCCCCACCACCCGCGCCGCCCTCAGGGCCTGTCGCGCAGCCGTGCCTCGAGCCGCCGCAGGAGCAGCGACAGGGTGATGGTCATCGTGAGGTAAACGAGCGCCACCACGTTGTAGGTCTCGAAATAGCGGAAATTTCCCGCCGCCGTGACCTTGCCGAGCTGCGTCACATCGAGCACCCCCAGGACCGAGACCAGGGAGCTGTCCTTGACCATGGCGACGAAATCGTTCCCCAGAGGCGGCAGGATGGTGCGGATCGCCTGCGGCAGCACGATCAGCCGGAACACCTGGTAGCGGCTCAGACCCAGCGCCTCGGCGGCCTCGATCTGCCCCTCGTCGACCGACAGGAGCCCGGCCCGGAACACCTCGGCGATGAAGGCCGAATAGCCAATAGTCAGCGCGAGGATCGCCCGCCAGAGCAGCGAGAAATCCCGCACCCGCACCGGCTCGATCCCGAGGTGTCCGGCGATCCAGTTCCAGCCCGCCACGATCCCCGGCGCCAGCACGAAGGCAACGTAGAGCAGCAGCACGAGGATCGGGATGCCGCGCAGGATCTCGGTGTAGAAGCGCGCGATCTGGCGCAGCACCAGGCTGCGCGAGAGCGACATGAGCGCCACTCCCATGCCGATGAGCGAGGCCAGCACGAACCCCACCAGGGTCACGAAGACGGTGATCTGCACGCCCTTGAGCAGGGTGCGCAGCACCTGCGCCTGCACCTCGTCGGTCAGCACCGCGCCATAGGCCATCAGGCCGAGCACCCCGGTGGCGACGAGCCACCAGGGGAAGTCCTTCTTGGTCTGCGGTTTCATGCGCGGCGGGCGGGGCTCATTCGCCCATCTTGTAGTCGAGGAACCACGTCTTGTTCAGCGCGTCCAGCGTGCCGTCGGCCCGCATGCTCTCGATCGCAGCATCGATCGGTGCCACGAGGTCCGACCCCTTGGGAAAGATGAAGCCGAAGTCCTCGGAGCCGAGTTTTTCACCGACGATCTTCAGCGCCCCCTCCGAGGAGGCCACGTAGCCCTCGCCTGCGGTGCCATCGGTCAGCACGAGGTCGATGTCACCCGTGCGCAGCGCCTGCACACTGGCGCCGAAGGTCTCGAATAGGGTGATGCGCGGGGTCTGCTCGTTGCCATCAAGGACGTCGTAGACGCCGACGTAGAAGGGCGTTGTGCCGGGCTGGGCGCCCATCAGCAGGTCCTCGTCGGCGGCAAAGGAGGCCGCATCGGTGAAGCGATCCTCGTCGCCGCGCACCAGCATGACCATTTCCGAGCGCATGTAGGGCTCGGAGAAGTCGACCATCTCGGCGCGATCCTCGCGGATGGTGATGCCGGTCATGCCGATGTCGAACTGCCCCTCGCTCACCGCCGGGATCATCGCGTCCCAGGATATGTTCTCGTAGGAGACGGTCATGTTCAGGCGCTTGGCGATCTCGGCCATGGCGTCATATTCCCAGCCGATCGCCTCGCCGCTCTTGGGATCGACAAACTGCAGCGGCGGGTAGGCATTCTCGGTGACCACCACCACTTCGCGCCCCTGCAGGTCGGGCAGATCCTGCGCCAGAAGCGGGGTGGCAGCGAGCAGCGCGGCGGCGACCGCCGGGGCAGCTAGGGGCTTGAACATCAGGGAACCTCTCCGGAATTTTGTTGTGGCGCCAGTATGGCGAGCCGGGATGACTTGGCAAGATCGCGGCAAAGGGGTGGCCGCTGGGTCAGGCCGCGGTGCCGCAGACCGGGCAGTCGTCCTTGCGCTTGAGGGTGATCTTGCGGGTCTCGCCCCAGAGCGCGTCGTAGATCAGCATCTCGCCGAGCAGCGGCTGGCCGGCCCCGGCGATCACCTTCACCGCCTCGACCGCCATCATCGCGCCCACCACGCCGGGCAGCGGGCCAAGCACCCCCGCCTGCGCGCAGCTCGGCGCCATCCCCGGCGCGGCGGCAACCGGGAAGAGGCACTGGTAGCAGGGCGTGCCCCGCGCCGGATCGAAGACCGAGACCTGCCCCTCCCACTGGCTGAGCGCGCCCGAGACCAGCGGTTTGCCCTGCGCGACCGCCATGCGGTTGACGAGATAGCGGGTGTCTGTGTCGTCGGTGCCGTCGAGGATCAGGTCATACTCACCGATCAGCGCCTCGGCGATCTCCGGGTCCATCCGCCGGTGATAGGGCTTCACCGTCACGTAGGGGTTCTGCGCCTCCATGGCGGCCTGCGCCGAGAAGACCTTGGGCATGCCGATGCGGGCGTCGGTGTGGATCACCTGCCGCTGCAGGTTGGCGTTCTCGACCACGTCGTCGTCGATCACCCCGAGGGTGCCGACACCCGCCGCCGCGAGATACTGCAGCGCCGGTGCGCCAAGCCCGCCCGCGCCGACCACCAGCACCTTTGCATTGCGCAGTTTCTTCTGCCCCGGCCCGCCCAGCTCGCGCAGGACGATGTGCCGGGCATAACGCTCTAGCTCGCTGTCCGACATGCGGCCGGGTCCCGAGGGCGCCTCGGCGGCGCGCGCCGCCTCGCCCGCCAGCGCCCGCGCCTTCACCCGGCGCAGCACCAGCGCATAGGCCAGCCCCAGCGCCACGAAGCCGCCGAGGATCAGCCAGAGCGCCGGGCTGCCGCCGGTCAGTTCGCGCAGCCCGTGCCCGTGGGGCAGGGCGACCTGGATCATCAGCACGATCACGTAGAGCAGCCCCAGCAGGTAGAGCCGCGCCACCTTCGAGGCGCCGAGCAAATGCCCGAGCCCCCAGATCGCCGCGCCGAGACCCAGAACCAGCAGCATCAGCGGGTGCCCGTCGAGCCAAAGCCCCCCTCGCCGCGCACGGTCTCGGGCAGGCTCTCGACCAGCTCGAAGGCGCTTTGCACGACGGGGGCGACGATCATCTGCGCAATGCGCTCACCATGGGCGACTGTGAAGCTCTCCTGCCCGGCGTTCATCACGATCACCCCGAGCGGGCCGCGGTAGTCGGAATCGATGGTGCCGGGCGTGTTCGGCAGGGTGATGCCGTGTTTCAGCGCCAACCCCGAGCGGGGACGGATCTGCACCTCGTAGCCCTCGGGGATCGCCATGCGCAGGCCGGTGGGGATCAGCGCCCGCGCGCCCGGCGCCAGGTCGACCGCGCCCCGGTCGGGGAAGTTCGCCCGCAGGTCCGCCCCCGCCGCCCCGGCGCTCGCATAATGCGGCAGCCCCAGCTCCCGGTCCGCACCTTCGTCCCACATCATCGCCACAGAAACCACGGCTCGTCCTTTCCTTGTCGCGCGCCGTGCCTCAGCGGACCGGCGCTGTCATCTGAGAGTGAATGTCCCGATCAGCCGCCAAGCGCCACGGCGATGCGCTCCGCCAGTTGCGCGGCGACCGCCCGCTTGCCCATGCGCGGCCACTCCTCGGCGCCGTCCTCGGAGATCAGCACCACCGCGTTCTCGCTGCCGCCCATGATGCCGGTCGCCGGGGACACATCGTTGGCGACGATCCAGTCGCAGCCCTTGCGCGCCCGCTTGGCGGTGGCATTGGCGAGCACATCGTCTGTCTCGGCGGCAAAGCCCACGACCAGCTCCGGCCGCCCCTCGCTCATCTGAGAGACCTCGGCGAGGATGTCGGGGTTCTCGGCGAATTCCAACGTCGGCAACTTGCCCGCCTGCTTCTTGATCTTCGAGCCATTCTCGGCGGCCATGCGCCAGTCGGCCACGGCGGCGGCGAAGACCGCCGCCTCGACCGGCAGCGCGGCAAGCACGGCGGCGCGCATCTCGCGCGCGGTCTCGACCTCGATCACCTCGACCCCGGTGGGACGCGGCGCATCGGCGGGACCGGTGACAAAGACCACTTCGGCCCCGAGATCGCGCAGCGCCTCGGCGATCGCCGTGCCCTGCGCGCCCGAAGAGCGGTTGGCAATGTAGCGCACCGGGTCGATCGGCTCATGCGTCGGGCCTGAGGTGACCAGCACCCGCCGCCCCTTCAAGGGGCCATCCGCCAGCGCCACCTCGATCGCCGCGAGGATTTCCATAGGCTCTGCCAGCCGCCCCGGGCCGAATTCGCCGCAGGCCATGTCGCCGTCGTTGGGGCCGACCACCCGCAGGCCGTCGCCTTCCAGCAACCTGAGGTTCCGCTGCGTGGCTGGGTGCTGCCACATGCGCACGTTCATCGCGGGGGCAATCAACACCGGCGTGTCGGTGGCCAGAAGCAGCGTCGAGGCCAGATCCCCCGCCAGACCCTGCGCCATCTTCGCCATGAGATCCGCCGTCGCCGGCGAGACCACCACCAGGTCGGCCACGCGGCTGAGCTGGATGTGGCCCATCTCCGCCTCTTTCGTCAGGTCGAAGAGATCGCGGTGGACCTCCTCCCCGGCCAGCGCCGAGACCGAGAGCGGCGTGACGAATTCCTCCGCCGCGCGGGTCATCACCGGAGTCACCGCGGCGCCGCGCTCGCGCAGCCGCCGGATCAGCTCCAGCGACTTGTAGGCCGCGATGCCGCCGCCGATAATCAGAAGTATCCGTTTTCCGGAAAGCATGGTGCCGCGCCCCTCGCCCATCGGGGCCGCCTGCCCCGCCTTCGGCCCCAAGTGTTAGAGGCCGCGCCGGGAAAACTCAATCCGCCCCGCCACGTCGTGGCAAGGCGGATCAGTTGCTCTGCGGCATCTGGAAGTCTTCGCAGGGATCGCCGCGCTCGGCGGGCGCGCTGTCCTCGACCAGATCGAAGCCGCCGTCCGGCGTCCCCTGCCCGGCCTCGCCCTGCCCAAGCGCCGCCACCGAGACCTCGCCCGCTGCCCGTGCCAACAGTGCCGGGGCCCCCCAGTCCTTGCGGGCGTGGCCATTGCCGGTGATCACCACCACCGGCCCGCCCAGCTCGGCGTAGGCCTCGAGCGCGGTCTCGGCGAGCCGCGCGTCGCGCAGACGCTGGATGCCCACCATGGTCGGCAGCATCTCGAGCGGCAGGGCGTTGCAATGGGCCGCCATCTGCAGTTGCTGTCGCGCTGCGTCCTCCTCGCGGTCGAGTGGCTCGTCCAGCCCGTAGAAGCCGGCGCTGGGGCCAAAGACCTTGCCCAGTTCACCCTTGCCAAGCGCCTGCGCTTCCTCGCGCGCGAGTTCCGCGCCGAAGACCTTGGCCTCGGGTGCCGCAGCGAAGATCGGGTAGTACATGGAGAAATCCGGCCAGCCGCTGTCGTTCCAGTCGAGCGCCGCCTCCAGCGCGGTCTGGTCCTTCACCAGTTCGGGCGTCACCCGCCCGGCCTGCTCGGGCGAGAGCATCTCGAAGACCAGCGCCACCGGCTTGATCTGTGACACCAACTCGGCCTGCCGCGCATGGTGGGCGGGGTTGTCATGGACTTCTCCAAGAAACGCCACATCCGCCCCCATGAGGGCGGATGTGCCATCCTGCGGAGAGACAGGACTTTGCTGCGCGAGAGAGGGCACAGCGAGAGACATCAGGGTCAGGGCAAGGGCTCGCATCATGCGAGGAAGTGTTGCACCTCGGTCGACTGCGCTTCAAGCGACTTGCGCATCTTGGCGAAGGCCGCGGCCTCGAGCTGGCGCACCCGCTCCTTGGACAAACCCAGTTCCTGTCCAAGGCTTTCCAGCGTCCGGGTCTCGTCACGCAGCTTGCGTTCGCGCACGATGAACCTTTCGCGATCGTTGAGCGAGGTCATCGCGGTGACCAGCCATTCGCGCAGCTGGGCGTTGTCGAGCTTGCCTTCGACGAGCATCGAGCTCTGCTCGCCCTCGTCTTCCAGCGTGTCGATCCATTCGCGACCGTCCTCGTCGGTGCTCTGCGTGGCGTTAAGCGAGTAGTCCGAACCCGACAGCCGGCCTTCCATCATCTCGACATCATGCAGCGGCACGCCGATCTCGGTCGCGATCATCTCGCGCAGCACGTTGCGGTTCAGCATCTCGCCGCGCGAAGAGGCCTCGCGCTCGAGCCGGGCCTGGACGCGGCGCATGTTGAAGAACAGCGATTTCTGGGAGGAGGTGGAGCCGGTGCGCACCATCGACCAGTTGCGCATCACGTAATCCTGGATCGATGCCTTGATCCACCAGACCGCGTAGGTCGAAAAGCGCACGCCGCGGTCGGGGTCGAACTTGTCGGCCGCCTTCATCAGGCCGAGCCCCGCTTCCTGGACCAGATCGTTCATCGGCGCCCCGTAGCGCTTGAACTTCGCGGCCATGGAAATCGCAAGCCGCATGTAGGCATTGATGAGCCGGTGCAGAGCCTGTTCGTCGCGCTGGTCGCGCCAGGCGTAGGCCAGACGCAGTTCGGTTTCCGCATCGAGCAGTTCCGCCTTCATCGCCCGGCGCGAGAGGGTCTGATCGTTGAAAGTCGAATCCAAAGCCATGCAAGGCCCCCGTTGGCTGGGCCGGGCGCGCCGGCCTCGTTACTCTTTGGTATAGTAACGACGCGTCACGCGATTTGGTTTCCGAGAAATTTTCACAAGCGGAGATCCGCGCCCCACCGGAGGTGGTCGAGCGGGCCGAATACGCCCTCAGCAACGAGGGTAAGGAGCGGAAGACGCGCATCACCCGTGAGCCTGCACCCGTCCCAAACCATTGTTTTCGCGCGTCTATCAAGAACTGCTCGCGACGCTCCTCCGCATCGCCTCTTGCGACTTGGACTTTATTTAGGGTGCCGCGATAAATTTTCCATGCACCGGCAGATTCCCACGCAGCTGTTAACCGATCATCAAGATCGATGCCCTCATCTTGGCGAACGCTGGCAGGAGGGGATCGCGGAGCATGGGGGCCTGCGCCTATACCGTCGCCTTTGACGGGGTCGAGGCACGCCTCGTCGAGGTGCAATGCGCCGTCACCCCGGGCGTGCCTGGCTTTGCCGTGGTCGGCCTGCCGGACAAGGCGGTCTCCGAGGCGCGCGAGCGCATCCGTGCGGCGCTGCAGGCGCTGGCCATCGCCCTGCCGTCGAAACGCATCACGGTGAACCTTTCGCCGGCCGACCTGCCCAAGGAAGGTTCGCATTTCGACCTGCCCATCGCGCTCGGCCTGCTGGCCGCGCTCGAGGTGATCCCGGCGGACGCGGTGGCCGAGACCGTCGCGCTCGGCGAGCTAACGCTCGAGGGCGCGCTGGTCGCGGTGCCCGGCGCCCTGCCC
This sequence comes from Alloyangia mangrovi, assembly GCF_002300555.2. Lineage (GTDB taxonomy): Bacteria > Pseudomonadota > Alphaproteobacteria > Rhodobacterales > Rhodobacteraceae > Salipiger > Salipiger mangrovi. The sequence goes on along the minus strand of NZ_NTHN02000021.1, from coordinate 86 downwards.
GCCGCGCTCACCGCCGCCAGCGAAGCGCGCAGCTTGCTCTGCCCCGCCGCCTGCGGCCCCGAGGCCGCCTGGGTCGCCTCCTGCCG
>NZ_NTHN02000020.1 GCF_002300555.2 Alloyangia mangrovi | reverse complement strand
GTGGCGCTGGACGGGCAGCCCGGCGGGGCACCTCGTGATGGCCGACCCGCTGCGCGACGGTGCCGGCGCCGCGCTGCAGGGGCTGCGCCGCGAAGGTATCGCCCGGCTCGTGCTCGCCACGGGCGACCGTCCCGACGTGGCCGCCCGGGTGACCGCGGGGCTCGGGATAGACGCGATCCAGGCCGAGCTCACCCCCGACGAGAAGGTCGCGCTGGTCCAGAGCGAACGCGCGGGCGGCCCGGTGATGATGGTCGGCGACGGCGTCAACGACGCCCCGGCGCTTGCCGTGGCCGATATCGGCGTGGCCATGGGCGCGCGCGGTGCCGCCGCCTCGGCTGAGGCCGCCGACGTGGTGCTGCTGGTCGACAGGATCGATCCGCTGGTGGCCGGCATCGCCATAGCCCGCGACGCCCGGCGGATCGCGCTGCAGAGCGTCGTGGCGGGGATCGGCCTGTCGGTGATCGGGATGATCGCCGCGGCGCTGGGATACCTCGAGCCGGTCGAGGGCGCGCTGCTGCAGGAGGTGATCGACGTGGCGGTGATCCTCAACGCGCTCCGCGCCTTGCGCATCACCCCGCGAGAGGCCGCATAGCAGCGGCGACCATCGTACCGCAGGAGGCAGCCGCAATACTCTTAGTTGTATAAATAGATTACAGTGCACGCCAAGGTTGAATTATGGATTTATTTACATGTTCCGTTATACACGCCGCGACTCTCTGATAATACATTCCCTCGAGGGAGGGAGCGAATATGGACCGCGCTACAATTCTTGTTGTCGACGATGAAAGTGGAGTGCGTGAGGCTCTTTGCGCTGCCTTTGAGTCCCAGAACTGGCAGGCCTTGGAAGCCAGCGATCGCGCGTCCATGTGGGAAGCGCTGGAAACCCAACAGGTTGATTTGGTCACGCTTGATTTGATGCTTGGAAATGAAGACGGGCTTTCTCTCGCGCAGGCGCTGCGCGAGAGGTGGAATATCCCCATCCTGATGATTTCCGGAAAGGCCGCTGTGGAAGACCGCATTCGCGGGCTGGAATTCGGGGCCGACGACTATATAGTCAAGCCGTTCCACATAAAGGAAGTCGTGCTGCGCGTCAAAAAGACCCTCGATCTTTACAACCGCGAGATATCCGAACAGTCGAACATTCTTTTAGACCATGCCATGTTCGAGGTGCAGCGCGGTGTCCTGACGCATCTCGACGGAACCCCGGTCGAGCTGACCGGTCTCGAGCAGAGGCTGCTCGCGCTCTTTGTGCAGCATCCTGGTCGTATCCTAACCCGCGACGAGATCTCCCAGGCCCTGCATGGGCGGGACTGGTCGCCCGATGACCGGACGATCGACGGACACGTGGCACGGCTGCGGCGCAAGATCGAGTCGCCGACCACTGGAGAAAAGCTGATCCGCTCGGTGCGCGGTGTCGGCTACGTTTTCACCGGCCAGGTCAGGATCGCCAGAGACCTGGCAGAGCCGGCAGATCGCAAGCGGGATGACGACCGTCAATGACGACGCCAAGCGCGGCGGGCAGATTGGGCGCGGTCGCGCCAGCTCGCTGCCGGATTGGGTGACCCGGCCGGCGCAACCGGGTTTTCGTGGCGCGGCCAGGAATGAGGACAACACCTTTCAAGACAATCCGACCATTCGGCCCGGGACCTCTATTGCCAAGATCTCAGCCACTTGAGGTATATCAAAAATGTCCATTAAAACGATTGCCCTTCTCGTTTTTGATCCGGAAGAGGCGGAATGGAGTCTCGAACAGGCCGCGACCCTTGCCGCCGCCCATGATGCGCATCTGACCGTATTGCACCCCTACAACCCGATGATTTTCACGGATGGAACCGGCGCCGAGCCGCTCATCTATGCCAGCATGCAGGAATGGGAGGAGCAGGACTCGGAGAAAATCAGGGCCATTTTCGAGAAACAGGCGAAAGCCATGGGGATTCTTGGGGAATACCGGCCTCAGACCCTCCTCTTTGGTGCCGAGGAGTTCCTGCTTTCGGGCGCGCGCGGGGCGGATATCGTGCTCGCCGGGACCAATGGAACGCTCACCCGCTCGCCCGACGATCGGACCCTTTTGGAGCGGGTCGTTCGCAATCTTGGGCGCCCGGTGCTGGTCCTGTCCGCCGAGGCGAGCCTGACCGGCCCCGTCGCCCGGATGACCATCGGCTGGAGCGACACCCGCGAGGCGACGCGGGCGGCGCATGATGCTCTGGCGCTTGCGCAGGATGGCGCCGAGATCGAGCTTGTCACGGTCGTGTCGCGCGCACAGCGCACCGTCCCGGGCATCGACGGCAAGGCGGATTTCGCCACTTCGCTGGACCGCCTCGGCTTTCGGGTGACGGTGACCGAACGCAGCGCCACCGTCGAGCAAAGGGGCGAGACGCTGATCTCCGCAGCACAGGAATTCGGCGCCGAGATGCTGGTGACCGGCGCCTTCGGCCATTCGCAGCTCTATGATTTCGTGATCGGCGCGGTCACCCGGGACCTGCTGGAATTCGCCCCACTGCCGGTGCTCCTGTCGAAGTGAACGGCCGCGCGCGCCCGTCCTTGGAGGCGGTATGAGATCGCGCTCCGCGGCGCGCCTCCGGCGATCACGTCGCTTTGAAGCTGCCCGGCCTGGGTGATTGCGCGCAAACAATGCGCGCGCGCCGAGAGCGGCGCAGGGTGGCGCCGGAGGACGGAGGAAGACCATGGGGAAATCGATCGAGAACCGGATGCTCGCGGATGCTCTGCACCGGCTGGGGCATCTCGATCAACTGCGGCAGCTGGCCTTCGGGCTGGGTCAGCCGATGACCTGGGAGCCGCCTCTCGATCTGATCGAGACCGCGACGGAACTGGTGGCCTACGTGGTGCTGCCCGGGGTCGATCCGGCCACGGTCGAGATCGAGGTCGCGGGCGGCACCCTGACCCTGCGAGGCCTGCGGGCGCGCCCGTCGGAACTGGGGGCAACCTCGATCCTGCGGCTGGAATTGCCCTGGGGCCGCTTCGAGCGGCGCGTCACGATTCCCGATGCGCCCTACCGGGTGAGCCGCGAGACCGCGCCGGGCTGTCTCGTCGTCCGGCTCGCCAAGCTCGCGGAGGCCAAGCAATGACCGAGACGCGCCCTCCCGAACCCGCCTCCTTCGAGATCCCGGAAGACGCGCTCATCCTGCTTCCGGTGCGCGATTTCGTGGGCTTTCCGGGCACCGTCTTTCCACTCTCCATCGGTCGGCCGTCCTCGGTGGCGGCGGTCGAAAGGGCGCTGCGCGACGACCTGCCGATCGGCATCCTGCTGCAGCGCGCGCCGCAGGAGGATGCGCCCGACGCCGCGGGGCTGCACGACATGGGCTGCCTGGCCGAGATCCTGCGCTACGTGACCACCCCCGACGAGGGCCGGCACCTGATCTGCCGCGGCCGCGCGCGGTTCCGCCCGCTGGAGCTTATCCCGGACGCCCCCTTCCTTGTCGCCAAGGTCGAAGCCGTCGAGGACATTCGCGACACCCGCCCCGAAACCGAGGCCCGTTTCCTGCACCTGCGCGAACTGGCGGTGCAGCTTCTGCACATGCTCCCAGAGGCGCCCGAGGGGCTGGCCGAGTCGGTGGCGCAGATCGACGATCCGGGCTACCTCGCCGATCTCGCGGCGGGGTACTCCGAGATGTCCACCGACGAGCGGCAGGAGATGCTCGAGACCGTCGAAGTCGCTGCCCGCATCGAGGCGATGACCCGGAAGCTGAGCCGCCGCGTCGAGGTGCTGCGCATCACCCGCGAGATCAACGAGCAGGCCCGCGAGGAGCTCGAGGGGCGCCACCGCGAGGTTATCCTGCGCGAACAGCTCGCCGCCATCCGTCGCGAGCTGGGCGAGACCGGTGCCGGCAACGGCGAGGAGGTCGCCGAGCTGTCCCGCGCCATCATGGCGGCGGGCATGCCGGAAGAGACCGAGCGGCACGCGCTTGCCGAGCTCGGCCGCTACGGGAGCATGGCGCCGGGCAGCGCCGAGGTGGCGATGCTGCGCGGCTGGATCGACACTATTCTCGACCTGCCGTGGCGGCTGCCCGAGAAAACACCCGTCGATTTGGCCGAGGCGCGCCGGACGCTAGACGCCGACCACTACGGGCTCGAGAAGATCAAGATGCGCATCATCGAATATCTCGCGGTGCGCCGCCTCGCCCCCGCGGGCAAGGCACCGATCCTGTGCTTCGTCGGGCCGCCGGGCGTCGGAAAGACCTCGCTGGGCCAGAGTATCGCGCGGGCGCTGCACCGGCCTTTTGCGCGACTTAGCCTTGGCGGGGTGCATGACGAAGCCGAGATCCGCGGCCACCGCCGCACCTATGTCGGGGCGATGCCCGGCACGGTGATCCAGCAGATCCGCCGCGCCGGGGCGCGCAACTGCGTGCTGATGCTCGACGAGATCGACAAGCTTGGCCAAGGGCTGGGCGGCGATCCCTCGGCAGCGCTGCTCGAGGTGCTGGACCCGGCGCAGAACGCCGCCTTCCGCGACAATTATCTCGGCGTAGATTTCGACCTGTCGCATGTGGTTTTCCTCTGCACCGCCAACAGCCTCGAGACCATCCCCGCGCCTCTGCGCGACCGGATGGAGATCATCGCCCTCGCCGGCTACCTCGAGGAGGAAAAGCTGGAGATCGCCAAGCGCTACCTCGTGCCCGCGCAGCTTGCCGCGACCGGGCTCACCGCCGAGCAGGCGCGGATCGAGGAGGACGCCCTGCAAGCCCTCGTCCGCGGCTACACCCGCGAGGCGGGGGTGCGGGGGCTCGAACGTGCGATCGGCGCGCTGCTGCGCCACGTGGCGGTCGGCTTCGCCGAGGGCAGGACCGAGCCGCGCAGCATCACCCAGGCCGACCTCGCGCCGGTGCTGGGCTCGCCCCGGTTCGAGAACGAGATCGCCCTGCGCACCGGCCTTGCGGGGGTGGCCACCGGACTCGCCTGGACGCCGGTCGGCGGCGATATCCTCTTCATCGAGGCCAGCCGGGTACCGGGAAAGGGGCGGCTGACCCTGACCGGGCAGCTCGGCGAGGTGATGCGCGAGAGCGCGCAGGCCGCGTTGACGCTGGTCAAGGCCCGGGCCACCGGCCTCGGCATCGATCCCGAGCTCTTCGAGACCTCCGACATCCATATCCACGTCCCCGCCGGCGCAACCCCCAAGGACGGGCCAAGCGCCGGCACGGCGATCTTCGCGGCACTGGCTTCGCTTCTGCTCGATCGCAGGCTACGCAGCGACACGGCGATGACCGGGGAGATCTCGCTGCGCGGGCTGGTGCTCCCGGTCGGCGGCATCCGCGAGAAGGTGGTCGCCGCCGCGGGGGCCGGGATCACCCAGGTTCTGCTGCCGGAGCGCAACCGCCCCGACCTCGAGGACATCCCCGAAACCGCGCGCCGGCAGCTCGGCTTCGTCTGGCTGAAGACCGTCGATGACGTTCTGGCCCATGCCCTCGAGCCGCGGCCCGAGACGCATCCCGTGGTGGTCGGCTGACTGACGCGGCGCCCCGGATCGGTGCCGGAGTCCCTTCAGTGACACGCGACGAAAGCGCGGCCCCGCGCCGCCTCCGCGGTTGATGGCCGTCAATGCGCTAAGTGGGAAATCGCATTAAGTCTAGATAGTTCGCGGATCAGCTGACCCTGAGCCCACCCCGGCTCCCCCGGCCGGAACCGCGGATGACGCCGCCGACAGGCTCGTCTCCGTTCCTCGGGTTCGGTCGGCGGCGCACCCGTATATTTATGGAAATCCCCATGTCCAAGAAACCCGGCATCCCGGTGTTCTGGCCCGTGTCCCGGGATGGACCCCGCCGCGCGCCGCTGCGCCAATGGTCCGGATTCGGCGGCCTTCGCGATGAGTTGGAGGCGCAGTGCGCCAACGAGGCGCTGAAGGAGACCCTGCTGCACTCGCCATCGGCCCTTGCGGCAGTGCGGCGGGTCGAGGTCACATCCGCCTGACCTGCGGCAGCTCGCTCCTTGCCGCGGGTGAGCCCCCCTCACGCCACGCAAGACAGACGGTCGATCGGCCCAAAGAGCCTTTCGAACCGAGGCACTACACAATTCTACTCAATTCTACTGATGATTTCACATTCTACCTTCTGAAATCATTAACCTTGCAGGGTCAGCGCGAGGGGGGGGGGGAAATGCAGACCAACGCGATTCTACGTCAGGCACAGGAGGTCCGCTGCGGCCGCTGCGCGGCAAGAAAGTTCGGGTTCTGCAGCACTTTGCATGCCGATTCCCAACGGGAAATCCTGAGCAGAAGCAGCCTCACGACCTATGCGCGGGGCGCAGAGATCGTGCAGCAGGGAGAGCCGCTCGACCGGATCGGGCTCATCGCCAGCGGTGTGATCAAGGTCGGCACAGTCACCAAGGGCGGTGATGAGCACCTGCTGCAGATCATGCGGCGCGGGCAGTTGGTCTACGTTCCCGACAGCGCCGGCAGCCTGTTCTCCTGGGTGACGGCGAGCGAGGCGGCGGTCTGCTGGATGTCCCGCAGCGCCTGGGACAGCTTCCTCAAGGAGCAGCCCTCGCATTTCCATGCCTACATGGTGACGATGCGCCAGCAGCTCGAGCAAATGCAGCTTTCCGTGATGAACATGCGCGGGCGCAACACGCTGCAGCGTCTCGCCTTCTGGCTTCTCGAGGAGCTCGCAGATGCAGACGCCGGGGAGCAGCGCAAGCTGCACATCCTCCTGAGCCGCCGCGACCTGGCCTCGCTGCTGGACATGACCGTCGAGACGCTCTGCCGCTCGCTGCGCCAGCTGAACGACAAGGGCGCCATACGGCTGCTCACGCCCGACCGGATCGAGGTGACGGACCTGTCCCGGCTGCGGCTCATTGCCCGATGCAACGAAGATGGCATCGGCAGGGGTGTGACCAGTCTTCCGCCCGCCCTGCCGCACAGGAGCTGGGCCAACCGGAACGACACGCCTGCCAAGACGGCCCGCCCCGACGCGGGATAGCTGTCGCCCGGCTCCCGACCGGGGACCGGGGTTGCCCCGGCAGGCAGGAGGCCCCCACAGAACTGGCCCTGCGCGCGATTTGCCGCAGGGCGACGAGGGCGGATCCCGCCCTTGCCGGGGAGGCCGGGCTGTACCTGCCACATCGATGGTCTCAAGATAGCCCGGTCACCCGGCCCCGGCGGCCCGTGCCGCCATACGCACGAAAGCAGCGATCATGTCCGAGCTTGTCCCGCCCCCCGCCGCATCGCAGCCAGCGCCGACGGTCGCGCCTTCCGCCTGCCCCCCTCCCAGGGTGCCCGAGGTCTGGGTGCACGACGGCTTCTACGCAAGCCTGGACCGGGCCCTGGCCTCGATGCGGGCGCGGCTGACCATGGGCGTCTCGCCCTATGCTGCGGCCTCGGCCTGGCAGGCCTGGGCGGTGAACCTGCTCAAGGCGCCGGGCCGGCAGACCGATCTTGCCGAACGCTTCTGGCACAACCAGTGGCAGGCGCTCACCGGCATCTGGGACACCGCGCGCGGCTTCCGCCCTGCTGCGGACGATCACCGCTTCGACGGCGAGGGCTGGGCCAACCCGGTCTCGCGGGTCTGGATGCAGGGCTTTCTCGCCGCCGAGGACTGGTGGGAGGTTGCCACCAGCCGGCAGCGCGGCATGAACCCCCGTGAGAGCGCGCGGGTTTCCTTCATGGCGCGGCAGGGGCTCGACGCCCTGTCGCCCTCGAACCTGCCGTGGTTCAACCCCGAGGTGCTCGACGCCATGGCCCGCAGCGGCGGGCGCTGCCTCATCGACGGCGCGGCTCTGATGGCCGAGGACTGGCTGCGCGACGGCGTGCTGCACTCGGAACAGCCCGAGACCTTCATGCCGGGACAGGACGTTGCCTGCACGCCCGGCACCGTGGTCTTTCGCAACCATATCTTCGAGCTGATCCAATACGCGCCCGCGACCGAGACCGTGCATGCCGATCCGATCCTGATCGTGCCCGCCTGGATCATGAAATATTACATCCTCGATCTCAGCGAACAGAACTCGCTGATCGGCTACCTCGTGGCGCAGGGCTTCACCGTCTTCTGCATTTCCTGGCTCAACCCCGGTGCCGAGGATCGCGACCTGTCGCTCGATGCCTACCGGCGCGACGGGGTGATGGCGGCGCTCGAGGCGGTCACCACCATCTGCCCCGGGCGCAGGGTGCACGCCTGCGGCTACTGCCTCGGCGGCACGATCCTCGCCATCGCCGCCGCCACCATGGCGCGCGACGGCGACGAACGGCTCGGCTCGATCACCCTGCTCGCGGCGCAGACCGACTTTTCGGAGGCCGGCGAACTGATGCTCTTCGTCGACGAGGCGCAGATCGCCTATCTCGAGGATCTCATGTGGGCGCAGGGCTATCTCGACCAGCGGCAGATGGCCGGCACCTTCCGGGTGCTGCGCGACCGCGACCTGATCTGGTCGCGGCTGGTGCGTCGCTATCTGATGGGCGAGGAGGAGCAGGAGTTCGACATCGGCGCCTGGAGCAAGGACGCCACCCGGATGCCCTACCGCATGCATTCCGAGTACCTGCGCGGGCTGTTCCTGGAGAACCGCCTGACCGCCGGGCGTTTCGCCGTCGACGGGCGGGTCATCGCGCTGAAGGACATCGCCGCGCCGCTTTTCGTGCTGGCCACCGAGAAGGACCACATCGCGCCGTGGCGCTCGGTCTACAAGACCGCGCTCTTTTCCGACAGCGACATGACCTTCGCGCTGGTCAGCGGCGGCCACAACGGCGGCATCCTGAGCCCGCCCGGCCAGGGCCGGCGCAGCTTCCGGCGCAGTTTCCGGCTCGGGCACCGGCCGGCCGGCGCGCCCTATGCCGGGCCGGACGACTGGCATGCCCGGCACGCGCCGCAAGAGGGCTCCTGGTGGCCGCATTGGGTGAACTGGCTGCACCGGATGGGGCCCGGGAAGGAGACCGCGCCGCCCGAGACGGGCGTGCCCGGCACCGAATACGCGCCGCTCTGCGCGGCACCGGGCCTTTATGTGCTGCAGCGCTGACACCGGCCCGGACAGGCTGCGGCCGGGCGCTGGCCCCTTCGGGGCCCGGCTGACCCGCCAGCCGCCGCCCGGCTAGAGGCCGAAGGGATAGGTCTCGTCCTCGCCGGCGATCACCCGGGTCGGAACCGGCGTCACCGCCCGGGTCTCGTCGAACCAGACAAAGGCGTCGTACTGGTCCGGCAGCGTGGCGTGGGAATAGTGGCTCCAGCGCTCGGTCTCGGGGCGGTAGATGACACCGATGTAGCGCTCGAGCCGGGGATCGCGCAGCGCCCGGCGCAGCGCCGGGTCCATCTCGCGGCCCATGTCGAGCAGGAAGCGCGGCTCTCCCACGGCGTGACAAAGCGCCTCGTAGCTGTCCGGGCGCGAGGGGCGCACGGCCTTCACCTCCATCGGCGCATCCCATTCCGAGGCCGCCGCCACGGTGCCGCTGTGGGTGCCGAAACCGATCAGCACGGCCTCGCGGCCGAATTCCTCGCGACAGATCTGGCCGATGTTCAGCTCGCCGCGCGCGCTGCCCATGTCGGTGAAACGCGCGTCGCCGATGTGCGAGTTATGTGCCCAGACCACGGCCTTGGCGTCGGGGCCACCCCTTTCGAGCACGCGCTTCAGCGTGTCGAACATGTGGCGGTCGCGCAGGTTCCACGATTCATGCGAGCCGTAGTACATCACCCGGTAGTAGCGCTCGGCATTGGCCACCAGCCGGGCGTTCTGCACCGCGTCAAAGAAGGCGTCGCCGTCGCGCGCCACGTAGTGCAGCTCGCTCTGCAGCAGGTCGAGCAGGGTGCGCATCACCGGCGCCTCGCAGAGCGCATAGCCGCGGCTGAGCGAGGCGCGGCCATAGGAGGCAAGCTCCTGCGACCAGGGATCGATGCAAGCGTAACGCTGGCGGGCCTCCTTTGCCGCAGCCGGGTCGACCCGGTCGAGATATTCCAGCACCGCCGCGATCGAGGCGGTCATGCTGTAAAGGTCAAGCCCGGTGAAGCGCACCTGCTCGTCGGGCTCGACCTTGGCATTGTGATCGCGCAGGCTGGCGACAAAATCGTCGAACTCGCGGTTGCGCCACATCCAGGTCGGGAAGCGCGCGAAGGGCACCCGCCGGGAGGCGGCCCCGGGCCTGCCGCGGATGTGGCGGTCGATGGCGGCGGCGTCCGGCCAATCGGCTTCCGCCGCGACGTGGGTGAAGCCGTGCCGCTCGATCAGTCGCCGGGTGATCGCCGCGCGGGCGCGGTAGAACTCCGACGTGCCATGCGAGGCCTCGCCCAGCAGAACGATCCGCGCCGCGCCGTAGTCGTCGAAGGCCGCGCCAAAGGCCGGATCCTCGGGTTCGGGCAAGGCGATCGCCGCGCCGCGCAGGGCGGTGACGATGGCATCGTCGCCAAGCAGATGCGTCTCGGGCTGGGGGTGCACCGCCTCGGACGGGCGCTGCAGGTAGTGTTCGAACCAAGTGCAGGCCATTTCGGTCGCCGCCTCGAGCGTGCCCGGCTCTTCGAAGAGATGGCTGGCGCCGGGAACGATCTTCAGCAGTTTCTCGCAGTTCAGGCCATAGAGCGCCTGCCGGTTGAGCGTCAGCACATGGGCGTCGTTGCCGCCGACGATCAGCAGCGTCGGCGCGGTGACCTGTGCCAGATGCGGGCCGGCAAGATCGGGCCGCCCCCCCGCGCGAGACCACGGCCCCGATGCGCGGCCCCAGTTCGGCCGCGGCGACCAGCGCCGCCCCGGCCCCGGTGCTGGCGCCGAAAAGACCGACCGGCAACTCGGCGACATCGGGCTCGCTGGCGACGTAGCCGACCGCCGCGACGACCCGCTCGGCCAGCAGCGGAATGTCGAAGACGTTGCGCCGGTCCTGCGCCTCCTGCGGGGTCAGCAGATCGAAGAGCAACGTCGCGAAGCCGCGTGCGATCAACGCATCGGCCACCGCCCGGTTGCGCGGGCTGAGTCGGCTCGACCCGCTGCCATGGGCGAAGATGACCAGCCCGCGCGGATCGGCGGGCACCGAAAGATCTCCGGCCAGCGCCAGCGGCGGCACCGAGACGCTGCGGCGCGAGGGCACCGCCGAGTCTCCGGCGGAGACCTCCTCGGCCCAGGCCTCGCGTAGCAGCCCCTGGGTCTCCTCGTCGCTGAGCTGGTGGAAGTCGTCGTAGAATCCGCCCACGCCGTAGAACCTCTGGGCCGGATGCAGGCAGACCACTTGGTCGGCAATTCCCTCGAATTCCACCGCCACCCGGGCCGGCGCCACCGGCACTGCGACGCAGACCGCACGCGCCTCCTGGTGCCGCATGGCGATGATCGCCGCCTTCATCGTCGCCCCCGTGGCCAGACCGTCGTCCACGATCACCGCGGTCCTGCCCTTGGCGAGGAGCTGCCGCCGGTTTCCAAGGTAGCGCTTGCGGCGCCGTTCCAGCTCCTGCAGCTCGCGCGCCCTAGCCCGTTCCAGATAGGAGGTGTCGCCCCCGGAGCCACGCAGCACGTCCTCGTTGATCACCATCTGCGGGGCCTCGCCGTTGACGATGGCCCCGAGCGCGACCTCCGGCACCCCCGGCGCCCCGATCTTGCGCACGAAGATCAGGTCGAGCGGCGCCCCGAGCGCGCGGGCCACCTCGAGCGCGACCGGAACCCCGCCGCGCGGCAGCGCGTAGACGATCGGTGCCTCCAGCGACAGGGACGCGAGCCGGGCTCCCAGGGCGCGCCCCGCCGCCCGGCGGTCCGCGAAACGTTGCGTGTCCTGTGCCATCTCGTGCCCCTCCCGATCCGTGCCACGACCCAGGGATGAGGCCCATGGAGTCCGGAGCCGCGCCAAGGGCCGATGCCAGTGTCGCACGGAATGTCCCGGGTGTTCTTGACGGCGGTCATTGCCGGAGCCCGACCGTGGGCCGCCGCTCAGCCGCCGGTGCCGGTGTGGTGCGCCGCCAGCAGGCTGCGGAGCGCCGCTGCGAGATCGTGCAGCCGGTAGGGCTTGATCAGCACCGGGACATTCGCCGTCGGATCGTCCACGCCCTTGGGCGAGGTCTCGGCGATGTAGCCGGCGGTCAGCAGCACCTCGACCCCCGGGAAGTCATGCAGCACCCGCTTGGCCAGATCCCGGCCGCTCATCTCGCCCGGCATCACCACGTCGCTGAACACCACGCGGATATCTCTCTGCCATCGCAGGATCCCGAGCGCCTCTTCGGCGTCCGCGGCCTCGACGACACTGTAGCCGAGGGACTGCAGCCGCTCGCGGGTGGCGTCCCTGACGGCCTTCTGGTCCTCGACCACGAGAATGAGGGGATGGGTCAGCGGGGCCGGTGGCTGGCGCGTGTCGGCCTCCGTCAGCGGAGTGACGTCACGTGCCCCGCTGGTTCTCGGGAAGTAGAGCCGGAAGGTCGTGCCGCGCCCCGGCGCGCTGTCGAATTCCAGGAACCCGCCGGACTGCTGCACCACGGTCTTGACGCTGAACAGGCCCAGGCCGACCCCCGTGCCCTGCTCCTTGGTCGAGAAGAACGCCTCGAAGGCCCGTCTGCGGACCTCCTCGGACATGCCAAACCCGTCGTCGGAAATGCACAGGCAGACATGGTCTCCCGGCGCCGCCGCGGCCCCCGGCTGCACCGGGACCTCCGCTGCGGGGACGTTGGCGGTGGACAGGCGGATCTCGCCGCCGTCCGGCATCGCGTCGCGCGCGTTGACCACGAGGTTGAGCACCATGCTGTCGACATTCGCCGGGTCTATGAAGCAGGGCCAGAGATCCGGTGCCAGATCGAGGGACAAGGTGAAGCGCTCGCCGATGGAGCGATCCAGGATGGCCCCCGTCTCGGTCACCAGATCGTTCAGGATCACCTCTTTCGGTTGCATCGGAGCCTGTCCGGCCCAGGTCAGCAGCCTCTGGTTCAGGCGCTCTCCGAGCTGGGCGGCCTTCAGCGCCTTGTCGAGGAACTGCGTCTTCTCCTCGGCACGCTCGCGCATCTCGGAGAGTTCGATATTGGCGATGATCACCGTCAGCAGGTTGTTGAAATCATGCGCGATGGCTCCGGCGAGCCGGCCCACCGCTTTCAGGCGCTGCGTGTGCGCGAGCGCCTCGACGGCCTGCCTGCGGGGGGTCACGTCGCTGGCCGCGCCGAACCATTCGACGATCTCGCCGGCCTCGTCGAGCAGCGGGATTGCCCGCGAGAACATCCAGCCCAGGGTCCCGTCCGGACGCTTGACCCGGTGTTCGAGCTGGAAGACGCCCTTGGTCTCGATGGCCTGCCGGATCGCCGCGGTCACCTCCGGCTGATCTTCGGCGGGGATATAGGCAAAGAGCCAGTCGCTCGTCGCTTCATGGGTGTCCTTGACGAATCCCCGCCCATCCAGCTCCCACATGACCTGCCAATCCGGGCTCATTCGGTAGACCACTTCGGAGGTCGCGTTGACCAGTGCCCGAAGGCGGGTTTCGCTTGCCTGAAGCGCCGCATCGATGCGCTTGCGCTCGGTCGTGTCGCTGAACAGGGCGGCAAACCGATCGCCGTCACGGTGATAGGCGCGGATCTCGTACCAGCGGCCTTGCTCCGGCACTTCGCGTTCGATGGTCCGGGGGCGCCGGTCGCTGACCATCTCGGCAAATTCCTTGACCCACCATGGCTTGGCCCTGTGCAGCACTTCGGTCACCGCACGCCCCCGCGCCTGCGCCGCGGAAAGGCCGGTCAACCGCTCGAAGGCCGGGTTCATCTCGAGCAGACGGCAATCGATCACCCCGCCGCTCTCGTCGCGGACCAGCTCGCATTCGCAGTAGCCTTGGGTCATCGTCTCGAAGAGCGACCGGAATTTTTCCTCGCTCTCGCGCAGCGCCTTTTCGGATCGGACCCGGGCAACGGCAGCCCAGGTGCGCTCGGCCACCTCGCCGACCAGCTCGACCTCGTGCAGCCTCCATGGCGCGGCACGCGACCTGATGACGCTCAGCACCGCGACAAGGCGCTCTTCCTTCACCAGCGGCACCGACACGAAGGCACGCACGCCCCACGCCCGGAAGACTTCGCGCTGGTCCGGGCGCAGCCCAGGCTCGGCGTCGACATCCGCAATCACAACGGTCCGCCCCGCTTCGAGAGCCGCCCGTTCGGCCGTCTTGGGCCCGGACGCCGGGTAGCGGCCTGCCATGCTGGCGAGCCCCTCGCGGTGATGCTCATGCGCGATGATGAAGTCTTCGCCCTCGACCTCGGCGTAGTTGACACGATCGACCCCGAGCGCCTCGCCGAGCAGCGCACAGGCGGCGCGCATGACGTCCGGGCCGGCGGCCAGCGTGCGCAGGCGATCGGAGAAACGCAGCAGCAGCTCCTGCCGTGCCTCCCGCTCGCGCAGCGTGTTGTCATCTATCCTGCGCCAGGTGATGTCGCGGATCACCGCCATGAGGCTCCGGCCCGACCCGTCCTCGATACGGGCCACGAACATCTCGAGCACCATCCCCTGGGGGATCGAACCGCGCTCGAAGCGGATCGCCTCGCCGGTCTCCAGCACACGGTCGTAATCGTCATACCAATCCTCGACCTCGTCGGGGAAATTGTCGCGGATCGACTGGCCGCTCAGATCGGGGATGCCGAACATCGCCTGCATCGCCGGGTTCATGGTGATGTAGCGATAGTCGCGCAGCCCGTCCGGCCGCAGCGGCAGGCGCTCGAACACGCAGACGGCTTCGTCCATCGCCTCGACAAGCGCGCGGTAGCGGGTGCTGCCGGTGGTCGGCCCGGCCCCGGCGCGCGCGATCGCCGCCTCGAGCTGCTCGGCCACCTCCTGCACGAGGGCGATCTCCGCCTGTGTCCACTCCCGGGGGGGCACTTGAGGTCAGGCAGAGAGCGGCAAGGCTCTGGTCCTGCCTGACCAGCGGCACCAACGCCAGAGCCGCGGTGCCGCTCCTGGCAAGCTCCGGGCGTTCCTCTCCTGGGATCAGCGGTGAGACCTGCGTGTCCGCCACGGCAAACGGCGCGCCCCGGCGCAATATCTCGAGTTGCCATGCCGGGAGGGGCCATTCCTGTGTCGCTCCCTGCTCCGGGAGCAACGCCTGGTAGCGGACACGGTCGACGCGTAGCCGTTCCGCCAGCATCCCGCAGGCACAGGCCCGCATCTCCGACGGCCCCGCAATTCCCTCAAGACCTTTGCAGAGGCGCAGCAGGAAACCCTCTCGCTCCTCGCGATCCAGTCCCGGGTCGAATTCGTCGCTCAATCGATCCCCCCTCGCGTCGACCGCACGCAGCAAGATTAGGCGCCAAAGGCCCGAAAGCCAAAGAAAAGCGGAGGTCCGCTCCCGGATTCCCGCCGCGCTTGGTTCAGGCTCTGAGCGCGGCGCGCAGCGTCTCGACCGGGGAGCAGCCGAACTTCCTGCGGTAATGTTCCGAGAAACGTCCGAGATGGAAGAAGCCGAGCCCGGTCGCAACATCGGTGACCCGCGTATCGGCGCCGGGGTTCGACAGCTCCTCCCAGGCGCGCTCGAGCCGCATGTCGCGCAGTACGGTCATCGGGCCGCAGCCATGGCGGGCGCGGAACGCCGCCTGCAGCGAGCGCACGCTTGTCCCGGCCGCGCTGGCGATGTCCTCGATCATCAGCGCCGCGCCGAGGTTCTCGCGCATGAACTCCTCGGCAAGGCGCATCATCCGCGGCGCATGGCCCTGCCCGAGGCCCATGGCGCCAGCCACGGGCAGCCGGACCTGCGACTGCAAGAGCCCCACCAGCAGCGTGCGTTCGAGCTGCCGCCCCAGCGCCGAGCCCTGCCCCAGCAAGGCGGCGCCGCGCTGGGTCTCGGAGATCACGAACTGCAGCAAGCCGAGAAAGGACCTGCCCTCCCCGCCCGTCAGCGCCTGCGCCCCGTCAAAGCGCAGCGGCGCGCCCTGCGGCAGGCCGAACTCCGCCCGCGCCGCCTGCTCCAGCGCGCGGCGGTCGATCTGCAGCATGAGCTGCACGCAGTGCTCGCTCCAGATCATGCTGACGTCCTCATCGGGATTGAGCACCCCGCCGCGGCCGTCGCCGATCTCGTAGCCGCGCGCGCCGCTGTTCACCGAGGCATGACCCCGCAGCGGAAACTGGAAAAGGTAGAACTGCTCGAGCGGGCCCGGCGCGATCTGGGTCTTCGCGCCATAGGTCAGCACGTTGACCGACAGGTCCTGCCCGTCGAGCCGGTTGTGCTGCGCCGCCAGCGGCGCCCGGCCCATCACCTCGAGCCGGTGGTCGCAATAGACCTGCGCCACCCGGTCCCGCGCCTCGTCCAGATCCTCGGTCGCAAAGAGTGGATGGCTGCCAAGCGGCAATCCCTGCGGCCTCCGGGGACCGGTCTGAAGCTGGCCCATGAGATGCTCCATGGTGGCGCCGCGGTGTTCCTTCATCCTTGAAACATAATTTGCGCAATCCGGATCCCGGCTGCGCAATCAGGATAGCGCGCATCCGCCACGACCCTGCAAGCTTTCATTTCAGAAAAATGACAAACAGGGAGCGCGCAATGCGTGGATTGAGAGACAAAGTCGCGATCGTGCCGGGCGGTGCCACGAAAATCGGCGTCGCCGTGGTCGAGGCGTTCAAATCCCATGGCGCCAAGGTGGTCATCGCGGATATCGACGCCGAGAACGGCGCGAAGCTGGCCTGCGATGGCGTGGTGTTCGTGCAGGCCGACCTGCGCTCGGACGAGGATATCGCCCGCGTCGTGCAGACCGCCAAGGACAGCTTCGGCCGCATCGATTTTCTGGTGAACGTCGCCGCGACCTATGTCGACAACGGCGCAGAAAGCACGCGTGCCGAATGGCTTGAAGCTTTGGATGTGAACCTTGTTGGCTCGGTCATGCTGATGCAGGCGGCGCGAGAGGAACTGCGCAAGACCAAGGGGGCGATCGTCAATTTCGGCTCGATCTCGGCCCGCGTGGCGCAGACCGGCCGCTGGCTCTACCCGGTGTCCAAGGCCGCGATCCTGCAGCTTACCCGCAACCAGGCGATGGACCTCGCGCCCGACGGTATCCGCGTCAACGCGGTCTCGCCCGGCTGGACCTGGTCCAACATCATGGACAGCCTCACCGGCGGCGACCGGGCCAAGACCGATGCGGTGGGTGCCGATTTCCACCTCTTCCCGCGGGTCGGTGACCCGGAGGAAGTCGCCTCGACGGTGATGTTCCTCTGCTCGGACGAAGCCAGCTTCGTGACCGGCACCGACATCCGCGTCGACGGCGGCTACACCGCGATGGGCCCCGAGCGCGCCGAGCCCGCCATCCCGCGCCTCATGGACTGACCCGGTCCGCAAAGCAAAAGCCAACAGGAGAGAACAATGAAACGCATTTCCATCGTGGGCGGTGGCCAGTCCGGCCTGCAACTCGGCATCGGCCTCGTGCAGAAGGGCTACGAGGTCAAGATCATCCAGGACCGCACCGGGCCCGAACTCGCTGCCGGGCGGGTGATGTCCTCGCAGTGCCAATTCGACGCGGCGCTGCAGCTCGAGCGCGACCTCGGGATCAACTTCTGGGAAGACGCCTGCCCGCCGGTCGAGGGCATCTCCTTCAGCGTCCCGAACCCCGAGGGTCCGGGCAAGGCGGTCGAATGGTCGGCCAGGCTCGAGCAAAAGGCACAGTCCATCGACCAGCGCGTGAAGATGCCGCGCTGGATCGAGGAGTTCGAGCGTCTCGGCGGCAAGATGGAGATCGCCACCGCCGACATCGCCATGCTCGAGCGCGAGGCAAAGGCGGCGGACCTGGTGATCGTCGCCTCGGGCAAGGGCGAGATCGGCAAGCTCTTCGAGCGCGACGCCGACCGCTCGCCCTTTGCCGCGCCCCAGCGTGCGCTGGCGCTGACCTATGTCCACGGCATGACCCCCCCGCCCCGAGCATTCGGCGGTGAACTTCAACCTGATCCCGGGTGTGGGCGAGTATTTCGTCTTCCCTGCGCTGACCACCAGCGGCCCCTGCGAGATCATGGTCTTCGAAGGTGTGCCCGAGGGTCCGATGGACTGCTGGAAGGACGTCTCCACCCCCGCCGAGCACCTCGCCCGCTCGAAGGAGATCCTCGATAAGTTCGTGCCCTGGGAAGCCGAGCGCTGCGCCAATATCGAGCTGACCGATGGCAACGGGATCCTTGCCGGGCGCTTCCCGCCGACCGTCCGCAAGCCCGTCGGCACCCTGCCCTCCGGTGCCAAGATCCTCGGGCTCGGCGATGCCGTCTGCCTCAACGATCCGATCACCGGCCAGGGCGCGAACAACGCCGCCAAGGCCGCTGCTGTCTACCTTGACGCGATCCTTGCGCGCGGCGATGCGTCCTTCGACGAGACCTGGATGCGCGCCACCTTCGAGACCTTCTGGACCTACGCGCAATGGGTGGTGCGCTGGACCAACATGATGCTGCTGCCGCCGCCGCCCTTCGTGCTCGAACTGATGGGCGCGGCGCAGGTGCTGCCCGACCTGGCGCACCGCATTGCCAACGGCTTCAACGACCCGCGCGACTTCTTCCCGTGGTTCGCCGATCCCGATGCCGCCGGCGCCTATCTGACCAGCCTCAAGGCCGCCTGACATGGCTGTCGACATCTCGACCTTCCGCGAGACAATGGGGCTCTTTCCCGGGGCGGTGACGCTGATCACCACCGGCTCGGGCGAGACCCGGCGCGGCATCACCGCCACCGCGGTCTGCTCGGTCACCGACAGTCCGCCGAGCCTCTTGGTCTGCGTCAATCGGCGCACCGGCACCTGCCAGGAGATCGCCCGCAGCGGCCGCTTCAGCGTGCAGCTGCTCGGTCAGGGCCAGGCGGATGTCGCCATGGCCTTTGCCGGGGCGCAGGGCCAGAGCGGGCTCGAGAAGTTCGCCATCGGCCAATGGTCGAGCTGCCCGCTCGGCCTGCCCCGGCTCGCGGGCGCGCTGGCCTCCATCTCCTGCGAGGTGGTCACCGCGACCGAGGCGGGCAGCCACACCGTCTTCATCGGGCGGATCGAGGATGTCGCTCTCGCGGGCGGCGAGGCGCTGGTCTTCGCCCGCTCGAAATTCCATCGGCTGGAGTGCGTGGCCTGATGCGCCTCACGGCACCGTAAGAACAAGGCGCCCCGGCAAATCCCTGCCGGGGCGCTTTCCGTTTCAGCCGAGAGGTTGCGGATCAGGCCGCCATTTCCGGGTGCAGGTAGAGCTCGAGCCCCTTGCGGCAGTCTTCGGGCCAGGGGTGCGACTTGTGGTCCTTGGTCGAGGTCATCACGATGAGCTGCTCGATGGTCCAGATCACCTCGCCTTCGACGGTGACCACCGTGTAGAGATCCAGCGACGACTTGCCGATGCGGCGGACATGCACGTTGAACTCCAGCACGTCGCCATAGACGGCGGGTTTCTTGAACTCGATGTTCATCTTCACGCTCGGCAGGCCAAGGTGCCGTTCGAACATCAGCTCCTTCCAGGTCACGCCGAAAGAGGCGAACATGGCCTCGTTTACGTCGACGAGCATCGACAGGTAGGCCGGATGGTAGGCGATCCCGGTCAGATCGCAGTCGCCGAACCGCATGGGTTTCTGAATTTTGAATGGCATTCGGGGTCACTCCGTGTCCTGCCCGACCCGATCGGTGTAAGACGCCCTTGTCAGGCCAGCGAGTCGGCGTATCTAGATATTTTATGTCTAAATAATAGTCAGGCCCGAGGGGACGTCAAGAACCGTGCGAAACTGCCAAGTTTTCTCGAGAATTAGGCGCTGAGGAGGAAGGTCCCAGCGCGAGGATCGGCGCAGATGCTTCGGATTCAAGTTATTTTAGTCTTGAAGTAATTTTCCGAGAAGCTAATCTACAGGAAACCAAACAGGGAAGCTGCGTCTCATGCAAATCGCCGTCCTTGGCGGGGGCCCCGCCGGTCTCTACTTCGCCATCTCGATGAAGCTGCGCGATGCCGCGCATGACATCACCGTCTATGAGCGCAATCGCGCGGATGATACCTTCGGCTGGGGCGTCGTGCTCTCGGACGAGACCATGGCGAACTTCGAAGACAACGACCCGGTCTCGGAAAAGATGATCCGCGACAAGTTCGCCTACTGGGACGACGTCAAGGTCGTGCGCGGCAACGAGGCGATGACCTCGGGAGGCCATGGCTTCTGCGGCATCGGCCGCAAGCAGATGCTCCTGCTCCTGCAGCAGCGCGCCCGCGAGCTCGGCGTGAAGCTGGAATTCGAAACCGACATCACCCCCGAGAAGATCGAGGAACTGAAGGCAAGCAACGACCTGCTGGTCGCCGCCGACGGTCTCAACTCGAAGACCCGCAGCCACTACGAGGACAAGTTCCGTCCCGAGATCGACATGCGCCGCAACCACTTCGTCTGGCTCGGCACGCATCAGAAATTCGACGACGCCTTCACCTTCATCTTCGAGAAGACCGAGCACGGCTGGATCTGGGCTCACGCCTACCAGTTCGATGACGACACGGCGACCTTCATCGTCGAATGCGGCCCCGAGACCTACGAGGCCTTCGGCTTCGACAAGCTCAGCCAGCAGGACAGCATCGCGCTCTGCGAGAAGATCTTTGCCAAGCATCTCGGCGGCCATCCCCTGATGACCAACGCCAACCACATCCGCGGCTCCGCCTGGATTCGCTTCCCGCGGGTGACCTGCGAGAGCTGGTTCTTCGACAACATCGTGCTGCTCGGCGATGCTTCGGCGACCGCGCATTTCTCGATCGGCTCGGGCTCCAAGCTCGGTATGGAAAGCGCCATCTCGCTGGCCGAGGAACTGTCGCGCGACAAGCCCCTCGCCGAGGCGCTGCAGACCTACGAGGACGAGCGCAAGCTGCAGGTGCTGCGGGTGACATCGGCGGCGCGCAACTCGACCGAGTGGTTCGAGGAGGTCGAGCGCTACCTCGGGCTCGACATGATGCAGCTCAACTACGCGCTGCTCACCCGTTCGCAGCGGATCAGCCACGAGAACCTGCGCCTGCGCGATCCCGAATGGCTGGCCTCCGCCGAAAGCTGGTTCCATGCACAGGCCGGCAGCAACTCCAACCGACGTCCGATGTTCGCCCCCTTCAAGCTGCGCGAGATGGAGCTGAAGAACCGCATCGTCGTCTCGCCCATGGCCCAGTACAAGGCGACCGGCGGCATGCCCAACGACTGGCATTTCGTGCATTACGCCGAGCGCGCCAAGGGCGGCGCCGGGCTGGTGTTCACCGAGATGCTCTGCGTCTCGATGGAGGGCCGGATCACCCCGGGCTGCCCCTGCATCGGCCCCGAGCAGGTGCCGAGCTGGAAGCGCCTCACCGACTTCGTGCACGCCGAGACCGATGCCAGGATCTGCGCCCAGATCGGCCACGCGGGCCGCAAGGGCTCGACCCGTCTCGCCTGGGACGGCATCGACAAGCCGCTCGCCGAGGGCGAGAACTGGCCGCTGCTCTCCGCCTCGGCGATCCCGCTGATGGAGGGCAACGTCGTCCCGAAAGCGATGGACCGCGCCGACATGGACATGGTGAAGGCTCAGTTCGTCGAGAGCGTGCGCGCCGCCGAGGCCGCGGGCTTCGACATGATCGAGATGCACGGCGCCCACGGCTACCTGCTGGCCTCCTTCATCTCGCCGGTCACCAACCGCCGCGAGGACGAGTACGGCGGCAGCCTCGAGAACCGCATGCGCTACCCGCTGGAGGTCTTCGCCGCCATGCGCGCCGAATGGCCCGCGGCAAAGCCGATGACCGTGCGCATCTCGGCGCACGACTGGATGGGCGAAGATGGCGTGACCCCTGAAGAGGCCGTGCAGATCTCGGCCATGTTCAAGGCTGCCGGAGCCGATGCGATCAACGTCTCCTCGGGCCAGACCGACAAGGCCGAGCAGCCGGTCTACGGGCGCATGTTCCAGGTGCCCTTCGCCGACCGCGTGCGCAACGAGATCGGCGCCCCGACGCTGGTCGCGGGCAACATCTACGAGCCCGACCACGTCAACTCGATCCTGATGGCGGGCCGCGCCGACCTCGTGCTGCTCGCCCGCCCGCACCTCGCCGATCCCTACTGGACGCTGCACGCGGCGGTCGATCTGGGCGACACCGAGCAGGCCTGGCCACTGCCCTACGAGGGCGGACGCCGGCAGGCCAACACGCTCGCCGAGCGCGCCAAGGCGATGGCCACATGAGTCTCTCGGGCAAGACGGCCTTCGTCACCGGCGGCGGCTCGGGGGGGCGGCGCGACCCTCGCGCTCGCCTTCGCCGAGGCCGGGGCCGAGGTGGTGATCTGCGGGCGCCGCATGGAGCCGCTCGAGACGGTCGCGGCGCGCCACCCGGCGATCCGTGCCACGCTCTGCGACATCACCGTCGAGGCGGCGATCTCCGCCGCCATCGCCGAGGCGTCGCCCGACATCGTCATCGCCAATGCCGGCGCCTCCGAGAGTTCGCCCTTCACCCGCACCGAGCTTGTCGCCTTCGAGCGGATGGTCTCGGTCAACCTCACCGGCACCTTCCTGACCCTGCGCGAGGGCGCCAAGGCGATGAAAGACAAGCCCTGGGGCCGGCTCATCGCCATCGCCTCGACCGCCGGGCTCAAGGGCTACCCCTATGTCGCCCCCTACGCGGCGGCCAAGCATGGCGTCATCGGGCTGGTGAAATCCGTGGCGCTGGAGCTGGCGCGCAAGGGCGTCACCGTCAATGCGCTCTGCCCCGGCTTTCTCGACACCGAGATGACCGAACGCTCGATCGCAAATATCGTCGAGAAGACCGGCCGTTCCACCGAGGAAGCCCGCGCCTCGCTCGAGGCGACCAACCCGATGCACCGGCTGGTGCCGCCCGAGGACGTGGCGCGCGCCGCGCTCTGGCTCTGCGGCGAGGGCTCCGACATGGTCACCGGCCAGGCGATCTCGATCTCCGGAGGCGAGACGTGAGCGAGATCTTCACGATCCGCAGGCAGGTGGAGTTCAACCACTGCGACCCAGCCGGGATCGTCTTCTACCCGCGCTATTTCGAGATGATCTCGGCCGTGCAGGAACGCTTCTTCGCGGATGCGGTCGGCATGGGCTGGGACCAGATGATCTCGGGCAGCGGCATGGCGACCCCGATGGGGCAGATCGACTGCCGCTTCCATGCGCCCTCGCGGCTTGGCGACTGGCTCGACCTGTCGCTCGGGGTGAAGCGGATCGGCCGGTCTTCGGCCAGCTTCGCCATCACCTGCACCAGCGGCGACGAACGCCGCTTCACCTGCCAGGCGACGGTGATCCACGCCGATGTCGCGCAGGGCACCTCCGCCGCATGGCCCGCCGAGATGCGCGATGCCATGACCCTCTACCTGATTGCCAAGACCCCCGATTGAGAAAGACCGACGCATGACCGCACTGACACCCCACATGTTCCTTCAGCCCGACGGCTGGGTGCCCGCCAAAGGCTATGCCAACGGCATGCTGGCCGAAGGCCGGATGGTCTTTACCGGCGGGCTCGTCGGCTGGAACGCGCAGCAGGAATGGGAACATGCCGACATGGTCGGCCAGTTCCGCCAGACGCTCGAGAACATCGTCGCCGTGCTGGACAAGGCGGGTGCCCGCCCCGAGCATCTCGTGCGCCTGACCTGGTACATTACCGACAAGCAGGAATACCTCGACAACCTGCGCGCCTTCGGCGCCGCCTACCGCGAGGTGATCGGCCGCCACTTCCCGGCCATGGCCGTGGTCCAGGTCTGCGCCCTGATGGAAGACGCCGCGAAGGTCGAGATCGAGGCGACGGCGGTCATCCCCCATGGCTGACGCCGGGACTGACCTCGCGGTGCGCCCGGGCAGCGCGCCGCGCATCCTCGCCGTCGCGCCGCAATCCGAGACCACGGCCCGCGGCCCGGTCTTCGGCGGCTGGATCCTGTCGCAGCTCGACCATGGCGCCGGGCTTGCCGGCCGGAAGATCTCGGGCGGCGACGTGGTGATCGCGGCGCTCAAGGAGGTGCAGTTCCATGCGCCTCTCTACGGTGGTGAGGAGTTCGCCCTGCACGCCGATCTCAGCCGGCGCGGCAACAGTTCGTTCAACCTTGCCATCTCCGCCTGGGCCGAGCCCGACGGCGCCTGCCGCCGGATCCTCAGCGCCGACGTGCTGCTGGTGGCGATCGACGAGGCGGGCAAGCCGCGCAAGCTTCCGGCCTGAAGCATTTCCGCGCCACTGACCCGTCAGACCACGGCACTTTATGGCTTTTCGATTGCGCCCTGCCGGAATACACGCAACCTTTAAAGTCGAGACCTGAAACGGTTTGGCACAATTTTCCGCCGAGAGTGACTGATGGAACAACCGACCGAACACGAGGTGACCGATGAGCACCTCGCCCGCCAGCGCCTGCGACTCTGGCTGCAGATGCTCAAGGCCGTGCGCCACGTCGAGGGCACCCTGCGCGAACGCCTTCGGTCGGGCTATGACACCACCCTGCCCCGCTTCGACGTTCTGGCCGCGCTGCACGCCGCGCCCGATGGGATGAAGATGAGCGAGCTGTCGCAGCAGCTTGTGGTCTCGAACGGCAATGTGACCGGCGTGGTCGACCGGCTGGTCGCCGACGGGCTGGCCGAGCGCCAGACCATGGAAAGTGACCGCCGCGCCTTTCGCGTGCTGATCACCCCCGCCGGGCGCACGCTGATGGACGAGATGGTCGCCGAGCACCTGCGCTGGATCGACGGCATGTTCTCGGAGATCTCCGAGACCGACGCGGCACGCGGCATCTCGATCATGCTCGACATTCGCAACAAGCACTGAACCGGGCGCCGGACACGGCAAGGACGGGAAAAGGCCCCCGCAGGTGATGCGGGGGCCTTCTCGATTGTCAGCTGACAACTTGGTCAGAGCAGCCCGGTCTCGCGGGCGACGCGGCGGTAGCCGGCGCCGGCGGTGAAGCCGCCGTCGATCACGAAATCCTCGCCGGTGATGAAGCCCGAGGCCTCCGACGCAAGGAAGAGCACCAGTTGCGCCACCTCGGTCGCCTCGCCTGCGCGCTGCATCGGGGTCATGCCGATCATCGGCCCGAGGTGTGGCGAGCCGCGGTTGAGGTCGGTGACGATCAGCCCCGGGCAGATCGCGTTGACGCGCACGCCCTGCTCGGCGAATTCCATCGCTGCCGTGCGCGTCAGGCCCCGCAGTGCCCATTTCGACGAGGTGTAGGCCGGGTCGTAATGCCCCGAGAAGGCGCTGTTCGACGAGATGTTGACGATCGAACCGCTCCCCGTCGCGGCCATCATCGGCGCCGCGAGCTTGATCCCGATGAAGGCGCCGGTGGCGTTCACGTCGAGCACCTTGCGCCATTCCTCGACCGACATGTCGCGGATGATCTTGCGGTTGATGATCCCGGCGTTGTTGACCAGAACGTCGAGCCGCCCGGTCCACGCCTCGACCTCCGCTAGAGCCTCGGCCCATTCCGCCTCGGAAGTAACGTCGAGGCGCTTGAAGCGGACCGCAAGACCCTCGGAGGTCATCCGCTCGGCAAGGGCGACGCCCTCTGCTTCGAGCACATCGCAGATCAGCACCGATGCGCCGGCGGTGGCCAGGAGTTCGGCCTCGATCGCGCCCTGCCCGCGCGCCGCGCCGGTGACGATCGCGGTCTTGCCCGAGAGGTCGGTCAGCGCGGACTTCAGCCCGTTGAAATCGATGCTCATGCCTGCACCATCAGCTGGCGCTGCTCGCCAAGCCCGGTTGCGCCGAGGGTGACCACCTGACCGGCCTTGAGGAAGGTCGGGGGCTTCATCCCCAGGCCGACGCCCGGAGGGGTGCCGGTGGCGATGATGTCACCCGGTTCGAGCGTCATGAACTGCGAGATGTAGTGCACGAGATGCGCGACGCCGAAGATCATCGTCTTGGTGTTGCCGGTCTGGCGGCGCTCGCCGTCGACGTCGAGCCAGAGGTCGATGTCCTGCACGTCGGCGATCTCGTCCTTGGTCACCATCCACGGGCCCACCGGGCCGAAGGTGTCATGGCTCTTGCCCTTGATCCACTGGCCGCCGCGCTCGGACTGGAAGCGGCGCTCCGAGACGTCGTTGACCAGCGCATAGCCGGCGACATGATCGAGCGCCTCGGCCTCGGAGACGTATTTGGCGCGGGTGCCGATCACGATGCCGAGCTCGATCTCCCAGTCGGTACGGTCCGAGCCGCGGGGGATTTCGACGTTGTCATAGGGGCCGCAGAGCGCGGTGGTCGCTTTGCCGAAGAGCACCGGCTCGGCGGGCGGCTCCTTGCCGGTCTCGCGGGCGTGGTCGGCGTAGTTGAGGCCGACGCAGAGGAACTTGCCGGGGCGCGCGATGGCCGAGCCGATGCGCGGGGTGCCCTCGACGCGCGGCAGCGTGGAGAGATCGAGCGCGGCGATGCGGGCGAGGCCCTCGGGCGAGAGCGTCGCGCCGTCGATGTCGGCGACGATGCCGCTGAGGTCACGAATAATGCCGTCCGCGTCGAGAAGTCCCGGGCGCTCGGCGCCGACGGGTCCGTAGCGAAGAAGTTTCATGCGATGATCCTTTCAGGCCACACCGATCAGGCGCGGCGGTAACCTTCGAGCGCCTCGTCCGGCACATCCTCGAGGTTCTCCACCAGGTTGTCCGGCGTGCGGCAGGTCAGCCAGACGAGCTCTTCGGTGGTGCTCATGTTGACCTCGACATGCGGCATGAACGGCGGGACGAAGACGAAGTCGCCCTCGAACATGTCGATGTATTCCTTGTAGTCGTCGCCGAAGTAGATGCGGCCGTGGCCCTTCAGCACGTAGCCGCCGGTCTCGCATTCCTGGTGGTGGTGCGGCGGCGAGCGGTGGCCCGGCTCGTTGGTGACGCGGCCGAACCAGATCTTGGTGGCCGGCGTGTGCTGCGGGCTGACACCGGACTTGCGGACGCAATCGCCCGATTGCTGGGTGCCTTCGTCGAGTTCTGCGGACCGCGTGACGACGGGAACGACTCGTTGCTGGGTCATCTGACTTCTCTCCCTGGACAGACCGTGCGGCATGGTGGCCGCGTCGGGATGAAGGCTAGTGCCATTTATTTTAGGCTTCAAGTTGTTTCTTCCAGACCTGCGACTGAAGGGCAGTGCGCCCTGCAACGATCGTCGTCCAAGCCATCTCCGCGAAGCGCATCCCTTGCGTGTATTGGCCTAATGTATGCTCAAATTCGCAGCGATCACGATAGTCCTGCCGCGGCGAAGGATCGATCAGGGCCGAAAAATGACGGGATTATAAATTTCGTTCTTGAAGAAAAAAATTATATGTATTTGCATGTACCTCAAAGAACGACCGGCCAACGAGTCACAGAGACCACCACAGGGAGACCTTCAGAATGACCAACCAAGACGCCCTCGCGACGCTGGCCAGCGGCCTGCTCGACGGCTCGATCAAGGTGATCGACTGCACCGCCCCGCTCGGCCCCGACACGCCGCTGCTGAAGCTGCCGCCGGAAATCGCCGACGACACGCCGAAGATCGAGATCCACAAGATCTCCGAGTACGGCGACCGCGGTCCGTTCTGGGCGTGGAACTGGCTGAAGATCGGCGAGCACTCGGGCACCCACTACGATGCGCCGCACCACTGGATCACCGGCAAGGACTATGCCGACGGCTCGGTCGACACGATCAACCCGCAGTATTTCGCCGCCCCCGCCAATGTCATCGACTGCTCGAAAGAGGCCGCCGAGGATGCCGATTTCCTGCTGACCGTCGAGCACGTCAAGGCCTGGGAGGCCGAGCACGGCGAGATCAAGGAAGGCGAATGGGTGCTGATGCGCACCGACTGGGACCGGTTCAACACCGACGAGGCCGCCTATCTTAACGCCGATGAGGCAGGCCCGCACACCCCCGGCCCGACCGCCGAGGTCATCCAGTACCTGATGGAAGAGAAGAAGGCGCTCGGCTGGGGCACCCAGTGCATCGGCACCGACGCCGGCGCGGCGGGCGGCTTCGAGATCCCCTTCCCCGCGCACAACCTGCTGCACAAGCACAATCGCTACGGGCTGGCCTCGCTGACCAACCTCGACAAGCTGCCGGCCAAGGGCGCGATCCTCGTCGCCGCGCCGCTGAAGATCGTCAAGGGCACCGGCTCGCCGATCCGCGCGCTGGCGCTGGTCGCAGCCTGAGCCAAGGGAGCGCCTGCCGATGACCGCCCCGACCTCTCCCGACGTTGCCATCATCGGCAGCGGCATCAACGCGCTGACCGCGGCGGCCCTGCTCGCCCGGTCGGGCAAGCGCGTCGCCGTGTTCGAACGCGAGGCGGTCGCGGGCGGCTGCATGCGCTCCGAGGAATTGGCCGAGGGGGTCACCTACGACCCCCTCGCCACCACCTTCGTTCTGTGGGTGACCGGCGGGGCGCATGGCGCGCTCGGCGCCGATCTCGCGCGGCACGGCGTGGAATTCTGCGCCACCGACACGCCGACCGGCGTGCTGCTGCCGGACGGGCGCGCGCTGACCTATACCACCGACCGCGCCGCCAACGTCGCCGCCTTCGATGCCGCCCATGACGGTGACGGCGCGCAGCTCGCGCGCGATCTCGACGCGTTCGGGGCCGACGCGGGGCTGCTCTTTGGCCTGATGGGGGGCGATCCCTGGTCAAAGCAGACCGCCAAGCTGCTCGCCAAGGAGGCCTGGAAACGCAAGCCGCGCGGCCTTGCCACGGTGATGGGCGGGGCGCTGCAGCCGATGCGCTCCTGGCTGGAAAGCGCCTTCGAAAGCGATCTCTCGCGGGCCCTCTGGGCGCCCTGGTGCCTGCACGCGGGGCTGGGGCCGGAAGCGGCCTTTTCGGGGCAGATGGGCAAGGTGATCGGCTTTGCGCTCGAGGCCGCCTCGGCCCCGGTGGTCAAGGGGGGGCGCCTCCAACATGGTGCGCGGCCTGATTGCCATCATCGAGGAACATGGCGGCAGCGTCCGCACGTCGGCCGAGGTCGCCGAGATCACCCGTGACGGGGATCGCGCCACCGGCCTGCGCCTCGCCAACGGCGAGACGATTGCGGCAAGGACGGTGCTTGCCTCGGTCACCCCGCAGCAGCTTTACGGCACGCTTGCTGCCGAGCCAGCGCGCAAGGATGATCTGCGCAAGTATCAGTACGGCAAGGGCAATTTCCAGCTTCACTACCTGCTGAACGGGCCGGTGAAATGGAAGACCGGGGGGGCTCGAGAAGGTGCAGCTGCTGCATCTGACGCCGGGGCTCGACGGCGTGTCCAAGGCCGGCAACGAGGCCGAGCGCGGCATGCTGCCCGAGGTGCCGACGATCTGCGTCGGCCAGCCCTGCGCCGCCGACCCGAGCCGCGCCCCCGAGGGGCAAAGCGTGCTCTGGCTGCAGATGCCCGAGGCACCGCGCCACGTGAAAGGCGATGCCGCCGGGGAGATCGACGTGCCCGCCGACGGCACCTGGACCGAGGCCCTGCGCGAGGCCTATGCCGACCGTATCGAGGCCATCCTCGCGCGGCACATCGACGGCTTTTCGGAAAGCGTGGTCACCCGCCGCGCGATCTCGCCCGCCGATCTCGAGGGCTACAACATGAACCTCGTCGGCGGCGATCCCTACGGCGGCGCCTGCACGCTCGACCAGTTCTTCCTCTGGCGGCCCTTCGCGGGCAGCACCCGCCACGGCACCGACCTCAAGGGGCTCTACCACATCGGCGCCTCGACCCATCCCGGGCCGGGCCTGTCGGGTGGCTCGGGCTTCCTGGTGGCGAAGGAGCTGGGCGCATGACGGGCGCGCCCAAAGACCTCGAGGCCTTCACCCCCTACCTGCTGAACCGCATCGGCGCGCGCTACAACCGCAGCGTGGAGACCGCGCTCAAGGAGGTCGGCGTCTCGGTGCCGCAAATGCGGGCGCTGGCGGTGCTGGCAGAGAGCGGACCCTACACGATCACCGAGCTCTCGGTGCTGACCGTCATCAAGCAGCCGACCCTGTCGCGCACGCTCGATGCGATGGAGAGCGCCGGGCTGGTCCGGCGCGAGGCGCAGGACGGCGACAGCCGGTTCCGCAAGATCAGCCTCACCGACGCGGGCCGCGCCGCCTACGAGACCGCCTGGCCGGCGATGCAGGCGATGCGCGACCGCATGCTGCAGGTGCTCGACGAAGGCGAGCGCGCAACGCTGAACGATCTGCTGCAGCGCGTGCTGCACGACATCCGACACCACGATTTCTGACACGAAAAGACCGGACGGGCCCCACCTCTGAACGGCCCGCGACCGGCACCCAAGGAGACCACCCATGGCCGAGCGTTCCTTTGCCAAGGAAGTCCAGAAGCTGAAGCAGGGCGAGGGCGAGACCTTCACCGGCGAGGGCATCCTCGCGATCACCAAGGCGCTGCTGGAGAATGGCGTCGGCTATGTCGGCGGCTACCAGGGCTCGCCGATCTCGCACCTGATGGACGTGCTGGCCGACGCGCAGGAGATCCTTGGCGAGCTCGGCGTGCATTTCGAGGCCTCGGCCTCGGAGGCCACCGCGACTGCCATGCTCGCCGCCTCGGTGCACTATCCGATCCGCGGCGCGGTCACCTTCAAGTCGGTGGTCGGCACCAACGTCGCCTCGGATGCGCTGTCGAACCTGGCCTCGGGCGGGGTCACCGGCGGCGCGCTGATCATCGTCGGCGAGGATTACGGCGAGGGCTCGTCGATCATGCAGGAGCGCACCTACGCCTTTGCCATGAAGAGCCAGGTCTGGATGCTCGACCCGCGGCCCAACCTGCCCTCGATCGTCAAGGCGGTGGGCGACGGCTTCGAGCTGTCGGAGCTGTCGAACACCCCGGTGATGCTGCAGGTCGGGATCCGCTCGTGCCACGTGCACGGCCATTTCGAGGCCTCGGACAACAAGCGCCCCGAGATGACCGTCTCGGAGGCACTGGAGAACCCCAAGCGCAAGCTCGACCGCATCGTGCTGCCCCCGGCGACCTATATCCACGAGGCCGAGAAGCTCACCAAGCGCAAGCCCGCCGCCGAGACGTTCATCGTCGAGAAGGGCATCAACGAACGCTTCGGCAACGCCGCTGGCAAGGTCGGGCTGATCCTGCAGGGCGGCACCTACAACACCGTGGTGCGGGCGCTGAACCGGCTTGGCCTCGCCGATCTCTACGGCGACACCGAGATCGACATGCTGGTGCTCAACTGCGTCTACCCGCTGGTCGATAGCCAGATCCTCGACTTCTGCGCCGGCAAGGACGCGGTGCTGATCATCGAGGAAGGCCATCCCAACTACATCGAGCAGCAGGTCGCCCACATGCTCTACCAGTCGGGCAAGACGGTGAAGCTCGAGGGCAAGGGCAAGCTGCCGATGGGCGGCGAATACACCGGGCAGGTCATGGTCGAGGGGCTTGGCGCCTTCCTGTCCGAACATGCGCCCGACCTCCTGCCGGTTGCCAAGGTGGCGACCAACGAGGAGCCCGTCGCCATCCCCGACCTGTCGAAGACCCTTCCGGCCCGCCCGCCGGGGTTCTGCACCGGCTGCCCCGAACGCCCGATCTTCGCCGCCACCAAGCTGGTCGAGGAAGAGCTTGGCGCGCACCACATCTCGTCGGACATCGGCTGCCACCTGTTCTCGATCATGCCGCCCTTCGACATCGGCGCGACGACCATGGGCTACGGGCTCGGCCCGGCCTCTGCCGCCGCCTTCCACAACGAGAACAAGAAGGGGCGCCGGGCGATCTCCTTCGTCGGCGACGGCGGCTTCTGGCACAACGGGCTGACCTCCTCGGTCGGCAACGCGGTGTTCAACAAGTCCGACAACGTCATCGTCATCGTCGACAACTTCTATTCCTCGGCGACCGGCGGGCAGGACATCCTGTCGTCGCGCGCGGTCAACAAGACCAAGCAGACGCAGAATTCGATCGTCGACGCAGTAAAGGGCATGGGGGTGAAATGGGTGCGCCAGATCGATCGCACCTATGACGTGACCAAGATGCGCGACACCCTCAAGGAGGCGCTGACCACCGAGGAGGAAGGCCCCAAGGTCATCGTTGCCTCGTCGGAATGCATGCTCAACAAGCAGCGCCGTGTGAAGCCCGAACTGGCCAAGGCCGCCAAGGAGGGCAAGCGCGTGGTCCGTCCCCGCTTCGGCGTTGACGAGGATGTCTGCACCGGCGATCACGCCTGTATGCGTCTGTCCGGCTGCCCGTCGCTCTCGGTCAAGGACACCGGCGATCCGCTGCGCGACGATCCCGTCGCCGCCATCGACCAGAGCTGCGTCGGCTGCGGCAACTGCGGCGAGGTGGCCGATGCCGCCGTGCTCTGCCCCAGCTTCTACCAGGCCGAGATCGTCACCAATCCCACCGAGCGCGAGACGCGCCGCGCCGCGCGCAGCCGCAGGATCATCTCCTGGCTGCAGCGCCGCCGCGACGCCAAGCGCGTCGTCTTTGCCTGAGGCTATGCCCATGAACATGCAGACCAAACCGCTCATCGCGCGCCGCTCCCCGGGACCGGACGGCGAGAAGATCATCACCCTCGCGGCGCTCGCCGTCGGCGGACAGGGCGGCGGCGTGCTGACCAACTGGATCGTCGACGTGGCCGAAGCGAGCGGCTACCGCGCGCAGTCGACCTCGGTCGCGGGCGTGGCGCAGCGCACCGGCGCCACGATCTACTACGTCGAGATGTGCCGCGACACCGGCCGGATGCCGGTGTTCTCGCTCTCGCCTGCCATTGGCGATGTCGACATCCTCATGGCCTCGGAGCTGATGGAGGGCGGGCGGGCGATCCTGCGCGGCTTCGTCACGCCGGGCCGCACCACGATGATCGCCTCGACCCACCGCATCCCCGCCGTCTCCGAGAAGATCGCTCCCGGCGATGGCCGCGCCAACGGCCGCGAGGTGATCGAGGCCATGGGCATCGCCGCCGACCATGTCGTCGCCTTCGACATGGAGACCGTGGCGAAACAGGCGGGCTCGGTGATCTCGTCGTCGCTGCTCGGCGCGCTGGCGGGGTCCGGCGCCCTGCCCTTCCCCCGCGAGAGCTACGAGGAGGTGATCCGCAAGTCGGGCCGCGGGGTTGAGGCCTCGCTGCGCGCCTTCGGTGCCGCCTACGAGATTGCCACCGGAGTGAGCCCTGCGCCGGCCCCCGAGGCCGAGGCAGTGGCCCCGGTGCCGGTCCTGCACGTGCCCGAGAAGCTGCGCGCGCAATGGGCGGCGCTGGAGGCCCGGCTCGCCACCCTGCCTGCCGAGGTCCGCGAGATGGCCGCGCTCGGCCTGAAGAAGGTCGTCGACTACCAGGACATGGCCTATGGCGCCGACTATCTCGGCATGGTCGAGAAGGCCGTCGCCGTCGATGCCGCCCCCTTCACGATGAGCGAGGCCGCGGCCAAGTACTGCGCCCGCGCGCTCTGCTACGATGACATCCTGCGCGTCGCCGACATCAAGACCCGCGCCGCCCGCTTTGCCCGGGTCAAGGACGAGGTGCTGGTGAAGGACGATCAGATCCTCATGCTCACCGAGTATTTCCACCCGCGCTTCGAGGAATTGGCGACGACCATGCCGCGCGGACTCGGCCGCTGGATGCAGTCCCGCAAGGGGCTCGAGGCCTGGTACGGCCGCCACTTCGACAAGGGGCGCCGGGTGCGCACCGACAGCCTCTCGGGGTTTGTGCTGCTCTGGCTTGTGTCGTCGCTGCGGCCGCTGCGCCGCCGCCTGCTGCGCCACGACAGCGAGATGCGCCACGTCTCCGCCTGGTTCGACACGGTGCTGCAGACCGCCGCGAGTGACCGCGCGCTGGCGACGGAGTTGCTGGCCAACTACCGGCTGATCAAGGGATATTCCGACACCCACGCCCGCGGATTGTCGAAATTCGCCAAGGTGATGGGCGCGCGCGACCTGCTTGCCGGACGCCCCGATGCTGCCGATTGGATGCGCCGCCTGCGCACCGCCGCGCTCGACGATGTCGAGGGCACGAAACTCGACGGCGCCCTCGCCACCGTCCGCAGCTTCGCGGCGTGAGCGCCATGCCGGGTCCCATCCTCATTATCGGCGCCGGGATAAACGGGCTGGTCGCCGCCGCGGATCTCGCGGCGCGCGGCAAGCCGGTGCGGGTGCTCGAACGCGGCCCCACCCCGGGCGGCGCGGTGCGCACCGAGGAGCTCACCCTGCCCGGCTTCCGCCACGACGTCGCGGCGATGAACCTGTCGATGTTCGCCGGCTCGGCCTTCATGGCCCGGCACGGCGCCGAGATGGCCCGGCACGGCCTGGAGTTCGTGCCGGTCTCGCACCCCTTCGCGCAGGCGCTGGAACCCGGCGACCATGTCGGCATCTCCACCGACGTCGAGGAGACGCTGGCGGGCTTCGCCTCCGAGGCGGACAAGGTGACCTGGCGCGCGCTGATGGCCGAGTTCCCCGAGCGCGCCGGCGTGCTCGGCGGGCTGCTCGGCACGCCGATGCGCCGCGGTCCGCTGGCCCGGTTTCTCTGGCAGAGCTGGCGCAAGCTCGGCACGGCCCGTAGCCTCGACATGGCGCGCTTTCTCATGACCTCGCCGCGCAGCTGGCTGGAGGAGACTTTCGAGGACCCCCGCCTGCGCACGGCGCTGGCCTCCTGGGGCATGCATCTCGATTTTGCCCCCGACATCGCGGGCGGGGCGATCTTCCCCTACCTCGAGGCGATGGCCGGTCAGGCGATGGGCATGGTGATCGGCAAGGGCGGCGCGGAGGTCGCCACCCGCGCGCTCGTCAGCATGATCGAGGCGCATGGCGGCTCGGTCGAATGCGACGTCGAGGTCGAGCAGATCCTGCATGCGAACGGCCGCGTCACCGGTGTGATCGCGTGCGGTAAAACGATTGAGGCTTCAACCATTCTTGCCGGTCTTGCCCCGAAACACCTGCGCCGGATGCTCGGCGATGGCTCGGGCGATGCGCGCTTCGACCGCGGGCTCGAGAGCTTCCGCCACGCCCCCGGCACGATGATGCTGCACCTCGCGCTCGACGCGCCGGTACCCTGGGCCGCCGAGGCGCTGAAGCGCTACGCCTATGTCCACGTGGGCCGCTCGGTCGAGGTTGCCGCCAAGACCTATGCCGAGGCGCTGGCCGGGCAACTGCCCGCGACGCCGCTGCTGGTGGTGGGTCAGCCGACGCTGTTCGATCCGAGCCGCGCGCCGGAGGGCAAGCACACGCTCTGGGTCCAGGCCCGAGTCGTTCCCGCCGCCATCAGGGGCGATGCCAAGGCAGAGATTGTCCAGAGAAATTGGGAAGATGCGAAGGCACCGATGACCGAGCGCATCCTCGATCTGATCGAGGAACAGGCCCCCGGATTCCGCCAGACCATCCTCGCAAAGACCGCCGTCTCGCCGCTCGATCTCGAGGCCGGCAATCCCAATCTCGTCGGCGGCGACCAGATCTGCGGCTCGCACCACCTGACGCAGAACTTCCTTTTCCGCCCGGTACGCGGCTTTGCCGACGGGCGCACGCCCATCGCCAATCTGCACATGATCGGGGCAGCCTGCTGGCCCGGTGCCGGAACCGGCGCGGGATCGGGCTTCTTTGCGGCGCAGGGCCTCAAGTAGCCCATGCCAGAGGCGCCGAAATGCGCTTTAATTCTTTAAGTACAGACTTTTGAAGACCGAATCCAAATCCACCGAAGAGCCCAGGCAAACCGGGCCACATAGACCAACAGGAGACAGAAAGATGACCTCCAGCCTACCTCTATCCCGGCGCGGCTTCATGGGCGCCTCGGCTGCGCTCACGGCGCTTTTGGCGACCGGCAGCAGCGTGCTCGCAGAGGGTGCCGACAGCCTGACCATCGCCTACAACCTGCCCGTGCAGAGCTGGGATCCGACCACCGGCCCCGCCGCGGTGAACCCGGCGCTGCAGTCGGTCTACCTCGCGGTCTTCGACCGCTACATCGCGCAGGCTCCCGACCTGTCGTTCGGCCCCGGGCTGCTGACCGACTGGGGCTTCAGCGAGGACAAGTCGCAGATCACCATGACCGTCCGCGAGGGCGTCACCTGGCACAATGGCGACGCGCTGACCCCCGAGGACATCGTCTGGTCGCTGGCCCG
The DNA here is from genome assembly GCF_002300555.2 of Alloyangia mangrovi. GTDB lineage: Bacteria > Pseudomonadota > Alphaproteobacteria > Rhodobacterales > Rhodobacteraceae > Salipiger > Salipiger mangrovi. The sequence goes on along the minus strand of NZ_NTHN02000020.1, from coordinate 50,738 downwards.
CGCGGGCGATCCCGCAACCGGCAACCCCATGCAGTTCGTCTGGGGCAAGATCGGCAACTTCAGCGTCGACGGCAACGTCATCACCGCCGACGTCAAGGAATTCGAGCCGGCGCTGTTCAAGTGGATGGCCTTCCTGACGGCCTTCGTGCTGCCCAAGGCCTACTACGAGAAGGTCGGCGCCGAGGGCTTCGAGAAGGCCCCTATCGGGACCGGCCCCTACATGGTCGATGCCTTCGAGCAGGGCGCCTACGTGCGGCTCAAGGCCTACCCCGGCTACTGGGGCGAAAAGCCTGCCTTCGAGACCGTGACCATCAAGTTCGTCACCGACGCCGCCTCGCGCGTGGCCGAGATCGAGTCCGGCAACTCCGACGTCACCTCGAACATCCCCTACGAAGAATACGACCGGCTGATCGCCAAGGACGGGCTCGAGGGCGAAGCCGTGCCGATCACCGACATCGGCATGATCTTCCTCAACGATATCGACGTGATGCTCGACAAGAACGTGCGGCTTGCCGCCCATCACGCCATCGACAAGCAACTGATCATCGATCGCCTTCTGCGCGGCTACGGCGTGCCGCTCTCGACGCTCGAGGTGCCGGGTTATGCCGCCTATGACGAGAGCATCACGGTCGACTACGATCCCGAGAAATCCAAGGAGCTGCTGGCAGCCTCGGGCTACTCCACCGACACCCCGGTGAAATTCACCATCCAGACGACGCGCGGCTTCAAGCCCAAGGACTACGAGATGATCCAGGCGATCGTCGGCATGTGGCGCAAGGTCGGCATCGAGGCCGAGATCGAGGTCTACGAGATCGCCAAGCACTACGAGCTGCGCGCCGCCGACACGCTTGCCCCTGCGGCCTTCTACAACTGGGGCAACTCGATCGGCGATCCCTCAACCTCGACCGGGTTTGCCATGTTCGGCCCCTCTCCGCACGCGGTCTGGGACAGCGCCGACCTGGTCGAGAAGATCGGTCCGCTCTTCGGCGAGCCCGACGAGGACAAGCGCATCGCCGGCTACAAGGACGTCTCGCGCTACATCGCCGAGGAAGGCTACGTCATCCCGCTGCTGCAATACGTAATGCCGGTGGTGTTCCGCAGCGCGGTCGCGGTGACGCCCTATACCTCGGGCGACCTGCTGCCGCAGGCGATCTCCAAGGCCTGATCCCCCGCATCGCGCAAGACCGCCCGGGCCGAGCTTAACCTCGGCTCGGGCGCATTGGAGGGCCCTGACCCCATGCTGCTGAAGACGATCCTGATCCGCCTTCTGACCACCGCTGTCACGCTCTTCGGCGTGGCCGTCGTGGTTTTCGTGCTGGTGCGCGTGGCGCCCGGCAACCCCATCGCGATGATGCTGCCCCCCCGGCGCGACCGAGGCCGACATCGCCACGCTCGAGGCCCTCTACGGCTTCGACAAGAGCCTGCCCGAGCAGTTCGTCATCTGGCTCGGCGGCGTGCTGCAGGGCGATTTCGGCACCTCGATCACCCTGCGCCGCCCGGTCGACGAGCTGGTGCTCTCGCGTCTGCCCGCCACGCTGGAGTTGTCGGTGATGGCGCTGGCCATCGCAGTCGCGCTCGGGGTCGCCATCGCGGTGATCGGCGCGCGCCGCCGCGGCACCGCCACCGAGGTCGGGCTCGACCTGACCAGCGGCGCGGTGCTCTCGGTGCCGGACTTCCTCTGGGGGCTGGTCTTCGTGCTGCTCTTCGGGGTGCTCTGGCCGGTGCTGTCGATCTCGGGCCGGATCGATCCGCAGATCGACGTCGATTTCACGTCCAACTTCTACACGTTCGAGGGGATCGTGCGAGGGCGCTTCGATGTCGTCCAATCGACCCTGTCGCACATGCTGATGCCCGCGCTGGCGCTGGCCCTGCCGCTCGCGGCGATGATCGCGCAGCTGCTGAAGCAGAACCTCAAGGAGGTGCTGCTGCAGGATTACACCACGCTTGCCCGCGTCCGAGGCTTTTCCGAGACCTCGGTGATCCTGCGCGAGGCGCTGCGCAACGCGCTCTTGCCGACGCTCACCCTTGTCGGGGTGCAGTTCACCTTCCTCATCGGCGGCACGGTGATCGTCGAGCGCATCTTTTCCTACGAGGGGCTCGGGAACATGGCGATCGACGCGGTGATCAACCGCGACCTGCCGCTGATCCAGGGCATCGTGCTGCTCTTCGCGGCGCTCTTCATCGTCATCAACCTGCTTGTCGACCTGTCGTACACGCTGCTGAACCCGAGGCTCCGCCATGGCTGACATCACCGCCGCCGCGCCGCGCCGCCGCGCCCGCAGGCTCAACCTCCGGCTCTGGCTGCCACTGCTCTGGCTGGGCGCCGTGGCGCTCGCCGCGATTTTCGCCCCGCTGGTCGCGCCGCAGGATCCGCTGATGCAGGATCTTATGCTCGAGCGGCTGCCTCCCGCGTTCATGGACGGCAGCGAGCCCGGCTACTGGCTGGGCACCGACAGCCTTGGCCGGGACGTGCTGTCGCGGATGATCCACGGCGCGCGCATCGCGCTTTTCGTCAGCCTCGTCGCCGCCACCGCCACCTGTCTCTTCGGCGCGGCGCTCGGTCTGGTCGCGGGCTATTTCGGCGGCTGGTGGGACCGGGTGATCTCGCGACTCGTCGACATCTGGATGGCCTTCCCGCCGGTGCTCTTCGCGGTGCTGCTGGTGGCGGTCATAGGCACGGGACTCACCTCGGTCATTGCCGCGATCGCTCTGATCGACTGGACACGGTTTGCCCGGGTGATCCGCGCCGAGACAATGGTGCAGGCGCGCATGGACTACGTCGACAGCGCCCGCATCGGCGGCGCCCGGCGCCTCACCACGCTGATCAGCGAGATCCTTCCCAACGTGCTGCCCTCCATCATCGCCCTGCTGATGCTCGAGATGGGCATCGCGGTGATCGTCGAGGCGATCCTCAGTTTCGTGAACCTGTCGATCTCCTCGGACGATCCGACCTGGGGCTCGATGATCGCCGAGGGGCGCAACGCCATCCACTTCGCCTGGTGGGTGCTGCTCTTCCCGCTGATCGCGCTCTTCCTGACGGTGCTGAGCTTCTCGACCCTCGGCGAGGGTCTCAAACAACGCTTCGATCCGGTGCTCCAATGACAGGCTCGCACACCCATCCCAACACGCTCGACGTGATGCAGCTCGGCATCGCGCTCCCCAACGGCCACCGCCTGCTGCGCGACGTCTCGCTGAGCCTGCGCCCCGGCGAGGTGCGTGCCCTCGTCGGCGAGAGCGGTGCCGGCAAGTCGATGATCGGCAAGGCGGTGCTCGGCATCCTGCCGCAGAACCTGCGGGTGACCGGGGGCGAGATCCTGCTCGAGGGGCAGCACCTGGGCGCGATGACCCCCTGGACCCGGCGCAAGACCGTGGCGCAGAGCGCCGCGCTCATCCCGCAGGACCCGCTCACCGCGCTGAACCCGGCGCGGCGGATCGGCCCGCAGATCACCGACCCGCTGGTGCGGATCCACGGCTGGAGCCGGGCGAAGGCCCGCGACACCGCGCTGGCGCTGCTGGACCGGGTGCACATCCGCGATCCGAAGCGGGTGATGGAGAGCTACCCCCACGAGCTTTCGGGCGGGATGCGGCAGCGCGTGCTCATCGCCGCGGCCTTTGCCCCTTCGCCCCGGCTCATCGTCGCGGACGAGCCGACCACGGCGCTCGACGTGACGGTGCAGAAGCAGATCCTGCGGCTGATCCGCGAGCTGCAGCAGGAGACCGGCACGGCGGTTCTTTTCGTCACCCACGACATGGGCGTGGTCGCCAAGATCAGCCAGAAGGTCACCGTGCTCTTTGCCGGCAAGGTGATGGAGGACGCGCCGACCGAGCGCATCTTCACCGACCCCGCGCATCCCTACACCCGCGCCCTGATCGCGGCGACGCCGAGCTACGCGGATCTCGACCGGCCCTTCTCGCCGGTGCCGCAGACGCTGATCGCCGAGCTGCAGGGTGCCATCGCCCGGGACGACGCCCGGCACCAAGGAGCCGCGCGATGACCGCTCAGACCCAGACCCGCACGACCGCAAGCGAGGCCGTGGCGCCCGCCCCCAGCCTGTTTTCGGTCCGCGACCTGCGCCTCTCCTTCCCCGACCTCGCGCGCAAACCCCTGCTCGGCGCCGCGCCGCGCAATGAGGTGCTCAAAGGTCTCAGCTTCGACATCCCGGCGGGCCAGATCACCGGCATCGTCGGCGAGAGCGGCTCGGGCAAATCCACCGCCGGCCGGGTGCTGGTGCGGCTGCTGGAGCCGGACTCGGGCAGCGTGCTCTACGAGGGGCGGGACATCGGCCATCTGGACGAGTCGGCGCTGCGGCCGCTCCGGCGCGACCTGCAGATGATCTTCCAGGACCCCATGTCCTCGCTCAACCCGCGGCACAAGGTCTGGCGGATCATCGCCCAGCCGATGAAGCGCTACGGGCTCGGCGGCACCAGGGCCGACGCGATCGCCGCGCTCGGCAAGGTCGGCCTGCCCGCCGCCTTTGCCGAGCGCTACCCGCACGAGCTGTCGGGCGGCCAGCGCCAGCGGGTCGGCATCGCTCGGGCCATCGCGCTGAAGCCGCGGTTCATTCTTGCCGACGAGATCGTCTCGGGGCTCGACGTCTCGAGTCAGGCGCAGGTGCTCTTGCTGCTCAAGCAGCTTGCCCGCGAGATGGGGCTGACCATTGCCTTCATCAGCCATGACCTCTCGGTGATCCGCCACCTCTGCGACCGCGTGATCGTGCTCAACCGTGGCGAGATCGTCGAACAGGGCTCGGTCGATGCGGTCTTCCGCGCTCCGGCCTCGGACGTCACCCGAACGCTGCTCACGGCGATCCCCCTGCCCGAGCTCGACCCCGACTGGTTGAGCTGAGGTCGACGGGATCGCGGCTTGAAAAATTGATGCGTGAAGCAGTTTACCCAGCGTCTGCTTCGCGCGACTTGCCTAAGACCCCAACATTATGGCGCAAAATTAGAATGATTTTGCCCGGTACGAAAAATTCTGATCCAGGATTAAACTTTATACTTGAAATAAAATCGCGCCCGTAGCGTGATGGGTCCAAGACCGGCACCCAGGAGGACTTCATGCTTGGCCCCAGCGCTCACACCGACAGCTTCAGCCGCGACAATCTTCCGGCGGCCGAGCTCCAACCGGTCTTCCTGCTGGAGAATTTCCCCTATCCCGACCACATCAACGCCGCGGTCGAGCTGACCGATCGGATGGTCGAGAGGGGCTTCGGGGACCGTGTCGCATTGGTCGGCCAGGGCCGCAGCCGCACCTATGCCGAGCTTGCCGACTGGACCAGCCGCATCGCCCGCGTCCTGATCGAGGACTACGGCGTGAAGCCCGGCAACCGCATCCTGATCCGCAGCGCCAACACCCCCGCGCTCGTCGCCTGCTGGCTTGGCGCCACCAAGGCCGGCGCGGTGGTGGTCAACACCATGCCGCTGCTGCGCAAGAAGGAGCTGATGCAGCACCTCGACAAGGCAGAGGTCTCGCTGGCGCTCTGCGACACGCGGATGCTCGACGAGCTGGAGGCCTGCCTGCCCGAGAGCCAGTTCCTGAAACGCATCGTCGGCTTTGACGGCAGCTCCGGGCTTGAGGCCGAGCTCGACCGCGCCGCCGCCGCCAAGCCCTCGGGGCCCTGCTGGGTCGAGACCGGGCGCGATGACGTGGCGCTGCTCGGCTTCACCTCGGGCTCGACAGGGGTGCCCAAGGCGACCATGCATTTCCACCGCGACCTGCTGATGATCGCCGACGGCTACGCCCGCGAGGTGCTGGAGGTGCAGCCCGAGGACATCTTCGTCGGCTCGCCGCCGCTGGCCTTCACCTTCGGCCTCGGCGGGCTGGCGATCTTCCCGCTGCGCTTCGGCGCCAGCGCCGTGCTGCTGGAGAAGGCCGCACCGCCCGATCTCATCCGCATCATCGAGCAGCACCGCGCCACCATCTGCTTCACCGCCCCCACCGCGTACCGCGCCATGATGCTGGCGATGGACGAGGGTGCGGACCTGTCGAGCCTGCGCTGCGCCGTCTCGGCGGGCGAGACCCTGCCTGCGCCGGTGTTCGAGGCCTGGGAGCAGAAGACCGGCAAGCCGATCCTCGACGGCATCGGCGGCACCGAGATGCTGCACATCTACATCTCCAACCGCTTCGGCGACGCCAAGCCCGGCTGCACCGGCAAGCCGCTGACCGGCTACGAGGCGAAGATCGTCGACGACGAGATGAACGAGGTGCCGCGCGGCACGCCCGGCCACCTCGCAGTGCGCGGCCCGGTGGGCTGCCGCTACCTCGCCGACGACCGGCAGACCAAGTTCGTCAAGGGCGGCTGGAATCTTCCCGGCGACACTTTCGTGCAGGACGAGGAGGGCTATTTCCACTTCGCCGCGCGCTCGGACGACATGATCGTCTCCTCGGGTTACAATATCGCCGGCCCCGAGGTGGAAGCGGCGCTGCTGGCGCATCCGGACGTGATCGAATGCGGCGTCATCGGCGCCCCCGACGCCGACCGCGGCATCATCGTTCAGGCCCATGTGGTGCTGCGCGAGGGCGTCCCCGCCGATGCGGCCACCGCCAAGGCGCTGCAGGACTTCGTGAAGGCAACCATCGCGCCCTACAAGTACCCGCGCTCGGTGATCTTCACCGAGGCGCTGCCGAAGACCGAGAGCGGCAAAATCCAGCGCTTCCGCCTCAAGGACGCCGCGCCGGCCCCCGCGGGCGCCTGACCGGCGCGCCGCGGGGCGCACCTCACAACGGCTGATCACCCGGCGCACAACCCGAGGCGCCGGGTGGCTCCCTTGTGTCATCGCGGGGAGGAGGGCAGCAATATTTTATTTTAGCTATGAATTTTACAAGGGCTGCGACGGGGCGCCATTCGACACCTCAAATGGCTAATAATCTGCGATATTTGCACAACTTCCACCAGTACGCGCACGCCTCTTAAGTTGACATTTAATTTATGTCTAAAGTAAATGTTTTACGAATGGCCGGAACTAAGGAGCGCATGCGATGTCACGGGCACGAAGCCTGACCTGGGTGATGAAACTCTGCGGCGGCATCTCCGCCACCTCGCTTGCCCTCCTGAGCGTCCTCGTGGTGGGCGATGTCGTCCTGAGGAACACCGGCCTCGTCCGCTGGTCCTGGCTCAACGAGCTGACCGAGTACCTGCTGACCATCTCGACCTTCACCGGCGCGCCCTGGGTGCTGCACAATCATGGCCATGTGAACGTCGACGTGCTGCTGCGCACCGTCAGCGAGGCGAAGGCCCGCTGGCTGATCAAGGCCTCGAACCTCTTCGGCGGCGTGATCTCGGCGATCCTGCTGGTCGTCGCGGTGCGCGTGACCTTCGACAGCTACGCGCTCGGCTCGCTGGTCTTCAAGAACCTCATCTTCCCCGAGTGGTACCTCATGACCCCCATGGTGCTCTGCTTCGGCCTTTGCACGGCCGAGTTCCTGACCCGGATCGTCACCGGGGAGGCCCGGATATGAGCTGGCTCGAGATCATCGCGCTGCTCGGCGGCGTGCTGGCGGTGCTCTTTGCGATCGGCACCCCGGTCGCCCTCGCCTTCCTCGGCGCCAATCTGATCGGCGCCTGGCTGTTCCTCGGCAGCGGCGCGGGCATCGAGCAGCTGGTGCGAAACGCCTCCATGTCGGTCAATTCCTTCTCGCTCGTGCCGATCCCGCTCTTCGTGCTGATGGGCGAGCTGCTGTTCCACTGCGGCCTTGCCTACAAGGCAATCGAGGCGATCGAGCGGCTGCTGCACCGGCTTCCTGCCCGGCTCGGCTGCGTGTCGGTGGTCGGCGGCACCGCCTTTGCAGCGCTCTCGGGTTCGTCGATCGCCAACACCGCGCTGCTCGGCGGCACGCTCTCGCAGGAGATGCTGCGCCGGGGCTATTCGACGACGCTGGCGCTCGGCCCGGTCATGGCGGTGGGCGGCATCGCCGTGCTGATCCCGCCATCGACGCTGGCGGTCATGCTCGGCTCGCTCTCGGGCATCTCGATCACCCAGCTGCTGATCGGCGGGCTGGTGCCGGGGCTGCTGATGGCCGCGCTCTTCCTGCTCTTCGTCATCCTGACCGGCCACTTCCGCCCGCAGAGCGCACCGCGCGACACCAGCGCCAGCGCCTACACGCTGGCCGAGCGGATCGTCCCCTTCCTGCGCGACGTGCTGCCGCTCTTCGGCATCTTCATCGCGGTGATCGGCAGCATGCTGGCCGGCATCGCCACCCCGACCGAGGCCGCGGGACTTGGTGCCTTTGCCGCGCTCATCGCCACCGCCCTCTACCGCAAGCTGAGCTGGGCGGCGCTGACCAAGGCGATGACCGAGACCGCAAAGGTCTCGGTATCGATCCTCTTCATCATCGTCGCCTCGACAACCTTCTCGCAGATCCTGTCGTTCTCCGGCGCCACCTCGGGGATGCTGCAGTTGATCAACGCGGTCGACCCCACTCCGATGACGCTGATCGTCTGCATGCTGCTGATCCTGCTCGTGCTGGGCTGCTTCATCGACCAGATCTCGATGATGATGATCACCCTGCCGATCTTCATGCCGCTCGCCCATGCGGCAGGGATCGAGGTCGTCTGGCTGGGGCTTATGATGCTGGTGGCGATCGAGCTCGGCATGCTGACCCCGCCTTTCGGCATCCTGCTGATGGTCATGCAGGGCGCGAGCCGCTCGGTGCCGCTGGTCAGCATCTACAAGGCGGCTGCCCCCTTCATCCTGATCGAGATCGGCGTGCTGATCCTGATGCTGATGGTGCCGCAGCTCACGCTTTTCCTGCCCGCGCTGGTGCGCTGACAGGCCCCTTTCCCAAGTCCAACAGTCCGGAGAACAACAATGAAAATCCGCTCCCTCAAGACGGCAGGCATGGCCGTGGTGGCAGCCCTCGCGCTCGGCGGCCCGCTCGCCGCGGCAGAGACCACGCTGCGCGCCATCACCGCCTTCCAGCCCGGCACGACCTTCGCCAAGCCCTTCGAGGACTTCGTCTCGAAGGTGAACGCAAAGGGTGAAGGCGTTCTGAAGATCGAAGTGATCGGCGGGCCCGAGGCCATGCCCCCCTTCGAGATCGGCAACGCGCTGCGCAATGGCATCGTCGACATCGCCAACACCACCGCCGTGTTCCACGCCAGCCTCGTGCCCGAGGGCGTCGCCATGACCCTCGCCACCCGCCCGATGTCGGAGCTGCGCGAGAACGGCGGCTACGCGCTGATGAACCAGTTGCACGAGGACAAGGCCCGGATCCACTGGCTCGGCCGCCTGACGCAGGGCATCAACTACCACATCTACCTCAACGAAGCGCCCGAAGGCGGCAAGCTCGACGGGCTGAAACTGCGCTCGGTCCCCGTGTACCAGGCGTTCTTCAAGGACCTCGGCGCCACGCCGATGCAGACCGCCCCGGGCGAGGTCTACACCGCCCTCGAGCGCGGCGTGATCGACGGCTACGGCTGGCCCTCGATCGGCGTCTTCGACCTTGGCTGGCAGGACAAGACCGGCGCCCGGGTGAACCCCGGCTTCTACCAGGTCGAGACCGGCCTTTATCTCAGCCTCAAGACCTGGGAGTCGCTGTCGGAAGAGCAGCAGGCCTTCCTCGAGGGGCTGATGATCGAAACCGAATCCTCCTCCTCGCTGGTGCAGGACCTTGCCGAGGCCGAGAAGGCGAAGCAGATCGAGGCGGGGATCGAGATGATCGACCTCGACGCCGATGCGGCCACCGAGTTCGGCGCTCTTGCGCAGGAGTCCGGCTGGAAGCCGATCCTCGCGACCAGCCCCGAGCACGGCGCGAAGCTGCGCGAGCTCTTCGCCGACTGAGCAAGGACGCGCGCTGCGCTGCATTCTGCCGGGGGCCACAAGCCTCCGGCTTTTTCTATTCCGAACATGAGCCGCGCCGAGGGTGCCGGACGCCTCCGACCGACACACCCGGGCACCGCCGCGCCACAGGCGGATTTCCGGCGATATTCCTGCCCCTACAGCGCGAAGCTTCCTTGTCGGGACAACCTGTGGCAGTCTGTGACTCATATAAAGCATCCGCAGGATTGATCGCGGAGACATCGGAAGGCCAGGACGTCCATGACGACCCAGCACAGCAGACGCGACTTCCTGCGGGGGCAAGTGTCCCGCCCCGCCGCCCCGTTGATGAGACCTCCCGGCGCGCAGACCGGGTTTTCGCAGCTCTGCAATGGGTGTGGCGCCTGCGCCAGTGCCTGTCCCGAAGCGATCATCATCCGCCATGAGGGGCCCGCGGGGCGGTCGACTCCGGTCGTCGATTTCTCGAAGGGCGCCTGCACCTTCTGCGGCGCCTGCGCCGAGGCTTGCGACACCGGCGCGCTGAGCGCCCAAGCCGTGCCCGACTGGCCCTGGCGCGCCATCATCACCGACAGTTGCCTCTCTCTGGGCGGCATCTCCTGCCGCTCCTGCGAGGACGCCTGCGAGCCCCGCGCCATCCGCTTCCGCCTGATGACCGGCGGCCGGGCCGCGCCGGTGCTCGACAGCGCGCAATGCACCGGCTGCGGCGACTGCGCCGCCACCTGCCCCGCCGGAGCGGTGACCTTCGAGCAGCCCGCACCCGCCGCGGAGGGCAGGGCATGAACATCTGCGGCTGCCTTGTCCATGTCCGTCGCGATGCGCTGCCCGCGGCCCGCGCGCAGATGGAAGCACTCAAAGGCGTCGAGGTGCATGCAGCAACCGAGGATGGCCGTCTGGTGGTCGTGGTCGAGGACACCGACGCGGCCTTTGCCTCGGACATCATCATGTCGCTGCACCAGATCCGCGGCGTGATCTCGCTGACCATCAACTACCACCATTTCGAAGAACTCCCGCACCGCCCATCCCCCGCCGCCCCCCATCCGGAGACCTGACCCATGACCATCTCGGACTCGCGCAGGACTTTCCTCAAGGCCACCGCCGCCGCCAGCACCGCCGCCGCGGCGGGCATCTCGCTCGCTCCCGCCGCGCTGGCCCAGACCCCCGGAAACTCCGACATCCGCTGGGACAAGGCCCCTTGCCGGTTCTGCGGCACCGGCTGCTCGGTGCTGGTGGGCACCAAGGAAGGCCGCGTCGTTGCCACCCAAGGCGACCCCGAGGCGCCGGTGAACCGCGGCCTCAACTGCATCAAGGGCTATTTCCTGTCCAAGATCATGTACGGCACCGACCGGCTGACCACGCCGATGCTGCGCAAGTCGGGCGGGAAATACGACAAGAACGGCGAGTTCGAGCCGGTAAGCTGGGACGAGGCCTTCGACGTCATGGCCGAGAAGTGGAAGGCGGCGCTGGCCGCCAATGGGCCGACCTCGGTCGGCATGTTCGGCTCGGGGCAATGGACGGTCTGGGAGGGCTATGCTGCCTCCAAGCTGATGAAGGCGGGCTTCCGGTCGAACAACATCGACCCCAACGCCCGGCACTGCATGGCCTCGGCGGTGGTCGGCTTCATGCGCGCCTTCGGCATCGACGAGCCGATGGGCTGCTACGACGACTTCGAGCAGGCCGACACCTTCGTGCTCTGGGGCTCGAACATGGCCGAGATGCACCCGATCCTCTGGTCGCGGCTGACCGACACCCGGCTGACCAAGCCCGGCGCGCAGGTGCACGTGCTGTCGACCTTCGAGCACCGCAGCTTCGAGCTCGCGGACAACGGCATGGTCTTCACCCCGCAGACGGACCTCGCGATCCTCAACTACATCGCCAATTACATCATCCAGAACGATGCGGTGAACTGGGACTTCCTGGAAAAGCACGTCAACATCACCAAGACCGCCACCGACATCGGCTACGGGCTGCGCGACACCAACCCGCTGCAGCAGGCCGCGGCCAACCCCGACTCCGGCGAGCTGACGCCCATCGATTTCGACGAATACGCCGCTGCGGTCGCGGACTACACGCTGGAGAAGGTCGCCGAGATGTCCGGCGTTCCGGCGCATCAGCTCGAGCGTCTGGCCGAGCAATACGCCGACCCTGACCGCAAGGTCATGTCGCTCTGGACCATGGGATTCAACCAGCACACGCGCGGGTCCTGGGTGAACGGGCTGGTCTACAACGTCCACCTGCTGACCGGGAAGATTTCCGAGCCGGGCAACTCGCCATTCTCGCTGACCGGCCAGCCCTCGGCCTGCGGCACCGCGCGCGAGGTGGGCACCTTCTCGCATCGCCTGCCCGCCGACATGGTGGTCACGAACCCCGAGCACCGCGCCCATGCCGAGGAGATCTGGAAGCTCCCCGAGGGCACCATTCCCGACAAGCCCGGCCTGCACGCCGTGGCGCAGAACCGCGCGCTGAAGGACGGCACGCTCAACGCCTACTGGGTGCAGTGCAACAACAACATGCAGGCCGCCGCCAATATCAACGAGGAAGGCTGGCCGGGCTATCGCAATTCCCAGAACTTCGTGACCGTTTCGGATGCCTACCCGACCGTCACCGCCATGTCGGCGGACCTCATCCTGCCCGCCGCCATGTGGGTCGAGAAAGAGGGTGCCTATGGCAATGCCGAGCGCCGCACGCAGTTCTGGCACCAACAGGTGATGGCGCCGGGAGAGGCCAAGTCGGACCTGTGGCAGCTGATGGAATTCGCCAAGCGCTTCACCGTCGAGGAGGCCTGGGGCGAAGAGCTGGTCGCGAAGATACCCGAGCTGGCCGGCAAGACCCTCTACGAGGTGCTCTATGAGAACGGCCAGGTGAACCAATACCCGACCGAAGAAACCGCGGAGGGTTTCGACAATGTCGAGGCCGAGCATTTCGGCTTCTACGTCCAGAAAGGCCTGTTCGAGGAATACGCCATGTTCGGACGCGGCCACGGCCACGATCTCGCGCCCTTCGAGCAATACCACCAGGCGCGCGGGCTCCGCTGGCCCGTGGTAGATGGCCAGGAGACGCTCTACCGCTTCCGCGAGGGCTACGATCCCTATGTGCCCGAGGGCTCCGAGGTCTCTTTCTACGGCTACCCGGACGGCAAGGCCAAGATCATCTTCGCGCCCTACGAGGCCCCGCCGGAGGCGCCCGACGAGGAATATGATCTCTGGCTCTCCACCGGGCGCGTGCTCGAACATTGGCACTCCGGCTCGATGACCCGGCGGGTGCCCGAACTGCACCGGGCCTTTCCGGCGGCGGTCGTCTTCATGCACCCCGAGGACGCCGAGGCCCGCGGACTCCGGCGCGGCCAGGAGATCAGTATCTCCACCCGCCGCGGCGAGATGCTGAGCCGGCTGGAGACCCGCGGTCGCAACAAGCCGCCCAAGGGACTGGTCTTCGTGCCTTGGTTCGACGAGGGGCAGCTGATCAACAAGCTGACGCTAGACGCCACCTGCCCGCTCTCGAAGCAGACCGACTTCAAGAAGTGCGCCTGCAAGGTCGAGCGCGTCTGAGTCCCGCCCGGGCCCCGCATCACGCCACGGGAGACGCCAGAGGAGGTCCGTCATGCCCGCCGCCACGCCGCTGTCGCCGCAACGCCGCAGGTTCCTGATGGACACCGCGCGGATGGCGGGTGGCTGCGCACTGGCGGGCGGCGCATTGGTCTGGCTGGCGCGGGATGCACGGGCGCTCCCGGCCGAGGCGCTGCGCCCGCCCGGCGCCCTGCCCGAAACCGATTTCCTCGGTGCCTGCATCCGCTGCGGGCTCTGCGTTCGGGACTGCCCCTATGACACGCTGGCACTTGCGGAGCTGGGCGCCGACGGCCCCGCCACCGGTACGCCCTTCTTCACCGCCCGCGACGTGCCCTGCGAGATGTGCGACGACATCCCCTGCGTCACCGCCTGCCCCACCGGCGCGCTCGACCCGGCGCTCACCAATATCGACGACGCCCGCATGGGCACCGCCGTCCTGGTCGACCAGGAGAACTGCCTCAACTTCCTCGGGCTGCGCTGCGACGTCTGCTACCGGGTCTGCCCGGTGATCGACGCGGCGATCACCCTCGAGCTGTCGCACAACGAGCGCTCGGGGCATCACGCAATCTTCGCCCCCACGGTGCACGCCGAGCACTGCACCGGCTGCGGCAAGTGCGAGAAGAGCTGCGTGCTGCCCGAGGCGGCGATCAAGGTGCTGCCGCTGCGCCTCGCGCGCGGCGCGCCGGCCGAGCACTACCGCAAGGGCTGGGAGGAAATGGAGGAACACGGCGGCCCGCTGGTCGAAGGGGTGATCGACCTGCCCGACCGCCTGCCCGGGCCGGGCACCGACAACCTTGCCGCGCCGGGTGGCTTCGAGCCCAGCTTCACGCTGCCAGGAGCGGGCGAATGAAGGAGACGATGAAACTCCCGGTCGGCGAGGAGGCGACCCGCCTCAAGGGGTGGTGGCCCGCGCACCGTTTCCTCGTCCTGCGGCGGCTGTCCCAGGCCTTCTTCCTGGGGCTTTTCCTGCTCGGGCCGTGGTTAGGTCTCTGGTGGGTGGCCGGCACGCTGGCCGGCTCGCGGACCTTCGGCGTCCTGCCGCTGACCGACCCGCTGGTGCTGGCGCAGAGCCTTGTCGCCGGGCACTGGCCCGAGCTCACCGCCCTCATCGGCGCGCTGATCGTGCTCGCCGCCTACGCGCTGATCGGCGGGCGGGTCTATTGCTCCTGGGTCTGCCCGATCAATCCGGTGACCGACGCCGCGCATTGGCTGCACGAGACGCTCGGCCTGCAGAAGGGCTGGCAGCCCAAGCGTCATACAAGGCTCTGGCTGCTGGCCATGGTGCTGATCGTCTCGGCGCTGACCGGCACCATCGCCTGGGAGGTGGTCAACCCGATCACCATGCTGCACCGCGGGCTGGTCTTCGGCATGGGCTTTGCCTGGGCGCTGGTGGCGCTGGTCTTCCTCTTCGATCTGCTGGTCTCGCGCCGGGGATGGTGCGGGCATCTCTGCCCGGTCGGCGCCTTCTATGGCCTGCTGGGCACATACAGCCTGCTGCGGGTCAGCGCACCGCGGCGCGCCGCCTGCGACGACTGCATGGATTGCTTCGCGGTCTGCCCCGAGAACCACGTCATCGCCCCGGCACTGCGAGGCAAGGACGGCGAGACGCCGCTGATCCTCTCGCCCGATTGCACCAACTGTGGCCGCTGCGTCGATGTCTGCTCGGTCAACGTCTTCGAGTTCACCCACCGCTTCGACCAGCACGTCGAAGCCCTGCCACCGCCGGAACGCTCCGGGACAACCGCCGCCTGAGGGGATTTCCCCTGCGAGACAACTAAGGAGAGCGCCCATGAAACTGACGGTCATCGCGAAGATCGCCGCCTTCGCCTCGCCCCTGCTGGTCGCGGGGCTGGTCGTGGCCCAGACGACTGGAGGCATCCACTCCCTGCGCGGCGCGGCCGTCGACCAGGAGCTCGAGCCGCCCGAGGTCTACCCGCAGCAGCTGGGCCGCGAGGTGCGCAACTATCGCCAGCAGCCGCCGACGATCCCCCATTCCATGACCCAGTACCAGATCGACCTGCGCACCAACCAGTGCCTGAGTTGCCACGACTGGACCAACGCCGGCGACCGCGGCGCCCCGACGCTGTCGATGACCCATTACCTCGACCGCAACGGCAACCAGCTCGACACGGTGGCCGGCACCCGCTGGTTCTGTACCCAGTGCCACGTTCCGCAGGCGGATGCGCCGGCGCTTGTCGGCAACGACTTCGAAGCCTCCAGCATCTCGCGCTGACGCAACGACCCAACCGGGAGAGACGACATGCCGGACAAAAACATGCACGGGGACAAGCCCGGCCGACGCAACATCCTGCTGCGCATCTGGGACGCTTTCTGGAGCCCCACCGGCCTATTCAGCGCCGGCTTCCTGCTGATCGCGGGCTTTCTGGGGGGGCATCCTCTTCTGGGGCGGCTTCCACTGGTCGCTGGAGCTGACCAACACCGAGGAGTTCTGCACCTCCTGCCACTCGATGGAGACCAACCTCGGCGAGTACCGCCAGACCGTCCATTACAACAATCACTCCGGGGTGCGGGCGATCTGTTCGGACTGCCACGTCCCGCACGAGTGGCAGTACAAGATGAAGGCCAAGGTCATGGCGGTGAAGGACGTCTACCACGAGGTGATGGGCACCATAAATACTTCGGAGAAATACGAGCACCGGAGGCTCGAGATGGCCGCGGCGGTGTGGAAGAAGATGAAGGCCACCGACAGCCGCGAATGCCGCAACTGCCATGCCTTCGAGTACATGGATTTCACCATCCAGGAGACCCGGGCCGCACAGAACCACCAGCGCGCGGTCGACGAGAACATGACCTGCATCGACTGCCACCAGGGCATCGCGCATGACCTCGCGCCGGGCTATCTCGAGGAGTACCAGCACGTCGTCGAGACCCTCGCGCAGAGCAAGCTGCAGGACGGCTCGGGCGGTGTCGATGTCGCTTCGATCAAGTCCTACCTGGGCATTTCCGCCGATTGATCCAAAAGGCGCCGGCGCGGGCCGCTACAGCCCGCCGCGCCAGCAAACTAGGGAGACACGACCATGCTGAGCCTGCTTGATCTTCTCGGCACCATCGGGGGCAGCATCCTCGGGCTGCCCGGCATCCTGGGTGTCGCGCTCGGCATGACGACGCGCAACTGGATCGTCGCGATGATCCTCGGCGGCGCGATCGGGGTGCTCTCGCCGCTGGTTCTCGGCGGGCACCATTCCGCGCATGTGCCGATCACCACGCTGGAATACAGCGTCTCGACGATCATCGGCCTTCTCGCCGGGCTGGTTGGCTGCGCCATCCGCCACAAGGGCGCGCGGGTCTGACCGGCGGCGGAGCGCCGCGCCGCATGTGAAACCGCTTAAGTCGACTGCCGTCCTGGTGTATCCTTGATCGACCTCGCGCCGGCGCCCAGGCAAACCGCCTCCCTCTGCCCGCGCCCAGGTCTGTTCATTCCAGTATCAGATTTCAGAAGATCGACGCCCGGCCCCGGCCGCCGCTCGGCATTTTCGAGAAGGAGATTGGAATTGTCGAAAAAGATCCTCGCGGTTGCCTCGGCGGGAGGGCATTGGCAACAGCTTCAGCGGATCCGCCACGCCTTCGACGGCGAGAACGTCTTCTTTCTCACCACGCTGCAGGGCTTGCCGGACGATTTCGGCGCCCTGCCCGCCGCGATCATCCCCGACTGCAGCCAAAGCACCCCGCGCGCGGCGGTCCGCTGCTTTGCCGCGGTTTGCCGCATCGTGCTGCGTGAGCGCCCCGACGTCGTTGTCACCACCGGGGCGCTGCCGGGGCTCATTGCCCTTGTCGCCGGGCGTCTGGTCGGCGCCAAGGGGGTGTGGATCGACAGCGTCGCCAACGCCGACTGCCTGTCCACCTCCGGGCGGCTCGCCCGCCATGTCGCGCACCTGCGGCTAAGCCAGTGGGAACACGTGGCCCGGGAGGCGCAGGTCGAATACGCCGGGTCCATCCTGTGATCTTCGCAACCGTCGGCACCCAGCTGCCCTTCCCGCGGCTGATCGATGCACTGGACGCGATCGCCCCGCGGCTCGGCGAGCCGGTGATCGCCCAGGTCGGCGCCTCGCTCACGGGACATTGGGCCAATCTCGACGCGCGCCGGACGCTCGCACCGCAGGAGTTCAGCGCGCTCTTCGGTGAAGCGCGGGTCGTGGTCTCGCACGCCGGAATCGGCTCGATCCTTTCGGCGCGGCGCTTCGGAAAGCCGCTGATCCTGTTTCCCCGGCGCGCCGCGCTCGGTGAGCACCGCAACGACCACCAGATGGCGACGGTCCGCCACGTGAAGGGCCTGCGCGGCGTGCACGTCGCCTTCGAACAGGGCGAGCTCGAACGGCTCCTGTTGGCGGCCGGGCTTGAGTCTGCCGGCGAAGACAGCGCCCCCAGCCCGGCGCATCAGGCGCTGATCGAGCGGCTTCACAGCTTTATTCAGGACCTGCGCTGAGCCTCGCTGCAGCCGGTCCCTGTGAGGGCTTGCGCCACAGCCTCGGTGATCACCGGGGCAATGAGATGTGCCGCCGTGTCCCGGTCAGGATGCAGGCCGTCCCTCGATAGGCCGCGTGCAGAGGGCGGCAGGGCCAGCCACCTCGGGTAAAGATCGATCAGCCCCAGCCCCATCTCCTTGGCCAGGGTCCGATATTGCAGGTAGTGGGCGCGCAGCCGCGGCCGGACCAGGCCGCGCAGCCCCTGCGCCGGGCTCATCGTCATCAGCGCGATCTCCGTACCAGGCGCGGCGCTTCGCAACGCATGGATAAGCGCAACATGCGCCTCCGCCGAGCGCCCGAGCGACACCCCCTCGGTCACATCCGCATCGTTGATCGCGAACTCGACAAGCAGAAGGTCGGGTTTCTCTGCCGCGACCCGCGCCACCTGCGTCATCCCCCAATCCGACCCGGCGCCGCTTTTCGCGACGACCGTGAGTGCCACGGGATGGCCGATGCAGGCGCCCACACGGCCCGCCACCTCGCCCGGCCAGAGCTCTCCCTCGGTCAGACTGGTGCCGAGGATCGTGAGCCTGATCGCCCGACCCTCGGGCAGGGCGACGGAGAAGGGCCGGTCCCCGAGCCGGGGCGCGGAGCGCAGCTCGACGCCTGCCCAGCAGGCCAGCACCATGCCGCCGCCCAGAATGAGACCGAGGGTGAGAAGGATCATGAGCAGAGCGTTCCCGGGCCCCGACTGCAACATCAGGTCTCGCCGGCCGCCGCGAGCCGGCTTTCGGTCTCGTCGGCGGAGGCGAACCGTCCGAACCGCCCCACCTCGATTCCCGAGCGGACGATCTGTGCCGGGTTGCCCGCGACGATGCTTCCCGGGGGGGACGGATTTCGTCACCACCGCACCTGCCGCCACCACGCTGTTGTCGCCGATCTCGACACCCGGCAGGATCAGCGCCCGCCCGCCGACAAAGCAATTCCGGCCCACTCGCGTGTGCAGGTAGAGCCCGCGCGTCATGTCATGGGTCAGGATCCGCGCCTCGAAGGCGACGTAAGTGTCCCTGCCGACATGCACGCCGATCGGAAAGGTCCGGTCGAACTTGGCCGACAGCGAGAACTGGCAGCTCGGATCAAGATCCATCTTCCAGACGTGCACGAGATAGGCGCGGCGCAGCGACACCAGCAGATTGCGCAGCGGCGCGAGCCGGTTGAGTCCCCGCCGGCGCGCCTTTTGCATTTTCGGAACGCTTTGATCCACCATGTAAATTGCCAATTCAGCAAATTTTGAAATTCTTGCAGAGCCGCGCCTCAATTACATGCCGCACCCCTCGAGTACGCCCTCCATAGCATGCAGTGTAAACCAAACAGTAACATTCTAGATAGCGCTGACTCATTATCCAATGACACCAAATTATTCGCCCAAATATATCATATAGATTCGCACGAACATCGCGCCAAGATTCGAATCTTGGCACCAAATGGTATCGCAACTATCCTCGCATTTTACCTGATACGCCATTTCTTGCCGAGCGAGCCTTAATTTCTCGCCGATCACTGCGACACTGTGCTTAATATTATGCTAGGCTACGGCAAGTTCCCCACTTGGCCAGTACGGTCCCGCAGTTGCCGGGCATTTCGACAAGGCTGGAGCCCGTGATGAACTTTCTGAACATCCTTCTGTTGGCTTATCTGGTGACCGTCCTCGTCGCGCTGACCCTCACCCACCGCGAACGCAGGCGTCACGGCCACCGGTCCGCGCTCTACGCGGTGCTCGGCTACGCGCTTTGCCTGGTCTGGCCGCTCGTCGCCGCCGTGATGGTGCTCTTCTACCGGCAGCCGGCATCGCGGACCTAGCCACGAAGGGCTCGCGGGGGGGCGAGGGCGCGGCACCCGCGTCGACCGGCGTATGCGCCTTTCCCGGGGCGACACGGCACCTCAGGCAAAGAGACGACCTTTTCCTCAGTGTCCGGTGCCGGAACAGACAACGAAGACCGTCGCCAGCATGATGCGCAGGTCCGTCTTCAGCGACAGGCCGGTGTTGTAGCCAGTGTCGAAACGGGCACGGTCGGCAAAGGAACTCTGGTTGCGCGCCTCGATCTGCCAGAGCCCGGTGATGCCGGGCCGAAGCTCGAAATAGTCAATGCCGGGGTAAAGCGCACGCTGGGTTTCCAGCATCGGACGCGGGCCGACCACGCTCATGTCGCCAAGGAAGACATTCCAGAACTGCGGCAACTCGTCGAGCGAGGACCGGCGCAGGAAGTGACCGAGCCTGGTGATCCGCGGGTCCTGCTTCAATTTCTGGTCGCGCTCCCACTCCTCGCGCGCTTCGGGACAGGCCGCGAGGTGCGCCTGGAGCAGCTCTTCCGCGTTCGGCACCATCGACCGCAACTTCCACATTCGGAAATGCCGCCCTCCCCGCCCAAGCCGGATCTGGCTGAAAAAGGGGTTGCTGCGGTCCGTCGCAACCAGAAGCGCAAGCGGCAGAAGCAGGACAAGGGTCACCGGGGCAGAGAGCAAGACCAACGTCAGGTCCAAGACCCGCTTGCCGGCCTTGCGGTAGAACTTGTGTCCGAGGCTCCCGTCCCGGGCACCGAAGACCGGGTCGAGCTCCAATGGCCCATTCTGGAGAAGGGTCAACCAGTCAAACGGGATACCAAATCTTCTAATTTTCATATTGGATCCCCCAAAAGGATTTCCAATTAAGACGCGGATCACGCGCCGGAAATCATCGATTCCAGGATGAAAAGCAAAGATCGCTATGGAAATTTTTCACACGACATTTCACAGGGTCCGGGCAATATGCCTTGCGCAGAGCGCGGCTCCTGCCCTTCGTCATCACGTTGACGAAGCACCGTATATGCATGAAATTTACATCGGCGGGCCGCAGAAAGGTTGTTGGAGGTCCCGGAGGCGCCGACTCCCTATAATTAATTCATGGCGCGCCAATTTGCACGTCTAGGTCGTGTCACCTGCGGGATTTCGCTCATGGCGGTTGCTGGACGCATTGCCTTGTCGGGAAAGGCCAATTCGGTGGGCGGGCGAAGGACAATTGCGGTGCGCGCCCTCCGGCCCGGGAAAATCACCGAAACGTTACGGCTGGATATCCCGGTTGGTCGCACGCTCCGAGGCGCCGGTGCGCGGCGCTTGCGCGGAGAGAACGCCCGCCAGGAAGCTCCGGTAGAGATCGAGGCGGCGCATGGCCTCCTGGTTGGCACCCTCGATCTGCGCGGCAAGTTTGTCCCGCGCCTCGAATCCCTCGAGGATCTGCGCCTCGACCTCGGCACTGCTTGCCGCGCGGCAATCGGCGACATGCCCGTAGCCAAGTGTGCCGAACAACCCGATGAACTTGCGGCTGTAGGCCATCGGCAGCACCGGCACGCCCGAGGAAAAGGCGGCGATGCAGGCATGCATCCGCGCGCCGAAAACATAGTCCATGGCCGAGATCAGCCTCTTTGCCTCGCTTGGTCCCGGCGACGGCGGCTCGACGATCACCCCCGGGAATTCCACGCCGAGCTGCTCGCAGGCGCGCTGGTCGTCCTCTCCGGCGCCCGAGGGGCTGTCGATGATCACATGGCCGATGAGATGCACGACGCAGTCACCGCGTTCCGAGAAATGCCGGATCAGGCGCCGCAACAGCGTCGGGTAGTCCATCTTCAGTCCGAACTCGTTCTTGCCGGTGTAGCCGCCCGCGAAAAGCAGGCCCGAGACGTTGATCCCGACATGGGTCTTGCCGTCGGCCTCATGCGCCTTGGGGCGCGGCGCGTAGGGCAGGTGAAAGGCGACATCCGTGGCCTCGAACAGGGTGATGCGGTCATCCTTCAGGCTCCGCACGTAGTCCGAGGACAGGGCATCGCGCGCGCAGACAAACGCCGCGCGGCGCATGATCCAGCCCGCGCCGCGCCGCACCCAGGGGCGGTTGAACGGGCCAATGGTCTGGGGCGCGAAGCCGAGCGGGGTGCCGGTGCTGGTCACCGCCGCCTGCGCCGCAAGCTGCATGACGAAGCGCTTGGGGCCATAGATGTCGGTGAAGCTGTCGCCGCCGCAGATGTCGAGCACCAGATCGCAGCGTCGGGCCATCGCCCGCAGTCCCTCGGGGCGCAGGATGAACCCGCGGGACAGCGGGTGATAGCGCAGGTTCGGTCGCTCGATGTAGACCGGGTGCGGCTCGTGCCAGGCGGTCAGCTCGAAGCGGATATCCCGTCCGAGCGTCGCTGCCACCTCCTCGAGAATGCGGATGTCGGAAAGGGTCAGCGCGCCGATCCCGAGGTTCGACGAGGTGACCGTGTGTCCTAGCAGGCCGATGACCAGCGCCCTGCTCGGGTCCCGCGGCATTGGGCTGATGCGCGTCATGACCGGCGGGTCTCCAGCGCGGCGGCCGCGGGCGTCCTGCCCTGGCGCGACGGGTCCGGCGCCGAGACGGCGTCCAACAAGGTCATCGAGACACCCTCGTAGCTCGACAGGCCCGGCGTCGGCCCGATCATTTCAACCAGGCGCCGGTTGCTTTCGGCAAAGGCCCCCGCGTAGCGGATGCGTGCAGCGTCGAGCACCGGGCGGTGGCCCGCCGCGTAGCGCCGCAGCGGCGGCAATTGGAAGAGTTTCGCGGTGCCCCGGTGCAGCCAATGTCCGGCCGCACCCAGATCCACCAGCGTCGCCGTCGAGGCCGGCCCGCCGCGCAACCGGTTCACCAGGCGCAGCGCGCCGACCGCCGCCTCGGGCGCGCTGGCGCCGACCCGCGTGCTGCTGACCTGTCGCGGAAGGGCGGCGCCGCTGAAGGTCGCCACCTCGGTCGCCACGGCCATGGCGTCCGTCGCCAGCGCCTCGTTGGTGACCACCAGCACGTCGCCCGCCCCGAAGAGCCGCCGGTATTCCGCCACCAGCCGGTCGTACTGGAAGTGCCTGTGGTCGAAGGCGCCGTAGCCCGGCTCGACCCGGGCGTCGTAGAAGTCCTGCGGCGACAGCGTCCCCGCGCGACGCAGATATTGCATGTAGGTCGAGACGATGGCGGCAATCTGCTCGCGGATGGTGATGAGGATCCGCGCAGTCGGGAAACAGGTCTTCAGCCGCTCGGCGCAGAGCAGGCAGTCGCGCGCGCCAAAGAACGGATTGCCCGACAGGATCTCGGAAGAGAGCATCGGCACGCAGCCCTCAGGCAACCGCGCGAGCGGGCCGGCGATGCGCGCGGCGACCTCTTCGGGGTCGAAGGCCAGCGGGTAGGGCCTGACCAGCGTTTCGAAAATCTCTTGGTGATCGAGGAGCTGGAAATAACCGTTCTCCGGCACGAAGAGCCTTCGCTGGAACCAGGTCGTCCCGGTCTTGTGGTAGCCGATGTGGATGAGGAGCGGCCGTTCCGCCCGGACACTATCCATTCGCAGGGCCCTTCTTTGCGCTTGGGGCGGCGCTCCGCTTCAGCCGCAACGACAGGAAGCGCAGCGCGTCCTGCATGGTCATCGCGCTGCACAGCAGGGCGACGAGCAGCAGCAGGCTCCGGAGACTGAAGATGTGGCGCGGATCCGCGGGGATCGGCGAGATCCCGGTGATCAGGACCAGCAGGGCGAAACTCGCCCCGGCCAGGGCGAGAGGCCAGGTCATCACCCCGGCCCTCAGGCCGACGCGGTGCCGCACCAACGCGATCGAGGTGAGGTAAGACATGACCTCGCCGACGATCGAGATGAGCACGATCTGCTGCAGATCCGCCTCGAGCCAGACCGCCGCCGCCAGCGCGAGCGGCAGCACGCTGACCCGCACCAGGCTGGCGAGCATCGGATTGCTGGTCTGGCCTGTCGCCACCGCAATGGTCGAGGGACCGGAGCGCGCGACGCGCATTCCCTGAGCGATGCAGAGCAGCACCAGAATGTCGACGGCGGCGGCGAACTTCGTGCCGAAAAGGGTGACGAAGAGCCACGGACCGATGATGGACATCAGGACCGCAAAGGCCAGTCCGGCCAGCAGCGAGAGCTGCAGCGAGACCTGCACCACCTCCTGGAAGCCGGCGCCCGCGTTTCGCCGCCGCGAGAGCAGCGGCAGCATCAGCGTCTGCAGGGTCTTGCCGATGATCAGCGTCGGGGTCAGCGCCAGCGTCAAGGCGGCGCTGAACCAGCCCAGGTCGGCTGGCCCCATCCGGTTCGCGACGATCAACCGATCGCCGTTCATCACCACGAACATCAGCGCCCCGTTGATCATCAGCGGCAGGCCGAAGCTGACGATGCGCAGCACCAGGTCCCGGTCGAAGACCGCGCCGTAGCGGCGCTCGGCATAGACGTGCGACAGCAGCACCATCAGCGCATGCTGGATCAGGATCGACAGCATCATCGCCCGGTGGTCCTGCAGCCAGTAGGCCAGCGGCACCACGGCGAGACAGGCGATCAGCTGCGCGAGCAGCGGCGTCATGACGATGCCGCGGAAATCCCGCCTCCGCTGCACGCGGAAGATATCGAGGTGCCGGAAGCCGCGGATCATCGGCACCAGCGCCAGCGTCTTGAAAGCCGGCAGCGCCTCCGGAGCCTGGAAGAAGTCCGCCAGCGGCGGCGCCAGCACGAAGAGCAGCAGCGCCAGCCCCATGCCCCGGACGATCTCGAGCAGGTGCATCGTGTTCTCGAGCCGCGGATCGTCGCCGTCTTCGGCCTGCACCAGCATCCGGTCGCCAGCCATGTTCGAGGCCAGCTCCAGCACCGCCACGATGATCGCGAAGGTCATCGCCACGCCGTAGTCCTCGAGCGGCAGCAGCCTGGCGAGGAAGACGTTGCGCACGAAGAGGAACAGCGCGCCGAGCGCGTTGCCGAGGAAGATGAAGAGGCCGCTGCGGATCATCGCGGCTCTCCGGTGACAGGCGCGCGGCAAGGCGGCTGCGCTCTCCGTTCAAGCTTCATCAAGGGGCCTCCCCATCGCTTGCCGCAGCATCCAGCCGGCGCGGGCGAAGCGCAGCCGGAACAGGGTCGAGGCCGCCCGCCCCCGCTCCGCCGCCGAGCCGAGCCGCGGCGACAGCAGCACCTTGGGCAGATGTCCGAAGGGCGAAAGCGTGACCACCGCCGCGCGGGCGACCCAGGGCAGCCTTCCGCCCGGTGCCGGATGGGCAAGGGCATAGCTCTCGCGGGTGAGCCGCAACCACTTCCTGCGCAGCGCCGGCCAGTCGGAGCGGCTGGGGTGGGCGACGACGAGATCGGGCGCATAGTCGATCCGGTAGCCCTTGGCGCGCGCGCGATGGCACCAGTCCTTGTCCTCGGCGAGCCCATGGATCAGCGGTCCGGTGTCCTCGTAGATGTCGCGCCAGGTCAACAGGTTGGCAGTCACGGCAAAACCGTGGCGCCGAACGTAGTCTTCTTGCTGGAAGGCGAAGACGGACTCGAAGGCCTGCGCACCGCTGCGCGGCGGCGGGGTTTCGTCGAAGATCCGCACGGCCCCGCCGACGATCTGCGCCGTCTCCAGGCGCCGGAAGGCCACAGACACCCAGTCCTCGGCAGGCACACAGTCGGCATCGAGAAAGAAGAGCCGCGGCGCGCGGCTCTCGGCGACGCCGCGGTTGCGCGCGGTGGCCGCGCCGCGCCCGGGCTCTGTGAGAAAGCGGACCTCCGGGTGGCGCGCGGCCAGCCCCTCGAGGCTCTCGCTCGAGCCGTTGTCGACCACCAGAACCTCCACGGGCAGGGGCCGCGGGTTGCGCTCCAGCGCCTCGAGGCAGCGCGCGAGGCGGGCCCGGTCGTCGTAATGGGGGATGATGACCGCCGCGGCCGGGCTGATGGCCAGGCTCATCCCGTGCTCCTTTCGTCGGGCGCCACGCGGGGCTCCGGGCTGTCCTCGATGACCTTCAGATCCGCCAACTTCTGGGGCCACGGCGGCCTGCGTTGCCCGACCACCCGCGCCGGGGCACCCGCGATGATCGAGAAGGGCGGAAAGCGGCCCCGCACCACGCTGCCCGCGCCGACCACGCAGCCATCGCCGATCTCTGATCCCGCCAGCACCGTCACCCCGCTGCCCAGCCAGACGTCGCGCCCGATGAGGACATCGTGCTCTTCCATATCCTGATCGGTCACCGGCTGGCCGTCGTTGAACCGGTAGCTCGCCGCCGTGACCATGACGTTCGGACCGAAGAGCGCGTTCTCGCCCACGATGATCGATCCGGTCGAGGGCCCGGCCCAGAGAATGCAGCCGCCGTTGACATGCACGCCGTCGCCAAGCCGTATCCGCTCCGGCTCGGAGAACCATGCCGTGGGCGAGATGGTCACCCCCCCTGCCCCGGTGGACGCGGCGCAACGGCGTGACATGGCTGTAGTTGTAGAAATTCATCACCTTGACCATGTGCAGGTAGGCGCGCGGGTCGATCACCGAGCCGAGCAGCCTCAGGAACCTGCGAAAGCGGGACATCGCATTCTTCTTCGACATGAAACGTCGCCCCCAAGAATGAATCTATCTAATCCTGAATTTCCCCATACCCCTTCAACCAAAGATTGCGCTCGCGCCAAACCCGATCCCAGGTGAGTCGCCCCGGAAGATCCGGCCTGCCCAGAACCAGGGCCTGCAACCTGTAGAAGAAAAACCGCACCGCGGACCAAAGCCACAGAAGGAAAAGACCTATTGGCACGCTCCAGGGCGCCCAATGCTCGCGGATCAGTGTAGCACGGGCCTGCCCGACGAGGAGGATCTTCTCGGCGCGCACGTTCGTGGAGGCGCCGACAAGGTGCATGATCGTCGCCTCGGGGGTCACCATGGGCGTGTAACCGAGCGCCCGCGCGCGATGGCACAGGTCCGCCTCTTCGCCGTACATGAAGTATTTGAGATCGAAGCCGCCCAGCCTGTCCCAGAGCGCCTTGGGGATCATCAGGAAGCAGCCGACGACGACATCCACACGCCGCTCGCTGTCGCGCTTCCAGTTGCCGATCGCCTCGGCGTTGAAGAAGCCGCTGCGTGGGAAGAGCTTGTCGAGGTAGAGCGCGCGGCAGAGCTGGCTGTGGATCGAGATCCGGTTGCAGCAGGAGCCCGGGTTGAGCGAGCCGTCGGGAAAGACCGTCCGGCCGCCGTAGATCCCGCCCTGCGGGTTGCGGCGGGCAAAGGCCAGCAGGTTCGCCACCGCGTTGTCATAGGTCTCGGTGTCGGGGTTGAGCAGAAGCAGCATCCCGGCGTGGGCGAGCCTGCTCGCCAGGTTGTTGGCCTTGGCGAAGCCGAGGTTCTCGGACGAGGCAACGGTGTGGATCCGGGGAAATTTCTCGCGGATCGCCTCGGCCGAGCCGTCGTGCGAGGCGTTGTCGTAGACGATGACCTCGGCCAAAACGTCACCGCCCGCGTCGAGCAGAGTCTCGATCGCCTTCAGCGTCAGCGCGCGGGTGTTGTAGCTCACGATGAGGATCGACACCTCGGGTGGGCCGAGGCGTGCTGCTTCGGCGGCGGACCACAGGCGCAGCGGCCTTGGACCAGCCGCCATGGTCCGCCCGCTGCCCGCCTCCTGCCGAGGTGGGTCCTGGGCGATGGCCTCTGCCGTCCGGGCTGCGGGGAGGTGTGACATGGGCACTCCAATCGAAAGCATGGGGGTCAGGCGGACCGGGAGGAAGACGGCATTGTGGTCAGCACGGGAAACTTCGGGAAAAGGTCACGGGTGGCATAGTCTTGGGCTTGTCGCTCGTCGGGGAGTCGGGCTCGAGCATCCAGGACCCGCTGCCCAACAGGAAGATCACGAGGGCATAGGCCTCGCGCCAGACGTGCACCGTCCAGAGCGCAAGGAAGAGCGCGGTGAACGTGACGACATAGCTCTCGCGGTAGGCCCGCACCCGCGGGTCCATGATCTCGCGGCGCGTCAGGGTCAGTGGCAGCCAGAGAAAGCCAATGAGCATCAGGAGCCCCGCGGGAATGCCGTGCCGCAGCGCCACCAGCATCCAGAACATGTCGATGCTGTCGGACATGCCCGGCAGGTTGGCCCAGTCGTTGAGTCCAATGCCGAACAGCGGTGCCGCGCGGATATTCGCGAGTGCGAAGCCGAAGATCCGGACCCGGTTGAAGGCCGTGTCCGGGTTGAAGGCAATCTTGTTTATGACGAGGTTGAGGAAGAAGCCGGTCGACAGCTCGAAGACCACGAGACCGCCCGCGATGAGCGCCAGCAGCAGCCAGCGGTCGCGAAGCGGCTTGGCGATGGCGCCCCAGGCAAAGAGCGCGACCTGAAGCACCATCGCGATGAGCGCCCCGGATGACAGCGACAGGAAGGCGACGACCCCCACCAGCCCGGCCCGCCCGTAGCGCAGCAAGGCTGGCTGGCCGTAACCCAGCACCCGGAAAGTCAGCGCGACGAAGGCGCCGATGCAGATGCCGAAATGGATCGGGTGATCGAGCGTCGCCTGCACCCGCTCGAGACCGAGCCGGCGCAGCGGCGGCACCTCGGGTTGCGAGGGCAGGATCGCATTTGTCAGGTGCAGCAGGAGGTTGTAGCCGGTCACCGTTTCGAGCAGGGCAAAGGGCGTCAGGAAAAGCACGATGCCGAACATCACCCGGACCATCGCGGCAAAGCTCTCGGCATCGCGGATCATGCAGCGCCCGAGGAAATAGGCGCCCAGCGTCTCGATCGTGTTGATGCCGCCGAACTCGATGGCCTCCGCAAGCCCGTGGCGCACCACCATGCTCAGGAAGACCCAGACACAGAAGGCGACCATCGCCACATCGGAGACCAGCAGCCGCCCCGCCCTGCCGCGCAGCAGCCGCAGCGTCAAGGGCACCAGCAGCACCAGGAGCAGGCTGCGCGAGGCCGAGAGCTTCAGCGGCCCAAGGCTGATCTGGAAGGCGACGAAAAGCGACACTAGGAAGAGGCTCACCGAAAGCGGCAGGATCCTAGGCACGGCGGCCGCGGCCATCCGCCCTTCGGCGCGGCGCCTCGGCCCGCCCTTGAGCGCCTCAACCGACATCGGAGCGCATGTCCCGGTTCAGCGGCAGCAGCTTGATCTTCGATCCCGCGTTGACACGCCGTCCCTCCTGCGCTGCGCCGCCCTCGGCCGGCGCCGCGTCGCGCCCCGGGGTGACGCCGTAGTCGAGCGGCCCGCGCCCGTAGAGCTCGGACAGGAACTGCGGCGGGCAATCGTTGACGAAGGCCCCGATCAGATGGTCCCCGCCCCGCTCGAGCAGCGCCACGGCGGACTTCGTCCGCGCCAGCCCGGCATGGCCGTGGCGCACCACCAGCACGGTGCCGTCGAGCTGCGGCGCCAGCGCCTCGGCGTCGGCGGTCATGCAGACCGGCGGCATGTCGCAGACCACCAGATCGAAGGTCTCGCGCAGCCGGGTCAACAGCTGCGTCATGTGCAGCGAGGCCAGCATCTCGGTCGGGGACCGCGAGGCCTCGACGCTCGGCAGGATGTAGAGCGGCTGCGCGCCCTCGCCGCGCTCCTCGACGAAATAGGCGTCCGGGCCGCGCCCCGAGGCCAGAAGGTCCGCGAGACCGGGCTGCTCGGGGGCGGCGGTGGCGCGTGACTGGGGATGCCTCAGGTCCGCCTCGATGAGCACGGTGCGCAGCCCGCTGCGCGCCGCCGCCCGTGCGAACTCCCGGGCGACCAGCGTCTTGCCCTCTTGCGCCGCCCCCGAGGTGAAGCCGATCGCCACAGGGCCCCTGCGCAGGTCCACCACCACCAGTGACAGCAACCGGCGGATCGACTCGTCGAAGAGCGGCCGGCTCCTGCCCCGGTCCGGCGCCGCCGCCAGCACGTGCAGCCCGAGCTCGTCGAACTGCCGCGGATAGCGCAGCTTCTTGTTCAGCAGCTCGCGCAGCGCGAAAACGAGCGACGCGGCGATGAAGGTGGCGACAAGCGCGGCCAGCGCGAACCGAACCGGACCTGCGGCGGCGGGCTCGGTCGGCACGGTCGCCCTGCTGACCACGCGGATAGGGTGCGACTGGATGTTCTGCAACTGCTGCACCTCGTTGCGGCGCTTGAGCAGGTCGCGGTAGAGCCCCACGTCCGCATCGTGGGTCATCTGCCGCAGCGCGACGGCATTGCTGCTGAGGTCGGTCTCCTCGGACTGGATCCGCGTCCGGATGCCCTGCAGCTGCGCTTCGAGCCAGCCGACCATCTCGGCGCTGGCCGCGTTGACCCGGCCATTGTGCTCGAGCAGGAAGGCTTCGGGCAGGTGGTTGGCGATCCGCGCGGCGGCCTGCGGATCGGGCGAGGAGACGGTGATCGAGATGAGCTGGGTAAGCTCGTTGGTGTTGGTCTTGATCACCGCCGCGAGTTGCTGGATCACCTCGAGCGGCGTGTCCGCCGCCGTGCCTCCGGACGGCGTGACGGGAATGTCCTCATCATTGCCCGCAAAGAGCGCGGCGGGCAGCACCGCCTTGATGCGGTCCTTCAACGTTTCCTTGAGGAGCACCCGATTGGAGCGGAGCGTCTCGGGCTGCTGCACCAGGTCGAGATCGTTCACCACCCGCGTCAGCACTGGCACCGACTGGATGATCGCCGCCTCCTTCACGATCGGCGCCACCTCGTTGACCCATGTCACCTTGGTGTCGTCGGCCAGCGCCGAGAAGGCGGAGTCGGAGGTCAGCAGCCGTTCCTCGCGCTCGTCGAACCACACGATGGAGGTGGCGCTGTAGATCGGCGGCATCGGCAGCAGCACGAGGTATGCGACCCCGCCCACGACGAGCCCGGCGAACAGGCTGACCAGGCTCTTCTTCTTCACCGCCTGCAGGATATCCAGCGCCGAGAGCGTCAGCCCGGTGTCGATCTTTCCACGGTCGGTCATCGCTGCCTCCAGTCCCGCCGCGACGGGCATTTCCGAGGGGTCTCCCGCGCCGCCCGCGCGGCACAGGGGGGCTTGGCGTCCCGGGTCATGATTTCAGTCCCAGTTCACGGATGAGCATCCCCGAGAACTGCCGCAGATTCTGCCTGAAGCCGGCCTGCCGGGCGTTCCGGGCGAGGAAGAAGCCGTCGTAGCTGGGCGCCCATTTCAGCAGCGCCCGCATCGCCATCAGCCGGGCCAGCAGGAACCGCCGCTTGCGGACCTGCCCGGGCTGCATCGGCTCGAGCGTCCTTATGTCGAAGGGCTGCGTGCGAACCGCGCCCTGCGCCTCGGCCTCCTGCAGGCAGCGCGCGCCGAGCTCGGTGCGGGCGATCACGAGGCTGGTGCCCTCGCCCTCCTCGAAGCTGGGATAGCCTTCGGCGTCGGTGTGCCAGGCGTCGGCGCAGACGAGATCGGCAAAGCTGCCGATCCCGTCCGGGCAAAGCTTGCAGCGCTTCTGCACGTGGCGCGACAATATCGCGCCCCAGCTGTCGCGGTAGCTCATCCGCACCTCGCTGCCATCCTTCTGCGTCGCGGTGGCGAACCCCGGCCAGCCATCGCCGCGGTAGCGGAAGGCGGCGAGCTGGCTTGGATCGACCCCCATCTTCCCGAGCACCTCGCGCGCGCCCGCGGCACTGGGGATGCCAGCACAGAAAAACGACAGCGTGATCCGCACCTGCCGGTCGATCCGCGGGTCGAGTTTGGCCATCTGGCGCAGGGTGGCCACGTCGCAGGGCTTGCCGACAAAGGCGATCCGGCGACCACTCTCAAGTGCCCGCTCGAGCTCGAGCAGCGGCGCCGAGGGCGCATAGCGCGAGCCTGCCGCAGCGAAGACCTCGTCACGGTGGGTGCTGTGCACCCCACGCGTGCCCGTCGGCTCCGCCAGCGAGGCCGCGGTCTGCACCACCTCGTCCACCGCGCCGCTCTCGAGCAGATGCACCAGCAGCCCCGACAGCACGCCGCCCGAGGAGCCATTGCGGCGGAGCGCCGAATCCGTCGCATGGCCGGTGCGCAGGGCGACATAAGGGCCCCAGAGCAGGTGCTCCTCGCGCCCCTCTGACGCGAGCGCCAGATGCCGCCCGGGGCAGACCAGCCGGATGGCGCGCTCCTGCTGCGGCGAGAGCTCGGCCTGCTGCACCGGACGCAGGTAGCCGGGCGGGGTCATCGCCATCTGCACGGCGCCGCCCGCCAGAATGGCGCAGGCACCGCATCCGGCACAGGTGTCCGACGCCATCACCTGATGGAGCGTCGCCGAGCGGACCCTCGGTACGGAGTTCGGAGTCAGGGCGTTCATTGCCTCTCCCCAGCGCCCGCGCGCCAGCCCCCTCGGGCCGCGCGCCGGGCTTGTTGCCACTTCATTCTTCCGGGACCGAAGCGGGCGGCCGAGGCGCCCGCGGGTCGCACGTCACGTCAGAACTCGGGAAACAGAGTAAACTTTCGCACACACAAGCGCCGCGCACCGCCCGGCGTCACAAGGTGCGGCCGCCCGCGCTCCCTGCCCGTGCTACTGGCCGGGCAGGGGGGCAGCGCTGAGCCGCACTTCGACGAGATCGCCTGGAAGAAGCGCCATGTCCTCTTCGCCGCCAAGCTCGAATGTCTCTTCCTCCACCCCTGCGCCGCGGCGCAGGGTGATGCTCACCACGCCTTTCTCCAGCGCGTCCGCATAGTCGGCGCTCAGCAGCAAGAGCTGCTGGCGGGCGGCCGTGAGCTGGGCGCGTGTCGTCTCGCGGTCCACCAGCGCATCGCTCAGCAGCTCCAGCGCGTCGCGGCGGGCCTCGTCTTCGAAATCGCCGAGGTCGAAGTTGATCCGGGCGAGATCCTTTTCGGCGGCGGCGAGATCGCTGGCGGTGTCGAGCCGACGGGTGGCCGACGCGAGCAGGGAGCGCCGGGTCTCGGTGACCCGGTCGACCTCGACGAGGCCGCGCTCGCGCAGGGTACGGATGCGGTCGTATTCCTGCTGGTCGGCCTGCTCGCCCTCGAGCTCGGCGTCGAGCTGCTGGCGCAGGACGCCGATCTGGTGGGAGACCGCCTCGCGCGCCTCAAGCAGGTAGGCGCGCTTGCTCTGCGTGCCCGCGACCCCGGCGACAAGCCGCTGGGTCTCGACCTCTTCGACGGTCTCGGTGCCGGGCGCGGCGGTGATCGCCGCGTCATCGCCGGGATCGAGCTCGGCCTGGTAGCGCCGCACGCGCACATCGAGCGCCGCCAGCTCGGCCCCGAAGGCATCGATATTGCCCTGCACTTGCGCAATCTGTGCCATCGGGTCGCGCGCGTAGCCAAGGTCCTGGCCGACCCCGCCCGAGAGCGTCAGTGCCCGCCGCACCGTCAGCCCGGGCGTGAAGGCGAAGGCCCCCGGCGCCTTCACGTCGCCCGAGACGTAGACCGGGCGAAACTCGGTGACCGACAGGCTGACCTCGCTGGGCGAGATGGGAAACAGCGTCTCGCGCCCGTCGAGATTGCGCTGGCGAAAGGCGACCTCGCCAAAGCGCCGGGCCACGTCCTGCTCGGCGGCGCCGACCGTCTGGCCGCGCAGCGTGACCCGGCCGATCAGCGGCAGCGAGATGGTGCCGTCCTCGCCGATCCTCAGGTCGCGGTCGAGATTGGGCAGCCCGGCAACCCGGATGTCGACGCGGTCGCCCGGCTGCAGCACGTAGCCCTCGGCCCGCGCGGGCAACGGCAGGACCAGCGCCGCGAGCAGCGGCCAGAGACGGGCGGTCAGAGGCA
The DNA here is from genome assembly GCF_002300555.2 of Alloyangia mangrovi. Taxonomy (GTDB): domain Bacteria; phylum Pseudomonadota; class Alphaproteobacteria; order Rhodobacterales; family Rhodobacteraceae; genus Salipiger; species Salipiger mangrovi. The sequence goes on along the minus strand of NZ_NTHN02000020.1, from coordinate 17,515 downwards.
TTGGGCGACGCCCTCCCGGTCTTCTTCCGGCTTACATGGCGTCTTGGGCAGCGCGATCTCGCGCCCCGGCGCGCTTGTCCCGTCGGCAGGGCGCTGCCCCATCGCGGCCTCGATCTCTGCGAGGGTTCGGTCATAGCGGAAGAGCATGGCGCCCTCCTCGGACAGCACCGTGCCAGCCTCCCGATCGCGGCGGGTGAACCTGTTGCCGCGCACCTCCCAGCCGAGCGCCGCGCCCTCGGCCAGGGAAGCGTAGCCCTGCACTGTGGCATAGTTCCGCGACAGGTCGGGCAGCAGGTTGTCGCCGACCCGCACCCCCGAGGACCGCCGGGCAATCGACAGGATCGGCGTCGCGACCTTGTCCGGCCCTGCGCCCGGCTCCTGCAGCAGCAGGTTGCCGCTCACGGAAAGCCCGATGCTCTCGCCCACCACCAGCGCGTTGATATGGGCGGAGAGGATCACATTGTCCTCGATCACCAAGTCCCGGAAGAAGAACTCCTCCGACGCATCATCCGCCTCGGCCTTGGAATTTCGCATGAAAATGCCCTGCGCCCTGTCGTTCTCACCCACTGCGCGCTGCACCAGCAGGTTGCCGCGGATGACCACGTCGCGGGTCGCCGCGTCGGAATTGGTCGTCCAGAACTGCATGAGGTCGGGATGATCGCCCCGGTGCTCCGCCTCGGCGTGGCGCCATGGGTGCAGGTCCCGTACGATGTTGCGCTCGATGCGCGCGTGCTCGAGCTGGCCGAAGGTCATCCCGTCCGAGCGGACGTCGTGCACGAGATTGCCCGAGACCTCGAGCCCCGCCACCCTCTCGAGGGAAAAGCCGCGGTAGACACCGGTGACCTCGTTGCCGGTCACCGTGACGTCCTCGGCGTTCTGCATGCGGATCCCCATACCCGCGTAGTTGCCGGTGACGAGCCCCTGCTGCCGTGCCACCGCCACCGCGTCGCGCGGATCGGCCCCGATGCCGTCCGCGACAGGCGCACCGGCAAAGCGGCAGCCCCGCACCGTGATCCCGCGCGCAGGGTCATCGCCGGAGCCGCGCACCTCCAGCATGGCCATCAGTTTGCCCTCGCCCGCCTCGGGCTGGTGATGGAAGTCGAGTTGCTCGAGGACGAGATTGCGGGCGCCGCGCAGCGCGATCCGCTCGAAGCGGGCCCGGTCGTCGGGATCGGCGGACCTGAGCGTGACCGGACGGTCGAAGGACGCCGCCGCCCCGCGCAGCCCAAGGGTGCCGTAGTCGCCGGGCGCCAGCGCGATGACCTCACCCCCACGCGCCCGCGCCAGCGCGGCGCGCAGCTCCTGCGGGCCCGCGACCCTCAGCACGGTCTGGCTGTCGGTCGCCCCCGGCGGCTCCGTCTCTGAGGATGGCGTCTGCGCCCATACCGGCTGCGCCGCAAGCGACACGGACCCCAGCAGCATGGCAAGCGCAAGGCAGACCAGCCGCCGGCGCGGAGCGCACGAATGGGGCCGGGGCTGCGTGCTGCCGCGAGTCGGCCCGGCGGGGATCGGCACGCCATCGTGCCGGCCAGCAACCATGAGCCATTCTCCTTTGTCGCGATGCCGAAATTCCTGACACGGTGCTAAAAGATCACTGTGTGCGGCCAAGGCTGGCGCGAAAAAAAACGAGACCAGAATAGCACGATCAACGCCGATGCAGGGAAAACTTGCCGTGTGCGCGGGCCTCCTCCGGCGCACCGGCGGAGAACTGCTCCCCGATCGGGCAACCCGGGGCGGGTCGGCGCCGTCGATGCTCCCTCGCGGGGGCATCGACCGTGCGGCGCCTACATCATCCCCGGCAGCCAGAGCGACAACTGCGGGATCGCCACAAGCAGGCCGAGCGTCACCAGCATCGCCAGCCAGAAAGGGATCACCCCCCAGAAGATCTCGACCAATGGTACGTTCTTGGCCACCGATTTCACGATGAAGACATTGATCCCCACCGGCGGCGAGATCAGCCCCATCTCGAGCGTCAGCACCACCAGCACGCCGAACCAGATCGGATCGATGCCCAGCGACAGCACCACCGGCATGAAGATCGGCAAGGTCAGCACCAGCATGGCCAGCCCTTCGAGGAAGCAGCCCAGCACGAGGTAGATCGCGAGGATCAGCACCAGCGTGCCATAGGCCCCGAGGTCAAAGGAGACGAGCATCCGGCTCACCTCGGCCGGCAGGTGGCTCAGCGCGATGAACGGGTTGATCAGATGCGCCGCGATCAGGATCAGCATGACCGAGGCGGTGGTGACCACGCTGCTTTGCGCCGCCTGCCAGAAGCTGCGCAGGTCGAGCGTGCCGCTCAGCGCGCCGATGCCGATGACCAGCGCCGCGCCGACCCCCGCCGCCTCGGTGGGCGAGAAGATGCCGGTGTAGATGCCGCCGATGGTCAGCAGGATCACCACGAGGATCGGGATCGCGCCGAGGAAGGCCCGGCGTTTCTCGGCAAGGGTGGTGGACGGCCCCTTTGGCCCCAGCGCCGGTTTCAGCGTGCAAAGCAGCAGGACGGTCAGCAGGAAGAGCGTCAGCAGCAGGATGCCCGGCAGGATGCCCGCCATGAACAGCCGCCCGATGCTCTGTTCGGTCAGGATCGCGTAGATCACGAAGCCGGTCGAGGGCGGGATCAGAATGCCCAGCGTGCCGCCGGCGGCGACCACGCCGGTCGACAGGCGCGGGTCGTAGTTGAAGCGGTCCATCTCGGCCAGCGCCGTGCGGCCCATGGTCAGCGCCGAGGCGACCGACGAGCCCGAGAGCGCGGCAAATCCGCCGCAGCCGATCACCGTCGCCGCCGCCAGCCCGCCGCGCACCTGCCCGATGGTGGCATAGGCGGCCTCGTAGAGCCGTCGGCTCATCCCCGTCACGCTCGCCACATTGCCCATCAGGATGAACAGCGGCACCACGATCAGCTCGGAGTTGGAGGCAAGCGCGAAGGTCTCCGACGACAGAAGGCCCGTCGCCGCCTGCAGGCCGTTGAGCAGCCAGATGCCGGCAAAGCCGATGGTGAACATGGCAAAGGCCACCGGGATGCGCAGCAGGAGCAGCACCAGAAGCAGCACGAAACCGGTGCTGCCGACAAGGACGGGGCTCATGGTGTCTCCTGTCCCGAAGCGGGTGCGGGGCGGATCCCCAGCGCCGAGCAGGCCGCCCGCATCATCAGCGCCAGCGCCGCCACCAGCGAGAGCGCGCAGAGCGCGTATTGGAACCACGCCGTCGGCAGGCGCAGCAGGTTGGTGGAGAGATTCAGCATCTGGCTCAGCTGCGCGCTCTTGAAGACCGTGTAGGCGATGAGCACGAAGATCACCGCCCCGAGCAGCCCTGCCCCCACGTCGATCGCCCGGTTCAACCGCGGCGAGAAATGCGGCTCGAAGATGTCGACGACGATATGCCCGTCATCGCGTGCGCAAAGCGCCATGCCACCGAAGACGATGATCACCATGGTCATGATGACCAGATCCTGCGCGCCGTAGAGCGGCATGCCGAAGTTGCGGCCGATCACGTCGACCACGATCACCCCGACCACGAAGAGCAGCCCCAGCGTGCCGAGAAACGCGGACAGGCTGATCAGCCCGTCCGCGGTCTTTTGCAGCATGGCGCGCATCACTCGCCCCGCATCGCGGCCAGTGCCGCCGCGCCGCCGACCTCGGCGACATAGGCGTCGGTCACCTGCGCCAGCGCATCGTCGAAGGCCTTGCTCTGCGCCGCGTCGAGATCGTTGACGGTGATCTCGCTCGAGGCCCGCGCGGCGTCGAGCGCCTCGGCCGCGGTGGCCACCCAGGCCTCCTCGGTCTGCTTGGAGATCGCCTCGCCCTTGACCGCGTCGAGCGCCGCCTTGGCCTCCCCCGAGAGCCCGTCGTAGACCGGCTTGTTCATCACCGTGTAGAAGGTCAGCCGCCCGAGGTTCGGCCCGGTGGTGACGCTCGAGACGACCTCGCTGAGCTTGAAGTCCGACAGCACCGAGGCGCCGCTGACCAGCCCGTCGATCAGCCCGGTCTGCAGGCCGTTGTAGACCTGCGTCATCGGCAGCTGCACCGGTGTCGCGCCAAGCGCTTCCATGGCCTCGGCGGCGATCGAGCCTGCGACGCGGATCTTGAGACCCTTGAGGTCGCCCGGGCTGGTGACCTGCTTGTCCTTCATCATCAGGATGTTCGGCTCGGCGCCCCAGAGGGCGATGGCCTCGGTCATCGGGAACTCGGACTTCAGCTCACCCTCGTAGGCGCGCCAGAGCGCGGCATAGCCCGGCTGGTCCAGCGGCAGCGCGCCGGGCAGTTCGAGGATCAGCGTCTTGGGGAACTGCGACGAGGTGTAGCCCGGCAGACCCCAGCCCATGTCCGCCGTGCCCTGCACGATGCGCACGTATTGGTCCGCGGGGCCCGCGCCCAGCTCGCCGCCGTGGAAGGCGCGCAGGGTCACCGCGCCCGAGGTGCCCTCGTCGATGGCCTTGGCCAGCGGCTCGATCTGCGCCTCGGTGATGGTGTGGAACGGCGGTGCCCAGTTGGCGTATTTCAGCTCCTGCGCGCCAGCGGTGGCTGCCAGGGTGACGGCAAAGGCCGCTCCCAAGGTGACTGATGCGATCTTCATGGTTCTCCTCCCGTTTGAACCTTTGTCTTTCAGGTGCCCTGCCCGTCCAAAGCCGGTGCACCCCGCCGCCGGTCAGGCGGCAAACCGTGACCGCCGCCCTCAGGCGGCGATGACCTCTTCCAGCACCGAAAGGTCCGCCGCCGCGCCCGAGGCCAGCAACCGCCGCGCCTTCATGTGCACCCGCGCGTTGTTGACGGTCTCGACCGCGGCAAGGCCGCGCGCGTCGAACCGGGCAACGACCCCCTCGGAGACGACCTCCTCTGTCGCCCCCGGACCGGCGTAGCCGGCGATCTGCAATTTCTGATCGCCCTGGTCGACCAGAACCAGGGCAGCGCGGCGTAGTCCGCGGTCTCTCCCTTGGCAATGCGCGCGGCGATGAGCCGGGCATGATCCGTGGCCGCCTGCACGCTCTCGAGCCGCACCGGCGCGCCGGTGCGTGGATCGGGGAAACAGGCGACATCACCGAGCGCGAAGATTGCCGGATCCGACGTGCGCAGCCCCGCGTCCACCATCACCCCGTTGGAGATGACCAGCCCTGCCGCCTCGGCCAGTTCGCTGTTGGGGCGCACCCCGGCGGCCAGCAGCACGAACTCCGCCGCCACATGCGCGCCATCGGCCAGCGTCACGCCTTCGGCATCCACGGCGATGGCGGGCTGGCCGAGGTGCAAGCCCACGCCCTGCGCCCGGTGCCAGCGCGCGAAATGCTCCGACATGGCCGAAGAGACCGCGCGACCCATCAGTCGCGGCGCAGCCTCGATCACGCTGACCTCATGGCCGAGCTTGCGCGCGACCGCGGCGAACTCGAGCCCGATGAACCCGCCGCCGATGACCGCGATGCGCTGCGGATAGGCGAGCACCATGCGCAGCGCCGCCGCATCCGCCAGCGTGCGCAGATCCAGCGCGCGCTCCAGCCCCGCGATCGGCGGGCGCAGGTTGCGCGTCCCGGTGGCGAGGATCAGGTGTTCATAGGGCAGGCGCCGAGCGCCGTCCGGCCCGCTCACCCGTACCTCGCGCGCGGTGCGGTCGATCTCCTCGGCGCGGGTCTGCGGCAGGTAGCGCACCTGCTTCGAGGTAAAGAAGCTCTCGGGCCGCAGCGCGAGCGCGTCGGCATCGCCCTCGAGCAGGTAGGCCTTGGACAGCGGCGGGCGCTGATAGGGCAGCCCCGGCTCGGCACCGACCAGCGTCACCGCCCCGGCGTAGCCTGCCTGGCGCAGGCTGATCGCGGCCTGCAGACCGCCCTGCCCGGCCCCGAGGATCAGGACCCCCGGCTGGCTCAAAGCTGTTCCTCGGGCAGGTGCACCACCAGCCCGTCGAGCCCGGGCTGCAGCCTGATCTGGCACGACAGGCGCGAGCGTTCGGTCACTTCGTCCGCGGCACCCTCGAGCATCTCCTCCTCGTCCGACGAACGTTCCCCGGTGCGCTCTGCCCAGGCCTCGTCGACGTAGCAGTGGCAGGTCGCGCACATCATCGAACCGCCGCATTCGCCGACAATCCCGTCGAGGTCGTTCGACACCGCCGCCTGCATGACGCTGGTGCCCTCTTCGGCCTCGATGGTGGTCGCGGTTCCGTCTTGTGCGACGTAGGTCACCTTGATCATCTGTCTCTCCTCCTGGATTTGCGCCTGGCCGGGCTCAGTTCAGCACCACCGGCAAGTTGATCGGGCCGCGGAAGCCGAAGCCCTTCCAGATCACCGCCTCCGGGTCCGGCAGCGTCATGTTCGGGAAGCGGTCGAACAGCATGGGCAGGATGATCTTGCCCACCGTCCGCCGCGCCACATGCGCGCCGGCGCAATGGTGCGGGCCGTTGCCGAATGCCTGATGCGGGTTCTTGTCACGGAAGACGAAGAAATTCTCGCCGTCCTCGTAGATCTCCTCGTCGCGGTTGGCCGAGGCCTGGACGGTCATCACCGTGTCACCCTTGAGGATGTCGCAGCCACCCAACTCGGTGTCCTCGAGCGCCCGGCGCGAGCTGACCTGGATCGGCGCGACCCAGCGGATACCCTCCTCGAAGGCCTTGTCCCAGGCCTCCTGCGCGCGCACCTCGGCGAGTTGGTCGGGGTTGGTCAGCAGCCCGTATACGATGGTCGCCAACGCGTCCCGCGGCTCGTTGATGCCGCCGCCGATGGCGATCTTGATGTTGGAATAGATCTGGCTCATCGGGATCGGGTCGTCGGCGTTGAGCATGACCGAATAGGCCGAGCCGTCCGGCTCGGCGCGGCGCTTGGGCTCGAGCGCGGCAAACAGCGCATCCATCTCGTCATTCGCCGCATCGGAAGCGGCAAAGAGCTCGGGCTTCCAGCCGAAGTTTCCGGCCCCGTCGATCAGCACCTGCGACCAGCGCTGCATCTGCTCGTCATTGGCCTCGGGGATGCCGAGGATATGCGCGAGAATGCGCGCCGCCAGCGGCCCGCAGAGCTCGGAGAAGAGATCGACCGTCTCGCCGCGCGGCAGGCGCGCGACGTACTCTTCGGCCAGCTGCTCGTAGAGCGGGCCCCAGTCGGTCTTGATCATCTTCGGCGTCAGCGCCTTGGAGATCGCCTTGCGCTCTACGAAGTGGGCCTGGCCGTCCTTGCGCATCAACGTATGCGCCCGGAAGGCCGGCTTCATCGGCGTGTGCGGATCGTCGCTGCTGAAGAGCTCGGGATTTTCCTTCACCGCCTTGGTCAGCGCAGCCTTGGTCAGCAGCGTGCGGCCGGTCGCCGCGACCCGCAGCACGGGGCTTTCGGCCCGAAGCCTTCGGTAGATCGGATAGGGATCCGAACTCAGTTGATCGAGGGTGATCGACTCGTCGAGCGGTGCTAGTGCCATGAACTCCTCCCAAAGCTCTCCTCCGGAAGCTGAATAGAAGAAGTGGGGCTTGCCGATCAATGCGATGGAATGATTAACTCCCATCAAATAATTTGATGCTCAATCCGCAGTTGAAGGAAAGCCCATGCCGCCGCCCCCGCCGAACCCGGCCAGCATCGATTTCGCCGCGCTGAACCTGCTGCGCGTGGTGCATGAGCTCGGCTCCTTCACCGCCGCCGCCGAGAAACTGAACGTCAACCAATCCGCGGTCAGCTACACGATCGCCAAGCTGCGCGCCTGCTTCCAAGATCCGCTGTTCGTGCGCGAGGGCGGGCGACAGGTGGCCACCGAGCGCTGCGAGGATATCCTTGCCCGGTCGCTGCAGATGCTCGGGATGCTCGACGAGATGCTGCAGCCCGACGCCTTCGAGCCCGGGCAGGCGACGCAGAACGTGACCATCGCCTGCAACTACTACGAGCGCATGCTGATGATCCCCGGCATCGTCAGCGCGATCCGGCGGCACGCACCGGGGATGACGGTAAAGGTGATCAGCTCGCTGGGCGACGGGCACCTTCGGTTGCTGCGGCGCGAGGCCGACGTGCTGATTGGCCCCTTTGCCCGCGCCGAGTCGGGCTTCCATTCGCGTCGCCTCTATTCCGAGGAATACGCCTGCCTGATGGATGCAGCGCATCCGCTCGCCGGGGCGAGGCTCGACGCCGACACCTACCTGTCGCTGAACCACGTGCTGATCGACTACGGCGCGGGTTGGCAGTCGGCCTACCTGCGCGAGCTGGAAGCGGCGGGACACAGGCTCCTGCCGACCATCACGACGCCGAGCCCCGCCGGCCTGGGCACGCTGATCTCGGGCTCGGATCTTGTGGCCACCATCCCGCGGCGGCTCGGCGAGGGGAATTTCGAGGATCTCAGGGTGACCGACTGCCCCTTCCCGGGGGCTTTCGATGTCTCGCTGGTCTGGGCCGCGCATACCAATGCCTCGGCGATGCACCGCTGGCTGCGCGACCTCATCTGGACCGCCTGCCGCGGCTGACGGCAGGCCCCTCGCCTCAGGCCGCGTCCGCGCTCCAGACCGTCCAGCCCTCGCGGCTGCCGCGGCCGAAGAGTTCGAGGAACGGCCCCCAGCTGCAGCGCTCGATGAGACCGTATTGCGCGTCGGGCTTCAGCGCCAGGGCAGGATCGCCGCCCTCGCCGGGCTGGATGAAGTTCACCGTGCTGCGCGCCGGCGCCAAGGTCCGCACGTTCTTGCCCCGGATGCCGAAGAGCAGAAGCGCGGTGGCATCGGTGAAGATCTCCGGCCCTTCTTCGCCCTGCAGATCCGAGGACTTCTGCCAGACGATGTTGCTGGTGTACTTGAAGCCCCAGGATTGCAGCAGCTTCATCCCCTCGGGCAACAGCGCGTTGGGCACCCAGAGATAGCAATGCGCGCGGTCTTCCATGTGCTCGGCGACCGGCAGCGCGCAGAGGTCCTCGAAGGCGCCCCCGCCGAGGCTCTCCGCCGGGCGATCCCGGAACGGATCCGCCAGGACGCATCCGAATTTCTGCCCCTCGAGGAAGGCGGTCAGCTGGGTCGCGGGGCGCGCAGAGTCATCCATCGGTCATGTCCTTGTTTCGCAGCCCCGGTATCTTGGGAATGGCCCGGAAAGTCGACCCTTGATCCACCGCGACACCGCGTCGGAAGCCGAAGGTGCAGCCCGATCGCAGCACCCAGCCGGGCGGGCGCTAACGCGGCAGCGTGAACAGATCGATGAAGGCCCGCATCATCGCCGGATCGCCCTCGGCGCGCACTCCAGCCTTCTCGGGCGGCGTCTCGCCGTAGAAAACTGCGGCAAGTTGCGGCGCCGAGGCAGCTTCGAAGTAGAGGTCGGGCGACGGGGGCTCCCCACGCGTCACCGGCATCGTGCCCTGCGCAAGCCGGGCGGTGAAGCGCGCGCTGCCGATGGCGAAGGCCGCCACAACCTCCATTTCCCGCGCCGCGACCGGATCGAGCATGGTCCGCAGCGAGAGCATGAAGGAAACCGGCGAGAGCGGAAGCGTCGGGTCGTGCATCGGCGAGGCGGCGGCCCAGCGGCCAAGCGCCTGCAGGACCGGCTCGGCGGCGTAGCCCCAGTCCGTCAGCCCGTAAAGCTGCGCCGGCGAGGGCTCGGGGGCGGTCTCGCGGGCGATCACCGCGTTCGCTTCAAGCCCGGCAAGACGTTCGGTCAGCACCTTGGCGCTGATCCCCGGCAGGCTGGCGCGGAGATCGCTGAAGCGGCGCGGCCCGAGCATCAGCTCGCGCACCACCAGCAGCGCCCAGCGTTCCCCAAGCAACTCGAGCCCGAAGGCGGAGCCGCAGGCATCGCCGTACCAGCGCCCATGGGGGGATTTCGCCAACTGAGTTACATTAGGTGACTTAATAGTTGCTTTTTGTAACTCCTAGGGCGTAGCCTGTCCACAGGAAACACGCGACTCGGGAGGACACGCGATGTCACAGATGATCTTCATCAACCTGCCGGTGGCCGACCTGGACCGGTCCGTCGCCTTTTACGAGGCGATCGGCTTCACCAGGGATGCCAAGTTCAGCAATGAGCTTGCCGCCAGCATGGTGCTCTCGGAAGAGATCCGGGTGATGCTGCTGACCCACGGCTTCTGGTCCAACTTCACCGACCGACGCCGGGTCGACCCGGCCACCGAGGCGCAGGTTCTGCTTTGCATCAGCCGCAAGGACCGGGCGGCGGTCGATGCGATCACCGAGGCCGCTGTCGCGGCCGGCGGCACCGCCGACCCCTGCCCGGCGCAGGATCACGGCTTCATGTACGGGCGCAGCTTTGCCGACCCCGACGGGCACATCTGGGAGCCCATGTGGATGAGCGCCGAGGCGGTCGAAGCCGGCCCAGCTGCGATGAGCGAGGCGGGCTGAGCGCCACGGGCGGCCCCGGTCACGCCGATTGGCGCTCGACGATCTCGAAGCCGAGGTCGATGACCGAGGGGCCGTCGCCCGCGCCTTGCAGCCGTGCCAGCATGGCCTGCGCGGCGGCACGGCCAAAGGCCGCCATGTCGACCCGCACCGTGGTGATGCCGGGCTCGACCGTAGCGGCGAAATCCTGATCGCCGAAGCCGATCACCGCGATCTGCCCTGGCACGTCGAGCCCCTGGGCCCGCGCCTCGATCAGCACACCATGCGCCAGCAGATCCGACGAGCAATGCACCACGCCGCCGGTGAAGCCCTGCGCCAGCAGCCCGCGCAGCCCGGCGCGGCCGTTGGCCAGCGAAGCTTGCGCATCGAACAGCATCTTCGCGACCGGCGCGCCGCCGATGCGCTCCCACTCGCGGGCAAAGGCCTCGCTGCGCCGCCGGGCGCGCTCGTCCCCGGCCGAGACCACGCCCGCCTGCGGATAGCCCTTGCGCCGGGCATATTCAGCGGCGGCCCGGCCGGTCTCGGCATGATTGAAGCCGACGCAGAAATCGATGGGGCTGTCGGTGATGTCCCAGACCTCGGCCACCGGGATCTCGGCTCCGAGCAGCATCCGGCGCGCCTGCGCGCTGTGGTGGATGCCGGTCAGGAACATCGCGTCTGGCCGCCGCGACAGGTGCGCCGCGATGAGCTTTTCCTCGTCCTCGGGGCCGAAGCCCGTCTCGGAGAGCAGGATCTGGTAACCTGCCCCGCGCATCTCCTCGGAGAAGGCCTTCACCATCGAGGAATAGACAATGTTGGTGATCGAGGGCACCAGCGCCGAGATCAGCATCGACTTGCTGGAAGCCAGCGCCCCGGCCAGCGCGTTCGGCACGAAGCCGGTCTGGGCGATCGCCTCCTGGATCTTGGCCAGCGTCGCGGGGGAGACCTTGGAGGGATCCGACAGCGCGCGCGACACCGTCACCTGACTGACGCCAGCCAGCCGTCCCACCGTCTCCATGGTGACGCCGCGGCCCTGCCCTTTCCGGGCCGCCCGCGGCTTTTTCGCTTGATCGTCATTCATCGCGCGCATCTTTGATCCAGCCGGTGCCGGGCGCAAGCCTCAGACGGGCTCTTCCGCGACCTGCCGGTTCTTTTTCGCCATGAGCACCGCCCCTGCCACCGAGCCGATGATCAGCACCCAGAGGATCACCGCGATCCAGCTCTTGGTGAAGAAGATCGTCACGTCGCCGAAGCTCTCGAGGCTCTTGATGAAGTAGATCTCCGCCGACGGCCCGAGGATGAAGCCGATGATGAAGGGCGCGACCTCGAGCCTCAGCTTGGTGAACAGCCAGCCCAGCACCCCGAAGATCAGCAGCGTCCAGACGTCGAACATGATGCCATAGTTGATCGTGTAGGCGCCGATCACGCACATCATCAGGATCACCGGGAAGAGGATGTGCTTGGGGATGGTCACCACCAGCGCGAAGTAGCGGATGGCGAAATACATCATGGCGAACATCGCGATATTGGCGATCAGCATGGCGATGATCATCGCGTCCCAGGTGCCCGGGTTGTTGCCGATGAAGAGCGGGCCGACCTGGATGCCCTGGAGGGTGAAGGCGCCGATCAGCAGCGCGGTCGTCGAATCTCCCGGGATGCCGAGCGACAGCAGCGGCACCAGCGCGCCGCCGGTCAGCCCGTTGTTGCCCGACTCCGAGGCGATGATCCCCGCCGGCTCACCCTTGCCGAAGTTCTCCGGGCGCTTCGAGAAGGTCTTGGCGTTGGTGTAGCTGATGATCGAGGCCGCCGAGCCGCCGACGCCGGGCAGGATGCCGACGAAGGTGCCGATCAGCGAGGAGCGCAGCAGGTTGAAGCTCTCACCCTTGAACACCCCGAAGGAGAAGCGCGTGTGCTTACCGACCTTGACCTCGCTCGCCGAGTGCCCCTTGGGCACGCCGATCTCGGCCTGCTCGAGGATCGCCGCGAGGCCGAAGAGGCCGATCAGCACCGGCAGCAGCGAGAATCCACTCTCCAACCAGTATTCGGTCCCCGGCGGCACCAGCCGCAGTTCACCATTGCCCCCGCGCGAAATGTCATAGGTGCCGATCAGGCTGACGAAGATCCCCAGAACCCCCGAGAAGATGCCCAAGAGCATGTCCGACGAGAGCGCCGCCATGACAGTGAGCGCGAAGAAGATGATCAGGAATTTCTCGACGTAGGAGAACTTGATGGCGAAATCCGCCAGCGTCGGCGCGAAGAGATCGAGCACCAGCAGCGAGATGAGACCGCCGACCAGCGACGAGACGATGCCGATGCGCAGCGCCTTCTCGCCCTCGCCCCTCTGGGCCATGGGATAGCCGTCAAATGTGGTGGTGATCGAACTTGGCGTGCCCGGGATGCCAAGCAGGATGGCGGGCACCAGCCCGCCCGAGATACCGCCGACGTAAAGCCCGAGCAGCAGCGCCAGCCCGTTGTCGAGGCCGAGCGAGTAGGTCAGCGGCAGGCAGACGGCGACGGCCATGGTCGCGGTCATGCCGGGAATGGCGCCGAAGATGATGCCGATCAGCGTGCCGCCGACGATCAGCGAGATGAAAAGAGGAGTGATGATCTCGAACATGACGGCTTCCTCAGGGCAGGGTCAGGAAGAGCGGATAGGTGAAGAGCCACCACACGAAGGTCGGCCCGACCAGCGCGACGATGAGCAGCGGCAGCACCTGCCGGATCCCGCGCTCGTGCATGAACAGCAGGCCGGTCGCGAGCAGGTAGGGGATCGAGCACAGCAGGAAGCCCATGCCGGTATTGGGCCAGATGTCGCCCACGGGGACCATCAGCGAGAAGTAGAGCAGCGTCAGTGCCAGCGCGCCGAGGAAGCGCGGCTTGTCCATGGCTGACCAGGTGCGGCACCAGGTGCCGCCAGCGGCGGCGATGCGCGCGCGGTCGCGGATCACGATCGCCAGCCCGAGCAGGCCGAGAAGGATGGCGATGAGCGTGGGGAAAATCAGGTGCGACGTGTCGAAGTCGATGGTCACACGGGTCAGGTCGCCCATTGGGTCCTCCCTATGGGGTGCGAAAGTCTGCGGCGCCGGCCGAGGGCGTCCCGGCCGGTCCTTGGGTCACAGGGCTATCAGGAGCCGGACGCGATGTCCTCGATCACCGTCTTGTAGGTGTCGCGCTTCTGGGTCAGATGCGCCCGCGCGTCCTCGGTCGACAGGTAGTTGGGGATGAAGAAGGCCGCTTTCTGGCGCTCCTGGATCTGCCCTTCCTCGAAGATCTCGGCCAGCGCGCCGTCGATGGCGTCGATCACCTCCGGATCCATGTCCTTATTGAACAGGAAGAAGAATTCCTTGTCGAAGGTGAAGTCCTCGCTGTCGCTCACCGGCACCGAGGTCTCGGGGCTGGCATAGCTGAGCATGTCGTCGCGGGTGGTGCCGCCCATTCCCGCCTCGGGAGCCTGTTCGAGCGTGCCGGGGCGCGCGGTGATCCAGACGAAGCGCATCGCCTTCTCGTCCGAGGGGTCGAGCTGGGTGAACTGCTCGTTGGCCTGGATCGAGCCGTTGATCACGTCGGCCAGATCATCCCACATCGCCTGGTTCTTGTCGGACTGCGAGCCGGTGTTGACCGCGACGATGTTCTCTTCCGAGCCCGGCGCGCGCAGCTTGGCGGCGTTTTTCAGCGCCGAGAAGCCGATCTCCGACACGCCGCCCGGCTGGATGGCGACCCGCACGCGGGTGCCGGCCTCGGCCGCCGCGAGGATGTCTTCCATCGTCTGATAGGGGCTGTCGGCGGGCACCAGGTAGGCGTTGCCCGGGTTGATCGCCACGGTCGGGCCAACCGCGTAGTTGGCGAAGGGATCGTCGTATCCGGACACCCCGTAGAGGTTGCCGAGGTAGCTCTGGTCATGGAAGATCATGATGGTGGTGCCGCGCTTGTCGCGGCCGAGCGCCTTGAAGGCCTCGGATGCGCCGACGGCGTCGACCTTGATGTTGATGCCCAGCTTCTCGGACAGCGCCTCGGCGACGATGGCCGAGTTCTGGTAGGTGTCGCCGCCGGTCGACTTCGAGCCGATCACCATGCGCATGTTGCGCGGCAGGTTCTGCGCCTCTGCCGCCAGCGGGGCTGCGAGCATGGCCGCGGCGGACGCTGCGGCAAGAAGGGTTCTGCGGGTAAATTTCATCGTTTCCTCCCGATGGGCCGCTTTGCGGCCGGCTATCTCGTGGCCGGGCGGTCTCCTGTCTCGCGCCCGACTTGCGTGGCCATACGCTATGTAAGCGCATACATTGTTGAAGACCACATCCGCGCGCCTCCTGTCAAGGATTTCCTCCAGTCGAGGATTTCACGCAGGATTCACCTTCAATTGCTTGACGCTTGATTGTGTATGCGCATACACCCACAGCAAGAGACCGCGATGAGACGGAGGAGAATCATGTCGCACAAGCACCGCAAGACACCGGAACAGCTGCGCTCCGCGCGCTGGTTTGCGCCTGATGACCTGCGCAGCTTCGGGCATCGCTCGCGGATGATGCAGCTCGGCTATGCCGAGGAGGATTTCCGCGACAAGCCAATCATCGGCATCCTCAACACCTGGTCAGAGCTGAACTCCTGCCACAGCCATTTCCCCGAGCGCGTGAAGGACGTGAAACGCGGCGTGCTGCAGGCGGGCGGCCTGCCGGTCGAGATGCCCGCGCTGTCGGTGGACGAGAGCTTCACCAAGCCGACCTCGATGCTCTACCGCAACATGCTGGCGATGGAGACCGAAGAGCAGATCCGCGCCCACCCGCTCGACGGCGTGGTGCTGATGGGCGGCTGCGACAAGACCACGCCGGGGCTCGTCATGGGCGCCATCTCGGCAGGCGTGCCCTTCATCTTCCTGCCCGCCGGGCCGATGCTGCGTGGCAATTACGCGGGCAAGATCCTCGGCTCGGGTTCGGATGCCTGGAAGTACTGGGACGAGCGCCGCGCCGGCAATATCACCGACGAGGAATGGCTCGGCCTGCAGGGTGGCATCGCCCGCTCGGCCGGCACCTGCATGACCATGGGCACCGCCTCGACGATGACCGCGATCACCGATGCCATGGGGCTCAGCCTGACCGGCGCCTCGTCGATCCCCGCCTCGGATTCCGGCCACCAGCGCATGGGCGCCGACTGCGGCCGCCGCGTGGTCGAGATGGTCTGGGAGGACATGACCCCCGAGCAGATCATCACCCCCGCCGCGGTGCAGAACGCCGCGAAGGTCGCCATGGCCACCGGCTGCTCGACCAATGCCGTCGTCCACCTCATCGCCATGGCCCGCCGCGCCGGGGTCGACCTGACGCTCGACCATCTCGACGCGCTCGGTCGGATCACCCCGCTGATCGCCAACGTCCGCCCCTCGGGCAAGGACTACCTGATGGAGGACTTCTACTACGCCGGGGGCCTGCGCGCGCTGATGAAACAGATGGACGAGATGCTCGATCTCTCCTGCGTCACCGTCACCGGCCGCACGCTCGGCGAAGAGATCGCCACCGCCGAGGTCTACAATGACGACGTGATCCGCCCGCTGTCGAACCCGGTCTACCACGAGGGCTCGCTGGCGCTGCTGCGCGGCAACCTCTGCCCCGACGGCGCGGTGATCAAGCCCGCCGCCTGCGATCCCAAGTACCACGTGCACGAGGGGCCGGCGCTGGTCTTCGACAGCTACCCCGAGATGAAGGCGGCGGTGGATGACGAAAACCTCGAGGTCACCCCCGACCACGTCATGGTGTTGCGCAACGCCGGGCCGCTCGGCGGTCCGGGGTTCCCCGAGTGGGGCATGCTGCCGATCCCCAAGGCGCTGATCAAGCAGGGTCACCGTGACATGCTGCGGATCTCCGACGCGCGCATGTCGGGCACCTCCTACGGCGCCTGCGTGCTGCATGTGGCCCCCGAGAGCTTTGTCGGCGGGCCGCTGGCGCTGCTCAAGACCGGCGACATCGTGCGGCTCGACTTGCCGAACCGCAGCCTCGACATGCTGGTGGACGACGAGGAAATCGCCCGCCGCAAGGCCGCATGGACGCCGCCGGAGCCGCGCTTCGAGCGGGGCTGGGGCTACATGTTCTCGCGCCACGTGACACAGGCCGACAAGGGCTGCGACTTCGACTACCTCGAGCGCGACTTCGGCCGCGCCGCCGGTGAGCCCGACATTTTCTGAACCCGACAGTTTCCGAGAAAGGACCGACATGCTCGATCTCGACACCGCCCTCGCCGGCATTTCCGGCATCCTCGTCACCCCCTATGACGAGGCGGGCGAGATTGCCCCGGCCAAGCTCTCGCCGATCATCGACCGTGCGCTTGGTGCCGGGCTGCACATGCCCGTGGTCAATGGCAACACCGGCGAGTTCTACGCGCTGACCACCGACGAGGCCTGCGTCATGGCCCGCGAGGTCTGCGCCATGGTCGACGGCCGCGCGCCAGTGCTGGCCGGCATCGGCCGCGGCATCCGCGATGCCTGCGCCTTGGCCAAGGCCAGCGCCGAGGCCGGCGCCACCGCGCTGATGATCCACCAGCCGCCCGACCCCTTCGTCGCGCCGCGCGGTACGGTCGACTACGTCAAGGCCATCGCCGACGCGTCGGGCGGGCTGCCGATGATGCTCTACCTGCGCAACGACGCGATCGGCACCGGCGCGATCGCCGACCTCTGTGCCGTGCCGGGGGTGAAGGGCGTGAAATGGGCCACCCCGAACCCACAGAAGCTCGCCGCCGCCAAGGCCGCCTGCGATCCGTCCATCACCTGGGTCGGCGGTCTTGCCGAGGTCTGGGCACCGACCTTCTACGCGGTGGGCGCGCGCGGCTTCACCTCGGGGCTGATCAACGTCTGGCCCGAGCGCTCGCTGGCGATCCATGCCGCGCTCGAGGCGTCGGACTACGTCGAGGCCAACCGGCTGATCGGCGAGATGCAGGCCTTCGAAGACATCCGCGCCGAAGAGCTGAACGGCACCAATGTGACCGGCGTGAAGGCTGCGCTGCAGGCCACCGGGCTCGACTGCGGCGCCACGCGCCCGCCCTCGGCCTGGCCGCTGACCCCGGCGCAACAGGACAAGCTGCAGGTCTTCCTCAAGACCAACGGCCTGATCTGATCCACCCGTGGGGCGCCGACCGGCGACCCCGAAACCTCCCCTGCCCCCGAAAGGACCTTTCCCCATGGACGGCGCGACCCCGATCTTCACCCCGCACGGCAAGCACCTGATCGCGGGTTCGTGGGTGGCTGGCGAGACCAGCTTCACCTCCGAGCCGGCGCATGGCCCGAGCCACG
>NZ_NTHN02000001.1 GCF_002300555.2 Alloyangia mangrovi | reverse complement strand
TGCGGGTGCGCTTCGATCCGGTGGTCACCATGACCACCACCCCGGCAGTGCTGACCGGCGTGCTCGCCGGGCTGGGCTGCTCGGTCCTCCCGGAGTTTCTTGTCGCCCCGGCGCTGGCAGACGGGCGGCTGGTGCGACTGCTTCCCGACTGGCGCCCGAAGGACGGCGGTGTCTACATTGTTTACCCGCCGACGCGCTTCCGGCTGCCAAAGGTCAGTGCCTTTGCCGACCTCCTTGTCACCAGCCAGCGGCGGGACCCGAAGATGACTTCCACGAAGTGAGCACTTGCGGCACATGGATCGGTGCCGCCGAAGATCAGCGGCACCGGAACTGGTCAGACAAGCCGGATGGTGGTGCCCCAGTCGTCTTGGAAGACCGCCGACGGCGCAGGACCGCTGCGGCGCAGCTCGACGACGTCGAGACCGGTCTCGCGGTCGGACCGCCACCCCGCACCCGCGCTCAGCCATTCATTGACCGCCACGTGGTGGTGGTAGCCCCCGGTCGACAGGAACACCGCATCGTCGCGGGTGCTCACCGCATCGAAACCCAGCGTCTCGCGCCACCAGCGCCCCGCCCGAGTGGCATCGCCCACCTTCAGATGCACGTGGCCCACCCGCGTACCCGGCGGCGCGCCCTGCCAGAGCGGCGGCAGCAGGCCGAGGGTGGACATGATGCCCTCGACGTCGAGGGCATAAGTGCCCATCTGCACCTCGCCGCCAACCCATTCCCATGTGTCCTGCGGGCGGTCGGCGTAGATCTCGAGGCCATTTCCCTCGGGATCGGTGAGGTAGATCGCCTCACTCACCCGGTGGTCGGCGGTGCCGGAGACCGGCAACTGCCGGTCGATCGCCATGGCGATCCACTGCGCGAGATCACGCCGCGACGGCAGCAGGAAGGCGGTGTGGAAGAGACCCGCCTCGCGTCGCCCGGCCAGCGAAAGGCCACTTTGCTCTGTGAGCGCGAGCAGCCGTTGCTCCCCCGCCCCGAGCCAGATCGTCGCGTCCTCGCGGCTGATCTCCTGCAGGCCCACGGCATCGCGGTACCAGGCCGACAGCGCCTCGGCGTCGCGGGTCCGCAGCCCGACAGACCCCACGTGGACCGGCGCTTCGAACGGCAGGCTGTTGGCGGCCGCCCCGACCCGAGGCAGGGTGGAGACGAGCGCCGCAGCGCCCGCCCCCTTCAGCACACTGCGCCGCCGCATCACAGCTCGCGCCCGACCAGCCGGTCGACCGAGAAGCGTCCACCGCCCTTTGCCAGGAAGGTCAGCGTCACCGCCGACCAGATCAGCGACAGCTCGGCGCCCTTGTAGCCCTGCTCGAGCACGATCCAGTGGAAGTAGACCGTCACCAGCAGGATGACGGTGGTGCCGCCTGCGGCGAGGCGGGTCAGAAGGCCAAGAGCCAGAAGCAAACCACCGGTGAACTCGGTCACCGAGAGCAGGATCGACCAGAACCAGCCGGGTGCGAAGCCGAGGCCCGACACCATGTCGGCGGCACCGGTGGGGTTCTGGATCTTGGGCCAGCCATGAACCATCAGTGCGACGCCGCTGATCACGCGCAGCCAGAGTTCGGTGAGCGGAGCAAGCACGCGGTATATCGGGGCCAGGAACGGCAGCAGCAGTGCCGGACGATCGGTGTTGGAAGTCATCATGTCATATCTCCATTGGGTGCGATCGCCCTCGGGCGTCGCAGAATATCGGGCACCGAAAGATGCCGTGAAAGCGAATGGAGATCAGGCGCGCGGCGGCCTGCGATCCGGACTGATCACCCGGCCCGTCGCGTGGATGGCGTCCGGTGTATCGCCAACCGCCATCGTCGCGTCGGGGCTGGCAGGAAGTGCCGGATGGTCCACGAAGGTGCAGGCGTGACAGGTTTTCTTGGCCGGAACACGTGAAGACGCGACAAACCCCGGCGCGAGACAGACATCCTCAGCCGTGGCCGCAGCCGTGCTCGCACAGCCGGACGAGGTCTGCGCCTGCAGCGGCGTGAGCGCCGACAGGAACATGAGCGACAGGGCCGCCCAGAGAAAGACATATCGCAACATGCGTGGTCCGTGGGATTGATCGATGGATCGGTTTTCGCTTTCGTCAGCGGTTGCAGCAAGCAGCGTGAAAGGCTGCTCACGCAAAAGTCATCGACAAGCGCACGCCCGCCAAGACCCAAAGCACGGCGATTCTTGCGTGAGGGAGAACCCCCGTTGCGACCGGGCCCACGCTCTGGATACAGGGCTCCGCGCAGAAGAGCGGAGAGGCCGTCGGCTCACAGCAGGTGAGTTTTAGATAGATGTGGAGTAGCACCGATGCACTAGCTGTGGACAGGTAAGTGCCACCAAGTCCCAAAGCGTGAGACGATGAGAACGCCCGGCGCAAAGCCCGCGCGTCCGTAGGTCTCCTCCCCGGCCCGTCGCGTCTTAGGCTTTCCTTGTTTGACAGCGCATTGCAGGACGCGGTCTGGGTCGCCGCGGTCAGACATCTCGGCGTCTCACATGCTGAGATGGCCGCCGCACTCGCCTCTTCTCAGTGCCAAAGGCGCTTTGGCCGCGACATCCGTTCCTCGAGCAGCTTTGGCCGTCGCTGGTGCCCGAACTGCTGACCAGACACCATCAGGGCGATTCCTGCGCACCATCGCGGAGCCCATACTGCCAGTAACAATAAGGGCCGAGTCAGCGCATGGCGTCATGAACGCGGTGGCGAACACACGAGCGGACATGAGCTGACCCCATTGAGTGGTCCGGGTTAAATGCTAATGCATGGTCGGCCTTCGCTTTTGTGACAGGGTTCTCTCGGGCACCCCTACCCAGTGCAAAGCTGTCGGCTCACGGCATGCGGGTCTCATGACACCGGGCGCCAAGTCCGTGCTCAAACCTCGCTGTTTTACAAATTCACCCAACCTTCGGAGGATCAGGCAAGGATGCCGCCGGAATGGTCTATCTGTGTCCGGTCCCGCTGGACTACCTGAGCTTCAACGCCGACGCGCCTGTCAGCGCTCCGACTTCGAAAGGACAGACGATGGAACTCACTCAGGACTGGGACAAGACCTTCCCGAAAAGCTACAAGGTCGACCACCAGAAGGTCACCTTCACGAACCGCTACGGCATCACCCTGGCGGGCGATCTCTACACGCCCAAGGCCGAAGGCCCCTTCGCGGCCATCGCAGTCAGCGGCCCCTTCGGCGCCGTGAAGGAGCAATCCTCCGGCCTGCACGCCCAGACCCTGGCCGAGCGCGGCTTCGTCACCCTGGCCTTCGACGCCTCCTACACTGGGGAAAGCGGTGGCCAGCCCCGCGATCTGGCCTCGCCCGAGATCAACACCGAAGATTTCAGCGCCGCCGTCGATTTCCTTGGCATGCTGGCAGGCGTCGACCGCGAGCGCATCGGCATCCTCGGGATCTGCGGCTTCGGCGGCATGGGCCTGAACGTGGCCGCAGCCGATCCGCGCATCAAGGCGGTTGCCGCCACCACCATGTACGACATCAGCCGCATGATGTCGCAGGGCTACTTCGACAGCACCACGAAGCAGCAGCGCATCGATGGCCGAAAGGCACTCAATGCGCAGCGTTGGGCCGACGCCGAGGCCGGCACCGCCGCTTACGGTCCGACCGCGCTGCAGAACCTGCCGGAGGACGCGCCGCAGTTCGCGAAGGAATATGCGGCCTACTACACCGACGAAAACCGCGGCTTCCACGCGCGTTCGGTCAACTCCAATGGCTCCTGGACGCTGACTACGCCGCTGTCGTTCATGAACATGCCGCTGCTCACCTACATCGACGAGATCGCGCCGCGCCCGGTGCTGCTCGTCCACGGCTCGGCAGCACACTCGCTCTACTTCAGTGAAACCGCCTATTCCAATGCGGCCGAGCCCAAGGAACTGTTCATCGTCAAGGATGCAACGCACACCGATCTGTCCGGCGTCAGCGCCTATGGGACATCTGAATTGATTTCGGAAAGGAGGGTTTCTGGCTGATCGTAACCACCAAGGAGTGGAGATGAGACAGAAACCCAGAACACCGAAGCCTTCCGCCGAGAAGGTTGTGAAGGACATCCGCCGACGCACCCGCAAACAGCATTCGGCGGAGGAAAAGATCCGCCTCGTGCTTGAGGGGCTTCGCGGCGAGGAGAGCATAGCCGAGCTTTGTCGGCGGGAGGGGATTGCGACGAGCTTGTACTACAGTTGGTCCAAAGAGTTTCTCGAGGCCGGCAAGAAGCGGCTTGCTGGTGACACGGCGCGCCAGGCGAGCAGCCCGGAAGGGAAGGTCCTGCGGGCTGAGGCCAGCGCGTTGAAGGAGGCCTTGGCAGAAGCCACCCTTGAGAACCGGCTGCTCAAAAAAAAGTATGATCGGGGGTCTGAACCGCCCCGGGTTTGCCGGAGGCTCCAACTCTTGAGTAGGATGGAGCATCATGAGCAAGACCACGAACAAGTTTTCCCCCGAAGTGCGTGAGCGCGCCGTGCGGATGGTTCTCGACAACGAGGGGCAGCACGGATCTCGCTGGCAGGCGATCACGTCGATCGCAGCGAAGATCGGCTGCTCGGCGAACACGCTGAACGACTGGGTCAAAAAAGGCTGAGATCGACAGCGGCAAGCGTTCAGGCGTTCCCAGCGAGATGGCCGAGAGAATGAAGGCGCTGGAGCGGGAGAACCGCGAACTGCGTCAGGCCAACGAGATACTTCGGAAGGCGTCGGCGTATTTTGCGATGGCGGAGCTCGACCGCCGGTCGAAGTGATGGTGGATTTCATTGAGGCGCATCGTGATGCGCATGGGATCGAGCCGATCTGCAGGGTGCTGCCGATCGCCCCCTCCACCTACTATGATCATCTTGCGAAGCGGGCCAATCCGGCCCGGTTGTCGGACCGTGCCCGTCGTGATGCCGCCCTGCGGCCCGAGATCGAACGCGTCTGGGAGGAGAACTACAAGGTCTACGGCGTCCGCAAGGTCTGGCGGCAGCTTTTCCGGGAAGGCTTCGTTGTCGCACGTTGCACGGTGGCACGGCTCATGCGGGACATGGACATCCAGGGCGCTCGCCATTGTCCTCGGACCAATGGCGGACAATACCTCGCTCCGCGGCAAACCGCATCGGACAACGATCCCTGACAAGAAGGCCCCCTGTCCTCTGGACAAGGTGAACCGCGAGTTCCGCGTCCCGGCGCCCAACATGCTCTGGGTCAGCGACTTCACCTATGTCGCCACCTGGAAGGGATTTGTATATGTCGCTTTCGTCATCGACGCCTATGCGCGCAAGATCGTCGGCTGGCGGGTGAGCACGTCCGCCCAGACGGGGTTCGTCTTGGATGCCCTTGAGCAGGCAGTCCATGACCGAAGGCCGACAAAGGCCATGGGGCTGGTCCATCATAGCGATCGCGGCTCGCAATATCTGTCCATTCGCTACACCGAAAGGCTGGGCGAAGCCGGCATCGAACCATCGGTCGGCAGTGTTGGCGACAGCTATGACAATGCCTTGGCCGAAACGATCAACGGCCTCTACAAGGCAGAAGTCATTCATCGTCGCGGCCCATGGCGCAGCTTCGAGGCCGTCGAATATGCCACCCTCGAATGGGTCGACTGGTTCAACAACCGCCGCCTGCTCGAGCCCATGGGGAATATCCCGCCAGCCGAGGCAGAAGCCAACTTCTACGCAGCTCTGGAAACTGAAGACATGGCCGCGTAACTAACGACAATCAGCCTCCGGCAAACCCGGGGCGGTTCAGACTGTCGCCCGTAGAGGATCGCCTTGCGCTCCACGTGGTGCGAACTGATCTTCTTATGCTTTATGTCGTGCCTCCGTCCGGCGAGGCGCCTGAGCGCCGGCGGCTTGGTCGAGGATCAGGCGGGTTATCAGTTCGGGCAGCGTTCCCCGTGCCTCCTCCGGCAACGTCTGCCAGTGCTGCGCCGGGACCAGATCGGCGTCGCTGGGGCGCGTGAACAACTTGAGTTGTTGTGGTTCTGTTCGGCGTGGCATGGGCATCTCCCGGGGTCGCCTGTTGGGAGCTCGATGTTGCGCTCGAATCTGGAATTTGCGATGCGCCACCCCGACTTACGAGGATTGGCAGGCCGCCCGATCGAACATCCAGACGGGAACCTCCAGCCGTCGGTCCGACGAGATACCGCTCAGGCTACAGCGAAATGCAGCCCAGCCTGCCTTCGCGATCACATCGTGAAGGTGAACAACTGGCCCCGCCCAGGTGTGCGGAGGGTAGAGCACCTCGCGCTCCTCGGTCCCGTGGGTGTTCTGTGATTGAGTTGTACCACACCGAGCGCCCGCATTCGGCACTTGCAGGCAGAACACCAGTCGAGTCCCATCAGGGCGCTGACCTACAGGCGGCAGCATGTTCAAAAGGCAAGCTTGGCAGCGCCGCAAACCTGTCCGGGAAATGGGGGACACCTCGGTGCTTCGATCAGGCTGTGTTGACAAAAGGGATTCACAGTCGCTGCCGGGCATGATCCAAGCTGGTATCTGCGATGGCGACCGGTTTGGCGCGAGATCTGATATCGGACGAGGAATGGACATTCTTTGAGCGGTTTATCCTGGTGGTCCGAGCGCCGAACGGGCGCAAACCAGCCAACCACCGTCTTGTTCTTGATGGGATTTTCTGGATCGCTCGGACCGGTACGCCCTGGGCGAGCTGCCGACAGAGTTCTGCAAGTGGTCGAGCGTCTAGCGCCAATTCCGGCGCTGGACGCTGGCGGGACTCTGGGAGCAGATCATGGATGCACTAAACGAAAGCAGCGCGGTGCCTCATGCGCTCCAGATGATCGACAGCACCGTGGTCCGCGCCCATCATCAGGCAGCGGGCGCTAAAGAGGGACTCGACGACAGGGTCTTGGCCATTCTCGTGGTGGCTTCACGACCGAGATCCACCTCCTCGTCAATGCCGCAGGGCCGCCCATGAGGTCAGAGATCACGCCCGGCCAGACCTCCGACTACCTCGGCTTCGATCTGGTGATGGCCGGCAACCTACCAACGCCCAGCGTGCTGCTCGCCGACAGGGGTTGCGATACTGACAGCATTTGAGAAGCCTTGAACAAACGAGATGTCCTAACGGTCATTCCGATGCGCAAATCCCGCAAAAAGCGCATCGGCGTGGACCGTTCACTCGACAGGCTGCGCCACCTGTTAGATCGGTGCTTCAACAAGGTGCAAGACACCCGTCGTGTCGCCACCCGTTACCACAAGACTGCGGAGAGCTTCATCGACATCACGTCGATCAGGCTTTGGATCCGCCATTTGTCAACATGACTTAGTTTGATCTCCTCGACAGCACCCTGCATGTCCTGCTGCCGCTAGGCGGAGCATGGCCTTGACGACGAGGAACTGGTGAGGATTGCCGCAGGCGAGGCGTTCTCGGGCGCCGTCGCGACATTCTTCCCCAGCAGCCCGATCAAGGAGTCGAGGCGATAATCGCCGAGCCTGGGAGGCGTTTTCGTCCCCAGCGCATGAACGAGTTGCGCCCCTATGCGGGCTACAGCCAAGCGCCTGAGGTCGCCCTTCCGCACCCAGGTGCACCGCATTGTTGAGGAGCTGATCTCGCTCGGAGAGGCGACAGCAGAACTCATTCGACGCAGCCGGACCCAGAGCAGCCCGAGCCACGTGCGGCGGCGGGGTGCAGTGGTTTCGGCGCAGCCTGAGCGGCAGGTCGAGCGGCTGCGATCCGCGTGCTCCGGACAGCCCTTCAGGACAAAGACCTGCGGTAAGAGGGACCTTCCGCGGCTTCGCTTCAGCGCCTGATGCGCATCGCCGCGATACGCGCTGAACTTGGCCTGTTCGCCCGACGGATCAAGAGCACCACACCGCCAAAGACCACGAAGATGATCCCAAGGCCCGGCAACGCGTAGCGGGGCGCAAAGTAACCGGCTACGGCCAGCGCCACCAGGGACGCGAAGAAAGCGAGTACGATGGCAAGGTCCAGAAATTTCATGAATGGGTCTTTCAAGTCAGAGAGCCAGCGCCGTAAGCGCGGGACCCCACCGGTAGCGAAAAACGAGCGCGACCGCGAGCCGGAGGCTGGGCCATAGGCGCAGGCCTGCCGATGAACATCCGCAGCCCTCCAGTTCCGGCCTGACCAGATGGTCACGACGACCATCCGCGTGCGGCGCTGAGCATACCTGTAGGCCGGCCTCACCACAGACCGCGCAATGCTCCTTGCAGTCGCCCTACCCTGTTCTGGAGGAGCATGAGCACCAGTTCGCTGGGTTTCGCCTTTGAATTCACCTCATCCCGCCGTAACCCATGAAGTCGACGGTCGGATTGCTCCCATCAGCCCCCACATGGCACCGCCAAGGAGCGCCGCTCGGACCAATCCGCATATAGACCGAGCTTCCGGCACCGGAGGCTTGCGATCCGACAACATCCAGCCTGCCAGAGGTTTCTGCGGCCAGCTTGGCGCTGCAAGCACCCACGGCCGCTTCGCTGGCGGAAAACCTGCCTTCGACGAAGTCCTTTGAAAGCGGTTGCATCTGCGGGCCCCGGGCACAGGCGCCGACGACGACCAGCGTGACGACCATCGCGATGGTCCGGGCGTACTCGATCATCAGGGGTATCCTCCTCTATCGGCAGTTGCAGCCAGCTTGAGGCAGGGCGGGTCCCGCCTCAAGGGGGGCTGGCGAACTCGTGTCCGATCGTTTGAGTCCCCCTGGATTGGAGCCTCGCACAGCGCTCACGTGCCCGGGAGCTGCCGCCTTTGTGACGGTCATGCTTGCTGCGCCCAGCCTTTCGCCTCTACCTCCGGCAGCCCGGCGCCGCGCATCGCCTCCGAGATGCTCACGAGATGCTGCTGCATCAACCAGCAGACTATCGCTATGTGTGAGGGACCCGCAGGGGGCAGGTCAGCGGGGACAACTACTTACGACGATAGGTGATTTCCGCCGCAGAGCAGCGACCTAGGGTATTGACGACGTGGGCCCTGCAAGCGCCCCCGCCAATTGGGCGGGCATTTCTTTGGACCAATGGCGGTCATGCCCTCACGATTGGCAAGGCGTTGATATTCGCGGCGGCGGACGACAAAGATGTCAGGCGCGAGGTGCTGGGCGTCGCCGCCGGCCCATCCGAAACCTTCTTGACCGAGTTCCTGCGGTCATTGGCTGGCCGTGGGCTACGGGGCGTGCGGCTCGTGATCGCCCCTCTCGGCAGCTCCGGCGATGTCGGATCGTCTGCCGGGCAGTGGATGACGACAAGGGGCTCCGGGCCGCCGCGCAGCGCGTCTTCAACGCCACCCGCCGAAGCGCAGCCGCATTCACCGGATGCACAATGCCCTGGACAATGCGCCAGCCAAGCAGCGGACCGGGGTCATAGCGATACTGGCGACGAAGACGAATGGGCTACCTCCGGGCGATAGGTGAGCCTTGACCCCCGGCGCGCGTCACCGCCATTCCCGCAGTCAGACTGCCTGCCATGGCATCCTGATCGGAGCCTGACCTCTCTGAAGGTCGGCGCTCCTACACCACACGCTCAGGCACTACCGACCGGCAAGGCATGTATCGCTGCTCCCGACCCTGTCCCAAACCACGAGATTACCAGCGGATGTGGAAAACAGCCTGCAGGAGTGCGGCGCGCCGATATGTGGCGCGCCCTGGCTCTGCACTCTCGAAGGTTGCTTTATGGGTTGCACCGAAAATGGGCGGCACAACATTTTCAGACCACATGGAACCCTGGTCTGGTTTCCTCGCTCACAAACCTCCTCGTCCGAACCCGTTAACCGCCACGGTTCCGCGAGGGGCCTCGCGTATGGCCGACCTAATTCCGAAGTGCCTATTGGACAGACCGGATCGCCCCATACGCATTTCGGAACCGTGTATAAGCGGCGTCGAACTCGTCCTGCAGCCCTGGCTCCGGCGCGATTTCCCCGACGATGTCAGGCCGCGTCATCACCGTGTCCACTGCATGCTCCCCCGAGGCCACCATGCCCAGTCGAGCTGCCCCGAGCGCCGCGCCGAGCTCGCCGCCACCCGGCAGTTCGAGCGTCACGTCCAGCGCCGTGGCGATCAGCTTCAGCCAGTAGCGCGAGCCAGTGCCCCCGCCGATCGCCATTAGTCGTCGCAGCCTCAAACCTGTCGACGCCAGCGCGGATTGGCTGTCTCGCAGCCCGAAGGCCACGCCTTCGAGGACGGCACGGGTGAGGTCGTCGCGCGTCGTCTCGGCCCCAAGCCCGGTGAAGCTCCCGCGGATCTCTGCGTCATTGTGCGGCGTGCGCTCGCCAGAGAGATACGGCAGGAAGCGGACCCGTCCGGGCGCGCGCAGCTCCTCTCCAAGCGGCGCGGTCAGCTCCTTCGGGGCAGCGCCGGTGATCCCCGCAAGCCAGTTGATGCTGTCGGTCGCCGACAGCATCACCCCCATCTGGTACCACCTGCCGGGCACCGCGTGGCAAAAGGTGTGCAGCGCCGTCTCGGGCGCGGGGCGATAGCCGTCGCGCGCCGCCAGGAGCACCCCCGAGGTGCCAAGGGAAACAAAGCCTTGACCTTCATTCATCGCGCCGATCCCGCAGGCCGCGGCGGCGTTGTCCCCGGCCCCGCCGGCGACCACCACCTGTTCGGAGACACCCCAGCGCGCCGCCAGCTCGGGCTTCAGTTGGCCACCCGGCTCGCTCCCCTCGAGCAGGTCTGGCATCTGGTCGCGCCGCATACCGCCAGCGTCGAGCAGCGCCTCCGACCAGCGCCGCGCCCCGGTGTCGAGCCAGGAGGTGCCGGCGCTGTCGGACATGTCGGCGAAGTAGCTGCCGGTCAGGTAGAGGTTCATGTAGGCCGCCGGCAGCAGCACCTTGGCAACCTTGGCGAAGTTGTCCGGCTCGTGCTTGCGCACCCAGGCGAGTTTCGGCGCGGTAAACCCCGGGAAGACGATGTTGCCCGAGATGTCGCGCACGCCTTCCGTGGCATCCAGAGCGGCCGCCTCGATATGGGCGCGGGTGTCGTTCCACAGAATGCAGGGGCGGATCACCTCGCCCGTCGCGTCGAGCAGCGTCGCGCCGTGCATGTGCCCGGCTACGCCGATGCCGCGAAGCCCGGCGAACTGGGGGTGCTCCCTGCGCAGATCCTCGACCGCGGCCTCGAGCGCGGCGATCCATTCCGAGGGGCGCTGCTCCGACCAGCCTGAGTGCAGGTGCTGCGCGCTGTACGCTTTTTCGGCGGCCCCGAGCGGCGTGCCACCCGCGTCCACCAGCAGGGCGCGCAGCCCAGACGTGCCAAGGTCGACACCCAAGTATGCCATTCTCTTCTCTCCCGTGAACTCGGCGCGAGATCTGCGCCGCGGTCTGCCCCCCCGGCCAGGCCGGTGACACGGGCCCGCGGCTTTTCCGGTCGAGTGGTCCGATCATTTCGCAAGTGCCGTCTGCGGCGCTGCGGTTGCATCCGGGCGGGCATAGCGACCCGCCCGGAAAGAGCCCCTCAGAAGGGGCTGTCAGGGTAATAGAACTGCTCGGCGTTGTCGGAGGTGATCAGAACCGATCCGATGGTGAAGGTGCCCGAGACCGGAGCGTTCGAAGTCAGCCCGACCGCGGTCAGCTCGATCGCCGTGGCGATCATCGATGGCGGGTAGGTCACATCGGCCGGGATCATCGCATCGCCGTCCATCACGCGCTTGATCATCTCCTTCATGCCGGCTCCGCCGAGCACGAATTTGACGTCATCGCGTCCGGCCGCGTCGATCGCCGCCAGTACGCCCACGGCCATGTCGTCGTCCGAGGCCCAGACCGCGTCGATCTGCGGATGCTTGGACAGGAAGTCCTGCATGACGTTGAAGCTGTCGTCGCGGTTCCAGTTGCCGTGCTCCATGTCGATGATCTCGATGCCCGAGCCCTCGACCGCCTGCTGGAAGCCCTCGACCCGCTCGTTGTCGATTGTGGTGGGAATGCCGCGCAGCACGACGATCTTGCCGCCCTCGGGCATCTGCGAGGCCATGTATTCGCCCGAGACCCGCCCGAATCCGGGGTTGTCGCCCGCGACGTAGAGATCCTCGATGCCCTCCATCGACAGCCCGCGGTCCACCACGGTGACCCAGGCGCCGCTCTCGGCGACGGCCTGCACCGGCGGGGTCAGCGGGTCGGACTCGAAGGGCAGCACCACAAGCGCGTCGATGCCCCTCGTCGCCACCATGTCCTCGATGTCGTTGACCTGCTTGCCCGGATCGGAGGCCGTGGCGAGCACGAAATCGAGCTGCGGATAGACCTCCTCCAGCCGCTCGACCGTCTGCTGGGCGTGGAAGTTCATGCCGCCGGCCCAGCCGTGGGTCGCCGCAGGGATCGACACGCCGATCACCTTGGTCTCGCCATCCTGAGCAAGCGCCCCGCCGGTGCTCAGCGCAAGCGCCGTGCATCCGGCCAGCAGCGTCTTCATGTAAGACATTTCCTCTCCTCCCTAAGATAGGCTCAGGGTTATCCCTTTGCCTTTGCTTCCCGCTGCAAGATCACCGCGAGAATGATGATGACCCCTTGAATCGCGCCGTTGAGATAGGGCGACACGAGGTCGGTCAAATTCAGAATGTTGTCGATCATGCTCAGGATCAGCACACCGATCACCGTCCCCCAGACGCGGCCGAAGCCGCCCTTGAGGAGGGTGCCGCCGATGATCACCGCCGCGATCGCCTCGAGCTCCCAGAGCACGCCCGTCGAGGCCGAGGCGGATCCGAGCCGCGGCACGTACATGATCGTCGCAACGCCGACGAGCATCCCGAGCATCGCATAGGTCATCAGCCGGGTGCGGTTGACGTTGACATTCGAATAATGCGCCACGTTCTCGTTCGAGCCGATCGCCGCGCAGTGCCGGCCGAAGCGGGCGCGGCTCATCAGCACCTCGCCGACGATGACCGTGAGCGCGAAGACGATGATCGGCCAACTGATGCCGAAGAGACCACCGAAGTAGACCGGTCGGTAGAAGGTGCGCAGCCCGAAATCCAGGCTCAGCGTACCGCCGTCCGCCAGCCAGGTGACAAGGCTGCGGTAGATGCCCATACTGCCCAGCGTGACGATAAAGGCCTCGATCCCCAGCGTGGTGATCAGAAAGCCGTTGATCAGCCCCGCCGCGATGCCCGCCAGCAGCGCCACCGCCATGCCGAGCAGGATAATCGGGATGCCGACCCCCAGCACCGGCAGCGCCGCGTTCATCACAAGGATCATCAGCCCCGCGATGAAGGCCGCCATGGATCCCACCGACAGATCAAGCCCCCCCGGCGGTGATCACGAAGGTCATGCCCACCGCGATGATGCCGATGAAGGCGGAGCGCGCCAACACGTTGGTGATATTGGCGGCGCTCAGGAAGTTGGCGTTCAGCGCCGTCCCCACCACGATCAGCACGAGAAGCGCGATCACCGGCCCCAGAACGCTCATCGAGGGAAGCGCCCTGCGAGGCTTGGTTGCCGCAGTTTCGGTCGTCATCATGCCACCCTTTCCGTACTGCCCGCGCTCACGCCCATGGCGTGCCGGACGATTGCGTCTTCGGTGATCCGCGCGCCGGCCAGTTCTCCGGCAATCCGACCGAGGCGCATCACGAGCACCCGGTCCGACAGGCCGATGACCTCCTGCATCTCGGAAGAGATCACCACGATTCCATGGCCTTGCGCGGCGAGCTTGCGGAGGAAAGCATAGATCTGCTGCTTTGTGCCGATATCGATGCCGCGGGTCGGCTCGTCGACGATCAGGATCACCGGTTCCGACTGCATCACCTTGGCCAGCAAGAGCTTTTGCTGGTTCCCCCCCCGACAGGTTGCCGACGCGCATGGTCCGCGCGCCCGCGCGAATGTCGAACTCGCCGATGGCCCGGTCCAGGGCCCGCTCCTCTGCCGCGGTGTCGATCAGCACCCGCCCATACTTGTGCAGCGCCTGCAGGGTCAGGTTTTCCCGCATACCCTTATCCAGCAGCAACCCGCGCAACTTGCGGTCCTCGGTTAAGTAGCACAGTCCCTGCGCCAATGCGTCGCCCGGCCGGGTGATCCTTGCCGGACGGCCACCGATCTCGATGCGCGTGGCGCTGGCGGGACGCAATCCGCAGAGCCCCTCCATCGCCTCGGTCCGGCCCGCGCCGATGAGACCCGCGATACCGAGGATCTCGCCCCGGTGCAGGTCGAACGAGATGTCACTGGCGCGGCCGGGAACCTCCAGCCCCTCGACCCGCAGCAGCACGTCACCCCCCCGGCGCAACGGCGGGCTTGTCGGGGAAGAGGTCGGAGACGTCGCGGCCCACCATTGCGGTGGCCATCTCGTCCTCGGTGATCTCACGGGCCGGTCCGTCGTGCACCAACGTGCCGTCGCGCAGCACGGTCACGGTGTCGGCGATCTCGG
This sequence comes from Alloyangia mangrovi, assembly GCF_002300555.2. Lineage (GTDB taxonomy): Bacteria > Pseudomonadota > Alphaproteobacteria > Rhodobacterales > Rhodobacteraceae > Salipiger > Salipiger mangrovi. Next base: position 242,794 of record NZ_NTHN02000001.1, on the reverse strand, counting down.
CCACCTCGCCCAGCTTGTGCGAGGTGAAAAGGATCGCCGTGCCCGCCGCTTTCAGCGCCCGCACCTGCTCAAACAGAATGCGTGTCTCGGACCCGGTCAGTACGGCGGTGGGCTCGTCCATCACCAGCACCCGCGCGTCGCGGCTGAGCGCCTTGGCGATCTCGACCATCTGCTTGTCCGAGTTCGACAGTTTCGACACCAGCATGTCCGGGTCGATGTGGCAGTTGATGCGTGCCAGATACTCGCGCGTGAGGCGGCGCATCCGAGCCTTGTCGAGCAGCCAGCCCTTCCGCAACTCGCGGCCGAGGAAAATGTTCTGCTCGACAGTAAGTTGCTCGGCGAGGTTGAACTCTTGGTGGATCATCACGATCCCCGCCTCTTCGCCGTCGTGCAGCGAGCCGAAGGTTACCTCCTGCCCGTCCAGCAGGATCTGCCCTGCGCTCGGGGCCTCGATGCCGGCGAGGATCTTCATCGTGGTCGACTTGCCCGCGCCATTCTCGCCGATCAGCGCCAGCACCTCGCCCGCCCGCAGGTCGAGCGTGACCCCATGGAGAACCTCCACGGGGCCGAAGCTCTTTGTCACCTGCCGAAGTGCAAGGACGGAGGGTGGGCTCATGGCCTTGTCCTCATGCTATCCTCCTCACAGCTTGGTCCAGGCCGCGTTGTCGCTCGCCGAGGCGACGCAGGCGCGGATGAAGGCCATGCCCTCGAGACCCGCCGCGATCCCCGGTAGAACGCCCATCACCGCGTCGCGCGCCGCGCCGCCCTGCACTGCCCGGATCGCCTCGGCGGCCTCGGTATAGAGGGTGGCGAAGCCCTCTAGATAGCCCTCTGGATGACCCGCCGGGATACGGCTGACCGAAGTCGAGGCGCCCGAGGCCCCCGGACCGTTGCGGGTCAGGCGGCGGGTCGGCTCGCCGTGGGGGGTGAACCACAGGTAGTTGGGATCTTCCTGGGCCCAGTCCAGCCCGCCCTTCTCGCCGTAGATGCGCAGGCGAAGGCCGTTCTCGTTGCCCGGCGCGACCTGGCTGCACCAGAGCATGCCGCGCGCCCCGCCCTCGTAGCGCAGCAGGATATGTGCGTTGTCGTCGAGCCTGCGCCCCGCGCCGAAGCTCTGCAGATCGGCTGCCAGCTCGGACCCCGACAGCCCGGTGACGAAGCCCGCGAGGTTGTAGGCATGGGTGCCGATGTCGCCGATCGAGCCGCCAGCCCCCGACCGCTCCGGATCGGTGCGCCACTCGGCCTGCTTCACGCCCTCGGTCTCCACCGCGTCGGTCAGCCAGTCCTGCGGGTGTTCCACCTGCACGATGCGGATCTTGCCAAGCGCACCGTCCGCGACCATCTGCCGGGCCTGCCGGACCATCGGATAGCCGGTGTAGTTGTGGGTGAGGATGAACAGCGCCTTGCTCTCGGCCACCGCCTTCTCCATCGCCTCGGCATCCTCGAAACTCGCGGTCAGCGGCTTGTCGCAGATCACGTGGATGCCGCGCGACAGGAACGCCTTTGCGGCCGGAAAGTGCACGTGGTTGGGTGTGACGATGCTGACCGCCTCGATGCCATCCTCGCGCGCCGCCTCGGCCTCGGCCATATCCTCGAAGCTGCCGTAAGAGCGCGCGGGGTCCAGTCCCAGCGCCTCGGCGCTGGCGCGTGCCTTCTCGGGGGTCGAGGAGAGCGCCCCGGCCACCAGGTCGAAATGCCCGTCGATGCGGCTGGCGATGCGGTGCACCGCACCAATGAAGGCGTCGTTGCCGCCGCCGACCATGCCCAGTCTGATACGTGCCATGTCAACCGATCCCCAGCAGTTTCTTGTTGGTCGCCACGTCGATGTCGCCGCCCGCGAAGTCGTCGAAGGCGTGCGGCGTGACGCGGATGATGTGATCTTTCACGAATTGCGCGCCCTCGCGCGCGCCGTCCTCGGGATGCTTCAGGGCGCATTCCCATTCGACCACGGCCCAGCCGTCGAAATCGATCGCCGCCATCTTGGCGAAGATCGCGCTGAAATCGACCTGCCCGTCGCCGAGGCTGCGGAACCGACCGGCGCGGTCGACCCAGGGCTGATAGCCTCCGTAGACCCCCTGACGCCCGGTCGGGTTGAACTCGGCATCCTTGACGTGGAACATCTTGATGCGCTCGGCATAGATGTCGATGTTGTCGAGATAATCGAGGCATTGCAGCACGTAGTGCGACGGATCGTAGAGCATGTTGCAGCGCGCGTGCCCGTCCAGCTTGTCGAGGAACATCTCGAAGGTGACGCCGTCGTGCAGATCCTCCATCGGGTGGATCTCGTAGCACACGTCCACGCCGCACTCCTCGGCGTGATCGAGGACCGGGCGCCAGCGCCGGGCAAGCTCGTCGAAGCCCATGTCCACCATGCCCTGCGGGCGCTGCGGGAAGGGATACACGAAGGGCCAGCAGAGCCCGCCCGAGAAGGTCACGTGCTGGCCGATGCCAAGGTTCTTCGAGGCGGTGAGCGCCTTCTTCACCTGCTCCACCGCCCATTCGGTGCGCTCTTTCGGCTTGCCCTGCACTTCGGGCGCGGCAAATCCGTCGACCCAGGCGTCATAGGCCGGGTGAACGGCGACGAGCTGGCCGAGGATGTGGGTCGACAGATCGGTCACCTCGACGCCGTTGTCCCGCGCCTGCCCGGCCCATTCGTCGCAATAGGTCTGCGAGCTGGCCAGTTTGTCGAGATCGACCAGCCGCGCGTCCCAGACCGGCACCTGCACGCCCTTGTAGCCGCAATCCGCGGCCCACTTGGTGATCCCGTCCCAGGAATCGAACGGCGCGGTGTCGCCGGCGAATTGCGCCAGAAACAGGCCCGGTCCCTTGATGGTCTTCATCGTCTCCTCCCTTTCACCGCCGGACTACGGCGGCCTTCAATGGTTCTTCACGTTGCCGGCCTCCCGCGGCAGGGCCTCCCCGCCCCACTGCAACCGGCCGTGTCAGCCCGCCTGTTCCAACGCATCCGCCCGCGTCTGGGGCAGGTTCTCGCGGACGAAAATCGTCGGGACGATCGGATCGGTCCGCAGCAACTCGCGCCGGTCGGCCAGCAGCGTCAGATACTCGATCACCCGTGCCACCTCTTCCTCGGGGCGCTGGTCGATGATGACGTCGATGAGCCCCTCCTCGAGCGCGCGCCGGGAATGCGGCACCAGCTCGTGCAGGAAAGCATAGGGCCGCGCGGACCCCGGCGGCAGCGCGTCGAGGACCCGAACCAGCCCCGCATTCCCGGCACCGGCACTGTAGATCGCGGTGATCGCAGGGTCTTCAGCCAGCGCCTTGCCGACCAGCGTCTCGACCAGTTCGAAACGGTCGCGGCCCTCAACCACGGGGGCAATCTCGAACGCGCCGCCAATCACCTCGCGCATGCCCGACAGGCGCTCGGCGTGATCGTGCGCCGACAGCGCACCGACCACCGGCAGCACCCGGCCCTTGCGGCCGCCATGCGCCATGCGGATCAGCCGGCCGACGGTACGGCCGGCCACGACGTTGTCGATGCCCACGTAGGCGTTTCGCTGCGAACCGGGCACGTCCGAGACCAGCGTCAATACCGGGATATCGCGGGCCCGCAGAGCAGCGATGGCGGCCGCCGTCTGTGGGTCATCGCTCGCGACCACCGCGACGCCGTCCACCCGCGCCGCGGCGAGCGCCGCCATACGCGTCGTCAGGGCCTCGGCGTCGAAGGCCTCCACGCTTTCGATCGAAAGGCTGATCCGATCTGGCAGAAGCCGTGACGCCGCCTCGGCAAACAGATCCCGCACACGGCGAAAGAAGGCGTTGGATCCCGCCGGCAGGACGATCGCAAACCGATAGACGCGCTGCTGCGAGAGATTGGCGGCCGCCACGTTCCGCACGTACCCCAAGGCCTCGATTGCCGCATGCACGCTGCGCGTGGCCTTTTCGGATACCCCGGCGCGGCCATTCACGACACGATCTGCGGTCGCATAGCTGACGCCAGCGCGACGCGCGACATCCGACAAAGTCGGTGGCCGTCTGGTCATTGCAGTCCTCCCTGCGGGCAAGCTCACATCGAAACGCCGCTACGTCAATCAAATTTTGATAGACGTCTATCAGCACTGGCATCGTTCACCCTCGGCAATGGCACGCCATCGGGCCGGCCGATGGGAAGAAAACTCCCGCAAAACCCGGGAAATGCCTTCATTCCGCATTCTCTACCTGCTAACCTCTCAAAACCTGAGGTACGTACCTTTTTTAGTTCCCGCGCCGGAGAAGAGCCGCCCCGATGACACGCCCGACAATTCACGATGTGGCCCGAGCCGCAGGCGTCAGCCTTTCGACCGTCGACAGGGTTCTGAACGACCGCGACGGCGTCCGCGAGAAGACCCGAAGCCGCGTCCTCGAGGCGATCGGCAGCCTTGGGTTCGAGCGCAACCTCGCGGCGGCGAATCTCTCGCGCAAGCGGCGCTACCGGTTGTGCTTTATCCTTCCCGACGGCCAGAACAGCTTCATGCACGCGCTCGAGGCGGACCTGGCGGAAGAGGCCGCTGCGGCGCTGCGCGACTTCACGGTGATCGAGACCCGCAAGGTCCCGGCCTTCGACGCGGGCGCGCTGGCCGAGCTGCTGCGAAGCCTTGATCCCGAGACGGTGGACGGGGTTGCCATGGTAGCCACGGATGCCACCATCGTGCGAGTCGCCGTGCGTGAACTGCGAGCGCGCGGCGTGGCCGTCGTCACCCTGGTATCGGACCTTCCCGGCGCAGAAAAGCAAGGCTTTGTCGGCATCGACAACGTGCAGGCCGGGCGTACTGCAGGCAGCCTTCTGGGCCGGTTCTGCCGCGGCCGCACCGGCCGGATCGCGATGGTCAGCGGCTCGATGCTTGTGCGCGACCATGCCGAGCGGCGCCTCGGCTTCGAGCAGGTCCTGCGCACCGAGTTCCCCGAGCAGACGCTCATCGCGCCGCTCGAGGGGCTGGACGACAAGGACCGGGTCCGGGATCAGCTGGGCGCGCAACTCGCGGCAGATCCGGAGATCATCGGCGTCTACAGCATGGGCGCAGGCAACCGCGGCGTGGCCGAGGCGCTGGTCGGCCTCCCGGCCGGACGTGATGTCTCGGTGGTGGTGCACGAGCTTACACCCTATTCACGCGAAGCCCTGCTCGACGGCACCTTCGATGCCGTCCTGCACCAGAACAGCCGCCGCGAGGTGCAGGGCGCGATCCAGCTTCTGCGCAGCCTACTCGACGCTCAGTTTCCGCCGCTGTTCGTCCAGCCGATCCCCGTCGAGATATACTTGCGCGACAATCTCCCCTGAGAAGTCCCATCAAGTGACACGTTGCGTCATAGCATTTCTTGACGTACGTTCGTCAGGAAATCGGATTCGCCGATAGCGGGTGGAGGACCCGCGGTGGATCAGTCAAGGGAGGATTTCATGAGACATACCGTTGCCATAGCCGCGCTCATGGGCGGGCTCGCGTCGGCCGGGGGCGCCATGGCCCAGACCGAGATCAACGTGCTGCGCGTCGCCACCAACGCCGAGCAGGAGGCCTATTACGAACAGATCGCCAAGGCGTTCGAGGCCGAGCACGAGGGCGTAAACGTCACCTTCGAATATATCGCCAACGAGGCCTACAAGTCGAAGCTGCCGACGCTGTTGCAGTCCAACGCGCGGCCCGACATTTTCTACAGCTGGGGTGGGCAAACCCTGGTTGAACAGGCCGAGGCGGGCTTCCTGAAGCCGATCAGCGACATGCTTCCCGAAGGTTTTGCCGACACCATCCCCGAGGCGGGCCTGACCGCCTATTCGGTCGACGGCAATCTCTATGGTCTTCCGCTCTACGCCACCGAGGTGGTGTTCTGGACCAACACCGCGCTAACCGAGAAGGCCGGTGTCGATCTCGATGCGATCAAGAGCTGGGATGACTTCCTTGGCGCCGTCAAGACGGTGAAGGAGGCGGGCATAACCCCGATCATCGTCGGCGGGCAGGACAAGTGGCCGCTGCACTTCTACTGGAGCTACCTTGCGCTGCGCGAAGGCGGCAAGGACATCATCTCGCAGGCGATGGCGGGCGATGATGGCGGTTTCGAGAACGAGGCCTTCGTTGCCGCGGGCAAGGACTTCCAGGAGCTGACCGCGCTCGAGCCCTTCCAGCCCGGCTTCATGGGGACGACCTATGAAACCTCTAGCGGCATGTTCGCCGACGGCGCCGGCGCCTTCTACCTGATGGGGGACTGGGATTACCTGCCGATGCGCGAGCGGTCCACCAGCGGCGAGGGCCTGCCCGACGACCAGCTGGCGATCGTCAACTTCCCGGCGGTCACCGATCCGGTCGCCGCGGGCGGCGAGGCCGCGACGCTTGGCGGCATCAACGGCTGGACCGTTTCGAATTCGGCGGAGCCCGAGGCGGTCGACTTCCTCGCCTTCATGCTCAGCGCCGAGAACCAGCGCGAGGGCGCGCGCCAGCAGCTCTTCATCCCGATCGTCAAGGGAACGGGCGATGCGCTGGAGAACCCGTTCTACGCCAAGGTCTCCAAGGACATCGAGGACAGCTCGTACCACCAGATCTTCCTCGACCAGTTCCTCGGAGCCTCGGTCGGCGCGACGGTCAACGACATCTCGGCCGACCTTGCGCAGGGCGCAACCACTCCCGAGGAGGCAGCAGCGCAGGTCCAGGAGGCCTGGAGCTTCCGCTGACGCCCCCCTCCCAGAGCGCCGCGCGCCGTCCCTCTCGGCGCGCGGCATCCGAACCGAACCCTTCCTGACATACCGGAGACTGGCATGGCCACTGCCGCCGCCAGCCGGAGATTGCCGGCGTCCGAACGCCTGCGCCGCAGCCTCGGAAACGGTCGCGTCAGCGCCGTCCTGATCCTGCTGCCTCCTGCGCTGATCCTCTTCACCCTCTTCGTGATCCTGCCGCTCGGCGAGTCCGGATACTACTCGTTCTTCAACTGGAACGGCTACGGCGCGCCAACCGACTTCGTCGGGCTGGAGAATTACCAACGGATCGCGGGTCATTCGATCTTTCACAAGGCGGTCGGCAACACGGTGAAGATCGTCGCGGTCTCGCTGCTGTTCCAGATGCCTCTGGCGCTGGTGCTGGCGCTGCTGATCTTTCGCAAAACGCCGACCAACGCCGTGTTCCGGCTGATCTTCTTCCTGCCCTACATCCTCGCCGAGGTGGCCGCAGGCCTGATCTGGAGCTTCGTGTTCGACGGCAACTACGGCGTAACCGCCTCGATCGCACAGTCGCTCGGCATGGACAGCATTTTCATCCTCGCCGACCGGGACTGGGCCTTCGTCGCGGTGATGACCGTGATCGTCTGGAAGTACTTCGGCTTTCACATGATGATCTACATCGCCGCGCTGCAATCGGTCCCCGAGGATCTCATCGAGGCCGGGCGGATCGAGGGCGCCAAGCGGCTGCAGATCGTGCGCTACGTGCAAATCCCGCACATCAAGCCGGCAATCATCGTCAGCGCCTTCTTCGCCATCATCGGCGCGCTGCAGGTCTTCGACGTCATCATCCCGCTGACCAACGGCGGACCGTCCAACCAGACCCACACGATCGTCACCTACCTTTATACCTTCGGCCTGACACGCCTGAACATTGGTTTCGGCAGCGCCGTCGGGGTGATCCTCTTCGTCGCGGCGATCACCGTTGCGGTCTTCTACCAGCGCTTCTTCATGAAAGGCGACAAGGCATGACCCGCGGCCACCTGCTTCGCAACATCCTCCGCGTCGCCTTCCTGTGCCTGGTGGCGAGCTTCGTGCTCGCGCCGATGGTGGCGACGGTGCTCGGCGGCTTCAAGAGCAACGCCGAGATCCGCACCAACGCCTTCGCCCTGCCGGCAAGCTGGAACTGGGAGTTCTACGGCTCCATCGTCGCCGACCCGGCCTTCTGGCGGTATCTCGGCAACTCGATGCTGATCTCCTCGGTGGCCGTGGTGCTCACGCTGATCGTCGGGGCGGCCGCAGCCTACGTCTTTGCGCAGATCAAGTTCTTCGGCTCGCGGATGCTGTTCTCGTACCTGCTGCTGGGGCTGATGTTCCCCTTCGCGACGGCGATCCTGCCGCTTTTCATCAAGGTGCGCGACGTGGGGCTGCTCGACACATGGTGGGCAGTGATCCTGCCGCAGACCGCCTTTTCGCTGTCGCTGGCGATCCTGCTCTTCCGTACCTTCTTCGAGCAGCTCCCCAAGGAGCTTTTCGAGGCCGCCTATATCGACGGCTGCGGATACGTGCGGTTCTTCTGGCGCTTCACACTGCCACTCTCGGCACCGATCCTGGCGACAGTGGGCGTCTTCGTCTTCGTGCAGAGCTGGAACAACTTCCTCTTGCCGCTGGTCGTGCTGAACTCGCGCGAGGTCTTCACCTGGCCGCTCGGCATGATGCAGTTCCGCGGTGAATACGTCACCGAATGGAACCGCACCCTGGCCTTCGTGACGCTCACTCTGGTGCCAGCCATCGTCTTCTTCCTCGCTGCGCAGAAATACATCGTCGCGGGACTGACCGGCGGCGCCGTCAAAGGATGACTTCAATGACCGAGATCCGGAATCCGATCCTTCCCGGGTTCAACCCCGACCCGTCGATCGTGCGGGTGGGCGACGACTACTACATCGCCACCTCGACCTTCGAGTGGTACCCGGGCGTGCAGATCCACTACTCGCGCGACCTGCGCAACTGGCGACTGGCCAAGCGCCCGCTGGAGCGCGCGTCGCAGCTCGACATGCGCGGCGATCCCGACTCCGGCGGGGTCTGGGCGCCCTGCCTCACCCATGCCGACGGCCTCTTCTGGCTTATCTACACCGACGTGAAGCGCCGCGATGGCGCATGGAAGGACAGCCACAATTACCTCGTCACCGCCCCCTCGGTGGACGGGCCGTGGTCCGACCCGATCTACCTCAATTCGTCGGGCTTCGATCCCTCGCTGTTCCACGACGAGGACGGGCGCAAGTGGCTGCTCAACATGATCTGGGACCACAACCAGACCGGCGGCGACCGGTTCGGCGGGATTGTGTGCCAGGAGTATTCGGTGGACGAGCAGCGCCTCACCGGCCCTGTGCACAACATCTATCGCGGCACCGACCACAAGCTGACCGAAGGCCCGCATCTCTACCGCCGCGACGGCTGGTATTACCTGCTGACCGCCGAGGGCGGCACCGGCTACGACCACGCGGCGACCATGGCCCGCTCGCGCGATCTGCTCGGCCCCTACGAGACCGACCCGGCCAAGCACCTGCTCACGTCGAAGGACGCACCCGACGCCTATTTGCAGCGCGCCGGTCACGCCGACATCGTCGAGACGCAGGACGGCGAACACTACCTCTTACACCTCTGCTCGCGGCCGCTGGACGAGACCCGCGGGATCGAAACCGGCCGCGCAAAGGGCATCCACGCCGACGACGTGCGCCGCTCGCCGCTGGGCCGCGAGACGGCGATCCAGAAGCTGGTCTGGCCCGAGGGAGAGTTTCCCCGCCTCGCCCACGGCGGCTGCGTGCCCGCCGCCTCGGTGGCGGCGCCGGATCTGCCTGAGCACAGGTTCGAGCCCGAGCCCGCCCGGCTGACCTTTGCCCCCGGCGCGCTGCCGCAGCCGTTGCAGTGGCTGCGCAGCCCCGAGCCCGAGCGGCTCTTCTCGCTGTCCGAGCGCCCCGGCGCACTGCGCCTTTTCGGGCGCGAGTCTCCCGGCTCGCAGTTCGACCACGCGCTGGTGGCGCGGCGGCAGACCGACCTTGCCTTCTCTGCCGAGACCGAGATCGACGTCGCCCCGGGCGACTACCAGCAGTTCGCCGGGCTGATCTCGTGGTACGGACGGTTCAAGTTCCACTACCTCGCAGTCACCGCCGACGCGACGGGCAACCGGCTGCTGACGGTCTACAGCTGCGCCGCCGACTGGCCCGACGCGCGGGTGAGCTACCCCATCGCGCCGATTCCCCTGCCCGCCTCTGGCACGGTCAGGCTCGGAATGGACGTCAACGGCGCCAGCCTGCGCTTCCGCTACGCGCTCAGCGAGGGCGCGGAGTGGCACGACCTCGGCATCACGCTCGACCAATCGGCGATCTCGGACGAGGCGGGCAACGGGCCGGGCAACAACTTCACCGGTGCCTTCGTCGGGATGTGCGCGCATGACACCTCTGGGCGCGGCCGCCCCGCCGACTTCCTGCATTTCACCTACGAGCCCAACGAGACCTTGGCATGACGAACGCAAGGAGCCGCACCCATGGCTGAAGTCCGCCTGAGCAACATCACCAAGAAATTCGGGGCGCTGACCGTCATTCCCGACATGTCACTGACGGTGCCCGACGGGTCCTTCACCGTGCTTGTCGGCCCCTCGGGCTGCGGCAAGTCCACGCTGCTGCGCATCATCTCGGGCCTCGAGATGCCGAGCGACGGCGAGGTCATGATCGGCGGCGAGGACGTGACTTTCGCCGAACCGTCGGACCGGGGCATCTCGATGGTGTTCCAGAGCTATGCGCTCTTCCCGCACATGACCGTGGCGCAGAACATCGACTTCGGCCTGCGCCTGGCCAAGACCCCCGCCGCCGAGCGCGAGGCGCGGGTGGCCGAGGCGGCGCGGATCCTCGCGCTCGAGGACTATCTCGACCGCAAGCCGGGGCAGCTTTCGGGTGGCCAGCGCCAGCGCGTCGCCATCGGCCGTTCGATCGTGCGCCAGCCGAAGGTGTTCCTCTTCGACGAGCCGTTGTCGAACCTCGACGCCGCGCTGCGCGGGCAGATGCGGGTGGAGCTGGCGCAGCTGCACCAGTCTCTCGACGCGACGATGATCTATGTCACCCACGACCAGGTCGAGGCGATGACCCTCGCCGACCAGATCGTGGTGATGAACCGTGGCCGGATCGAGCAGGTCGGCGCGCCAATGGAGCTCTACGACCGCCCCATGACCGAGTTCGTCGCCGGCTTCATCGGCTCGCCGAAGATGAACCTGCTGCCGGGCGAGGCCATCGGCCGGCACGACGTGAAGACCGTCGGCATCCGCCCCGAGCACCTGCGCGCCGACCACGAGTCCGGCGACTGGCCCGCGACTGCCAAGGTTGTCGAGACACTGGGCGCCGACACCGTGGTCTATGCCGATGCGGGCGCCCTTGGAGAGATCACCGTGCGCTTGCCGGGCAACATGCGCCTCAATGCCGGGGAGCGGCTCTTCCTGAGCCCCGAGCCGGGCAACCTTCACCTTTTTGACAAGGACGGAAACCGGATGGAGCAGACATCATGACCGCGTTGGGAGTGGGCGTCGTCGGCTGCGGCGTCATCAGCGAGATCTACCTGAGCAACGCCGCGCTGTTTCCGCAGATCGAACTGCGGGCCGTCGCGGATCTCAACCTCGATGCCGCGCGCGCCAAGGCAGAGGCGCATGGCGTGCAGGCGATGACCCCCGCCGAGCTGATGGCGCGGGACGACATCGACATCGTGCTCAATCTCACCATCCCGGCGGCGCATGTCGAGTTGGGGCTGGCGGCGCTGGAAGCGGGCAAGCACGTCTATTCGGAAAAGCCGCTCGCCGGCAGCACCGCGGACGCGCGGCGCCTGGTCGAGGCCGCCGAAGCACGCGGCCTGCGGGTCGGCTGCGCCCCCGACACCTTTCTCGGCGGCGCGCATCAGAGCGGCCGCGCGCTGCTCGACGCCGGGCGGATCGGCACACCCACCGCCGGCACGGCGACGCTGATGCTCGCCGGGCACGAGCGCTGGCACCCCAATCCCGATTTCTACTACGCCGGGCCGGGAGCCGGGCCGCTCTTCGACATGGGCCCCTACTACATCACCGCGATGATCGCCCTTCTGGGGCCGGTGCGCCGGGTCACCGCGCTGGCGGCGCGCGGCCGCGACAGCCGGATCATCGCCACCGGTCCGCGCGCTGGCCAGTCGGTGCCGGTCGAGACCCCGACGCATGTGACCGGCGTCCTCGAATTCGCGGGCGGCGCGCTGGTGCAACTCGTCACCAGTTTCGACGTGAAGGCCCACGGCCACGCGCCGCTCGAGCTATACGGCACCGAGGGCTCGCTGATCATTCCCGATCCGAACCGCTTCGACGGCACGGTGCGGCTCTACGGCGCGGACTGGCAGGACCAGCCCACCACCCACGCCCACGGCGACGGCAATTACCGCGGGCTCGGCCTTGCCGAGATGGCCGCAGCGATCCTGGCCGGCAGGCCGCACCGCGCCAGCGGTGCACTGGCACTGCACGCTCTCGAGGTGATCGAGACGCTGCTGGCCTCAGCCGAGAGCGGGCAGGCCATCGCTCTGCAGACCACTTGCGAGCGCCCGGCGGCGATGCGCCCGGGCGGCGCCATCGGAGACATCAGCGCAGCGGAGGCGGCATGAGCAAGACGGCACTCATCTTCTGGGGCGGCTGGGAGGGGCACGAGCCCGAGGCCTGCTCCGCCATCGTCGAGGACATGCTGCGGGCCGAGGGGTTCGACACAAGGCGCGAGGAGGGAACCGCGGTGCTCGCCGAAGACGGGCTCGGGCACTATGATCTCATCGTGCCGGTCATCACTCAGGTGCAGGTCGGCAAGGACGAGCTGGCGAACCTTGTGGCGGCGGTCGAGGCGGGCACCGGGCTCGGCGGCTTCCACGGCGGTATGGGCGACACCTTCCGCATGGAACCCGCCTATCAGTTCATGGTCGGCGGGCAATGGGTGGCCCACCCGGGCAACATCATCGACTACCGGGTCGAGATCACCCGGCCCGACGATCCGCTGGTCGAAGGCATCGGTGATTTCGACTACCACTCCGAGCAATATTACCTGCACGTCGATCCCGGCATCGAGGTGCTGGCGACCACGACCTTCACCGGCGAGCACGCCCCCTGGGCAAAGGGGACGGTCATGCCGGTGGTCTGGAAGCACAAGTACGGGCGGGCACGGGTGTTCTACTCGGCGCTCGGCCATGTCGCCTCTGAATTCGAGGTGCCCCAGATGAAGGAAATCCTGCGTCGCGGCCTGCTCTGGGCGGCGCGCTGAACCCCGGCGGGCGCCGCCGGCCCTGCCGTGCCGACGCCCCATCCCAACACTTCCTGGCCTCCTCCAATTGGCGCGGGGGCGATGAAAGGACCGCATATGTCTGACTTCTTTGGCGACCTCAAACCGCTGCGTTTCGACCCCGAGGGCGAAGACCTCGGCTTCCGCCATTACAACCCCGACGAAATCGTCATGGGCAAGCGCATGGAGGACCACCTGCGCTTCGCTGTCGCCTATTGGCACAGCTTCGCCTTCGAGGGCGGCGATCCCTTCGGCGGGCGCACGTTCGATCGGCCGTGGTTCGGCGAGGACATGGACGCCGCGCGCCGCAAGGCCGACGTCGCCTTCGAGATGTTCGACCTGCTGAACGTGCCCTTTTTCTGCTTCCACGATGCCGACATCCGCCCCGAAGGCGCGAACTTCTCCGAGAGCCTGCGCAACTTCGAGGAAATCGTCGACATCTTCGAGCGGAAGATGGAGACCTCGAAGACCCGGCTGCTGTGGGGCACGGCGAACCTGTTCAGCAACCGCCGCTTCATGGCCGGGGCGGCCACCAACCCCGACCCCGACGTCTTCGCTTGGTCAGCCGCCACGGTGAAGGCCTGCCTCGACGCCACGCACCGGCTGAAGGGCGCGAACTACGTGCTTTGGGGCGGGCGCGAGGGCTACGAGACGCTGCTCAACACCGACATGGGCCGCGAGCGCGAACACGCCGGGCGCTTCCTGTGCATGGTGGTCGATCACGCCAGAAAGATCGGTTTTGACGGCACCATCCTGATCGAACCGAAGCCGCAGGAGCCAACGAAGCACCAGTACGACTATGACGTGGCGACGATCTACGGCTTCCTCAAGGACTTCGGGCTGGAGAAGGAAGTGAAGCTCAATATCGAACAGGGCCATGCCATTCTCGCCGGGCACAGCTTCGAACACGAGTTGGCCTTGGCGCGCGAGCTGGGCGTGCTGGGCTCGATCGACATGAATCGCAACGACTACCAGTCCGGCTGGGACACAGACCAGTTCCCCAACAACGTGCCCGAGACCGCGCTTGCCTACTACGAGATCCTGCGCGATGGCGGCTTCACCACCGGCGGCACGAACTTCGATGCCCGCCTGCGCCGGCAATCGCTGGACCCCGAGGACCTGATCTCCAGCCACGCCGGGGCAATGGACATCTGCGCGCGCGGCTTCAAGGCAGCGGCCCGGATGCTCGAGGACGACGCCCTCGAGGCGCCGCGCCGCGAGCGCTACGCCGGCTGGGACACGCCCGAGGCACAGGCGATGCTCCTCAGCGACCTGGACAGTATCTCGGAGCGGGTGATCTCGGAGGGCATCGACCCGCAACCGCGCTCCGGCCGGCAGGAAGTCCTGGAGAACATCGTCAACCGCTACGTCTGAGGCGGGCGACCTGATGTGAGCAAGACACCGCGCCACGGCGCGCCCGGAAATCGCGCGCGCCTAAGCTCCATCGGCGACCCTAAGGGGCAACACGCCGTCGAACAGGTTTCGTCCAAGACTTGGACCGGATTCACTCTACCTAGTGTTCGCGGGACGGGCCCGATCGGAATTTCCGGTCAAAACGGCGGCAAGACGTTCCACGCTGCCTTCCGGCATTCCTGGACCGCAAAATGAAGGAGAGACCATGGCACAACCAAAAATCGCAGTAATCTTCTACTCGACCTACGGAACCAATCACCAAGTCGCTCTGGTGGCCGCCGAAGCCGCGAAGGAGGCAGGCGCCGAAGTTCGGCTGCTCAGAGTCCGCGAGACCGCACCCGAAGAGGTTGTAAACGGCCAGGAGGCCTGGAAAGAACAAGCTGAGAAAGTGGCGGATCTTCCCGTGGTCACCCCGGATGACATGGTTTGGGCGGACGGCTACTTTTTCAGCGCGCCGACGCGCTACGGCCAGTCCGCCTCGCAACTGCGAGCTTTCATCGACACACTCGGTGGCGTCTGGTCGGAGGGCAAGCTCGCGGGCAAGACCATCACCGCGACCACAAGCGCGCAGAACCCGCACGGCGGCCAAGAGGCCACCACTTTGGGGCTCTATACGACGGCCATGCACTGGGGCGCCATTATCGTGCCGCCGGGCTACACAAGCGATGTCATCTACGCGTCAGGCGGGAACCCATACGGCTACTCTGCCGATGCGGGAAAGTTCGATGAGGCGGGCAAGGCATCTGTCAGCCATCAGGCGAAGCGTCTGGTCGATGTGACCGCAAAGCTGATTGCATAGCGCAAAATAGCCGAGGCGATGGGCCACTCGCAGCTTACCGACGTAGGGCCTGGTTCAGCACCATGCGCCTTCGAGGAGTGCGCCTGGCCCATCACCGAAACCCAGCCTCGATGAGGCATCGTCTGTAGAGAACAGCGCTGGTGCCAACCTGTTTCGTCAGAAGATTGGACTTGCTGCGGAGCCACCGGCGCAACGGCTGATCCGGTTCTCAGTGACACCGCAGGACCGCTGGCCCGGACCTGCGGTCGCGCCCGGTTTTGAAGGCCACGCTGATGCCTATCTCGCCGGCGCCTCGACGCTCGTCTTGTAGAATTTTCGGATCGCCAAGTGCGAGGAGCGGATGTCGAGATTTACGGCCCACCGCGCCGCAGCGCCATCCCGCTGCGCCACCGCGTCGATGGCGTCGCCGTGGATGCGCACGCCGATCCTGAACAGCCGTTCGAAGAGCGCCTGGTCCCGACGCGCCGAGGCGACAATGGGACCGGTCCGGAGCCAGAGGGTCGAGATGATGTCGAGCAGTTGCGGATAGCCCGCGGCCCCGTAGAGCTCGAAGTGAAACGCCTGATTGCCAGCCAGCGCCGCTTCAAAATCCCCTGCCTCCACCGCCTCGGACATGGCATCGTTGTGACGGCGGAGTTCGCCAATGAGCGCGGGATTTCGCGGCGCGCGCGCGGCGCGCTCTGCCGCATAACCTTCGAGTTGCATGCGGATACGGATGTAATTCTCGTGCTCGGTGGCGAGATAGGGCGCCACGCGCAAGGTGCGCGGTCCCGATTGCTCGATCGCCCGCTCGGCGATCAGCCGTGCCACGGCTTCGCGCACGGGCATGGGGCTGGTTCCAAGAACATCGGCAAGGCCGCGGATCGTGACCTGCTCGCCCGGAAGGAATTCTCCTTTGAGCAACCCCAGCCGAAGGCTCTGGTAGACCCGTTCCTGAATCGTCGTGACATCGACGGGGGCCAGCGTGCGCATGCGCGGCTTCGTGGGATCGAGACTGTTCACGTGCTCTGGGCCTCGCTTGGCTGGGTCGCAGGAGATCCCGCGCCTGCCACGGGAACAGCGCGCGTTCCGTCTTGGCGCCGCGGTATGGGCCTTTAGCAGCCAATTTCGCGCCATTCTACGACCAACTCACAAGATAAGGCAACGGGGTACAGGCGCGCGCCGCCGATTAACGGATATGAGATCACATATCTTATATCTTTACTGTTTGGAAATTCTATGCCTAGGATGCCCCGTGCCAGAGGAGAGCGCAGCACGACCCGATCGCAGGGGCCCGGCGCGCCGGCATGCAGAGAACACCTGGGAGGAGAACCAGCTTGAAACGTCTTGCCTTGCTCGCGGCCACGTCCGCATTGACCCTTGGCGCATCCGCGCTTCATGCCGAACCGTTGAAGATCGGCATCATCGAAAGCCTGTCGGGCGCCCAGACATCGACCGGCCGGCTCTATGCCAACGCGGTCTCCTACGCCGTCGCACGCATCAACGAGGACGGTGGCTTCAACGGCGAGCCGGTCGAGGTGATCGAGTATGACAACGCCGGTGGCGCGCCGGACGCCGCAACCAAGTTCCGCCAAGCGGTGGCCGATGGTGTCGACGTCATCTTCCAGGGAGCCTCGTCGGCAATCGCGGGCCAGCTCACCGAGGACGTGCGCAAGCACAACCTGCGTAACCCCGGTAAGGAGGTGATGTTCATCAACCTCGGCGGCGAGGCGATGGAGCTGACCGGCGACAAGTGCCAGTTCTACCACTTCCGCTTCACCACCACCGCGCCGATGCGGGTCAACGCGCTGGTCAGCGCGATGAAGGAAGCCGGCGATCTGGGCACCAAGGTCTACTCGATCAACCAGAACTACTCCTGGGGCCAGGACATGCAGGCCGCCGTCGAGACGGCCGCGGCCGGCGGCGATTTCGAGATCGTCGACGAGGTGCTGCACGACGTGAACAAGATCCAGGACTTCGCGCCCTTCGTCGCACGCCTGAAATCCGCCGCGCCCGACACCGTCTTCACCGGCAATTGGTCGAACGACCTGCTGCTTCTGATGAAGGCATCGGGGGACGCAGGGCTCGACGTGACCTTCGCCACAGCCTACCTCGACCAGCCGGGCAACATCGCCAACGCCGGCGAGACCGCGCTCGGCCACTACATCGCCAACAACTACGACAACGCCGCCACCGACGGCGAATTCGCCGAAGCCTACAAGGGCTCGACCGGCCACTACCCGACCTTCGTCGAGGGCCACACCGTCTTTGCCGTCGGCGCGTTGCAGCAGGCGCTCGGCACGCTCGATTTCGGCGGCGGCGACATCGACGTGACCAAGATCGCCCTCGCACTCGAGGACACCACCTACGAAACCCCGGTCGGCCCGATCTCGGTGCGCAAGGAAGATCACCAGACCATCCGGCCCGTGGTCGTCTCCAAGGTGGTGAAGAACGCGGAATACCCTGCGGACGACACCGACATGGGCTTCGAGACCGTCGAGGTCGTGTCGGGCGAAACGGCGATCTACCCGGTGCAGGACAGCTGCAAGATGGTGCGCCCGGGCGAGTGAGCCCCGCATCCTGAGAGAACCGGCCGGCGACCCTCGCCGGCCGGCCCCGACCCTCAGCCCCAATCGGAAGTGCAATGGAATTTGCGATCATCTCCACGCTGAACGGCGTGACCTACGGCCTGTTGCTGTTCATGGTCTCGGCCGGCCTCACGCTCATCTTCGGCATGATGGGCGTGCTGAACTTCGCGCACGCCTCCTTTTACATGCTGGGTGCCTACGTCGCCTACGCGGTCTCCTCGATCTTCGGCTTCTGGACCGGGCTGCTCGTGGCCCCCATCGTCGTCGGCCTCGTCGGCATGGCGGTCGAGCGGTTCCTGCTGCCGCGGGTTCACGCCCACGGACACGCGCACGAGCTCCTGCTGACCTTCGGCCTCGCGCTCATCATCGAGGAGTTGATCAAGCTGTTCTTCGGCGACTTCCCGGTGAACTACCAGATGCCCGGCGAGCTGCGCTTCTCGGCCTTCCACATCTTCGGAACCGACTACCCGTTCTACCGCCTTTTCATCGGCGGAATCGCCGTGGTGATGTTCTCGGCACTGTGGCTGCTGCTAACCCGGACCCGCACCGGCATCGTGGTGCGCGCCGCCGAGCGCCTACCCGCGATGGCCGAGGCGCTGGGGCACAATATCCCGCTGGTCTTCATGTTCGTCTTCGGCACCGGCGCGGCGCTGGCCGGGCTCGCCGGGGCGGTGGCCGGGGCCTTCTACCCGACCAACCCGAACATGGGGCTGGAATTGGGGGTGATCGTCTTCGTGGTGGTCGTCGTCGGCGGGCTCGGCTCGCTCAAGGGCTCGCTCGTCGCCTCGCTGATGATCGGCCTCTTCTCGTCCTTCGCGGTGGGGCTCGACTGGTCGCTGGCCAACCTGCTGGGGCTCTTCGGCCTCGGGGACTGGGCGCGTTCGGTCGGCGGGCTGCTGACGCTCGAGCTCTCCTCGGTCAGCGCCACCATTCCCTTCGCCCTGATGCTGATCATCCTGCTTGTCCGCCCCGCGGGCCTCATGGGGGAGCGCAACTGACATGCCCAACCTTCGCACACTCCTGATCCTCGCCGTTCTGCTCGTGCTGCTCATCGCCGTACCGCCCTTCCTGGGCCTCGGCTGGCAGAACGCATTGGTGAACGTGCTCATCGCGAGCCTCTTCGCGCTCGCCTTCAACCTTCTCATCGGACAGGCGGGGCTGCTGTCCTTCGGCCATGCCGCCTACTTCGGGGTCGGCGCATTTGCCGCGCTGCACCTGATGCTCGCGGTCGAGGACGGCCTACCCTTCCCGACGCCGCTGCTGCCGCTCGCGGGCGCTGCCGCCGGGCTACTGGTCGGCCTCGTCGCGGGCTATTTCGCCACCATGCGCTCGGGCGTCTACTTCGCGCTGGTGACGCTGGCCATCGCCGAGCTCTTCCATTCGCTGGCACCGCGCCTCGAGGGTCTCTTCGGCGGCGAGTCCGGTGTCTCGTCGATGCGTATGCCCTGGCAGGGCTTCACCTTCGGCTCGATGATCGAGGTCTACTACTTGACGCTGGCCTGGGTGGTGATCTGCGGTCTCGGGCTCTGGGCCTACACCCGCACCCCCTTTGGCCGGCTGACGCTGGCGCTGCGTGACAACGAACAGCGCGTGCGTTTCCTCGGCTACAACGCCCATGCCTCGAAGGTGATCATCTTCGCCGTCTCTGCCATGTTCACCGGCGTCGCGGGGGCGCTGCAAGCGATTTCCAACGAGACCGCGAACTACTCGCTCTTCGGCAGCATCGTGTCCTCGCAGGTGGTGCTCCAGACCTTCGTCGGCGGCGCCACGGTGTTCTTCGGCCCGGTGATCGGGGCGACGGCCTTTGCGCTCTTCTCCTTCCTCGTCTCCGACCTCACCCGGTCCTGGCTGCTCTACCAGGGCCTGATCTTCGTGCTGATCATGCTCTACGCCCCGAGCGGCATCGGCGGCGTGGTGCATCACCACATCCGCAACCGCCGCCAGCTCGACTGGGCGCGGCTGGCAGGCCCTTACCTCATGGCGCTTGCTGGCGGTTTGCTGATCACCGGGGGCGTGGTCTTCCTGGTCGAGAGCGCCTCGGTGCTCTTCGGCGAGGAATACGCACGGCTGCGCCACGCGGCCGAGGGCGGCCTGCCTGCCTTCGATCTCTTCGGCGCCGAGTGGAGCCCCGTTTCGGTGCTGACCTGGATCATTCCGGCAGCATTGCTGCTGGGGGGCATCGCGGTGCTGATCCGCGCCCGCCGCGAGATCGACACGCTCTGGGCCCGCAAGGACCCATCCGACGACACCTTGGCCGAGACCGCGCCGCTGGGAGGTGAAGCATGACCGCGACCACGACGCAGAGCGCGCTGACGCTCACCGGCGTGACCAAGTCCTTCGGGCCCATCGAGGTGCTCAAGGGCCTGAACCTCGACATCCGCAAGGGCGAACGCCACGCGGTGATCGGCCCGAACGGGGCGGGCAAGTCGACGCTGTTCAACCTGATCTCGGGCATGTTCCCGCCCTCCACGGGAGAGATCGCGCTCGGCGGGCGCAGCATCGGGGGGGCTCTCGCCGCACCTGATCAACCGGGCGGGCCTCGCGCGGTCCTTCCAGATCACCAACATCTTCCACCGCCTCAGCGTGTTCGAGAACCTGCGGATCGGCGTGCTGGCGCGCCACAGGATACGCTTCGACGTCTTTCGCCCGATTTCCCGCATGCGGCGGGTGAACGAGGAGACCGCCGAGATCCTCTCGCGCGTCGGGCTCGAGGCGCGGTCTCGCGATCTGGCCGGGGACCTGACCTATTCCGAGCAGCGCGCGCTGGAAATCGGCATGACCCTGACCACCGGCGCCGACATCATCCTGCTCGACGAGCCCACCGCGGGCATGTCGCGCGAAGAGACGGCGCAGGCGGTCGAGCTGATCCGCGCCGTGACCGAAGGCAAGACCCTGCTGATGGTCGAGCACGACATGAGCGTCGTCTTCAGCCTCTGCGACCGGGTCTCGGTTCTGGTCTATGGCAGCATCCTCGCGACCGACACGCCCGCGCGCATCAGCGCCAACCGCGAGGTGCAGGAAGCCTATCTGGGTGAGGAGGCCGCATGAGCTTGCTTCAGGTGAAAGGGCTGCACGCCCATTACGGTAAGAGCCACATCCTGCACGGCATCGACATGGAAGTGCCCGAGGCGGCCATCGTCTCGCTGCTCGGGCGCAACGGCTCGGGGCGCTCGACGCTGCTCAAGGCGATGATGGGGCTGGTTCCGCCGACCGCGGGCAGCGTCACGCTGGACGGGCGCACGCTGTCCGGACAGCGGCCCTTCGACATCTGCCGGCAGGGGCTTGGCTACGTGCCCGAGGAAAGGCTGGTCTTCCCCAACCTGACGGTCGAGGAGAACCTGGCCATCGGCGTGCAAAAGGGCGCCCCCGGCGCGCACCGCTGGAATATCGAGGAGATGTACGACTACTTCCCGCGCCTGCGCGAGCGCCGCGGCATCCGCGCCGGGTACCTCTCGGGCGGCGAGCAGCAGATGCTGACCATCTGCCGCTCGCTTCTCGGCAACCCGCGGGTACTCTTGATCGACGAGCCGACCGAGGGGCTCGCGCCGCGCATCGTCGACGTGGTGATGGAGGTGATCCTCGACATCGGCCGCCGCGGCGTCGCCGTGGTGCTGGTCGAGCAGAAGCTGACCATCGCGCTCAAGGTCGCGCAGCAGGTCATGGTCATGGGCCATGGAGAGCTGGTTTTCCTCGGCACCCCCGAAGAGCTCGACGCCGCGCCCGACATGCGCCGCAACTGGCTCGAGGTGGCCTGACGGCCGCCTCCCCTCCCCAAGACAAATTCGACTGGACAGACAGTGAGCATGATCGAACGGATGTATCCGAAACCCGGCCTCCGGGTCCTTGTCACCGCCGGCGCGTCGGGCATCGGCGCCGCCATCGCGCGGGGCTTTCTCGACGCCGGGGCGAAGGTGATGATCTGCGACATCGACGAGGCCGCCCTGGCGCACTTCGCCGCGGAACACCCCGCGGCGGTCACCCGCCGCGCCGACGTGTCGAACGAGGGCGAGGTCACCGCGCTGCTTGAGGCGGTCAGGGCGTCGCTCGGCGGGCTCGACGTGCTGGTCAACAACGCCGGAATCGCGGGACCCACGGGCAAGATCGACGAGATCTCGACCGAGGACATCCGCCGTACGCTCGACGTCGACCTGCTCGGGCAGTTCCTCGTTCTGCGCCGCGCGGTGCCGCTGCTGCGCGCGAGCGGCGACGGCGCGGTCCTCAACATCGCCTCTGTCGCCGGCCGTCTCGGATACGCGCTGCGCACGCCCTACGCCGCGGCGAAATGGGGCATCGTCGGCCTGACCCAGAGCCTTGCCAAGGAGATGGGCCCCGAGGGCATCCGGGTGAACGCGATCCTGCCCGGCGTGGTACGCGGCGCGCGCATCGAGCAGGTGATCTCCGACCGTGCCACCGCCGAAGGCATCCCCTACGCGCAGATGGAAGAGCAGTACCTCGCCAATGTCTCGCTTCGCCGCATGGTCGAGCCCGAGGACATCGCCGGCATGGCGCTGTTCCTTTGCTCGCCGGCCGGGGCGAACGTCTCGGGGCAGGCGATCAGCGTCTGCGGCAACGTCGAAACCATCTGATCCAGCCAGAAAGGGAGAAGGACCATGTCAAAGGCCCCCCGCAAAGTCATCGTCACATGTGCCGTAACCGGCGGCATCCACACCCCGAGCATGTCACCGCACCTGCCGGTCACCCCCGAGCAGATCGCCCAGCAGGCGATCGAGGCGGCCGAGGCCGGCGCCTCGATCCTTCACCTGCACGCCCGCAACCCCGAGGACGGACGACCGACGCAGGACCCCGAAGCCTTCCTGAGGTTCCTGCCGCGCATCAAGCAGTCGACCGACGCGGTGCTGAACCTGACCACCGGCGGCAGCCCGACGATGACCGTCGAGGAGCGCCTGCAGCCCGCCGCGCGACTCGCGCCCGAGGTTGCCTCGCTCAACATGGGCTCGATGAACTTCGCGCTCTTCCCGATGCTCGGCCGCTACGACAAGTTCAAGCACGACTGGGAACCGGCCTATCTCGAGAAGACCCGCGACGTGGTATTCCGAAACACCTTCAAGGACATCGAGTACATTCTTGAGACCTGTTCGGGCAACGGCACGCGCTTCGAGTTCGAGTGCTACGACACCAGCCACCTCTACACGCTCGCCCACTTCCGCGACAGGAACCTTGTGCAGGGCCCGCTTTTCATCCAGACCGTCTTCGGCATTCTGGGCGGTATCGGCACGCATCCCGACGACGTCTCGCACATGAAGCGCACCGCGGACCGGCTGTTTGGCGACGACTACGTCTGGTCGGTTCTTGGCGCGGGGCGCCACCAGCTTCCGATCACCACGATGGCCGCCGCGATGGGCGGCAACGTGCGGGTCGGGCTCGAGGACTCGCTCTGGGACGGGCCGGGTCAGCTGGCACAGTCGAACGCCGCGCAGGTCCGCCGGATCCGCAAGGTGCTCGAGGGGCTGGGACTGGACGTTGCGAGACCCGACGAGGCGCGCGCCATGCTGTCGCTCAAGGGCGGCGACCAGGTGAACTTCTGAGACCAGCCAGCGCGGGGACGCAGGACACATGACAAAAGACTTCAACGGACGCGTGGCCATCGTCACCGGGGCGGGCGCAGGACTGGGACGCTGCCACGCCCTCGCCCTCGCGCAGGCCGGGGCGCGCGTGGTCATCAACGACATCGCCGGGCCGGACGGCACGCCGGGCGCGGCGGCGCTTTCGGTGGTCGCCGAGATCGAGGCGATGGGCGGCGAGGCCGTGGCCGAACCTGCAGACGTGTCGAACTTCGCCGAGGTGACCGCGATGGTTGCCCGGGTGATGGCGCGCTGGGGGCGCATCGACATCCTCGTCAACAACGCCGGCATCCTGCGCGACCGCTCCTTCGCCAAGATGGAGATGGGGGATTTCGCCACCGTGCTCGCCGTCCACCTCACCGGCTCGGCTAATTGCTGCCGCGCCGTCTGGGAGATCATGCGCGAGCAGGGCTACGGCCGGATCATTCTGACCACCTCGTGCTCGGGGCTCTACGGCAACTTCGGACAGGCCAATTACGCCGCTGCCAAGGCGGGTATGATCGGCCTGATGACGACGCTGCAGCAGGAGGGCGAGCGCTACGGCATCCACGTCAATGCGCTGTCGCCGCTGGCCATGACCGGGATGACCGATGGGCTGCTCGCGCCCGAGGACGCGGCGCAGCTCACTCCCGAGGCCGTGGCCCCGGCGGTGGTCTTCATGGCCTCTGAACTTGCGCCGAAAAAGACCATCCTCGGCGCGGGTGCCGGGGTCTTTTCGGTTGTCCACGTGGTCGAGACCGAGGGCGTCTACCTGCCGCCCGAGGCGCGCAGCCCCGAGGATTTCCACGCCGCCTTCGAGCGCATGTCCGACATGCGAACCGTCCGGCACCTCGACACCGGTTTCGACCAGGCGAGCAAGTTCACCGCCACGGCGAACAAGATGCGCCACGAATTCGCCTGATCCGGTAACGGGGCGGCGAGCGCCCAACGTCGTTTCGCACACCTCCAGAAGGCGCGGCACCACCGGATGCCGCGCCGTCCGCTTTCCGGCCTCGACGCGCCGACTAGCTGATTGGATCGCCGGATTTCAGCGCGAGGATTCCGCGCAGGCGCGCATCCCGTTCTTCGACAATCGCGGGAATGGAGCGATCCGCGTAGCACGCCTCGACCGCTTCGGTGACACGCGCCTGCAGATCGGCGTCGGGGCTGGGCGATCCGAGGTCCCTCCAGAGCTTCTCCTGCATCGGGGCGAACATGGTCCAGAACCCCTCCATCCCGCGCTCACCCCCGGCGAGCCGGTAGGTCAGCAAGGGCCCCATCAGCGCCCACCGAAGGCCGGGCCCTTCGCTCACCGCGCGGTCGATGTCCTCGGCAGAGGCGACACCGCTTTCCAGCAGGTGGATCGCCTCTCGGAAAATCGCGGCCTGCAGGCGGTTGGCGACGTGCCCGTAGATTTCCTTCTGCAACCGGATCGGCACCTTGCCGAGGTGGGTGTAAAACCTCTCGGCGGCGTCGAGCGCCCAGGCCGCGGTCTGCGCACCCCCGGCCAATTCGACCAACGGCACCAGGTGTGGCGGGTTGAACGGGTGGCCCAGCACCACCCGTTCCGGGCTTGCGCAGGCGCTCTGCATATCGGTAACCGAGATCGCCGACGAGCTCGAGGAAATCACCGCGCCGGCCGGGGTCGCGGCATCGATGCGGCGGATGAGCTCGATCTTCGCCTCAAGCCGCTCGATCGCGTTCTCCTGCACGAAGCCCGCACCGGCGCAGGCGGCCTCGAGATCGGGCTCGAAGCGCAGCGTCCCGCGACCCCCGGCCTTGCGCACCTCCTCCGGCAGCGTCGGCCAGAAACGCTCCACCGCGTCCCGAAGCGCAACTTCGGCATCGCTGCGGATGTCGGTCGCCACCACATCCAGCCCATGTGCGAGAAAAAGGCAGGTCCAGCTCGCCCCGATGATCCCGGTTCCGACGATCGTGACGGGTCCGAAATTCTCCATTTGTACCTTCTTACCTCCCATTGAACGCCATCGAGGCAACCGGAATGAGCGCGATCAGCATCGCTTCATTTGGAGGCTCGGAGCGTTGCCCCTTCATAATCTTCGGGTATTCCGTAACTTATTGGATGTCGACCTTGGTATGACGGGCGGCGGCATTTGATGAACCGCTGCTGGGCAGCGCGGTGCGTCATGCCAACGAGATCGCGTCCAGCACCCGCCCCATCACTGCCGCCGTGTCGCGCCAGCGCGGCAACCCTTGGCCGAGGGCGCGGGAGCAAGCGGCCAAGTCCGCGCGCACGACGGGGCTCTCGAGCAGCGTGCGGAGGTGCGCGGCAAACGCCCCGGGGTCATCCGGCGGGGCTAGAAGCGCCGCCGCGCCGACGGTGCCGGGCACCGCACCGGCAGCACAGCTCACGATCGGCAACCCGTGGCAGAGAGCCTCAGCGAGTGCCATGCCGTAGCCCTCGTAGCGGGTTGCGAGCGCGAAGACCCGGGCGCTGCTGTAGGCTTCGGCCAGCGCCGCGTCGGAAATCTCACCAGCCAGCTCAACCCGCGCGTCCAGGTCCAGTTCGGTGATCAGCGCAGAGAGCTCGGCGGCGACGGCGGGATCTTGCCTCTTGCCGACGATGCGCGCGGTCCACTCGAGGTCCGCGATCTGCGCAAGTGCCCGGATCAGCACGTCATGCCCCTTGCGCCGGGCCAGCAAGCCGACCGACAGGATACCCGGGCCCGCCTCGACGCGCGGCCGGTCGCGCGGCCCGTCGTATCCCGGCAGTGCCACAGTGATCCGTTCCGGGTCTGCCCCGAGCCCGATGTAAGTCTCGCGCGTGTGGGGGCTGGTGACCACGATCCGTGTGGCCTGGGACAGATTGGCGGTCTCCTGCGCCAGCAGGCGCCGGGCCAGTTGCGGCGCCAGCCCCTGCTCGAGCCCCATCGGATGATGCAGCATCGCCACCACCGGGCAGCTCAGCCGCTGCAGCGCCGCAGGACGCATGGCTCCGAAGACCAGCCCGTCGAGGATCAGCGGCATGCAGGGCGGCAGCGCCTCCAGCGCCCTGGCGACCTGCGCCCGCACAGCCGGGCCCTGCATAGCCGCCCCGGCCGCGGCGGGCAGCGCGACGTGGTGCACCTCGCGGCCCGCCGCCCGCAGCTCTTCGAGCAGGCGGCGCTCGTAGATGAAGCCGCCGGTCTTCTGGCAAAGATCGCCGGGGATGGCAAAGGCGCAAGCTCTCATCGCGCAAGCTGTTCTGGGCTGGTGCGCGCCAGCACCCGGCGTTCCAGCGCTGCCACCAGCGCGTGGGCGAGCACCGCGGCCAGCCCGATCAGGGCGATGGCGCTCCATAGCATGCCATAGTCCGAGGTCGAGGCCACCGTCGCCATCAACGCGCCGATGCCACGACCGGTGGCGAGCCATTCCGCCGTCGTCACGGCCAGGATCGCGGCGGGTATGGCCATGCGGGCCGAGGCGAAGAGCGCCGGCAGCATGGCGGGAAGCTGCGCATCCAGAAGGCGCCGCAGCGGGCTGGCGGCATAGACCGCAAAGAGATCGAGCACCGCGCGCGGGGTCCGCGCCAGCCCGTGCTGACAGGCGATCAGCGTCGGGAAGAAGATCATCAGGGCCACAACGGCAATCGTGCCCGTCGCTTCCCGGCCAAGCGCCCAGACAACCAATGGCGCGGTGGCGACGATCGGGATCGAGCGCAGCGCGATGGACAGCGGTATCACCGCCCCCGAGAGTCGCGGACGCAGCGTCAGCGCCATCGCCAGCCCGGCCCCCAGCAGCAGCCCTGCCAGATAGCCCGGCACCGCCATCGCCAGCGTCTCGCCGAGCGCCCCGAGGAGCCGGGCGCGGTGCGCGTCGGCACCGGGCGCCGCGACGAGGTAACCCCAAACATCCTCGGGCCGCTTGGCAAAGAAGCGCGGCAGGCCGAAAAGCTCCATGCTGCCCTTCCAGAGGAGCAGCGTCACGGCCGTCGCCAGCCCCGCCTCGGCAAGATTGGCCCAGGGCCTGCGGCCGCGCGCGACCGGCGGGGCCAGCAGCACCTCGGGGGGCGCAAGATCGAGCCGCCTCCCCAAGGCGCCGACCGCGGCGAAGGCCAGCATCGAGACCCCGGCGGCAATCACTGCAATGCTCCAGGTGGCGGGCAAGTCGAGCGCCCGGAGCGCGCGCACCGTCAGCACGCCGAGCCCGCGTTCGGCACCGGTAAATTCGCCGACCATGGCACCGAGGAAGGCCGCCGGCGCGGCGATCTGCAGCCCGGCGACCAGGTAGGGCAGTGCCGCTGGCAGCCGCACCTCGCGCAGCACGGTCACCGGGCCGCGCCCGTAGCTGCGCACGAGGTCGAACCAGCCCTGCGGCGCCGCGCGCAGACCCACCAGCACCGGCAGGAAAGTCGTGTAATAGACCGCCATCGCCGCCAGGGTGACCTGCGGGCCGCTGCCCGGACCGTAGAGCACCCGCAGGATCGGCCCGGTGGCAACAAGTGGCAGGCAGAAGACCAGCAGTGCAAGGGTCGACAGGAGCCGCTCGCCGCGCGGCATCAACACCGCGGCAAGCGCCAGGAGGGCGCCGGCGAGATTGCCCCATAGAAAACCGCGCGCCGCCGATCCCAGCGTGGTCGCGAGCGCGCGGCCGAGCAGATCGGCATGGCCAAGCATGTGCCGGGTGATCTCGCTCGGAGCGGCAATGATGTAGCTGCCAACGGTGGCGCGGGCGAGCAGCTCCCAGAGCAGGAGCACCAGCGCGACCCCGACCCCGCGCCGCAAGGCGCCGAAAATCTCGGCCTCCGGGCTTCCGGACAACGCTCCCCTGCCCGGCTTCATTGCGCCGCGACGGTGTCGGGATACTGGTGCACGCGCAGGGCCTCCGTAACCTCGGCGCAAAGGGCGCGGAATGCCCTAGAGGCCAGCACCTCGGCCCCGCGCGGGCGCGGCAGAGGCACCGCGATGTCGGCGGCAATGCGCGCGGGGCGCGGGGTCAGCACGAGGATACGGTCCGACAGGCGCACCGCCTCGGCGACCGAGTGGGTCACCAGGACCGAACTCGCGCCGCGCGCCTCCCAGAGCGGCGGCAGCTCGGTGTTGAGCCGGTCGCGGGTGAGCGCATCCACCGCGGCGAAAGGCTCATCGAGCAGCAGCAGCTCGGGCTCGCCCGCGAGCGCCCGCGCGATGGCCACGCGCTGCTGCATGCCGCCCGACAGCTCTGCCGGGCGCCGTCCTTCGAAGCCTGAAAGGCCGACCAGCGCGATCAGGTCCCGAACGACCTTCGGATCCCGGGGCTTGCGTGCCAGCGCCCGCCCCAGCGCCACGTTGCCCTCGACCGTGCGCCACGGCAGCAGGGCCGGATCCTGAAAGGCCATCGCCAGCCCGGCCCGACGGCGCAGCGCATCCGGCGTTTCCGCGCCAATGGTGATCGTGCCCTCGGTGGTCGCCTCGAGCCCCGCAATAAGCCGCAGCAGGGTCGACTTGCCGCAACCCGAAGGCCCGACCAGCGCCGTCATCTGCCCGCCAGCAAGACGGACATTGATGGGCGCGACTGCCTCCACACGGCGGCCATCGACGCCGAAGCTCTTGGCCACCCCAACAAGGCAGATATCGGGCCGGGCACTCATCGGCGCCGCAGGACCCGCGGGTTCGCAGCCTGCCGCCTAGCCATGCACCTCTTCCAGGATGGAACGGTCCCAGAGATCGGAAGACACCGGCTTGCCCAGAAGTCTCAGCGTTTCGACATTGGCGGCGACCGTCTCGTCGGTGAACCAGCCGAACCCCTCGGTTTCGGTTAGCTCGGAGAACATCAGCGGCACCTGCCGCTCCGCCTGCAGCTTCTGCGTGGCAAGATCGAGACCGGCATCGGGGAACATGTCGACGGTCAGCGCGGCAGCTTCCTCGGGGTCGGCGTGGTAATCCTGCCAGCCCATCACCTCGCCCCGCATCAGCGCGACCAGCTGATCGCGGCGGTTCGCGAGGCTATCCTCGGTGGCGATGTAGGTCTGCGAATGCACCGCGTAGCCATGGTCGGCGAGCAGCATTGTCACGCTCTCCACGCCCTGGATTTCCATCGCGACCGGCAAGTCCGTGGCCCAGCACAGCAGGCAATCCACCTGCCCCTGCACCAGCGGCGCCGCGTCGTATTGCGTCGGCACCACCTCGATCTGATCGATGTCCACGCCGTTGACCGTGCAGAGCGCCTCGAGCACCGGCGTGTTGGCAAGGGCCATGCCGAGCTTCTTGCCGACGAGGTCGGCGGGGCTGTTCACCGGATTGGCCGGCAGAGAGGCGATGGCGAAGGGGTTCTTCTGCATGGCGACCCCGATGATCCTGAACGGCGCGCCCTGGTTCACCGCAGCGGCGGTGTAATCCGCCGCCGAGATGCCGACCAGCGCGGTCCCGGCCACGACCGGCGGCTCGACCGGCGCGTTGGGGCCGCCCGGCAAAAGGGAAACCTCGAGCCCCGCGTCGCGCCAGTAGCCCTTGTCCTGCGCGATGTAGCTGCCGCCGAACTGCACCGAATGCAGCCATGAGAGCTGCAGTGCAACCGCGTCCTGCGCCCTTGCCCGAGGCGGCGCGAAGAGAGCGGCTCCGGCGGTCGACAGGGCTCCGCCAAGAAACAGGCGGCGTGTGGGTGTCAGAAATGTCATGGGACCCTCCCGGTTTAAAATGAGACTAGGCTGAACGCGGAGCGAGGCAATGCCGGCAGCAGCCATGCCCCAAGACGAAGCCAATGGGCGCCAGCGGGACAGAAAGGCGCAGGGCTCTCAAGACCCGTCCGCCCGCGGCGCGCCCACCGCCTCGCTTGTCGCGGTTAAGAAGCGGTCGCGGAAGTCCCGCATCGGCCAGGAGGCCTGGGCCGGATCCGGGCTCAGCCGCGCGGCCCAGCCCCAGCCCTCGAAGAGCGCCAGCGTTTCGGGTGGCCCGATGAGGTGAACTGGCACGTCCTTGCCGCCGGCTTGCGCGACGAATTCGGCGGGCTGGTGATCGCCGAGCACGATGACCAGCGGCGGCTCCGCGCGCGGCAGTGTCGCCCAGGACAGCACCGTGCGCAGTGCGTAATCCAGCGCCCGGCCGTAGTGGTCGCGGATCCTGTCGGGGTCGGACCAGACGTCCTTGGGGCTTGGACCCGAGGTGGCTTGGGCATCGAAGACGCTGCCATCTCCCACCGCCTCCCAAGGCACCAGTTGCGGCACCGGTGTCCAGGGCGCATGGCTGGAAATCAACGCGATTTCCGCCAAGAAGGGCGCGGTGCCCTGCGCCTCGCGGTCGAAGGCAGCGAGCGTGAATTGATCCGGCATGGTCACCCAGTTGAAGGGCAACCCGGCATATCCGAGGTCGATGGCAGCGCGGACCTCCTGAAAGCCCATCGCCGGCGCCTCGGGCCAGGGCATGACGATTGCCGGGGCGACCACCATTGTCCGGTATCCCGCCCGCCCCCCCGAGCGTGAACAATGTCTGCCGCCGACTTGCCAGCAGCGCCCGGTAACGGCGCTGGTCACTGACCCGAACGCCCGCGGCCAGCGTGGCATGGGCAAGCCAGCTTTGCCCGCCCTGCACCGGCGAGGTCAGCCAGCCCGAGCGTACGCCGAGCCCCGCCTCGGCAAGCGCCGCCTCCCCCTCGGCCAGCGTCGCAAGATGGCGCGGCGCGTAGAGCGGGCTGTCAAAGGCGGCGCGGCCGTAGCTCTCGACAAAGACGATCACCACCGAGCGACCTTCGAGCCTGGACAGCAGACCGTCGCGGCCGGTCCATGGATCTTCGGCGGCGGCGCTTTCGAAGTCGGCCAGCGCGGCGCGCGCGTGCGCGAAGTCGCGGATGTGTTCGGCGGCAAGCCGCGTCGCGAAGGCGCTGCCGACCGGCGTCCAACCCTGCCCTCCGGTCAGGGGACTGCGAATCTCGGCAGCGCAAAGCGCCGCGAAGGCCAGGGCAACGCCGCCCGCGGCGCGCCTCGTGCTGCGCTGCAGGCCGCTTCCGCAGCGCGCCCAGACCAGAAATGCGCGGCAAAGCAGCGCCATCGCCCCGAGCAACACCAGCACCGCCAGCGCGCCGAGCAGCAGCACCCCGGCGATCCCGATGCTCCCACGCAGCAGATGGACGCCCGCTGGCAGCAGGTGCAGGTCAGCCAGCGGATCGAAGCTGCGCGCAAAAACGGTGAACGTCGCGAAGTCGGCCAGCTTCAGCAGGGTAACCAGGGTCAGCGCCGCGGTGGCCAACAGCGCCGGTGGGCCGGCCCTATTGCCGAGCGCCAGCGCTCCCAGCAGGAGAACCGGCAGTTCCAGTGGCAGCGTTGTCAGCGCAGACCAGTGCAGTGCCCCGGGGTGATTTGGCACGATGAGCAACAGATCGACAAGCAGCGCCGCTGCAAAGAGCGCCAGCCCGCGGCGCAGCGCCCGGCTCAACGCCGCCTCGCGAGCCAGAGCACATCCACCGCGAAGGACCATACCAGCAGGGCCAGCGCGAGCAGCCCGGCGAGATCGGAGCAGGGCGGCACCGCAACCGGTGCCAGCAGGCCCGCCAAGACCGCGATCTGCAGAACACAGACCAGCTTGCGCCGGAAGCGTTGCGACAATGGCGCGGCGAGCCAGGGCCACGCCCGGGCGGCCGCCACGAAGAGGTAGCGCAGGCTGCCCAACAGCAGCACCCAAGCACCCGCCGCGCCGCTGCGCAAGGCCACGGCCGCAAGCAAGAGCGCGAAGATGCTGTCCACCTCCATGTCGAAACGCGCGCCCCAGGGGCCCGCCAGACCGCTCCGCCGCGCGAGCCAGCCGTCCACGCCGTCGAGCGCCAGGGTGAACAGCGCGAGGCAGAAGAAGCCCCAGCCCATGGCACCCTCGGTCAGCCCGGGCCGTGCGAGCGGCAGGAGGAAGAGCGCAGCGAGCGCAAGCCGCCCGAGGGTCAGCGCATTGGCCCAGCCCAAACTCGGTGCCGTCCAGTGCCGAAGCAGGAGGTGCCCCGCGACACCAGCCCCGAACCCGAAGCCGAGCATCGGCAGAAGCATCACGTCGCCAGCCAGCCGCCACGACAGGCCGAGGAGCGCCAGTGCCAACCCTGCCGAAAGGAGCGAGAGGGACGCGACGGGCGATCTTGCGCCGGTCAGGTCCACGGCGCGCGGTGGGTGATCGGTTGGCAGGCTCATCAGAAATGAAGGGCCGCCCCGCAGGCCCGTGTCAAGCGCTACGCTTTACGCAAGGGAAAGATGTTACTAGGCTGTGAGCACCGCAGGTCAGGGAGGTCGGCGCATGGTCAACCCGGTCGCAACAGGTCATCCGCTGCGCTATTCGCGGAGCGCGCGCCTGCTGCATTGGCTCACAGTGGTCCTCGTGCTCACCACGATTCCCGCGGGCCTTGTCATGGTGCAGGAAGGTCTGTCGCGCCCGCTGCAAGACACCCTGTTTCTCTATCACAAGAACATCGGGCCAATCATCCTCATCCTTGTGGTCCTACGGCTGGCGGTGCGCCTGATCACCCCGCCACCGCCGCTGCCAGAGAGCGTACCTGCGCCGCAGGCGCGGATCGCGCGGGCGGTCCACTGGCTGCTCTACGCCCTGCTGGTGACCCTGGCGATATCCGGCACCGTGCGGGTGCAGGCCGGGGGCTTTCCGATGGAACTCTGGGACCCGCTCCTCGGCGGCATGATCGGCAAGGACGAAGCGCTGGCCAAATCCGCAAGCGGCGTGCACGACCGCGCCAAGACGGTGCTGATCCTGTTGATTGCGGTGCACGTGGGCGCCGCCGCGCTGCATGGTCTGGTAAAACGCGACGGCGTGTTCCGCCGCATGTGGCCGCCCGTCTGAGCTCTGAGCAGAAGATCATTCGGGGTACCCGACAATCCCCATTATGGGCGATGGGCTGAAGCCCAGTGTTCGAGCCGCAGGCGGGATGCACGCGGTTTACATCCGAGCGTTTCAGGTCGACCACGCGGGGTCAGCTCGACCGAGATCACCGCGACGCGGGAGGTGTTGCCGATGTCGTGCAGGATGCCCCAAGTGCACAAGCCGATGCCAACGTGCCCGCCACCGATGGTTTTAGCGGCGCGACTCGAGGGGGGGATGCGCACCTCGTGCCCGCCGGCCTGAAGGCGCGGGTCGATGTCGGCCATGAGGCTGCCCGGGGCGACGCGCATGCTGCGCTCGGCTTCGACGAGTCCGCCGGTCTGCGCGCTCATATCGACCACCGCGCCGCCTGCCAGCGGAATGCCCTGCCCCCTGTTGCAGGTGCCCGCGCCGCGCCGCATCAGCTGCCCCTTGAGTCACGCGGCGGCCCCGGCGACAGCGATCACACCGGCGCGGCGGGTGACCGGTCGGTGCTTGGACTGAAGGGAGTGTCACGGAGTGCGGGTCAGCCCGGCGGGGCGGTCTCTCTCCTGTGCCTGTCACCGAGGACGAGCCGCCAGTCACCGCCCCGGTCGCGACGCGGTGGCGATGGGCGCCTTCAAGTTGCTCGTCGGTCATCTTGGGGTTCGCCGCTTGATCAGCGCATTGCCCGGCGCGGGGTCGGCAAGGTTGATCTTCCACCGCCCCAAACTGGCCTCGAGGGCGCGTTCCTGCACGTCCGCTCGCTCTAATGCACATAGCGGCGTGTCGTCACGATAGCTCCGTAGGGCGGGTAGCCGACGTCCGACAAGGCGCAAAAACGAAAGGCCGCGCGGAGCGTGGTAGGGCCGAAGGGTCTGGAGGCACCGTAGCCCCGTGGCACCGCAACCGGCCCGGCGACAAAGGGCTCGTGGAAGGTGTAGAGGGCGCCCCGCGCCTCGCTCGCCGGTATGTCGCTCCCACGTCGGTAGGCCGGCAGGAGCTGAGGGCCCTCCCCGGTCGGCGCTCGGGAAAAGAAGGGCCTCAACGCCCCTCCATGCCCGGGGGGCGCAGGGGTGGCCAGCTCGGCAGGAAACCCGCGCGCTCGGCGGCGATGAAGTCCCATACGGTGCGCGCCGCGCCGGTCACCGGCCGGTCGGCGCGGTGCAGCAGGAACCAGTGGCGCATGATCGGCAGGCCGGGCAGGTCAAGCGTGACCAGCCGCCCGCTGCGCAACTCTTCTGCCACCGTGTGATAGGAGATGATGGCGATCCCGAGGCCCGCGATCACCGCCTGCTTGATCGTCTCGTTGGAATTCATCTCGGCCCGCGCATAGGGTTTGCCCTCGCCGATCCGGTCGAGAAAGCGGGTCGCGAGGATGCGCGTTCCCGAGCCCGGCTCGCGCATCAGGATCATCTCCTGCAGCACATCCTCGGCGGAGATCTCGGTGGCGCCGGCGAGCGGGTGATCCGGCGGCGCGATCAGCACATGCGGGTGATCCCCGATCGACAACGCCTCGACCGCCGGCTCGCGCGGCGGGCGGCCCATGATGGCAAGATCCAGCGCCCCGTCCTGCAGCGCCGCGATGATCGTGTCACGGTTGCCGACCTCGAGCACGATCTCGATTTCGGGACAGGCCTTGCGCAGCCGAGCGACGATGCCCGGGGCAAAGTACTTGCCGGTCGAGACCACGCCGAGGACCACGCTGCCCGCCATGCCCTTCTGCAGCGCGTCGATTCGCTGCAGCGCACGTCGAAACCCTGCCTCTGCCGTCTCCCAAGCCTGCAGCAAGGCAGCCCCTTCCGGCGTCGCGCCGAATTTTCCGGCGCCTTCCCGCGTCAACAGGACGCAGCCAAAGGTCTTATCCAGAGCTCTCAACTGGCTGTGCACCGCCGGGGCTGTCAGCCCGAGCTCTTCGGCAGCCCGTGAAATTGACCCTGTCCTTTCAACAGCTTCCAAGGCGCGGAGCTGTTTCAGCGTAAGCGAGGCAAGTCGGCGCATTCGATTTTCTCTAATTCGAACTCAGAATTTTTAAATTTTCTAACAAGCAACCTTCCGCAAGATCAAGGGACGTCACCCGTCGAGGAAGAGGAGGCCTTGATGACCGACACCCACGCTTTCCCCGCGGAGGCCCCGATCCCGGCGACCCTGCGTCCGGCTCTTGAGGCCATCGGCCAGGTCGCCCGCGATCTGGCCCATCGGATCGCCCGTGGCCCGCTCGACGGTCAGATGGCCACCCATGTCGGCGACAATGCCGGGGGCGATGCGCAGAAGGCGCTCGACGTGCTCGCGGACGAGGCCTTTGCCGAGGCGATCCGCGGCACCGGCGTGCGCTGGTACGCCTCCGAGGAGCGCGACGCGCCGGTTCTCCTCGATCCGGAGGGCACGCTGGCGCTGGCCATCGATCCGCTCGACGGCTCCTCGAACATCGAGACCAACGTCTCCATCGGCACGATCTTCTCCCTCCGTGCCGCCCGCGAGACCGGGGCGGAGAGCTTCCTCCGCCCCGGGCACGA
The DNA here is from genome assembly GCF_002300555.2 of Alloyangia mangrovi. Lineage (GTDB taxonomy): Bacteria > Pseudomonadota > Alphaproteobacteria > Rhodobacterales > Rhodobacteraceae > Salipiger > Salipiger mangrovi. The sequence continues at coordinate 207,250 of NZ_NTHN02000001.1, read as the reverse complement.
ACAACTGGCCGCGGGCTACGTGATCTACGGCCCGCAGGTGATGCTGATGCTGAGCTTCGGAGCCAGCCTGCAGCACCACATCCTCGACCCGCAAACCGGGCTCTTCATCCTGCTGAGCGATGCCGTCACCGTCGAAGGCGCCAGCACCGAATTCGCCATCAACGCCTCGAACTACCGCCATTGGTCGAAGCCGATCCGCGCCTATATCGACGATTGCCTCGCCGGGGCCGAGGGGCCGCGCGCCTGCAATTTCAACATGCGCTGGATCGCCTCTCTGGTGGCCGAGACGCACCGCATCCTGATGCGCGGCGGGCTGTTCCTCTACCCGTCCGACGCCCGCCCCGGCTACGAGGCAGGACGGCTGCGCATGGTCTACGAATGCGCCCCGATTGCCCTGCTGATCGAGGCCGCGCAGGGCCGCGCCACCGATGGCACCACGCGCATCCTCGACCTGATCCCCGAGAGCCTGCACGCCCGCACGCCCTTCGTCTTCGGCTCCGCGGGAAAAGTGGATCACGTTGCCGCCTACCACGACCTGCCCGACCAGGAGGTCTCTGCCCTTTTCGGCAACCGCGGCCTGTTCCGCGCCTGAGCCATTTGTCCGACGCCCTGCCCCGAGTTTCACGGAACGACCGAACCCATGAGCAAGAAGCACCCCATCATCTCCGTCACCGGCTCTTCGGGCGCCGGCACGACCACGGTCAAGACGACCTTCGACCAGATTTTCCGCCGCGAGGGGATCAAGTCGGTGAGCATCGAGGGCGACGCCTTCCACCGCTACAACCGCGCCGACATGAAAGCCGAACTGGAGGCACGGAAGTCTTCCGGGGATGAGACCTTCTCGCATTTCTCATATGACGCCAATGAGTTGGGCGAACTCGAAGAGATATTCCGCACCTACGGCGAGACCGGCACCGGGCGCACCCGTCACTACGTGCACGACGAGGGCGAAGCCGCACGCTGGAACACCGCCCCGGGAAATTTCACCGACTGGGAGAGCTTCGACGAGGGCAGCGACCTGCTGTTCTACGAGGGGCTGCACGGCGCGGTGGCCAATGACGAGGTGAACCTCGCGGCGCTGGCGGATCTCAAGATCGGCGTGGTGCCGGTGATCAACCTCGAATGGATCCAGAAGATCCACCGCGACAAGGCCAGCCGCGGCTACACCACCGAGGCGGTGACCGACACGATCCTGCGCCGGATGCACGCCTATGTGCACTGCATCTGCCCGCAGTTCATCCAGACCGACGTGAACTTCCAGCGCGTGCCGGTGGTCGACACCTCAGACCCGTTCATCGCGCGCTGGATCCCCACCGCCGACGAGAGCCTCGTGGTGATCCGCTTCCGCAACCCGCGGGGGATCGATTTCCCGTATCTCACCTCGATGATCCAGAACAGCTGGATGAGCCGTGCCAATTCCATCGTGATCCCCGGCGGCAAGATGGATCTGGCGATGCAACTCATCTTCACGCCCATGGTCCAGCGGCTCGTCACCGAGAGCAAGCGCGCCTGATTGGAGGAGACGACATGAACGTTCAGACCAAGGTCACCGCCACCGAAGACCTTATGGCAAATGCCATCCGGGTGCTGACCATGGACGCGGTGCAGCAAGCGAACTCGGGCCATCCCGGCGCGCCGATGGGCATGGCGGACGTGGCGACAGTGCTCTTCAACCGCTTCATCATGCTCGACCCGCGCGATCCCCACTGGCCCGACCGAGACCGCTTCGTGATGAGCGCCGGGCACGGCTCTATGCTGGTCTACGCGATCCATCACCTGCTCGGTTACGAGGACATGCCGATGGAAGAGATCAAGCGCTTCCGCCAGCTTGGATCGCGCACCGCCGGCCATCCGGAATACGGCCACGCCAAGGGCATCGAGACCACCACCGGCCCGCTTGGTCAGGGCATCTCGACCGCCGTCGGCATGGCGCTGGCCGAGCGGATGCTGAACGCCCGCTTCGGCGATCAGCTCATGGACCATTACACCTATGTGATCGCCGGGGACGGCTGCCTGATGGAGGGGATCAGCCACGAGGCCATCGACCTCGCCGGCCACCTCGGCCTGTCGCGGCTGATCCTCTTCTGGGACGACAACCGCATCACCATCGACGGCAGCACCGAGATTTCCACCTCGACCGACCAGAAGGCGCGCTTCCGCGCCGCGGGCTGGCACGTGCAGGCGGTGGACGGCCACGACAAGGAGGCCATCGCCGCCGCCATCGAGATGGCCCGCGCCGACGACCGCCCCTCGATGATCGCCTGCCGCACCATCATCGGCTATGGCGCGCCCAACAAGCGGGGCTCGCATGACGTACATGGCGCCCCGCTGGGCGCCGAGGAAATCGCCGCCGCGCGCGAGGCGCTCGACTGGTCCCTCCCGGCCTTCGAGATCCCGCCCGAGGTCCGTGACGCATGGGCCGCCGTGGCCGCGCGCGGTGGCGAGGCGCGGCAGGGCTGGACCCGCAGGCTCGGGGAAGACCCGCGGGCCGAAGCCTTCCGCGCCGCGTTTGCCCCGGTGGATGCCAAGACGCTCGACGCCGCCCTCTGCGCCTACAAGCACCGGCTGTCGCAGGACGCGCCCAAGGTGGCGACCCGCAAGGCCAGCGAGATGGCGCTCGAGGTGGTCAACGGCACGCTACCCAACACCGTCGGCGGCTCGGCGGACCTGACCGGCTCGAACAACACCCGCACCAAGGGGATGCGCGCGGTCACCGCCGCCGACTACTCGGGCAACTACATCCACTACGGCATCCGCGAACACGGCATGGCCGCGGCGATGAACGGGATCGCGCTGCATGGCGGGCTGAAACCCTACGGCGGCACTTTCCTTGCCTTCGCCGACTACTGCCGCCCTGCGATGCGCCTCTCGGCCCTCATGGGCGTGCCCGTCGCCTACGTGATGACCCATGACAGCATCGGCCTCGGCGAGGACGGACCCACCCACCAGCCGGTCGAGACCATTGCCAGCCTGCGCGCCATGCCGAACATGCTGGTCTTCCGCCCCGCCGACGCGGTGGAGACCGCCGAGGCCTGGGCGCTTGCCATGGAGCAGGAAAGCACGCCCTCAGTCCTGTGCCTCTCGCGCCAGAACCTGCCGACGGTGCGCACCCGCCACGTCGAGGCCAACCTCACCGCCCGCGGCGCCTATGTTCTAAAGGAGGCACCGAAGCGCGACGTGACGCTCATCGCCACCGGCTCGGAGGTGGACCTCGCACTCACCGCCGCCGATCTGTTGGTCGAGGAGGGCCTAAACGTCGCGGTGGTCTCGGCCCCCTGCTTCGAGCTTTTCGTCCAACAGCCGCCCGAGTACCGCGCCGAGATCCTCGGCGAGGCGCCGCGCATCGGCATCGAGGCCGCCATCCGGCAGGGCTGGTGCCAGATGCTGCGCCCCGGGGACGGCTTTATCGGCATGACCGGGTTCGGGGCCTCGGCGCCCGCACCGGAGCTCTACCGCCATTTCGGCATCACCGCGGAGGCGGTCGCCCGCCTCGCCAAGAACCTGCAATAGCTCAGGAAGAGGATCAGGGATGACAGTCAGGGTTGCCATAAACGGCTTCGGCCGTATCGGGAGAAATGTGCTCCGCGCCATCGCGGAATCGGGCCGCACCGACATCGAGGTGGTCGCGATCAACGATCTCGGCCCGGTGGAGACCAACGCCCATCTGCTGCGCTTCGACAGCGTGCACGGGCGCTTTCCCGGCGAGGTGACGGTGCGCGGCAGCACCATCGATCTCGGGCGCGGGCCGATCGAGGTGACCGCGCTGCGCAATCCCGCCGAGCTGCCCTGGGAGGGCGTCGACGTGGCGCTCGAATGCACCGGGCTCTTCACCGACCGAGGCAAGGCGGCACTGCATTTGCAGAACGGCTCGAAGCGCGTGCTGGTCTCCGCCCCCGCCTCGGGCGCCGACAAGACCGTCGTCTTCGGCGTGAACCACCGCGAGTTGCGTTCCGAGCATGTGGTCGTCTCGAACGCCTCCTGCACCACCAATTGCCTCTCGCCCGTGGCCAAGGCGCTCAATGACGCCATCGGCATCGAGAAGGGTTTCATGACCACGATCCACAGCTACACCGGCGACCAGCCGACGCTGGATACGATGCACAAGGACCTCTATCGCGCCCGCGCCGCAGCGCTGTCGATGATCCCCACCAGCACCGGCGCCGCCAAGGCCGTAGGCCTCGTGCTGCCCGAGCTGAACGGAAAACTCGACGGGGTGGCGATCCGCGTGCCAACCCCCAATGTGTCGGTCGTCGATCTGGTCTTCGAGGCGGCCCGCGACACCACCGCCGAGGAGGTCAACGCCGCGATCCGCGCCGCCGCCGACGGCCCGCTCCGGGGCGTGCTCGGCTACACCGACCAGCCCAACGTCTCGACCGACTTCAACCACGACCCGCACAGCTCGGTGTTCCACATGGACCAGACCCGCGTCATGACCGGGCGGATGGTGCGGATCCTGTCCTGGTACGACAACGAATGGGGCTTCTCCAACCGCATGGCGGACACCGCCGTGGCGATGGGCAGGCTCATCGGTGCCGAGGCCCCCGCCTCGCTGCAAGACGCCTGACCGCCAAAGGGAGGAAACCCATGGCACTTATCACGCTCAGACAGCTTCTGGATCACGCCGCCGAACAGGGCTACGGCGTGCCCGCCTTCAACATCAACAACATGGAGCAGGGGTTGGCGATCCTGCGCGCAGCCGAGGCCTGCGATGCGCCGGTGATCCTGCAGGCCAGCCGCGGCGCGCGCAGCTACGCCGGCGACATCATGCTGCGCCACATGGTCGAGGCGCTGGCCGAGATGTTCCCGCGCAATCCGATCGTGCTGCACCAGGACCACGGCAACAACGACGCCACGTGCCTGTCGGCGATCCGTCACGGCTTCACTTCGGTGATGATGGACGGCTCTCTGGAGGAGGACATGAAGTCCCCGGCCTCCTATGACTACAACGTCGAGATCACCGCGCGGGTCACCCGCGCCGCCCATGCCGTCGGCGCCAGCGTGGAGGGGGAACTGGGCGTGCTGGGCTCGCTGGAGACCGGCGAGGCGGCGGCCGAGGACGGGTCGGGCGCCGAGGGCAAGCTCGACCAATCCCAGCTGCTGACCGATCCCGATCAGGCGGTGGACTTCGTGCTTGCCACGCAATGCGACGCGCTTGCCATCGCCTGCGGCACCAGCCACGGTGCCTACAAGTTCACCCGCGCGCCCGACGGCGACATCCTGTCGATGAAGACCATCGCCGCGATCCACGAGAAGCTGCCCGACACGCATCTGGTGATGCACGGCTCCAGCTCGGTACCGCAGCACCTGCAGGATCTCATCAACCAGAGCGGCGGGCACATGCCGCAGACCTACGGCGTGCCGGTCGAGGAGATCGAGCGCGGCATCCGCATGGGCGTGCGCAAGGTGAACATCGACACCGACTGCCGCATGGCGATGACCGGGCAGTTCCGCAAGGTGGCAATGGACAAGCCCGAGGAGTTCGACCCGCGCAAGTTCATGATCCCGGCGATGAAGGAACTCGAGGCGCTCTGCACCGACCGTTTCGAGCGCTTCGGCACCGCCGGGCAGGCCGGCAGGATCACCCCGATCAGCCTCGACGACATGGCCCGCCGCTACGCCAGCGGCGCACTCGCCCCCCCGCATCGCCGCCGACCGCGCGGCCTGACATTCCTGAGGAGGACCCCCCGATGAACGACATGTCCACAGTCACCGACGCCAAGAAGCGCTACGCCGCCGGCGTGATGAAATACGCCCAGATGGGCTACTGGGAGCCAGACTATACCCCCGCCGATACCGACATCATCGCGCTCTTCCGGATCACCCCGCAGGAGGGTGTGGACCCGGTCGAGGCCGCCGCCGCCGTCGCCGGCGAAAGCTCCACCGCCACCTGGACCGTGGTCTGGACCGACAGGCTGACCGCCTGCGAGAAGTACCGCGCCAAGGCCTACCGCGTCGATCCGGTGCCCAATTCCGAGGGCGAGTTCTTCGCCTATATCGCCTATGACCTCGACCTCTTCGAGCCGGGCAGCATCGCCAATCTCACCGCGTCGATCATCGGCAACGTCTTCGGCTTCAAGCCGCTGAAGGCCCTGCGCCTCGAGGACATGCGCCTGCCGGTCGCCTACGTGAAGAGCTTTCAGGGCCCGGCCACCGGCATCGTCGTCGAGCGCGAGCGGCTCAACGCCTATGGCCGCCCCCTGCTCGGCGCCACCGTCAAACCCAAGCTCGGCCTTTCGGGCCGCAATTACGGCCGCGTGGTCTACGAGGCGTTGAAGGGCGGGCTCGATTTCACCAAGGACGACGAGAACATCAACAGCCAGCCCTTCATGCATTGGCGCGACCGCTTCCTCTACTGCATGGAGGCGGTGATGCGCGCCTCGGCCGCCACCGGCGAGGTGAAGGGCACCTATCTCAACGTCACCGCCGGCACGATGGAAGAGATGTACGCCCGCGCCGAGTTCGCCAAGTCGCTGGGCTCGGTGATCATCATGATCGATCTGGTGATCGGCTACACCGCGATCCAGTCCATGGCGAAATGGGCGCGCGACAACGACATGATCCTGCACCTGCACCGCGCCGGGCATTCGACCTACACCCGCCAGCGCAGCCACGGGGTGTCGTTCCGCGTCATTGCCAAGTGGATGCGCCTTGCCGGGGTCGACCACCTGCACGCCGGCACCGTCGTCGGCAAGCTCGAGGGCGATCCGGCCACCACCAAGGGTTTCTACGACATCTTCCGCGAAGAGCGGAACCCGATGGCGCTGGAGAACGGCATCTTCTTCGACCAGGACTGGGCCTCGCTCAACAAGATGATGCCCGTCGCCTCGGGCGGCATCCACGCCGGGCAGATGCACCAGCTTCTGACCTACCTCGGCGAGGACGTGGTGCTGCAGTTCGGCGGCGGCACCATCGGCCACCCGCATGGGATCGAGGCCGGGGCCACCGCCAACCGCGTCGCGCTCGAGGCGATGGTCTTTGCCCGCAACGCCGGGCGCGACATCTGGAACGAGGGGCCGGACATCCTGCGCGACGCTGCCCGGACCTGCACCCCGCTCCAGCAGGCGCTGGATACGTGGAAGGATGTCAGCTTCAACTACGCCTCCACCGATGCGCCCGACTTCGCGCCGACCCCCGAAGTCTCGGCATGAGCCGCCTGCCCCTCACCCCGGGCGCCACGCCGCCCCTGCCGCTGGCGCATGCGCCCTCGGCCCCTCATCCCGCCACGCTGCCGACCCGGCAGAGCCAGACCGCCAAAGGAGATCCCCGATGCGCCTGAGACAAGGACAGTTCAGCTTCCTGCCTGACCTCACGGATGACGACATCCGCGCGCAGGCCCAATATGCCATCGACAAGGGCTGGGCCGTGTCGGTCGAATACACCGACGACCCGCACCCCCGAAACACCTACTGGGAGATGTGGGGCCACCCGATGTTCGACAATCCCGACGCCGCGGCGGTGGTCTTCGAGGTCAACGAGTGCCGCAAGGCGCACGGCGGGAAATACATCCGCGTCATCGCCTTCGACAGCACCGCCGGTTGGGAGTCCATCCGCATGAGCTTCATCGCGGGGCGCCCGGCGGATGAGCCCGGTTTCCGCGTCGTGCGGCAGGAGGGCGAGGGCCGGATCGTGCGCTACACGATCGAGAGCTACGCCATGCGCGAGCCCGAAGGCCGACGCTACGCCTGAGCCCGTTCCGCGCCCGTTCCTCCACGGGTGCGGGCCATGGGGGCGCCCCGGCCCAGACCAGTCAGGGTGCCCCACCCTTCCGCAGTCCACCCGAGTTCGGAGGCCGAGATGACCGAGACCCCGCAGACAGAGACAGAACTTCCGCGCCCCGAGCGCTCCGAATGTCCCGCGACCGTCGACCTTGCCGCCGCCTTCGAAGAGAGCGGCGTGCGCGAGGTTCTGGCCGAGCTCGACGCCACGATGATCGGCCTCGCCCCGGTCAAGGCCCGCATCCGCGAGACCGCCGCGCTGCTGCTGGTCGACAAGGCGCGCCGCCAGATGGGGCTCGCCACCGAGACGCCGACCCTGCACATGTCCTTCACCGGCAACCCCGGCACCGGCAAGACCACCGTGGCGCTGAAGATGGCCGACCTGCTGCACCGCCTCGGCTACGTGCGCAAGGGCCACCTTGTCACCGTCACCCGCGACGATCTCGTCGGGCAGTACATCGGCCACACCGCCCCCAAGACCAAGGAAGTGCTGAAGAAGGCGATGGGCGGCGTGCTCTTCATCGACGAGGCCTACTACCTCTACCGGCCCGAGAACGAGCGCGACTATGGGCAGGAGGCGATTGAGATCCTGCTGCAGGTGATGGAGAACAACCGCGACGATCTCGTGGTGATCCTCGCCGGCTACGCCGATCGCATGGACCGCTTCTTCGAAAGCAACCCCGGCTTCCGCTCGCGCATCGCCCATCACATCGAGTTCCCCGACTACAGCGACGACGAGCTGCTGCGCATCGCGGAAATCATGCTTGGCGCGCAGAACTACGCCTTCGACGAGGGCGCCCGTTCCACGATGGCCGCCTACATCGCAGCCCGCCGCAGCCAGCCTCATTTCGCCAATGCGCGCTCTATCCGCAATGCGCTCGACCGCGCACGCCTGCGCCAAGCCAACCGCCTCTTCAACGAAGCCACGGGCCCGCTTGGCGCCGAGGAACTCTCGACCATCACCGAGGCCGACCTCCGCGCCTCGCGCGTCTTCCACGGCGGACTTGGCACTGACCGGCGCCTGCAACCGGCCGCCGAATGACCTTCTTCTAGGAAAAAATATCCCGGGGGAGTCCGCGCCAGCGGACGGGGGCAGCGCCCCCTCTCCCTCACCACGAGGAGCCGCACCATGAGTTTCGACCGCAGCCTAAAGATCGCCCCGTCCATCCTCTCCGCCGATTTCGCCAACTTCGGGCAGGAAATCCGCGCCGTCGAGGCGCAGGGTGCGGACTGGATCCACGTCGACATGATGGACGGCCACTTCGTGCCCAACCTCACCTTCGGCCCGCCGCTGGTGAAGGCGATCCGCCCGCATATCTCGACCGTGATGGACGTGCACCTGATGATCGCGCCGGTAGATCCCTACATCGAGGCCTTTGCCGAGGCCGGCGCCGATATCCTCACCGCCCATCTCGAGGCCGGGCCGCACACCCACCGCACACTGCAGGCGATCCGCGCCAGCGGTGCGAAGGCGGGCCTCGCGCTCAATCCCGGCACGCCGGTGGAGGCCGCTGCGCCGCTGCTCGACATGTGCGACCTGGTCTGCCTGATGACCGTCAACCCCGGCTTCGGCGGGCAGAAATTCATCCATAGCCAGATCGCGCAGGTGCGCAGGCTGCGCGAGATGATCGGCGACCGCGAGATCCACATCGAGATCGACGGCGGCGTCGATCCCTCGACCGCCCCGCTGGTGGTCGAAGCCGGCGCCGATGTGCTGGTGGCGGGCTCGGCGGTGTTCCGGGGCGGCACGGTGGACGATCCGGCACCTTACGGGCAGAATATCCGGGCGATCCGCGCCGCAGCGCGCGGGGCGCGCGATGCCGCCTGACCCGTCCGGGTCCCCGACCAGATCCCGCCCTAGACCCGCCCTGGATCCAAGGAGCCACTGCCATGGCCGTCTCTCCGCCCGTCTGCGATTTCGGATGGCCCGCGCCCGGTTTCACCCTACCCGGCACCGATGGCCGCACCCACAGCCTCGAGGAATTGCGCGGCTCGAAGGGCACGCTGGTCATGTTCATCTGTAACCATTGCCCCTACGTGCTGGCGGTGCTCGACCGGATCCTGCGCGACGCCCGCGACCTTCAGACGCTTGGCATCGGCGTGGTGGCGATCAGCGCCAATGACGCTGCCGCCTACCCTGCCGACAGTTTCGAGAACATGCAGAAGATGGCGCAAGAACGGGATTTCCCCTTCCCCTATCTGCACGACGAGAGCCAGGAAGTTGCCCGCGCCTATGGCGCCGCCTGCACGCCGGATTTCTTCGGCTTCGATGCCGGACTCGGCCTGCAGTATCGAGGGCGGCTCGACGCCTCGCGCAAGGAGGCCGCACCCGAGGGCACCCGTCGCGACCTTTTCGAAGCGATGAAGCAGGTCGCCGAGACCGGCACCGGCCCGCAAGAGCAGACCCCGTCCATGGGCTGTTCAATCAAGTGGAAGGTGGCGTGATCCGTTCCGCCTGAATCGCCGGAAAAGCCGCCCCGCCTGCTGACGTTCTCCGGCGAGCAGGCCATTTTCTTCCCCGGCCAGGGCCAGCGTCATATCGGGCCAGTCGGCGTCAGGCAGCAGGGAGGTACTTGCGGTCTCCCTGGGACCTCTCAATGTCGCTCTGGTACTCACCTGCGAGGTATTGCGCCTGGCGGACCTTTTTCCGATGGCTCAATCGCTCGTACAAGAAATGAACGAGGATACATGCCAATGAGCAGATCGCCAAGGCCGCAGAAAGCTTGAGCATCAATCCGAGTGTGAGGAAGGCCGCCAAGAGAGCCAGCGCCATGGCTCTGTCAAGATATCTGGTCGCTGGCTTGGAGTAAGTCCCGTCGGTCAGATTGTAGATAAAGTCGGTTTCGTCAGGGATATGGTATGCGAGGATATCACCCTCTTTTCCAATATCTGTCACTGCGCGGGTCTTGATGAAGGTTCTTTCGGCGCCCCCCAACGCGACAAGCTCCAGTGTGGCATCCCCTTTGGACTCAACAACGGAAACAACCATACCTATGGAAAGATTCATTAATTACCCCTACCTCTACTGCGCGCACGCGAGGAACAATTCAAATTCTTGATGGATCTATGAAAGAGATGGCGTGAAATATATCGCGACGGTAGTGGAAGGGTTCACTCGAAGCAACGTCGAAAATCATCGTAGTTGAATTGGCAATCAACATCGGTAAATTCCGCAGATCGGTTGCTCATTTTTTGTCCACACCGAACTCCTTTGAGCTCATACCGCGCTACCGAAAGCACGGCACGCATCGAGGCCCGGACGCTATTGCGGACATGCTTCGGTCATTCAAATCGCCGTGTCGCCGCCAGCCAAACCCCGCCCCAAGACACAATTACAAAGTCGAGCTGGTGCAGGGGCACCGCCCCACCCGATGTAACCTCCGAGTTGCGGTTTTCTGTTCAGGCGACTTCGAGCAAAGAGGCCCGCCCTTCCGCCTGCCTGTGACAGTGACGAACTCTCCGGGGATCCTGTAGCTTCCGTCGCCTTGACGATGTGGCGCCACCGAGGCGAGGAACTCGTGCTGGACGTCGGACCAGTCGCTCGGGCTGAACCGCTTCACCGCGAGCGCCACCGGCCCGCCGAGCAGAACGGCATCCAGCAGCTCCCGTTCGGAACGGAAGGCGAGTTCCTCGTTCTGCCGTGCCTCGGCAGTCTGCTCTAACCCGGCCTGCTCGAAGAGGCGCGTCAGCGCGCCCGGCGCGCCAGTGCCGAAGAAGAGCGGGCAGACCTCCGAGGCGACGCGGGAATCGACGATGGGAAAGACCTCGGCCCAGCCGCAGTTTCTCCTTTCCCCCCAGACCGTTGCCGCAATGGTGCCGCCCGGTGCCACTACACGGGCCATCTCGGCCACGGCTGCAGCGGGATCGGGCGTGTACATGAGGCCGAGCGCGCAGACTGCGGCGTCGAAACTCCGGTCCGGGACATCGAGATTTTCTGCTGCCATGCGGGCTGTTCCGACGGTCGAAAGCCGCACCTCGTCGAGCCGCGCCTGCAATGCGTCGATCATGCCCTGCGAAAGGTCTGTGGCCAGGACATGGCCCTCTTGTCCGACCGCCTCTGCAAGGCGCAGCGTCACCAGCCCGCTGCCGCTGGCGGTCTCGAGCACCCGCGCGCCGGCACCGATCGCCGCCATCTCTAGCAGACGGTCGTGAGCCGGGCGCAGCTGCGCCTCCCAGCCGGCATGGTAGTGGCCGGCCGCGGCATCCCAGCCGTAGCGCTGGATGCGGGTCTGAAGCCGGGCCTCCATCACAGCGCCGCCTCGGCGACGGTGACCTTGGAGCGCACCACCTGTGCCTCCCGAAACGCCAGGAACCACGGATCGCAGGCCAGCGCGCGGGCCACCATGGCCTCGATCAACTCGGCGGGCTCGGCGCTGACGATCTCGATGGCAAGACCGGTATCGAGCGGACCGGCGTTCGCCCCGGCCATGCCGAAGAGCCCCCGGTCATCCCAGCGCTGCGTGATGTCGACCCGCACCGCGTCAAGTTGCAGCCCCTCGCGCAGGGCAGTCATCTTGATGCCGATGGCAACGCAACCGCAGATCGCGGCGCGCCCGAAGAAGCCGGGCGTGGGACCGGTCTCACTGCCGCCGACCGCGGCGGGCATGTCGATCGCAAGGCGGTGCCCGTCTTGCGCGTAGACGCAGCCGAGCCCGTCGGTGACTTCGGCGGTGCCGCGGTTCACGCTCTGCGCGACCTCGGGGCGTTTCGAGAAGACCGAAAGCACGCGCAGTTGCGCGTCCCTCGCGTGGCGATCTGCGGGCGAATTCGTCTGGCGGGTCATAGCGGCCTCCTGAGCCGTGAAAGGATGCAGAAAGGCTCTCATCCCGGACCCAGGCAAACTAGTTCAGCAAATGCAGTAAACCTGCTACACTTTGTGTAGCGCGCGGCAGAGTGTCGGCGGCAGACAGGCGGGAGACGCTTCCATGGCCGAGACCAGCTACCCGAGATTCTGCCCGGTCGCGATGGCCGCCAGCCTGCTCGAGCCGCGCTGGACCATGCTGGTGCTCTGCGAGATGTGGTCCGGCTCGACCCGGTTCAACGAGATCCAGCGCGGCGTGCCCGGCATGTCCCCGGGGCTTCTGTCAAAGCGGCTCAAGGAAATGGAGGCGAACGGGCTCCTCTCCCGGCGCGGCAGCGGCCCGGGTGCCCATGCAGAGTATCTCACCACCCCGCTCGCCGACGAGCTCGAGCCGCTGATCCGTGGCCTCGGCGAATGGGCCCACCGCAACATCGACTGCGAGGCCTCGCTCCAGGACCTCGATGCCCGCATGCTGATGTGGAACATCCGGCGCAAGATCGACCTGCTCGAACTGCCTAAGCGCAAGAGCGTCATCCAGTTCATCCTCAACGACCCGCCAAACGAGGCGGCGAAGTACTGGCTCGTGGCCAAGCCGGGCGAGGAGACTGACCTCTGCTACGCCGATCCGAAACATGACGTCGATCTCTACGTCGTCGCTGGACTGCGCGCCCTCACCTCCGCCTGGATGGGGCATTCCTCCTTCGAAGCCGAGATCGAGGCGGGCCGTATCACCCTGACCGGCCACGAGCTGATGGCGCGCACCCTGACGCGCTGGCTGATCCGCAGCAGCTTTGCCGAGGTGGCGCAGCACTCCCCCGACGCCGCGTGTCGCGGCGTGATCTGAGGGCGCAAGCTCTGCGCCTTGAACCACAGCAACGAACCTGCGCCGCCGCGACCTGAGCGGGGTCAGCCGGATCCGCAGATCCCTCTCGTCCGCATCACATCGACATAGAGCAGCACGGCCATCGCCAGCGGCAGAACGGCCGCCGTGGACAGAAGCGCCATCGTCGTTTCCGCTCCGAACCTGTCGATCAGAAGTGCTCCCAGTGTCGGGGCGGCGGCGCCGGCGAGCAGCATCGGCCGTGCCAGCCGACCCATCAAAGTGGCATATTTTTCTTGCCCATAGAGGACGAGCGGAAGCGCGCCGCGCGCGATGGACCAGAGCCCGTTCCCGGACCCGTAGGCGACAAGGGCGGCAGCCGCCGGCACGCCGAGATTCAGCCCAATGAACCCGACGAGAACCAGCAAGGTCGCCGCGAGCATGGTCCAGATCGGGTGATGTCGACCGCCGCCAATCATCTCCAGAACACGGGCGCCGACTTGCGACGGTCCGATGAGCGTTCCCACCGCGATTGCCGCAGCAAGCGTGTAGCCTTCGGACGTCAGGATGGTCACCATATGAATAGACCAGATGGTTGCCAGAAGTGTCAGCGTGACGCCGGCGGCGACGATACAGAGGAACCTGAAATCGACTGTCCGTACGGGCATGGGTGATGTCCGGCCGGGCGCGCTCTGCGACGGCTCCCGGAGTCCCGAGGCCCGCGGCAGCGCCCACCAACAGAGCGGGAGCGTGCCGAAGAGATGGACGGCCGCGTAGACAAGGCAGGTCGATCGCCAACCGACGCTCTCGACGAGCCACGCCGAAAGCGGCCAGCAGACCGTGCTGGCAAAGCCGCCCCAAAGCGTCAGTTGGGTGATCGCGGACCGTGCGGTTCGTCCGTAGGCCGCCCCGAGCACCGAGAAGGCGGCATCGTAGAGCCCTGCGGCCATTCCGAGGCCGAGGATGCCCCAAGAGATGAGGTAGAGCCAGACCGCATGCGAGAGGCCGAGCAGGATCAGCCCCGCCGCGATCAGAGCCATCCCGATGCAGAGCGTCGTCCGGCCCCCGCTGCGGCCGATCCAGCGCCCCACTCCCGGCGCCGCCAGGCCGGACATCAGCAGGCCGACCGACACGCCCGCCGAGATCAGGGCCTGCCCCCAGCCGGTCTCTTCCGCGATGGCTCCCGCCAGAGGGGCCATCAAATAGTAGCTGCTGCCCCAGGCAAAAATCTGGACGACACCGAGCGCCGAAACCACGCGTGTCCGAGAGGCAGTCATCCGACGTTCGTACCTTCGTCCACGCAGCACTCGTCGACCAGGAAACCGACCAGTGCCCTCATCACCGGATATTCCGCATGGCAATGCAACGTGGTGCCGCTGCGCTCCTGCCGGATGAGGCCGACCTCCAGAAGTTTCTTGAGGTGATGCGACAGGGTCGATGCCGGAAGACCAAGCGCCTCCTGGACCTGTCCGACAGGCGCGCCGGTCTCACCGGCGCGTACCAGGGCGCGGTAGATTCGAAGGCGCGTCGGATTGCCGAGCGCGTCCACCTGGCGAGAGGCTGTTTCGATATTCATGGAAATAGATGCGCGCCGATCTGCGAAGGCGTCAAGGACTATTTCCAATCTTATCGAATTACCGCACCTGCAGGTTAACCTGCACCCGCAGCCCGGCGCAAAAGTCCTTCGCTCGGGCGGACCATCCAGCCGACAGGCGTGCTGCCAGCTCAGCGCCGCGCTCGAAGGAGGCCTCTTCCCCCAAACGCAGCCGTATCGATCCATGCGGTCCGAGCGGCACCACGACAGGCTCTGGCTGCCAGCCGATAGGCGCGGTGCCAGCCACCATGCCGTTGGTTTCGCCAGGCCGACACCTGATCCGCCGAGTCCCCGGTGCGGAGCAGGTGCTTCGTGATCAGGCGCAACAAGCTGATCGGCGGGATGCGCCGCGTCTCGCTGCTGTCCTCTGTCCGGAAGCTGCCCAAGAGATTGACGTCTCCGCGTCGCCGATCCGACGGGGCACGACCGCGAATGTCACCTTCGACGCCGGCCCTGACCTCACCTGCCGCCTACAACATGCGGGCGGCAGAACTTTTCTCGCGCGGCGGCCCCAACGTCCTCCGCGCGCTTGCTCAGGTCAGCCCCCTGAGCCGGCGGACCTCCGCGCCAACGGTTTCCCCGTCCTCCGCGCCCAGTGCCGCGGCGATGCCCGCCGCTTCGCCGGTGGCAAAGGCCGTTCCCATCACCCGTACGGATCCGTAAGCGACGGGATCGGCCCCGATGACCCGACCGGCGACGAAGAGGTTCTCGAGGCCGCGCACCCTGAGGCTGTCCAGCGGGATCGACGCGTACCCGGGACCGCCTACCGAATGGTAGACCGGCTTGCCGGCCTCGCCGTGCAGCTCTGCCGGCCAGGCGGCCCGCGCCACGCTGTCGGGCCGCTGCCGTCCGCAGGCAAGATCATGAGCGGTCATCTCGTAGCGGGTAGCGGGATGCCGGCTCTCGCGGATGCCGATCTGCGGCCCGGATTGGGCGAGGAAGCACCGCTCGAAGCCCGGCACATGGGCGCGTAACATCGCCACGTAGTCATGCGCCATTTCCCGCGCGCGCTGCTCCGCCCAAGTGAAGCTGCCGGAGCTGAGGTCGCGCAGGGCCAGGTCGATGATCATCCACCACATGTCGCCGGTGCCGGGGATGCGGGTGTAGATGCCACCGTCGCTGCGGGTGATCGGATGCGCGCCGGCCTCGTTGTAGCGCCGGACCGCGGCCTTGATCGCCTCGCGGTCGAAGGGCACTTCCGGGTCGAGACCGGAGATCCGGATCGGGGCCGAGACCGCCTGCAGCTTCCCCTCGTCATCGCCCTCGCGCATGGCGATGCCGGAGACAAGCGAGAGGTTGGCATCGCCCGTGGCGTCGACGAAGCCCTCGGCGGCGATGCGGCGGCGGCCCTCCATCCCGGCGACGGTGACGGATTCGATCCGGTTGGCGGTCCGCGTCGCGGCGGCGACGCGCGAATGCAGCAGCACGTCGACACCGTGATCGGCCAGCACCCGGTCGAACGCCAGTTTCGCGCCTTCCGGGTTGAGCAGGATGATCCAGTTGCCGGTGGTCTCGGAGCTATGGGCCTCGCCGGTCATGCCGCAGCTGCGCATGGCCTCCAGCACGAGGTCCCCGGCACCGCCGACCGCCTTGACCGGGGTCTTGCCCTGCTGGAAAAACCCGCAATAGGCGAGCACCTGCGAGGTCGTCGCGGCACCGCCGAGGAACCCATATTTCTCGACGAGGCAGACCTTGGCCCCGGCGCGCGCGGCACCAAGCGCCGCACCGACACCGGCCGCGCCGCCACCGGCGACGATGACGTCATATTCGCTTTCGATCTTCCGGCTCATGTGCGCCACCCCAGAACATGTTTCTCAACGGCGCCGACGGCAGTCGACAGGAGCACGCCCAGCATGGACAGGATGGTCACCCCCGCAAACAGGCGCTCGAGGTCATAGAGCGAGCCGGCCTGCAGGATATAGGCGCCGATACCGTACTCTGCGCCCAGCATCTCAGCGGCGACGAGCAGGATGATCGCGATCGCGAGGCTGACGCGGAGCCCAGAGAGGATGCCGGGCATGGCCCCGGGCAGCACGATGCGGAACACGACGGTGGACCAGCGCAGGCCGAAGCTCTGCCCCATCCGGATGAGCGAGCGGTCGACGTTGTCGACGGCGCCATAGGTCGACACGACAGTGGGTGTGAAGGTCCCGAAGGCGATCAGCGCGTATTTCGATGCCTCGTCGATGCCGAACCAGATCACGAAGAGCGGCAGCAGCGCGATCTTGGGGATTGGGAAGATCGCGGCCACCAGCGGCACCAGACCCGCCCTCGCAAAGGAGAAGAGGCCGATCATCACGCCGACGGCGATGCCCACGGTCGCCCCGATGGTGCTGCCGACGAGCAGTCGCATTAGCGAGGGCGCGAGGTTGGTCCAGAGCGCGCCCGAGACCGCAAGATCCCAGAGCGTCAGGAAGACGTCCGAGGGGCGCGGCACGGTCAGCGACGAGATGAAGCCGGCGCGCGTGCCCCACTCGAGGAACGCGATCAGCAGCGTGAAGACCAGGGCGCCGACCCAGCGGGGCGAGGACGGGCGGAAGCCGCCGCCGCGGAACTCTACCGGGCGGACGTCTGGGGTCTGGGGGGGCGATGTCAGTCATCGATCAGTTCCATATCGGCGGCCTCGGCTTCTGCGCGCATGAGAGCCCACAGATGCTGCTGCGTGCGTTCGAGGTCAGGGTCGGCGGAGCTCCGCTCCGCAAGAGGGGTGTCGATCTCGACGATTTCGTTGATCGCCCCGGGTCGGCGCGAGAGCACGACGATCTGGTGACCGAGGCGCACCGCTTCGGCAAGGTTGTGCGTGACGTAGACCGCAGTGAACGGCGCGCGCGTCCAGAGGTCCACGAGGTCGTCCATCAACAGCTCGCGGGTCTGGCTGTCGAGCGCCGAGAGCGGCTCGTCCATCAGCAGCACCGCAGGGTTCACCGCGAGGGCGCGAGCAATGGCGACCCTTTGCTTCATCCCGCCGGAAAGCTGCTTGGGCAGCGCCTTGCGGAAGTCGCTCAGCTTGGTGCGGGCCAGCACGTCGGTGATGATGTCCTCGGCCTCTTTCTTCGGCACGCCGTGATCCGACAAGATCAGCGAGATATTCCCCTCCACCGTGCGCCATGGCAGCAGGGCGAAATCCTGGAACACATATGTCAGGGGGTTGATGCTGTCGCTCGGCGGCTCGCCGACCTGGCTCACCGACCCGGAAGTGGGGCGCTCGAGGCCGCCGAGGAACCGCAGCAAGGTGGACTTGCCGCAGCCCGAGGGGCCCACGATACAGACGATGCGCCCCTTGGGTATGGAGAGGTCGATATTGCGGATGACCTCGACATCGCCATAGCGATGCGAGACCCCTTCGAGTCTGAGTTCCATGAAATCTTCCGATGATGGGGTGGCCGGCTGTCCGGGGTCGGACAGCCGGCGCGGTCAGGTCAGCTGCGCGCTTCGACGTAGCTTTCGTCCACGAGCGTCTCGTAGGCGATATCGGCCTTCACGAGGTTCTCGGACTTGAACCACTCGAGCTGGTCGATGATCGATGCGCGGTTGAGCGACATCCCCGCGTTGATCCGCATCGCCCCGTCCACGATGGGCGCACGAGCCTCGTCCAGCGTGCGGTCGGGATAGACATGCGACGCAAGCAGCGCGACGATGGCTTCCTGCTCCTCCTGGCTGGCGCTCTTATCGACCAGCGCGGCATTGAAGTCATCGGCCCCGCGCGCCAAGGCCGCGAGGAAGGCCCGGGTTTGCTCACTTTCTTCCGCGGCAATCTTGGCCGAGGTGAAGACCGTCGTCACCTGATAGTCGGGGATATAGTCCGCGACCTCACCGATGATCTTGACCGCGCCGGCATCCGCCAGCGGTTTGGCGATATGCGGCACGATGGACCAGGCGTCGATCTGCCCGGACTTGATCGCACCGATCACCGCGCCGGTCTTCTGCAGCGGCTTGAACTTGAGCTCGGCGTTCTCGGCGGCGGCGATGCGCGCACCCATGTAGTGGAAGGATGAGCCAGCCTGGGTCATGCCGAAGGTCTTGCCGTCGAGATCGGCGGGGCTTGTCAGACCGGCCTCATAGGCCGCGTTCGAAGCAAGGATCTTCTGCCCCGGAATGCCCTTCTCCTCGGTCAGCGCACCGCCGATGACCTTCGCGACGCCCTTCTCGGCCAGCGAGATGAGCCCGCCCGAGATCGCCGTCATCGCGTAGTCGGTATCGCCCGAGGCAATCGCCACGGCCATGGGCTGCGCGGCTTCGAAGAAGTCGAAGCTGACGTCGAGCCCGGCCTCCTGGAAATAGCCGCGCTCGAGCGCGATGAAGCTCGGCGCATGGCTCACGAAGCGCATGGCCCCGACGTTCACCGTGGTGCCGGCGCGCGCGGAGCGCACCAGGTAGGGCGTGGCGAGTGCGCCGCCGATGACAGCCAGCGTAGCGCGCCTTGTCAGAGTTTTCATTTGGGGTCCTCCTCCTTCAGATAAGTGCCTCGAACCGAGGCCTAGATGGTCTAGGGATCGCTCCTCCGCGAGTGCGATGTGTCCAGGTCATGCCGGATGTCGGCGACGAGCGCCCGAACCGCGGCATCGATATCGTTGGCGAGAATGGCCTCGACCATCTCGGCATGCAGCGTCCGCAGCACGCGCGGGTCGCAGCGCCCTTCGCGCAGCGCCGCCAACCGGAAGCGCCGCGACTGGTCGTAGAGTTGGCCCAAAACTCGGATCATCCGCGGCGAGCCGCAGCCCGCGATGAGCTCGCGGTGCAGCGCACGCCCTGCTTCGTCCCACATCATGACCGCGCCGTCCGGATCCTGAAGCAGCCGCTCCGTCGCCCGGTCGGCCGCGTGCAGCGCGGCGACAAGCCTGCCCTCCCAGGCGATGTCGGGCGTCTGCATCGACCACTTCAGCGCGAGGGGCTCCAGCTCCGCGCGAAACTTGATGATGTCCCGAAGATCCGCCTCGGTGGCCGAGGCGACACGGAAGCCTCGCTGGGCCGTGGCCTCCACCAGCCCCTCGGAGGCAAGCAGCGTCAGTGCCTCGCGCACCGAGTGGTTGGACCCGCCATAGCGGGCGCGCAGTTCCTCGATCTTCAGCTTGGAGTCGGGCGGCAGTTCACCAAAGGCAATGTCCCTCCGCAGCGATGCAGCCACGACCGACACCACGGTTTCCGCAGTCGTTTTCTGAGGCTTGCGACCGAACATTGCGTCGGGTCCTTTCGTTACTTGATCTCCAAAATGTGTAACTTTATTAGAAGTGTTCGAGATAGGGCGTCAAGAGGCGCAGTGTTTTTTTGCCGAGGAGGCCGCGCATGAAAACGACCCAGACCGCCACGCAGGTGATCCCGATCCTCGGCGATCCGGTGGCGCAGGTGGCGACCCCCAGGCTTTGGAACGAGGTTTTTCACGCAAGGGGGCAGGACGCGGTCTGCGTGCCCATCGATCTGCCTTCCGCCGGGCTGGACCCCTTCCTGAGCTGGGTGCGCGAGGCCCGGAACGTGCCGGGCTTCCTGACCACCGTTCCGCACAAGGCTTCGCTTGCGCTGGCCTGCGACGAGCTCTCTGCCACTGCGCGTCTGCTGGGCGTCGTGAACACCGTCCGGCTGGGCGAAGGCGGCGCATTGATCGGAGAGATGTTCGACGGCCACGGCATGCTGGATGCGATCGAGCAAAGCGGCGCGACCCTGGCGGGAGCGCGGCTGGTGATCTGCGGCGCCGGTGCCGCCGGCGGCGCCATCGCCCTAGAGGCCGCGAACCGGCACGCCGAAGAGATTGCCCTCATCGATGCAGACCCCGAGCGGGCGTCGGCGCTGGCGGAAAAGGTCCGATCGGCGGCAAGACTGCGCGTGACCACGGAGATGCCGGACGGCGCGGACATTCTCGTGAACGCGTCACCGGCCGGAAGTCCCGGTGCGGCTCCGCCCCCCCTTCGTCGAAGCGCTGATCGCAGGCGCGCGATGCGTGGCGGATGCCCTGACCGACCCGGAAGAGACCGCGCTGCTAAAAGCCGCCCGGCTGCACGGGATTCCGGCAGTGGCCGGAAAGGAGATGGCCGCCTGCCAGGCCGAGCGCATGCGCGCATTCCTCGGCCTCGAGCAGCGGAACTAGACGCCGCCGAAGACCCCGGCGCCCTACCAGACTGGCGGCGTCGTCACCCACATCACCCGGCTTTGCTCGTTGCCGAGATTGCGGAACCTGTGCGGGCGACGGCTTTCGAAATGGAAGGCGTCGCCCGCACCCAGCACGAAACGGTCATCCTCGACCCAGAGCTCGAGCTTGCCGCTGAGCACGACACCGCATTCCTCGCCTTCATGGGAATAGGATTCCTCTCCCGAGCTGCCGCCCGGATCGAGGACGATCTCCATGACCTGCAGCGCGCCCTTGTCGTGCGCGGTGAGGAAGGATTTCACCATGCCCTTGTCACCGAAATCGACGGTGCGCCGCCGCCCTTCGCGGACGATGATCCCGGCCTCGCGGCTGGCGCCGTCGGTCTCGGCGAAGAGCGACAGGAAGGGAATACCGATGGCCTCGCAGATCGCCCTCAGGTTGCGGATCGAAGGCGAAGAGATGCCCCGCTCGATCTGGCTCAGCAGCCCGGTGGAAATACCCACCCCCTCGGCGACGGTCTGCAGCGAAAGCCCGCGCCCTTTGCGCGCCTGCCGCACCGCCTCTCCAAGCGAGATGTCGTCCATCTCGCCCATCGGGTCTGACAGCAGCTTTGCTTCATTTTCGACTGAGGGCATCGGCGAATCTTCATCCCAGTGAACGCGGCGTCGGCGGCATCGCCCGGCCGACGTGACTTGTCTAGCTTCTCCCTGACGAAAAATGAAGAGAAACCAGCGTATAGAGATTCATTTTTCATCTGAGTGAAATTTCTTGGCAAAACTTGTTGCAATGCGGACGTTCTTCAATATCGTGAAGCCCAGATTGAAACCGCGCCACCCCGCCCCGGCGGCAAGCGTAGCGCCAGACACAGGGAAGACCGCCGATGAAATTCCGCTCGCTCGCCATGGCCGGGGCGCTCGCGCTCTGCGCCGCCCAATCCCACGCCGAGGATTTCACGGTCGGGATCACCACGACCGGCATTCCCTTCACCTTTGTCGACACCGGCACGCAGAAGCCGACGGGAGCCATGGTTGACCTCGCCGCGGCCATTGCCGAAGACCTTCAGATGACGCCAGAATTCGCGATCACCCAGTTCTCGGCGCTGATCCCGGCGCTGCAGACCGACAAGATCGACGTCATCTCGGCCGGCATGTTTGCCACCGACAAGCGCAAGGAAGTGGTCGACTTCTCGACGCCGGTCTACAGCTACGGCGACGCGGCCTTCGTGGCGGCGGACGACGCGGGCGCCTATCAGCTTGAGGATCTCGCGGGCGAAGTGGTCGGCGCGCAGATCGGCACCACCTTCGCGGACCAGCTGCAGGCCAAGGGCATCTTCAGCGAGGTGAAACTTTACGACAGCCTCGTCGACATCATGCGCGACGTGAAGCTAGGCCGGATCAAGGCGGGCTTCGGCGACAAGCCGATCGTCGCCTACCAGATCGCGCAGAACCCGGGCCTGGGGGTGAAGCTGGTCGACGGTTACACGCCGATGGGCGTCGGTGACGTGGCGCTCGCGGTCTCGAAGGACAAGCCCGAGCTGCTGGATCAGGTCAACGCCGCCATCGCCGAGATGCAGCAGAGCGGTGAGCTGGCCGAGATCTTCGGCAAGTACGGCCTCTGAGCCTCTCGCGAGACCTGCCGGGCCCGGACTAGCGCCGGGCCCATGACGTCCTGACAGGAGACCTCCATGTCCCCCCTTTCCGAGCGGATACAGGAGTATCTGCCGCTGCTTGTCACCGGGCTCTGGCAGACCATTGCCGTGACCCTGCTTTCGCTTGTCCTCGCCTCGGCGCTGGGACTGATGTGGGCGTTGATGCGCAGCTCCGGGAGCCGCTGGCTGAGCCTGCCCGCGCGCTACATCGTCGAGTTCCTGCGCGGCATCCCGATCCTCGTCGTGCTTTTCTACATCTACTTCGTGATGCCCGAGGTGGGGCTCGACCTGACCGCCTTCCAGGCCGGCGTCATGGGGCTTGCGCTCACCTATTCGTGCTACATCGGCGAGACCTTCCGGGGCGGCATCGAAGCTGTGGATCGCGGCCAGATCGAGGCCGCGAAATCCATCGGCATGAAACACGGCAAGATGATGCGCCGCATCGTGCTGCCGCAGGCCTTCCGCATCGCCCTGCCGCCCTATGGCAACAACATGGTCATGCTTCTAAAGGACAGCAGTCAGGTCTCGGTGATCTCGGTTGCCGAGCTGACCATGCAGGGCAAGATGCTGGCCTCCTCGACCTTCGACAACATGACGGTCTTCACCATGGTCGCGGCGCTTTACCTGTGCCTGACGATCCCGCTGAACTTCCTGATGCGCCGGGTCGAACTGAAGATGGGAGCCGCGACGTGATCCGTTTCGAGAATGTGCACAAGTCCTTTGGCAAGCACGAGGTGCTCAAGGGGATCGATGCCGAAGTCGACAAGGGTCAGGTCGTGTGCCTGATCGGCGCCTCGGGCTCGGGAAAATCGACGCTGCTGCGCTGCGTCAACGGGCTCGAGGATTACCAGTCCGGCCGGATCAGCATCGAGGGCGAGACGATCGACGCCCATGCCGCCTCGATCCACGCGATCCGCACGCGCGTGGCAATGGTATTCCAGCGATTCAACCTCTTCCCCCATATGACCGCGCTGCAGAACGTCATGGAAGGGCCGGTGCATGTGCTGGGAGAAGACCGTGACGAGGTCCGTGCCCGCGCCGAAGAACACCTGCGCCGCGTCGGGCTCGCCGAGAAGATGGATTTCTACCCCTCGGCCCTCTCCGGCGGGCAGCAGCAGCGCGTCGCCATCGCCCGTGCCCTTGCCATGCGGCCCGACGCGATCCTGCTTGATGAACCCACCTCGGCGCTCGATCCCGAAATGGTCGGAGAGGTGCTCTCGGTTCTGCGCGATCTGGCGCAGGAGCATATGACCATGCTCATCGTCACCCATGAGATCCAGTTCGCCCGCGAAGTTGCCGATGGCGTGATCTTCCTTGACCAGGGGCGGATCGCGGAGCATGGCGGCGCCGAAGAGGTTCTGAGCCGCCCGCAAAACCCGCGCACGCAGGAGTTCCTGCGCCGCGTCACCCATCCCATCTGATCGGAGCCCGCCATGGACTTCCCGTCGCTCTGGGCCACTTCGGCCCCCGCCGCACCAAGCTGGCCGCAGCTCGATCACAGCCTCGGCTGCGACGTGCTGGTGATCGGTGGCGGATTCCAGGGGCTTTCCGCCGCGCTGCATCTCGCCGAGGCCGGCACCGAGGTGGTGCTGCTCGAGGCACAGGAGCCCGGCTTCGGCGCTTCCGGGCGCAACGGCGGGCAGGTGATACCCGGCCTGAAGGACGATCCGGACACGCTCGACCGGCTCTGGGGCCCTGCCGCGAGCGAGTTCGCCGGACGCACAGCCGACACGCTGTTTGAACTGGTGGCGCGGCTCGGCATCGACTGTGACGCGGTGCAGGGCGGCTGGATTCAGGCCGGCAACCGTCAGGTGCATCTGCCCGGGTTGCAGGCGCGCATGGCGCAATGGCAGGCGCGCGGCGTCGCCGCCGACTGGCTCGACGCGGCAGCCATGGAGCGGGTGACTGGCGCCCGCGGCTTCGTCGGCGGCTGGCGCGATCCGCGGGCCGGTCGGGTGCACCCGCTGAAGCTGGCGCGCGGACTGGCTCAGGCGGCGGCGGCGGCGGGCGTCAAGCTCTTCGCGCACTCCAAGGTGGCCGGGCTTGCCCGAGGCGGCACGGGCTGGCAGGCCCGGCTCGACGCTGGTGCCACTGTCGAGGCAGAGAGGGTGATCCTCGCCAGCAATGTCTACACCCCGACCTCGCTCGAGCCGCAGCTGGCCCGGGCGACCGTGCCCGCGAACAGTTTCCAGATCGCCACCACCCCGCTGACCGCCGATCAACTCGCGCGCATCCTGCCCGGCGGCGAGGTGGTCTCCGAAGCGCGCCGCGTCGGCACCTATTTCCGCCTTGGCCCCGAGAACCGGTTGATGCTCGGCGGGCGCGGCAGTTTTGCCGATCCGCAGAGCGCCGCGGGGTTTGCACGGATAGAGGCGGAACTGGCGGGGCTCTTCGGGTCGGGTTTCGAGATCACCCATCGCTGGTTCGGCCGGGTCGGCATGACGCCCGATCACCGCCTCCGTCTCTGCGCCCCGGGGCCCGGTCTGCTGGCCGCCACCGGTTTCAACGGGCGGGGCGTCGCGCTCTCGATCTCCCTCGGCAAGGCCATGGCGGCGCATTTCGCGCAGGGAACGCCCCTGCCGATCCCGCCGAGCCCGAGCATTCCCTCCTTGCCCTTCCACGCGCTGCACCCGATCTACGGCGGCCTCGGCATCCACTACTACCGCTTACGTGACGCGCTGGACCGCTGAGCGGCCCCGGTGTTGGGGCCAGTTCCGGTTTGACTGCAGGACTTCTGCACTCGTACCGGCAGAGGACAAACGGCGTCCTCTCAGCCGAAGGCTTCGATCGTCAGCCCGGCACCGCGAAGATGATCCCGAAGGCTTCGCGCCATCGCCACCGCATCGCGGCCATCGCCATGCACGCAGACCGTATCGATCCGGCAGGGAACGCGCTTGCCGCTGGCCGCGATGATTGCCCCTTCGCGCAACATCTCGGCGATCCGCGGGCCGACGTCGGCAGGATCGTGCAAAACGGCCCCAGGCTCGGCGCGGGACAGCAGGGACGCGTCATCCGCATAGGCGCGGTCGGCAAAGATTTCTCCCGCCCAATCCGCCCGCAGTTCCCGGGCCACCTGCTCCATCGCGGTCTGCGGCAACACCACGAGGCACAGGTCCGGATCGACCGCCAGCGCGGCCTCGAAACAGGCGCGCGCTATCTCGGCATCCTCGGCCGCCATGTTCGACAGTGCCCCGTGCAGCTTGAGATGGCGCACCCGCCCCCCCGGCGCGCCGCGCCAGCGCCTGCGCCGCCCCCAGTTGGTAGGCAACCATCGCCGCGAGTTCTTCGGTCGTGAGCGCCATGCGACGCCGGCCGAAGCCCTGAAGATCGGCGAACTCGGGATGCGCCCCGATCCCGACCCCGCGCGCGACCGCCGCCTGCATGGTTGCCGCCATCACCTGCGGGTCGCCCGCGTGAAAGCCGCAGGCGATGTT
This sequence comes from Alloyangia mangrovi, assembly GCF_002300555.2. Taxonomy (GTDB): domain Bacteria; phylum Pseudomonadota; class Alphaproteobacteria; order Rhodobacterales; family Rhodobacteraceae; genus Salipiger; species Salipiger mangrovi. Next base: position 181,159 of record NZ_NTHN02000001.1, on the reverse strand, counting down.
GGCAGAGGTCACGATCTCGAGCAGCGCCGCGTCGTCGCCCATCCGCCAGGGACCGAAGCCCTCGCCCATGTCGCAATTCAGATCGATCTTCATGCCCGCTCCAGGTCGTCGCCGCATGTCACGCCGCTGACCAGCTGATAGGACAGGAGATCGCGGATGGTCGCAGGGTCGCGGACCAGCGGCGTACAGAGACCGGTCAGCCGGCGCAGGATCTCGGTCTCGGTCGGGGTCGCCGCGAGCGCCTCTTCGAGCGTCACCCGGCGCGGCTGCAGCACCACGCCCGGCGCCGCCTGCGCCACGCGCGGCAGGTCCGCCGGCAGCACGGTGCCGATCCGCGGGTAGCCGCCGACTGTCTGGCACTCGGCCATCAGGATATAGGGCACCCCGTCGCCGGTCATCTGCACGTCGCCGGGACCGATGAGGTCCGAGGCCAGACCCTTGGCATGGGCACTGGTAAAGCGCACCTCGGCCTCAAGCTGGATGCCCTGGCGGTTGCCGCGCGCCCCGCGCCGGAAGGCGGTGGCGTAGAAGTCCTCGAGCACCGCGTCGCTGAAGAGAGCGGTATGCGGCCCGTCGATCACCCGGACCGTGCCACCATCGAAGCGCGGCTCGGGTGCGAGCCCCTGCGCCGGGCGCGCGGGGTCGGGATCTTCGGTGATCGGCACCGCATCGCCGCGCAGCAGCGCGCCGCCGATGGCAATGCTGAGATGCGCCGAACGGCTGCCGAGCCAGGGCTCGCTGGCGATGCCCCCCGCCGGGTGAGATAGCCGTAGACCCCGGCACGGGCACCGCCGATGCGCAGGATCTGACCGGGCAAGACAGGGTGGCTGGCGTTCCAGCGCAGCGGCTCGCCATCGAGTGTTGCGGTCATCGGCGCTCCGGTGAGGGCGATCCGCGTCGCCCCGGTCACCGTGAACTCACCCCCGGCGCCAGCCATTTCGAGGCCCGCCAGCGGGGCCTTTCCACCCAGCAGCGCCGCGGCCTCGAGCACGGCAAGGCGGTCCATTGCCCCGCCGCGCGACAGGCCCGCAGCGAGATGGCCGGGGCGGCCCATGTCCTGCACCGTCAGGATGCCGTCGGCGCGGATGATCTTCAGCACGGTCACCGCAGCACCTCGAGCTTTGCGCCGCCCATCGGATCGGGACTGTCGGCGAGAGCGGCGATCTCATCGGACGTCGCGCGGGCGAAGCGGATCGCGTCGCCGCCCTGTAGCGGCATCGGCGGCTGGCGCTCTGGCCGGAAGGTGCGGAAGGCGGCGCGGCCGACCTGCTGCCAGCCGGTCGCGGACTCGGCGCCGAAGAGCACGAATTGCCGCACCGCCACGACCAGCGCTCCCGCCGGCACCGACGGGTTGAGCTGCGCCATGCGCGGCAGGTTCCAAGGCTCGGGCATGAGACCGATGTAGGGCTGTCCCGGCGCGAAGCCGATGGTCAGCACCCGCAGGTCCGCCGCGCAGATCTGGGCAACCGCAGCCTCTTCGCCGAGCCCGAGAGCGCCAGCGACCTCGGCCAGCTGCGGCCCCTCGCCTGCGCCGAAGGCCACCGGGATGGTCCAACGGCGCGATGGCTCGGGCATCTCTAGCGGGCCCTGCGCGGTCTGCTGCGCGAGCGTCTCCAGCCAGGCCTTCAGTCCAGCCCGGTCCGTGAGCGCGGCGTCGAACCGCACGAACACCGAAACCAGCGCTGCGGCGATCTCGCAGACCCCCTCGGGCGCCCGGCTTTCGAGCTGGTCGGCGAGGCGCCGTGCCGCAGTCATCGCCGCGGGCTCCGGCGTCAGCGCGAAGCGGACGAGGAATGCGTCGAGGCCGGTGGCCAGCACCTCTGGACGGAGAGCGGAGGCGATGGTCATCGGGATCACCCGCTCACGGCATCGGCGATGGCCAGCAGGCGGGCATCCGCGCCCTTCACCCCGACCAGCATGGTCATCGCATAGGCCGGCACGGCCCCGGGCGTCGGCATGGCCAGGGCGCAGCCGTCCACCAGGTTGACCAGCGAAGTGTTGCGCAGCATTTCCATGTTGAGCCGGTCGAACTCGGCCTCGACCTCAGCGATGCTCGGCGGCAGGCGCATCAGCACCGGCGCGATCAGCGCGTCGACATCGGCCATCGCGGCGGCGAAGCGGGCGACCACCTCGGCACGGCGGTCATAGGCGGCGTCGATCTCGGCGGTGCTCAGGGTCTCGGCGAAGCGGATGCGCGAGAGCACCCGGGGATCGCCGATTTCGGCCAGCCGGTCCAGATCGGTGCCATAGAGGCGATGGGCCTCGACCGCGACGATGATCTTGTTGAGCGAGATGGCGGCGCCGATGTCGCTCAGGTCGACCGGCGCGAGGCTGTGTCCCATGGCGGCGAGCCGGGCCTTTTCCGCCTCGAAGAGCGCGGCGACCTCCGCCGAGAGCCCGTCGGTGAAGGCTCCCGAAGGCACCGCGAGGCGCAGCGACCCCGGCGCGGCGACGTCCAGCGCCTCGCCTGCCATCACCTCGGCGAGACGGCCGAGCAACGGCAGGTCCCGCGCCATCGGGCCGGGCACGTCGTAGGTCGGCGCCAGCGGATGCACGCCCTGCGCGTCGATCAGCCCCTGGCTCGGCTTGAAGCCCCAGATGCCGTTTGCTGCGGCGGGAATGCGCAGCGAGCCGCCGGTGTCGGTGCCGATCGCCGCATCGGTGATGCCGAGCCCGACGCAGACCGCCCCGCCCGAGCTGGAGCCCCCCCGGCATACCGCCTTGCACCAGCGCGCCCGAGGGGGTGCCGTGGTGCGGGTTGAGCCCGACGCCGGAATAAGCGAACTCTGACATCGAGCTGCGCCCGAACATCAGCGCCCCGGCGCGCTTCAGCCGGGCCACGGCGGGGGCATCGGCCCTGGCCGCGGGCCGATCCGCCAACAGCCGCGAGCCCGCGCCGGTGACCTGCCCGGCCTCGTCGAAGAGATCCTTGACCGACACCAGCGTGCCGTAGAGCGGCATCGCCTCGCCCGACGCGTGGCGGGCCAGAAGGTCCGCAGCCTCGGCGCGGATGCGCTCGGGCGAGAACTCGGTGAAGATCGCGCGCCGCTCGGCGTCGGGCAGCGCCCCGACGCGGGCTATGGCGGCCTCTACCTTGGCGGTCAGATCAACGCTCATGCGACCTCCGGCAGGGTGACCGTCTCGTATTCGTGGGTGATCTTGCGGCCGGTCGCCGGGTCGCGCATTTCCATGCGGAACCGCCCGGCAGGGCGTACACCGCCCTTGGCGCCGAAGGTGCCGCAGAGCATCGCGACCGGCCCGTCCGACGCCAGCTCGTCGATGCGGCTTCCCTCGATCAGCTCCGCCAGAGGACGGATCGAGGCGATGGTGCCCGACTGGTAGGGCACCCAGGCCCCGTCTTCCTCGATCCAGCTTTCCAGCTCGATCTCCTCGACACGGCCCGCGATTTCGTCCCAGTCCCAGAGCTCCGCCGCGCAGGGCTTGGCGCAGACCTGCTTCGACATTGCCACGGAATGGGCCTCGAGCGCGCGGTCGGTGTGGTCCGAGGCAAGGCCGAGGTAGCGCTTGCCGTCCGCGACGACGATCAGCGGCTCGACCTCGCCGGAAGAGGCGCCGCCCACGGCCTCGATCGTGTCCGCCATGGTCAGCAGCGGCGCCGAGACCCGATAGTAGAGCGGCGTCTGCGACGGTGCCGGCACACCGAGCGCGGCCAGTTCCTCGATGTGATGAGCGATGGCGGCCGCATCACGGCCGGTCCAGCCGGCGACGATGAGATGTTTCAGGGCGAGCGGAAGCTGCGCGCCGGCGGCACGGAATTCAAGGTTCATGGGATTTCCTGTCAGAGAACGGAGGGCAACCAGAGCGCCAGACCCGGCGCGGCGATGAGCAGGGCGATCATGCAGAGCATGACGAGCACATAGGGGATGACGCCGAGGATCACGTCGTTCATCGATCCTTTGGTGCGCGCGCTCTGCACGACGAAGAGATTGAGCCCGACCGGTGGCGTGATCAGCGCCATCTCGATCAGCACGATCATCAGCACCCCAAACCAGACCTTGTCATAGCCGAGCCCGGCGATGATCGGCACGATGATCGGGATCGTCGCGACCATGAGCGACAGCGTCTCGATGAAGAAGCCGAGCACGAGGTAGAGCAGCACCACCAGCAGCAGCGTGCCGAGCGGTGGAAGGCCAGTGTTCTCGAGCATCGCGGTCAGCTGCCGGCCCAGCCCTGCCGAGGTCATGGCGAAGTTGAGGAAATACGCCCCGGTGATCACCAGCATGATCATCGCCGAGATGCGGATGGTGCCCTGCAACGCCTCTCCGACGGTGCCGAGGCCCAGCCCGGTGCCCAGCGTCACCGCGATGAGCGCTGCAATCACCACGCCGATCGCGGCGGATTCCGTGGGCGTTGCCCAGCCGGCGTAGATCGAGCCGATGACCACGGTGAAGAGGATGATGATCGGCACCAGTTGCACGAGGCTACCCAGCCGTTCGGACCAGCTGAAGCTGCGTGACGGGCCGCCGAGCGCGGGGCGCGCCTTGCAGATCAACGCGGTGATGACCACGAAGGCCAGCGCCATCAACAGACCCGGAAGCAGACCCGCGGAAAAGAGCTGCGGGATCGAGGTCTCGGTGAGGAAGCCATAGACGATGAGGTTGATCGACGGCGGGATCAGGATGCCAAGCGTGCCGCCGGCAGCGATGGCGCCCGAGAACAGCTTGGGGTCGTAGTTCAGCCGGTCGGCCTGCGGCATTGCCACGGTCGCCACGGTCGCGGCGGTGGCCACCGAGGAGCCCGAGGTCGCCGAGAACATCGTCGCGGTCGCGATATTGGCATGGATCAGCCCGCCCGGGAGCCAGCTCAGCCACTTGTCCAGTGCGCCGTAGGTGCGCGCCGCGACGCCGCCCCGCACGAGGATCTCGCCCAAGAGGACAAAGAGCGGGATGGCTATGAGCGTCGAGGAGGAGGAGGAGGACCACACCACCTGCCCCAGCCCGCGCAGCAGCGGGAAGGCCGAGAAGACCTCGCCCACGCCGATGCCGAGGATGAAGAGCACGATCCCCACCGGGATCGACAGGGCCATGAGCCCGAGAAGGGAAACTGCGACAGTCCAGATCATTGTTCCAGCTCCGAGCCGATGCCGATGGCGTTGGACAGATCCGCGCGGCGTCCCTGCACGAGGTAGGCGAGGGCGATGAGGCTCAGCAGCGTGGTGCTCAGCGCGAACCAGGCCCAGCCGCTGAACCAGATGCCCTGCGGGATCCACAGCGGCGTCTCGAGCGGGGTGTTGGCGCGCGAGCCGCGCTCGAGCGTCTTCTGCAGGACCGGCCAGCAATGGTAGGCGATCAGCAGCACGACGGCGTTGGTCACGATCATCGCGAAGACGTCCATCAGCGCCTGACCGCCCGCCCCAAGACGCAGGCGGATCAGGTCGATCCGCACATGCGCGCGGTCAAGCAGGGCGCAGGCCAGCCCCCAGCTCGCAACCGCCGCCATGACGTAGCCCGAGATCTCGTCGGAGCCGCCGAGCGAGCCCCAGCCGGTCTTGCGCCCGATCACGTCGATCAGCACGAAGACCACCGTGGCCACCAGAACCGCGCCAAGAACCAGCGCGACGAGGCGGTTGGCGCGCCGCAGCGCGCCTTCCAATGTGTCGATGCGGCTCACGCGCGTCATCTCAGTTGGCGACCGGAACGGTCACGCCCACGACCTTGCCGACGCTGTCGTTCCAGCGCGTCGCCCAGTCGCCGCCGGCCCGCTCGGCCCACTCGGGAAGCACTTCGCTCTCGAGTACATCGCGCGCTGCGGTCATGTCGGCCTCGCTCGGCTCGACCAGCGTCATCGTCGCCGAGGTGCCCGCGGCGCACTCGCCCTGCCCAGTCAGGCAGGCGATGTCACTCTCGAGACCACCCTGCGCCGCCGCCCAGGCCTTGTCCTCGAGACCTTCCTTCACCGCCGCCTTGAGCTGCTCCTGCGCCTCGGGCGCGAGGCCGTCGAAACGGTCCTTGTTCATCGCGATGACCACCGGATCCCAGCCGCCGAGCGGCAGCGTCAGCAGGTGGTCGGAGACTTCCCACCAGCCGGCCGAATAGCCCGACCCCGCGCCGGTCACGGCGCAGTCGATCACCCCGCGCTGCAGCGAGCCCGGCACTTCCGAGAAGGCGATGTTGATGCCCTCGGCGCCGAGCGCCTCGAGCAGTTTTGTGGTCATCCGGCCCGAGCCGCGGACCTTCTTGCCCTTGAGGTCGGCCAGCGAGGTGACGGCGCCCTTGCAGAACACCACCTGCGGCGGATAGGGCGCGATGCCCAGCAGCTCGGCGTCGAAGCGGTCGTGCATGATGTCCTCGACCATCGGGCGCGCGGCATCGACCATCGCCTTGGCCTCGTCGGCGGTGGCGGCGACCAGCGGCACGTCGAGCCCCTCGAGTTCCGGCGCGTCACCGACGGTGTAGTCCGCCACGGTCTGGCCGATGTCGAAGACGCCGTCTCCCAGCATCCGCAGCACGTCGGCCCCGGCGATGCCCATCTGGTCGAAGCTGGTCAGCTGCGCGGTGAAGGTGTCATCCGTCATCGCCGGCAGCTCTTCGGTCCAGAACGGCGTGGTGAACTGCTTGTAGAGCGGCAGGTTGGACCAGCTGCCGACCACGGCCAGCTGCTCCTGCGCCGAAGCGGTGCTGCCGAGCAGCGCGACCGTGAGGGCGGTCATCATCGTCTTTTTCATTTGGTTTCTCCTGTTGGATAAGTTTGTTAAGTTTTTTTGTTGGCGCCTCAGCCGGGGTGGACTCCCGTGAGACACCGTTCCGCCTGGCCGGAGGGGATATCCGTCACCAGCATGTGCCCCGGCGCATGGGTGATCGCCAGCGCGGGCCGGGCGGCGTCGATGGCGGCCTGCGGCGTCACCCCGCAGGCCCAGAACACCGGGATGTCGCCGGGCCGGATATCGGGGGCATCCCCATAGTCCGGGCGGTCGATGTCGGCGATGCCGATCTGCGAAGGATCGCCCAAGTGCACCGGCGCGCCATGCGCCAGCGGGAACCGCTGGCAGATGGCAACCGCCTCGATGGCATCGGCTGCCGGCATCGGGCGCATGCTGACGACCACCGGGCCCGAGAACATCCCGGCGGCGCGGGTCGGCAGGTTGGTGCGGTACATCGGCACGTTGCGCCCGGCCAGCTGGTGGCGCACCGGGATGCCGGCGCGGGTCAGCGCATCCTCGAAGCTGAACGAGCAGCCGAGGGCAAAGGAAACCATGTCGTCGCGCCAGAGATCGGCGATATCGGTTGGCTCGGCGACCAGCGTGCCGTCCCGCCACAGCCGGTAGCGCGGCACGTCGTGGCGCAGATCAATGTCGCCCAGCGTCGGCAGGGCAGGGTTGCCCGGCTCGCCCACGGCCAGCAGCGGACAGGGCCTCGGGTTGGCCTGGCAGAAGCGCAGGAAATCCTGCGCGTCGGCCTGCGGCAGGATCACCAGATTGGCCTGGAGCGCGTCACCGCCCTGCCCCGCGGTCGGGCCGTCGAACCGGCCGGCGCGGATTTCCGCGCGAAGCGCCTTGGGGTCGGAAAGTGTACTGCGGGTGTCGATCATCGAAATCCTCCGGTTGACGCAAGGATTCCGCAGAACGACCGATTAGATCAACAGTTCAGTTGTTGCCATTATTGATCTATAAATGAGATCAATTCCCGCCGGCCTCCACCGCAGCCCGGGTCACGGCTCTGCCGATTTCCTCGTTTCTTTCAGGATCATAGCAGATCGCGAACTCCAGAGGCCGCAAGGTGGCCTCGGCCAGGGTCTCGATTTCGCGCAGGCTGGTCTGCGGCCAGGCGGCAACGATGGAGTGGGGAATCGTGCCGATGCCGAATCCCTGCTGGACGAGGTGCAAAACGGTCGCGAGCGAGGCCGAGCCATGCACGGTCGCGGGCCGCCGCCGTCCCGAGGTGAGCAGGTCGAGCACCTGCCGGTGCGGGATCGTAGTCTTGGGAAACGAGACGATCGGCAGCGCCACCAGGTCGTCGATCGCCGCCGGGCTGGGCAAGGTGAAATGCTCTGGCGAGACGAACCAGCCCATGCTCTCGGGCGGCAACGGCGTCAGCGCGATGCCGCGGGGCGCCTGGTCGCGCAGCAGGATGGCCACGTCGAGCGAGTCCTCCTTCAGCGCCTGCCCCATCTGGTCCGAGGTGTCGACCGAGATCTCGAAGCGCAGCATCGGGTGGCGGCTGCGCAGGGTGGTCAGCATCCGCGGCAGGATGGTGTGGGTCATCGTCTCGGCCACGCCGAGCCGCACGACGCCCGCCATCACCCCCTGCGTGAGCTCTTCGAGGATGCGGTCGCGCTGCGCGATGAGCACCTCGGCCTCGTCGCAGAGCCGCCGTCCGGCCGCGCTCAGCCGCACACCGCGGCCGTCGCGCTCGAAGATGGTGATGCCCATGCGGTCCTCGAGGTGGCGGATCCGCCGCGAGATCGCCGACTGGGCGAGTCCGGTGGCATCCGAGGCGGCGCGAAAGCCGCCATAACGCACCACGGAGCGGATGATCTCGATGTCTTTGAAGCCGAACATGGCGGGATCGTAATGCCCGGCGGGAACAGGCTGTCAAGCGATTGCTCCCTCACCGATGATCCGACAGCTTTCCCCGCAACGGGGCGAACTGTTCGCTGTAGCGCGACCAGCAGATCGGCCCTCCTACCTTCAGGACCGCAGAGGGTCGCGCGCTTAGTGGCCTCGATGCGCCCCTGTTTCTATGCCGAGCATTCGCGTGCCGGTCTTCGAGTTGACCACCGCCGGAGCGGTCCGTGCCGCCAAGGGTGATGCCGATGCGCTGGTTATTGGTCTCGGCGAGGGGGATCAGGGCGCCGCCACAGAGATTTGAGCGCTGCGTGACCTTTGTGAACGCCGTATCCAGAAGCGTCAGCTCCTGCTTCGCCACCTGTCCTTGCTGACGGTCAGTCGCGGCATCGGCTGGCGTGTCCCGGGCGGTGGGAAGAACTTGCCGATGACATGCTGCTTCAGGCGCAACAGGAAGCCGAAGGGATCGATGGCCCCGTCATGCAGATAGGCTTGGCCTTGGGTGATCTCGCGGGTGGCGTCGGGCACCGGCTGGGTCACATCCCCGGGCGGCTTGCGCGGTCGTGCGGACTTGGAAAATCCACTGCCCCACATTCTACGCCCCGTCCCGATCGGTGATCTCGGCAGTCCCGGCATCGGGGAACCTCAGGTTGCGCCACTTGATCCAGACGTGGATCGGAATGCCTGCCATCAAGAGCAGAACGCCGTAGAAGACCGTGTCCTGCCCGGAGCCCCACAAGGCCCAGACCGAATAGAAGAAGCCCAGCAGTCCAAGGCAGGCCGGCTTCATGAGCCCCCCCCCGCTCCAGTGGCGCACCCACACCCTTGAGCCGGATGAGGAGCTCGGCCAGAGCGCAGAGGGCGTAGGGCAGAAGGCTCGACATCACCGCCAGCAGGATGATTGTGTTGAAGGTCTCCACCAGCCCGTTGGCGAGGTTGATCACCACCAGAACCGAGGCCAGAAGGTTTGAGAGGACCAGGGCGTTGGCGGGCGTCCCGTAGCTGCTGATGACCCCCAGCGCCGGAGGAAAGACGCGATCCATTGCCGCGCCGTAGGGCACCTGTCCGGAGAGGAGCGTGAAGCCGTTCAGAGTGCCGAACGTTGCGATCACCGCGCCCACGGCAACCGCGGTCGCTCCCCCCGCCCCCCAAATCACCATGGCGACATCCGCCAGCGGCGATGCCGAGGTCGCAAGCTCCGCCGAGGGCACGATACCGATCGCAACCCCCGTGACGGCGATATAGATCACCGCGGCGATGAGCACGCCAAGAAGGGTCGCCTTGGGGATCGTGCGGGTCGGATCGACCACGTCGCCCGCGGGAACCGTCGCGGACTCGAGCCCGAGATAGGCCCAGAGCGTCAGCGAGGCCGTCGCGGTGATGGCCGAGAAACTCCCCTGGCCGCTCTGGTTGAAGGGGGTCAGAAGCGTCGGGTCGACCTGGAAGATCCCGAAGAGCGCGATGGCGGCCAGAGGAACCAACTTGGCGACGGTGGTCACCGTCTGGATGAGCCCCGCCCCCGCCACACCGCGCACATTGACAAGGGTCAGCGTCCAGATCGCGAGCAGCGCCACGGCGACGGTATAGACATGCGACTCCGCAACCACAGGGAAAAGAAATCCCAGGTAGCCGACCAGCGCGACGGCCACCGCCGCATTCCCGGTCCAGAGCGCGATCCAATAACCCCAGGCGATGAGAAAGCCGGTGAATTCGCCATAGGCCTCGGCGGTATAGGCGTAGGGACCACCGGTCCTCGGCACCAGCATCGCGAGCCGGCCGAACAGGATCGCCAGAAGCAGCGCCCCGACCGAGGTGACTCCCCAACCCAGGAGCGAAATCGGTCCGAAGGTACCCAGCGAGGCCGGCAACAGGAAGATGCCGGACCCCACCATATTGCCCACCACCAGGGCGGTGCAGGCAGTCAGGCCAAGAGCGGGTTTTGTCGTCCGGGTGCTTTGCGGCATGATCGGGCCCCACCCTATCCGTCGGCCGTCGATACCGTCGCGGCAGGGATCGCCAGCGACCCTTCCCTGTCCGGTATGTTCGCAGACAGGCAGGTAGACACCTCAGGATCGCGAAGGTCACCGGCGACGGATAGACGCCGGATGTCGAAAGCCGGGGAGAAACGGATCGCCTGCAAGGCTAAGACCCCTATTTCAATGTATTTTTCTACAATGCCGTCAGTGCAAGCCTAGCGACAAGAAATCAGGATTCGCAACGGGTTTCCCGATGCCTCAGCCCGATCTCGCCGGAAAGGCGACCCGCGCGCCAATTCTTGCCGACGGGCCCCCTCATGCGAGGCGCAAAGACACAACCGATGCCGCGCCCTCGGGCCCGCTCTGAATACGGGGATTGCTTTTCCGATCTCCACCGGCGGAAGCCGCATTGTGCCGGGTTCCGCTTTAACTCAACCATTTGGCGATCCTTTAACCCGGGGCGACACGCCCCAGGTCAATCGCGTTGCCTTCGCCGCCACCCAGCAGTCACGACAGGGCCGGTAGCTCAGCCATCAAGGGCAAGACGACCCGCATGCACAGGATCGAGGCAGACGGCCAGAAATTTTCTGACTTTCAAAACATTCATGTTTGTTTTGAAAGTAACGCATGCATACTGCGAGAAGGACTTGAGGATTCTGATGACCGAGAAGCCGAAGGACAGCGCCACGATTTCGCCCCCCCCGCAAAGCCGCGGGGCAGAAACGGACGCAGGCCCAGCGGACGGAAGAGACCACCACCGCCCTGTTCGAGGCCACGATGGAGCTGATGCTTTCGGACGGGCTGTCGCGGATGACGACCCAGGCCATCGCGAAGAAAGCCGGCGTCTCGCGCGGAGCACTGACCCACCATTTCCAATCGCGCGAGGAATTGATCGCGGAGGCGATCCACCACCACCTGACAGCGCTGAACCAGAAGCTGCTCGCCTTCGCCGAGACGATGCAGGAAAACGAGACCGAGGTCGGCGCGATCGCGGATTACCTGTGGAAGATGATGTCGGGCGGCGTCTTCTACGTGACCCTCGAATACCTGCCGGAGGTGCGCCACAACGAGTCCCTCAAGGCCCGTCTCGTCCCGGTGACCAAGGAGTTCCACAACGGGCTCGAGGCCATCTGGAGTCATCTGGCCAGAAAGACCTCCTGCGACGCGAAACAGGCCTCGGTCATCCTGAACATGACGATGTGTCTTTATCGGGGAATGATCGCCCAGACCATCCTGCGCGACGACCCGGCCTACTATCGGGACATGCTGGCCCAATGGAAGCAGATCCTTCCGATGCTGCTTCAGCGCGACACGGCAGCGGTTCCCCCCTCTCCATCCAGTTGAAAGCGAGACTTGAATGACCGATGTGCTGATCCGGAATGCGCGGATTGTCGATGGAACCTCTGATCGGGCCGCAGACGCCGTCTGCCTGCGGATCGCAGACGGCGTGGTTCAGGAGGTCGGCCCGGATCTCTCTGCCGGCGACGCGCGGGTGATCGATGCCAGCGGGCGGTTCGTGATGCCCGGCCTGACCGATGCCCATGTCCACGTGAATGCGGCCGATGCGGATCTCAAGGCCAACGCGGCGCTGCCCGATGCCGTCGTCATGGTGCGCTCGATCAACCTGATGAACGCCATGCTCCTGCGCGGCTTCACGACGGTGCGGGACCTGGGCGGCGCCACCGGGGTGCTGCGGGCGGCGGCCGGCTACTCGCCGATCCCGGTGCCGCGGCTGAACATCTCGGGCAAGGCGCTGTCGCAGACTGGCGGCCATTGCGACCAGCGCGGGGTCTTCGATGAAAGCGCGATGCCTCGGGACAATGTCCCGCTGGGCGCCATGGGCATCATCTGCGACGGGATCCCCGCGGTCCAGCGCGCGGCCCGGGCGCAGATCAAGGGCGGCGCCGACTTCATCAAGATCATGGCGAACGGCGGCGTGTCCTCGCCCACCGATCCGATCCATTTCCTGCAGTACTCGCGCGCCGAGATCCGCGCAATCGTCGAGGAGGCCGAGAACGCCGGGACCTATGTCGCGGGCCATCTCTATACCGACGCGGCAATCGCCCGCGCGGTCGAGTGCGGTGTGCATTCGCTTGAGCATTGCAACCTGATCACCCCCGAGACCGCGCGCCGCGCTGCCGAGGCGGGCTGCATCGCCTGCCCCACGCTCATCACCTATGACAAGCTCTCCAACGAGGGCGCCGCGATGGGGCTGCCCGCCGCCTCTGTGGCCAAGGTCGACGACGTGCGCCTTGCCGGAATGCAGTCGCTCGCGATCATGGCCGAGGCGGGTCTGCCGATGGCCTATGGCAGCGACCTGCTCGGCGGCATGCAGAAGCACCAGTCGGGCGAATTCGAGCTGCGCGGCCGGGTGCTTCCGGCGCAGCAGGTCATCGCCTCGGCCACCGTAATCGCCGCGCGCCTTCTGCGCATGGAAGGCAAAATCGGCACGCTCGCCCCGGGGGCCTTTGGCGACGTCGTCATCGTCGATGGCAACCCGCTCGAGGATCTTTCGGTGCTCTCGGGCCAGGGCGACCGGATCTCGACGATCCTCAAGGGCGGCGAGGTGATCAAGGGCTGAAGCACGGCCTAGCCCCAAACAACAAATTGCATATTAATTGTGCAATATCAGATAGTTGCGGAGTATATATACAGTAATCCGCAAGACGGAAAGGATACCGGACCAAGGATTGGACGGGCTACAGGGAAGCCCTCTAGCATCTGACGAAACGACAATCCGGGACCTCGGTCCCGGGCTGTCCCGCGTAGGACCGAGGGAGACTTCCATGACCACTGGCGCGCGCCAGATCCTCTTCAAGAACGTCCGTCTGCTCGACCCCGAGCAGGACGAGCTCCGCGAGGGGCTGTGTCTGCTGGTCGAGGGCGAGCGGATCCGCGAAATCGGCGAAACCGTCACCTCTAGGCAGGCGGAAGTCATCGATTGCGGCGGCCGGGTTCTGATGCCCGGCCTGATCGACAGCCACGTCCATGTGGTCCTGAACGAGGTCTTTCTTCCGAAACTCGAGAGCCAGCCGCTGACCTTGATGACCGCCCATGCGATGGTCGAGATGAAGGCCATGCTTGGACGGGGCTTCACCTCGGTGCGCGACACCGGCGGCGCGGACTGGGGTCTGCGCAAGGCCGTCGAAGACGGACATATCGAGGGGCCCCGTCTCTTCGTGGCAGGCCGCGCCATCGGCCCGACCGGCGGTCACAGCGACAGCCGCCGCCGCACCGACACCGGCTTCAGCTGCGGCTGCTGCGATGCCATGGCATTTACCCTCTCGCTGGCGGATGGCGTGCCGGAAGTGCGCCGGGCCGTGCGCGAAGAGATGCGTCAGGGGTGCGATCACATCAAGATCATGATGTCGGGTGGTGTGGCCTCGCCCTACGATCCGCTCGACAGCCTGCAGTTCTCGATGCCCGAGGTGCGCGCTGCCGTCGAGGAGGCCGAGGCCTTTGGCCGGTATGTCTGCGCCCATGCCTATTCGGCAGAGGCGATCCTGCGCGCTGCGGAAGGCGGCGTCCGCACCATCGAGCATGGCAATCTCATCAACGACGAGGCCGCGGCGAAGATGGCGGAAAAGGGCATGTTCCTCGTCGCCAACCTCATCGCCTACACCGCGATGAAAGAGCGCGCCGCCGAATTTGGCATGAGCAGCGACATGCTCGAGAAGAACGACGTGGTGATCGAGGGCGGGTTGCGCTCGCTCGAGATCTGCAAGCGCGCCGGGGTGCCCGTGGCCTTCGGCAGCGACCTCTTGGGCCAACTGCGCAGCGAGCAGAGCCGGGAGTTCCGCATCCGTGCGCAGGTTCTCTCGCCCATCGAGATCATCCGCTCGGCCACGCTGGTCGGCGCGCGGCTCCTGCGCCGCGAGGGCGAACTTGGCTGCCTGCGGCCGGGCGCCATGGCCGATCTCATTCTGCTCGACGGCAACCCGCTCGGCGATCTCGGTCTCTTCGAGGGTCAGGGCCGGCATATGCCGATGGTGATGAAGGCCGGACGCTTCCACCGGATGGCCCTGCAATGACCGGAGCGACGAATTCCAAGAGCGGAGACCGCAGATGACCGCCCCCATCCTTTTTCGCAATCTCAAGCTGCTCGATCCCGCGTTCGACGAGCCGCGAGAGGGCTATGAGGTCGTCGTCGAAGGCGACCGCATCCGCGAGGTCTCCGACACCCCGGTCACCCTGAAAGACGCCGAGATCATCGACTGCGGTGGCCGCGTCCTGATGCCGGGCCTGATCGACTGCCACGTCCACTCGATGCACTCCGAGGTCTATACCCGCAAGCTCGAAGACATCCCCCTGACCCTGGCCGCGGCCCGCGCCGCCGGACGTCTCAGGGGGATGATCGATCGCGGTTTCACGACGGTGCGCGACGCCGGCGGCACCGACTGGGGGATGAAGACCGCAGTGGAACAGGGGCTGATCCCCGGTCCGCGCCTGTTCATCGCTGGCCGCTCGATCGGACCGACAGGCGGGCACAGCGACGGTCGCCCACGCACCTCCGACGGTTGGAACTGCCCCTGCTGCAACGGCTTTGCCTTCCTGCGCGTCGTCGTCGATGGCGAAGACGCGCTGCGCAAGGCGGTGCGCGAGCAGATGCGTCAAGGCTCCGACCACGTGAAGATCATGGTGTCGGGCGGCGTCGCCTCGCCGCATGACCCGCTCGACAGCCTGCAATTCTCGCTGGGCGAGATCGAGACTGCGGTCGAGGAGGCCGAGAACTTCGGGCGCTACGTGCTCGCCCATGCCTATTCCGCCGAAGCCATCACCCGCGCCGTCACCGCCGGGGTCCGCACCATCGAGCACGGCAACCTGATCGACGCCCCGGCTGCGAAGCTGATGGCTGAGCGCGGTGCCTACATGGTGCCGAACCTCGTGGCCTATGTGGCGATGAAGGAACGCGCCGCGGGCTACGGCATGCCCGCCGACATGCTCGCCAAGAACGAGGTCGTCCTCGAAGGCGGCTACCGCTCGCTGGAGCTCTGCCGCGAGGCCGGGGTCAAGGTCGCCTACGGCACGGATCTGCTCGGCGAGTTGATCGAGGACCAGAGCCGCGAGTTCTCGATCCGGGCCGAGGTCATGCCGCCCATCGAAGTGATCCGCGCCGCCACGACTATCGGGGCCGAGGTGATCCGCCGCCCCGGCCAGCTTGGTACCGTCGCGCCGGGGGCCTGGGCCGACCTGCTGCTGGTCGACGGCGATCCGACCCGGGACATCACCCTGCTCGAGGGTCAGGGTCGCCACATGCCGGCGATCATGAAGGGCGGAGCCTTCCACAAAATGCATCTGGGAAGGGCCGCCTGATGACCGCACTCTCCCGACGCCATCTCGGCCGCTGGACGCTGAACGCGGCAGCCATGCTGTCCTTCCTCTACCTGTCGATTCCACTGATCTTCGTGACCTGGCTGTCCTTCTACCGGCAGGAAATTCCGTCGTATCCGCCCGAGGGATACTCGTTGCGCTGGTATTCCGCGGCGATAGCCAACGAGAGGTTCATCGATGCCTTTGCCACCTCCGCCAAGGTCGGCATCCTTGCCACGATCATCGGCCTGGCCGTGGCGCTTCCGGCGGCCCTCGCATTGAACCGCTACCGGTTCTTCGGCCATGCCGCGCTTGGCAACCTGCTGCTGATGCCGCTGATCGTTCCAGGGATCGTGCTGGGCTTTGCGCTCTACGTCTTCCAGGTCGAGACCGAGATCGCCACGGGCCTGCCGATCATGGGCAGTTTCTGGGGGCTGGTCTTCGGCCACGTGCTTCTGGTGATCCCCTGGACCGTGCGCCTGATCCTTGCCAGCCTCGCAGGCTTCGACCGCACGTTGGAAGAGGCGGCGATGAATCTGGGGGCCGGGCGGATGACGACCTTCCGCCGGGTGACCATGCCCTCGATCCTGCCGGGGATCGTCGCGGGCGCCCTCTTCGGCTTCGTCTCCTCCTTCGGGAACCTCGAGATGAGCCTCTTCCTGGTCGCGCCGGGCGAGACGACCTTGCCCATCGCCATCCTGCAGTACCTGCAATGGCGGATCGACCCGACCATCGCAGCGATCTCGGTGCTGCAGATCCTGATCATCGCGGTGGCACTTCTGGTGACCGATCGTTTCGTGAAACTGAGCCGGGTGGTATAATGGCTGGACTACAACTTCATGGGCTGACCAAGCGGTACGGCGACTTTCACGCAACGCAGAATGTCGAACTGGAGGTGAAGGAAGGCGAATTCCTGGTGCTTCTCGGGCCGTCTGGCTGCGGCAAGACGACCACCCTGCGGATGATCGCGGGTTTCGTCGATCCAACCGAAGGAAGCATCCGCATCGGCGGCAAGGATGTCACCACGCTGCCGCCGTGGAAGCGGAACACCGGGCTGGTGTTCCAGAACTACGCGCTCTTCCCGCATATGACCGTGGCGCAGAACGTCGCCTTCGGGCTGGAAATGCGCGGCATTGCCAAGCGCGAGATCGCCCCCAGGGTGCAGGACGCGCTGGAGTTGGTGCAGCTCGGCCATCTGGCCGACCGTTACCCTCGGCAGATGTCGGGTGGCCAGCAGCAGCGCGTCGCGCTTGCGCGGGCGCTGGTGTTCCGCCCCGACGTGCTGCTCCTCGACGAGCCGCTCTCCAACCTCGATGCCAAGCTACGCCACGAGGTGCGCATCGAGATCCGCGCGCTGCAGCAACGCCTCGGCATCACAGCGGTCATGGTCACCCACGACCAGGAAGAGGCGCTGACCATGGCCGACCGGCTGGTGGTGATGAGCGATGGCCAGGTGCGCCAGGTCGGCAGCCAGCGCGATCTCTATGAGCGCCCGGCCAGCCGCTTCGTGGCCGGATTTGTCGGCCGCTCGAGCTTCCTCGAGGGAGAGATCCGCGATGGCCGCTTCACCACCCCTGGCGGGCTCACGCTGCCCTGCGACAAGCCGATACGTGGCCCCGCCGTCATCGCCCTGCGCCCCGAACGCATGACCGTCGCCGCGCAACCTCATCCCGGCAGCGTGCCGGGCGAGGTCGAATTCGTCTCCTACATGGGCGGCCTCATCGACCTGCACCTGCGCCTCAGCCCGACCGACCTGGTCGTAGCGCAGGTCAGCAACCGCGAAGGCAGCCTGATCCCCGAACTTGGTGACACCGTGCACGTCAGCTGGCCCGATGCCACCGCATTCCCCGCAAGCGATCCACACGCGCGCGGGCATTGACCCCACCGCCCCGGAGAAGGGCGGCCCTGGCCCGAACGGCCCCAACAGTTGGAGACTATGATGACGAAGAAGACCCCTTCCCTTTGCTTGAATCGCCGCCACCTGATGATGGGCATGGCTGCCGGGGCCGCGAGCCTTGCAGCGCCCTCGATTTCCCGCGCCGCGGGCGGTCGCGTGGTCGTCGGCACCTGGGGCGGCGATTACGGCCGCCTGCTGAACGAGAACATCGAACAGCCCTTCCTGATCTCGAACGGCTGGGAGGTGATCCAGGACCAGTCCGGTGACCCCGAGCGCCGCGCCAAGATGGCCGCCGAACGCCGCCTGCCCCGCGGTTCCACCGACATCCAGGGTCTGACCGGCGTCAACATGTACCTCGTGTACGAACAGGGGCTGACCGAGACCGTCGACTACTCGAAGCTGAAGAACGGCGGCAATCTCCTGCCGGCGATGAAGCACGACTTCGGCGTGGGACACATCTACTCGGGCATGGTCGCCGTATATAATCCGGACATGGTCGAGGCGCCCAAGTCCTTTGCCGATGTCTTCGACCCCAAGTGGGGCGACAAGATGGGCATCATCGACATCCAGTACCAGTACACCATGCTGGCCGCGGCGCTTGCTGCCGGTGGCGGCATGTCGGATGTCGAGCCCGGCAAGCCCCTGCTGACGGCGGCCCGCGCCGCCGGTGCCCGCATCTACCCGACCAACGAGGCCTTCGCACAGGGCCTGTCGAACGGCGAAATCGGCATCGGCGTCATGTGGAAGGCCCGCGTGGTCCAGTGGCAGAACGCCGGGATCCCGGTTCAATCGATTGCCCCCACCGAAGGCGCCATCGCCTATGAATCCGGCTTCGTGATCCCCAAGAACGCGCCGAACATGGAGGGCTCCTACGCCTATCTCGACGCCATGCTCGAGCCCGCGGCGCAGGAAGCCTTTGCAGAGGACATGGGCTACAACCCGACGATCACCAACGCCAGCGTTCCGGGCGATCTGCAAAAGAAGATCGGCTTCAGCGAGGAAGAGGTCGCGAACCTCAAGTCGCCCGACTACGGCTACATCCTCGAGAATGACGCCGAGATGAAGGGTTGGTGGGACAAGGATTTCAAGGCCTGACCCATGAGACTGCCCGCCGGGTCCGCCAGGGCCCGGCGGCTTCACGCTCCTATCGAGGAAGACCGATGTCCAGCATCACGCTGACCGAACGCCGCAAGCTGCGGGCCCAGGGCCTGACCGCCTCCGGGCTGATCGGCCCCGCCACCCTGATCGTCGCCCTCGGAGTGCTGGGGCCGCTCCTGCTGCTGGCGCGCTACAGCCTGAATCTCTACGATCCGCGGGAGCTGATGATCTCGGCCTTCTCCGCGCAGAACTACATCGAGTTCTTCTCGGACACCTACTATCTGTCCACCTTCTGGACCACGATCCGCATCTCGCTGTTCTGCACGGTGATCTGCATCGTTCTCGGATTTCCACTGGCCTACGTGCTGGCGCGCACCCAGTCGCGCTACAAGAACCTGATGATCATCGGCGTGGTCATTCCGCTTTTCGTCGGCAACGCCGTGCGCGCCGCCGGATGGATGACATTGCTCGGCAGCCGCGGCTTCCTGTCGGTCTGGCTGATGCGCCTCGGGATCACCGACGAACCGGTCGAGATCATGTACTCCGAGACCGCGGTCATCCTCGGCATCGTCGCGGTGAACCTGCCCTACATGGTGCTCACGCTGCAGAGCGTCATCGAGAGCATCGGGCGGCACATCGAAGAGGCCGCCTTCTCGCTCGGCGCCGCGCCGATGGTCATGTTCCGCCGGGTGCTCTGGCCGCTGGCCCTGCCCGGCACCACCGCCGGCGTGATCCTTACCTTCATCCTGGCGATGAACGCCTATGCCACGCCGGTGCTGCTGGGCGGGCCGGAATTCCGCATGATGTCACCGATGATCTACAACCAGTTCCAGCTCAACAACTGGCCCTTCTCGGCCGCCGTCGCCTTCGTGTTGATGGCCAGCACCCTGGTGCTGACGGTCCTCGCCGGGATCATGACCCGCCAGAAGTTTCGCGACTAGGAGAGCAGAATGCCCGTTCCCGTCACTGTGCTCACCGGCTTTCTCGGCGCCGGCAAGACGACGCTCCTGCGTGCCCTGCTTCGCGATCCGGGCGGACTGAAGATCGCCGTGCTCGTCAACGATTTCGGCGAGATCAACATCGACGCGGCGCTGGTCGTCGAGGGTCAGGCCGACAGTCTCACCCTGTCCAACGGCTGCGTCTGCTGCACCATCCAGACCGAGCTGGTCGAGGCGATCGAGAAACTCCTGCGAGACCGCCCAGATCTCGACCGTATCGTCATCGAGGCCAGCGGCGTCTCGCGCTCACTGCCGCTCACCGATCTGGTGGAAAGCGAGGCGCTGGCCGGGCGCATCCGGCTCGACGGGATGTTCTGCCTGGTCGATGCGGCGGGATTTCCCGAGCTTGATTTCGCCGCCACCGAGCTTGCGCTCGACCAGATCACCGGCGCCGACGTGATCTTGCTCAACAAGGCCGATCTTGTCACCGAGGCGGAGATGGCCGCCTTGAAGAGCCGTCTTTCGGGTGTGCAGGGATCGGCGCGCATGCTGCCCTGCGTCGCCGCCGAGCTGCCGCACGAGTTGCTCTTCGGATCGGTCGCGCGGGCCGCGCCGCATCCCCACGACCACGGTCCCGGCTGTGGCTGCGGTCATCATCACGCTCCCGAAGAGCACCTCTCCGCCTTCACCTCCTGGTCCTGGCGCAGCACAGAACCGCTCGATGAGGCCCGGCTCCGCCGCACCCTGCGCGACATCGGCCGCGGCTTGCTCCGCGCCAAGGGGGTGCTGCGCGTGGCGCGCGTCGATGGCCGCATCGCCGCGCTCGAATACCAGCAGGTCGGTCGCCGCGCGCGCTGGACCGAGCTGCCACCGGGGACCGAGGCCACAGAAAGCCTTCTCGTCACCATCGGGCTCGGCGACGGCGTCGACCCGGAGCGCTTCTCCGCCTTGCTCGAGACCTGCCGGGACGGGGTCGCCGCCTGAGGCGCCCTGCAGCCCATTCACCCCACAGAGGATACGGATCATGACGATCGGCGTAGGGGGATCGACCCCCGCACAGGAATTCGCGAAGATGGCGGACCGCACGGGCGGAGTCACCCTCATCGACAATGACGACCGCGCGGCCCGCATCGCCGCGGCGCAGGCGCTGATGCGCGAGACGGGGATCGACGCGCTCTATCTCGATACCTCGGTCAACCTGACCTATTTCACCGGCATCAGCCTGAAGCTGACCGAGCGGCTGCATGGTGCGCTGATCCCCGCGGAGGGGCCGATCGTCTATCTCAGTCCAGCCTTTGAGGAACCCAAGACCCACTCGATGCTGAAGATCCCGGGCGAGATCCGCTGCTGGGAAGAACATGAGGACCCCGCGCATCTGGTCGCCGACAGCCTTGAGGCCATGGGGTATGCCAAGGGCACCGTTGCCATCGACCCCCACGCGCCCTTCTTCAACGTCGATGGCCTGCGCAAGCACGCAAACCGCTACGATCTGGTCAACGGCGCGCAGATCACCGGCGCCCTGCGGTCGGTCAAAACCCCGCGCGAGATCGCGCTGATGCAGCGCTCGAACGATATCGCGCTCGAGGTCCACAAGGCCGCGGCCCGCATCCTGCACGCTGGCATCACCACGCCCGAGGTCGAGGAATTCATCCTCGAAGCCTTCCGCCGTCTCGGTGGTAAGGTCCCCCCCGAGCGGCCGGCCCATCGTGCTCTTCGGCGAGGCCACCGCCTATCCGCATGGGGTCGACTATCCCCAGACCCTCGTCGAGGGCGACATGGTGCTGATCGATATCGGCTGCTTCGTCGGGGACTATCGCTCCGACATGACCCGAAGCTACGTCTTCGGCACCCCGAGCGACCGGCAACGCGAGGTCTGGGAGCTTGAACTCGCCGCGCAGGCCGCCGGTTTCGCCGCGGCGCTTCCTGGGAACCCCTGCGAGGCCGTGGACAAGAGCGCACGCAGCCTGATCGAAGCCGCACCCGGCTTCGAGAGCGATTACAAGACCCCCGGATTGCCGCACCGCACCGGTCACGGCATCGGGCTTGAGGTCCACGAGGAAAGCTTCATCGTCCGGGGCAACAACCGGCCATTGGAAACCGGCATGTGCTTCTCGATCGAGCCGATGATCTGCATCTATGGCGCCTTCGGCATCCGCCTCGAGGATTGCGCCTATATCGCCGAAGACGGTCCGCGCTGGTTCACCAAGCCCTGTCACAGCATCGATGACCCATTCGGCTACGAGGTCATGGCCGAGGCCTGACCCAAGTTGATCACCGCTGAAGCGGCGCTCCCCCGGCCCGGCCGGGGGGGCGTGCTGTCCCTTTGTCCCGACCGCGAGGAATTCCCATGGAGATGACGCCGATCCACCATCCGCCACACCCCGAGGAAATCTCGGGGCGCCTGTCGCGGCTGCAGGCCGAAATGGCGGCACAGGGGCTCGACTGGTACGTCTCCTTCCAGCCGGACAACGTCTATTACCTCACGAATTTCGCCAACTTCGTGCACGAGCGGCCCTTCGTCCTCTTGGTCCCCGCCAGTGGCATGCCGGTCTTCGTGGTCCCGAAGCTGGAGATCCCGCATGTGGAAAGCCGCGCCATTGGCGCGCTGACATTGCTGGACTACGTCGAGTTCCCCGCGCCCGAGGGCGGCAACTGGTTCGACAAGCTGGCCGAGGCCCTCGGGGACGGCGGGCGCGTCGGCGTGGAGTCGGTCTGCCAGATGCAAATTCTCGAGGCCATCAGGGGCGAGCGCGTCCGGACCGACATCATCGACGATTTGCGCATGGTGAAGACGCCCTATGAAATCGGCCGCATGCTGCGGGCGGGCCAGATCGCCTCGGCCGCGATGGCCGACATGCTCGCTACGGCAACTCCGGGCCGGTCGCTGGGCGAGGTCACTGCCGCGGCAAACCGGCTGATCTACGCGGCCATGGTCGCCGACAACCCCTCGATCAACCCGCAGGCCACCAAGCTCACCTCGGTCTTCCATCCGGCGCAATATTCGCACGATCCGCACAACTTCGGCGATCTGGACATGCGCATGCAGCACGGCGGTCCGCATGTCGGCATCATCAACGCGGTGATGGATGGCTACGGCGCGGAAATCGAACGGACCTTCTTTCTCGGAGAGGTGCCGGACGCTGCCCGCAAGCCATATGAGGTGATGATGCAGGCGCGCCATTTGGTCTTCGAACTGGTCAAACCCGGCGTTGTGATGTCCGAGGTCGACGCGCGGGTGAACGCGCTTTTCCGTGCAGCGGGCTACGGGCAGAACCTCTTGCACCGCGCCGGTCACGGGATGGGCGTCACCGCGCATGAGGCCCCTTTCCTCGCCGAGGGCGACGGCAGGGTGCTGGCGGCGGGCATGTGCTTCACCGTCGAACCGGGCATCTACTTTCCCGGCATCGGCGGTTTCCGCCACTCCGACACGATCCTCGTCACCGAGACCGGCAACCTCCGCCTGACCGACGGACCGGACAGCCTCGAGGACATGACCCTCTGACAGTGGCGGGCGCGCGCGACCTGCTCTTTGCGGGCTTCGGAGATGCATCTGTCATTTGCACTTCGCCCGGAAATCCCCTTCGATGCGGGGGGGCAAGGCACACATCCGGGCTGTGCAGGACGCCGAGAGGACGAGGTGGAAAGATGAATTTCATCGGCATCGACGTGGGCACCGGAAGTGCGCGCGCCGGGGTGTTCGACGCGGAGGGAAACCTGCTCGCCTCTGGCGGCCGCGAGATCGCCATGTGGCGGCCCCGACCGGACTGGGCGCAGCAGAGCAGCACCGACATCTGGGAGGCGATCTGCACCGCGGTGCGCGAGGCCGTATCCACCTCGGGCATCCGCCCTGCGGAGGTGGCGGGCCTCGGCTTCGACGCCACCTGCTCTCTGGTACTGGCTGATGCCGATGACCGACCGGTTTCAGTGGACCCCGGGGAGGCGCCCGAACAGGATATCCTCGTCTGGATGGACCACCGGGCGCTGTCGGACGCCGAGGAGATCAATGCCATCGGCGGTGCTCCGCTGCGCCACGTAGGCGAAGCGATCAGCCCCGAGATGCAGATGCCCAAGTTGCGCTGGCTGCAGCGCGAGATGCCCGAGCGTTTCGCCCGCGCCGCACATCTGTGGGATTTGCCCGACTGGCTGGTCTGGCGCGCCTGCGGAAGTCGGGCACGCTCGCTCTGTTCGCTGGTCTGCAAATGGACCTATCTCGGCCATCTCGGCCTCGGCGGTGAGGGCTGGGACGATGGCTTCCTTTCGGCCATCGGCCTCGAGGCGCTGACCGGCCCCGGGGGCCACGCCCGCATCGGCGCCGAGATTGCCGCACCCGGCACCCGGCTCGGCGGGTTGACGGCGCAGGCTGCCGCCGAGCTTGGCCTGCCCGAGGGCATCGCGGTCGGCGCGAGCTTGATCGACGCATATGCCGGCGCGCTCGGCACGCTTGGCGCGGGCAGCACGCAGAGCCTCGCGATGATCGCCGGGACCTCGACCTGCCACATCGCGGTGACCGGCGAACCGGCTTATGTTCCGGGCGTCTGGGGCCCATATTTCGGCGCGCTGTTGCCCGGGCTCTGGATCAACGAGGGCGGTCAGTCGGCGGCGGGGGCGCTGATCGACGCGATGCTCGCCCGCCACGGGGCTTTCCCTGCGCTGAGGGCAGAGGCCATGGCCGCGGGCCAGCACCCCGCCGCCCTTCTCGACACACGGCTCGCCGAGATGGGAAAGGAGAGCGCCACGCTCACCCGTGCCCGCCACGTCCAGCCAGACGCGCATGGCAACCGCTCGCCGCTGGCCGCGCCCTGGCGCAGAGGCGGCATCGACGGGATCACGCTCGACACCGGGCGGGACGATCTGGCGCTCGACTACCTCGCGACGCTGCAGGCGCTCGCCTATGGCACGCGGCACATATTGGACGAGATGCGCGCCGCCGGGGCCGGGATCGGCAGCATCGTCGTCTCGGGCGGGCTGGCGAAGAACGCGCTCTACCTGCGCGAGACGGCGGATGCCTGCGGCGTACCGGTGATTGTCCCAAAGACCCCCGAGCCGGTGCTGCTCGGCTCGGCCATGCTGGGCGCGGTGGCGGCGGGAGCGCAGCCGTCGCTTGGCGGGGCGATGCGCGCCATGGCCCCCGCGGTGCAGGAGATCGCCCCGCGCGGCGGCGAGATCGCTGCCTACCACGATGCCAAGTACCGCGTGTTCCGCCGGATGCAGGCGGACCACGCGGCCTATCGCGAGATCATGGCGGCGAGCTGAAGTCCCGCACCCTGAATGTGCCGCCTACAGAAACGCCCCTGACAGCGCCGGGGCGTTTCTCGTCAACCGCGGCAGCTCACTCGGTGATCGCGGCCTTCACCTTCGCGACCTCTTCGGGCGACATGGTGCCCGAGGTCACCACCTCGCCATCGGTGATCTTCCAAAGGCGGAACGGTCCGGTGATGTCGCCGTACTGGTCGAAGACCACCGGGCCGATCACGCCTTCGTAGCGGATTTTCTCGCCAGCCTTGATCAACTCGAGCGCCTTCTCGAACTCCTCGGGACCGGCGTAGATCGGCTCTCCCTCGGTGCCAGTAACCTGCGGGATCGCGTCGCGGATCGCCTCGGCCGAGGCCTCGCCCGCCTGCGCGATGGCCAGCGCGACGATAGCACCGGCATCATAGGAGCGGTCCGCCGCCGGCGCGTCGGGTGCGATGCCGCCGGAGAACGCGGCGAAATTGTCGTAGAAATAGGTGGTCGATGCGGTTTCCGACGTGCCCGAGGACGTACCGTAGGCGCCGTTGAGATATTGCGCGCCCACAGCGCTGATGAAGTCCGACGAGTTCATGCCGTCGTTCAGCAGGAAGCTCTGCGGTCGGCCGGAGGAGATCCACGCCCGCGCGATGGTCGCTCCATCGACCGGGTAGGAGATCAGATAGAGGCTCTCGGGGTTGCCCTTGAGCGCGGCGGTCGCCTCCGAGGAATAGTTCGCCTGCTTCTCGTTGTACGGCGTGACCGAGGTGATTTCGCCGCCGAGCGCCTCGTAGGTCTTCTTGAATTCCCGCATCATGTTGACGCCGAAATCATTGTTCACGTGGATGATCGCGAGCTTCTTGAGCCCCTGGTCGATGGCATATTGCGCCGCCGCCGTGCCCTGCAGCGCATCCGAGGTGATGGTGCGGAAGAAGTAGCCGCCGGTCTTGCCGTCCTGGCCGAGCTGGGTCAGCGTCGGCGACGACGACGCCGGCGAGACCTGCACCACGCCCGCGGGACCGGTGACCGAGGTCAGGATCGGGATCGAGACCGAGGAAATGATGCCGCCGATCAGCACCGGCACCTTGCCGATGTTGACCAGCTGCGTCGCCTGATCGACGGCGACATTGCCCTGGCTCTGGCTGTCGCGGGTGTCCGAGGTGATCTTGCAGCCCAGCACGCCGCCGGCCTCGTTGATGTCGCGGAAGGCCATGTCCACGGCCTTTGCCCCGGCCTGGCCGTAAACGCCGGCGGGACCGGTCAGCTCCATGACCATGCCGACCTCGACCTCGCAGTCCTGGGCCATGGCCCCGGTCGCCAGAGCGGCAGTAGCCGCAGAGGCAAGAAGAAGATGTTTCATTTCAGGATGCTCCTGTTGGAAGGTGCCCGCTCTGGGCTGGGATCGGAGGCTCAGGCCTCTTCTTTGTTGAGGTTGTACTTCATGATCGAGCCGTGGCGCCCGTGGCGGTCGCGCTCCAGCGTGTAGACATCACCTTCGAGTTGCCGGGCCTGCGCCAGCACAGCGTCGATCGCGGCCATGTCGGCCCCGGTCAGCACGATCTCTCCGACCTTCAGGTTCGCGGCGAGGTGGCTGCGGTTGCGCGCCCCGACGATGACCCCGGCCACCTGCGGCCGGGTCAGTACCGCGGCAGAGGCCACGGTCGCCACGTCGCAGCCATGGGTGTCGGCGATGGCGCGCAGGGTTTCCAGAAGGCTCTGGAACAGGTCCCAGCCGCCGAAATCTTCGATGATCAGGTGGTACTTGGTCAGCGAGCGGTTCTCCATCTCGCCCTCGGGATCGGCCTGGCCGAGCCAGCGGTCCGACAGGAAGCCGCCCGCGACGGTGCCATAGCAAAGGAAGCGCATCCCCTCCTGCGCCGCCAGCGCCGCCATGCGCTTCTCGGGGCGGCGGTCGAGCAGCGAGTACTGCGTCTGCAGCGTCGCCAGCCGGATGCCCGCGCCGAACATGGTCGCCACGTGGTCGGTGTCGAAGTTGGTGCCCGAGAGCAGGTGGATCAGCCCCTCGTCCTGGAATTCCTTGAGCCACTGCGCCGCCTGCAGCCAGTCGCCCTGCGCGTAATCCCACCAGTGGAACTGCACGAGGTCGAGCCGCTGGACCCCGAGCCGCACCGCCGAGCGGGCCACGGTCTCGCGCAGCATGGGCCGGGTCAGCCGGCCGAGCTTGTCGAGGTCGGGCACGCATTTGGTATGCACGCGGATCCGCGCCAGCGCCTCGGCGCCGTGGCGGTTGCCGTATTCGGCGCGGAAGGCGCCGATGATCTCCTCGACGCCGGTGTAGATGTCGGCGCAGTCAAAGGTGGTGATCCCGGCCTCGGCGGCGGCGATCAGGTCCTCGACCGCCTCGGCATGGTCGATCTCGCCATGGCCCCCGGCCAACTGCCAGCCGCCGCGGATCACGCGAGAAATCTCGTAGCCGGGGGCGAGGGTGGTGCGCGGCATGGTCATGTCAGGTCTCCTTGGGCAGAGATGCGGCGGGCAACGGGACGGCGGTGGTCTCGGCATGGCTGAACCGCCGCTTGCCGGTCCGCGTGATGCGCAGCCGGGTTGAGCAGTTGGGATCCGGGCAGGCCACCTCCGCGTCGGTGCTCATCCAGTCGTTGGGGTGGGTCTGGCGCTGCTTCGCCGCGAGCAGTGGCAGCACGGAGGCCAGCGAGTAGATCGAGAACCCCTGCCCGGGCGGCAGGTAGAGCATCTCTCCGCGCAGCTCGAACCAGTCTCCGGGCTTGGCGTTGCAATAGATCGCGCCGCCCTCGGGCGCGACCACCTCGATCCTCAGATCCCAGAGTTCGAAGCTGTCGTCAGTCATCTTGGGCCCTCTTCATGTCGGCGCGGATCAGGTCGAAGGACTGGGTGATGTCGGCGTGCAGCGCGGCCACGGCCGCCTCGGCATCACGCGCCTCGAGCGCGGCGATCAGCGCCCAGTGGTGGTGCACCGCGGTCAGGGACGGGTTGCGCCCGTAAATAATTGCAGAAGCCCGTACGAAGGGCCCTGACTGCATCCAGAGGCTGCGCACGATGGGCAGAAGCACCTCGGAGCCGGCAGCGCGGTAGATCGTGAAGTGGAAATCATTGTTCAGCACCGAGGTCTCGGTGGCATGTTCGGCATCGAGCCGCACGAAGGCCTCTTCGCAGGCCTGCGTCTGCTGCCGCAGCAGATCGACCGTTTCGGCATTAATCTGCACCGCGGCGAGGCGCACCAGCTCGCCCTCGATCAGGCAGCGGGCGCGCGAGAGGTCGTCGAGACGCGCCTCGGTGATCAGCGGCACCCGGGTCGAGCGGTTCGGCATGACCTCCAGCGCGCCTTCCGTTACCAGCCGGCCAAGCGCCTCGCGCACCGGCATGATCGACACGCCCAGCGTGTCGGCCACGGCCTGCATGCGCAGCACCTGCCCCGCGGCAAAGGCCCCGTGGATCAGCGATTTGGTCAGTTCCTCGTAGACTCGCTGCTGCAGAGAAGCGCGTCCCACGCGCCCCAGCCCGGGCACCGCCACGTTGTCCGTTTGGGAGTCGTTCATCTGTCCTCGCCGTGCCGTTCAGTTGTTTTTGGCTTGCATCCGAGATCCGTGTCAATAATCTTTGATCAAAGATACAATTATGCCGAGTGCAATGCCGGTCCCGGCGTCCATAGGGAAAGTGGAATGGAAACGATCCGAGGCGCGGTCCTTTCGGCGCATGGCCTTTGCCGCAGCTTCCAGGGGAACCGCGCGGTGGACGACATGTCCCTCTCGCTGGCCCCGGGCGAGCTGCTGGGCCTGATCGGACCGAATGGTGCGGGCAAGACCACCATGTTCAACATGCTCGCGGGCTCTCTTCAGCCCTCTGCCGGGCGGATCGAACTCATGGGCAGTGACGTGACCGCCGAGGGCGCCGAGAAGCGCCTGGGCCGCGGGCTCGGACGCACCTTCCAGATCCCCCGCCCCTTCCCGC
This sequence comes from Alloyangia mangrovi, assembly GCF_002300555.2. Lineage (GTDB taxonomy): Bacteria > Pseudomonadota > Alphaproteobacteria > Rhodobacterales > Rhodobacteraceae > Salipiger > Salipiger mangrovi. The sequence goes on along the minus strand of NZ_NTHN02000001.1, from coordinate 152,242 downwards.
GGATGAGCGTGCTGGAAAATGTCCTCTGCGGCGCGCAGAAGCAGAGCGGCGAAAGCGTCTTTGGCGCCGCCTTCCGCATCGGCGCCTCGCGCCGGGACGAGGCCCGCGCCCTGGAAAAGGCGCGGCACATCCTCGATTTCCTGCTGCTCTCGTACCTCACCGACCAGCCCGCGAGCGTGCTCTCCGGCGGCCAGCGGAAGCTGCTGGAACTGGCGCGGATCCTCATGGCAGACCCCAAGGTGATCCTGCTCGACGAGCCCGCCGCCGGGGTGAACCCCTCGCTGCTCGAGCAGATCATGGCGCGGATCGTGGACCTCAACACGCAGGGCGTGTCGATCCTGCTGATCGAGCACAATATGGACATGGTGGCGCGGCTTTGCTCGCGCGTCGTGGTCATGGCGCTTGGCCGGGAGTTGGCGCAGGGCGCCCCGGACGCGGTGATCCGCGAGCCCGAGGTGGTGCGCGCGTACCTGGGGGATGCCGCATGAGCGATGTGCTGCGCGTCCGCGATCTCTCGGCCGGGTACCAGCCCGAGCTGGCGATCCTGAAGGGGGTCGATCTGGCGGTGAGCGAGGGCGAATTCGTCGTGCTGCTCGGCCCAAACGGCGCGGGCAAGTCGACACTGGTGAAGACCGTGGCGGGACTGGTGCCCGTGCATGGCGGATCGATCCAGCTGCGCGGCGAGGAGATCTCGGACCTGCCCGCACACCTGCGCCTGCGGCACGGGCTGGCCTTCGTGCCGCAGACCGAGAATATCTTTGCCCGCATGACGATCCGCGAGAACCTTCAGCTCGCCGCGCAGATCCTGCCGAAACCGGCGCGCGCCGAACGGATCGCCGCGATGATGGAGACCTTCCCCGACCTCGCCCGCCGTCCCGGCACCCGCGCTGGCAGCCTTTCGGGCGGGCAGCGGCAAATGCTGGCGGTGGCGCGCGCGCTGATCATCGACCCCGAGGTGCTGATCCTCGACGAACCCTCCGCGGGCCTCTCGCCACTGATGGTCTCGGAAGTCTTCGACCGGCTGCGCGACATCAACGCAAGAGGAACGACAATCTTGTTGGTGGAACAGAACGTGCGCGCCGGCCTCGAGATCGCCAGCCGCGGCGTGGTGCTGGTCGAGGGCCGCGTGGCGCATGATGCCCCCTCAGATGCGCTTACCAATGACCCGATCGTGGCAGACCTCTATCTCGGCGGCCACCAGAAGGAGGCACAGGCATGACGCTGCAGCCGATCATGGACGGGCTGGTCAACGGGGCGATCATCGGTCTCGGCGCCATCGGCGTGACCCTGACCTACGCGATCCTGCGCTTCGCGAACTTCGCCCACGGCGAGCTGTTGAGCTGGGGTGCCTATCTCGCGCTGACGCTCAGCGGCGCGCTCGGAGCGTTGCTGCCCGGGCTGGGGACGTCGCTTGGGCCGTTCAGTTTCGGCTGGTCGGTCCCCATCGCCATGGTGGGGTCTATCCTGCTGACCGCAGCGCTGACGCTTGCCGTGGACTGGCTGCTCTTCGGCCGGCTGCGCCGCTCGGGTGCGGTGACCATCATCCTTGTCATGGCCTCCTTCGGCGCGGCGCTGGCGCTGCGCAACCTGCTGGAGTTCGCCTATACCTCGAGCCCTAAGTACTTCTCGAACGCGCTGCAGATCAGCCGCGAGATCCTGCCCGGCCTGCGCGCCACCCCCGACCAGCTGCTGGTCGTGGCGCTTGGCGTGGTGCTGGTGGTGCTGGTGCACCTGCTGCTGACCCGCACCGCCGCGGGCCGGTCGATGCGCGCGGTGTCGGAGGACCCGCAGCTCTCGGCGCTGGTCGGCATCGACACGCGCGCGGTGATCCGCATGGTCTGGGTCCTTGGCGCGGCGCTGGCCGCGGTGGCGGGGATCATGTCCGGCGTGGTGGTGCAGATCCGGCCCACCATGGGGCATGATTTGCTGCTGCCGCTCTTCGCCGCGGCGATCCTCGGAGGGATCGGCTCGGTTCCGGGGGCGATGCTGGCCGGTCTGATCGTTGGGCTGGCCGAGGCATTGACCGTGCAGGTCATCGGCGCGGAATGGCGTGCTGCCGTGTCCTTCGTCATCCTTGTCGCGGTCCTGCTGCTGCGTCCGCAGGGCATCTTCGGAAAGGTCAGCGCATGATCGACCTGCTCTCCTACGCGGCCTTCTTCCTGACCATGGCGCTGACCTATGCGGTCATCTGCCTCGGACTGAACCTGCAATGGGGCCAGACCGGCCTCTTCAACGTCGGGGTCGCGGGGTTTGTCGCCGTGGGCGCCTATGTCTCGGCGATCCTGACCACCCCGCCGATCGAGGGCCGTCTCGGCGGCTTCGAGCTGCCGATGATCTTTGGATGGCTGGGTGGCGGGCTGGCCGCGGGGCTGCTCTGCCTTGCCATCGGCGCGCTGACGCTGCGGCTGCGCTCGGACTACCTCGCCATCGCCACCTTCGGGGCCGCGGTGGTCATCCAGCTGGCGCTCTTGAACCTCGAGGGGCTGACCGGCGGCCCCTTCGGCGTCGGGTTCATCCCCCGCCCCTTCGGCGCGCTGCAGGGCGATGCCGACCTTTTCGCGCTGTCCAACCTCTCGGTGATGATTGTCACCGTGCTAATCTGCTATCTCGCGCTCGAACACCTCGTCCGCTCCCCCTGGGGCCGCGTGCTGCGAGCGCTGCGCGAGGATGAGACCGCCGCCCGCGCGCTCGGCAAGAACCCGGTGACCTACCGGCTGCAGGCCTTTGCCATCGGCGGCTTCGTGATGGGCATCGGCGGCGCCGCGCAGGGCCATTTCATCGGCTTCATCGCCCCCGACAACTACCTGCCGATCCTGACCTTCCAGGTCTGGACCATGCTGATCGTCGGCGGCTCGGGCAACATGCGCGGCGCGATCCTCGGCGCAGTTCTGGTCTGGGCGATCTGGGCCGTCTCGGGCTCCGCCGTCAGCGCGCTCTTTCCCACCGAGCAGCAGGCCCGCGCCGCCTCGCTGCAGATCGTCATGATCGGCGTTGCGCTCTGCGCCGTGCTGCTGCTGCGCCCGCGCGGCCTCCTCGGCGAGGCCGGAACCCTGCGGCGAGCCAAGACGCGCACCGCCCCCAAGATCTCCGAAGGAACCGAGACCAATGCCTGACACCTCCCTTTCCGCTGGCACTGCCCCTGCCCTGCCGCGCGTCGACCTCGCGCCGGGGCTCAACATCGCGCGGCTCGTCTGCGGGCTGTGGCAGGTCGCCGATCTCGAAAAGGACGGCAGCACGCTCGACCCGGTCGCGGCCGCCGACCGGCTGCAGGCCTATGCCGCCGCGGGCTTCGACAGTTTCGACATGGCCGACCACTACGGCTCGGCCGAGGTCATCACCGGCGAGCTGACCTCGCGCCCCGGCATGGCGCGGGTCACCGCATTCACCAAGTGGTGCCCCGAGCCCGGCCCGATGACCCCCGAGATCGTCCGCGCCGGCATCCAGGACCGGCTTGACCGGCTGCGCACCGACCGCATCGACCTGCTGCAATTTCACTGGTGGAGCTTCGAGGACCCGCGCTGGCTCGACGCCCTGCGCGAAATCGAGGCGCTGCGTTCCGAGGGGCTGATCGGCGCCATCGGGGTCACCAACTTCGATGCTGCACACCTCGAGGTCGCGCTGGCCGAGGGCATCGAGATCGTCTCGAACCAGGTGAGCTTTTCTCTCGTCGACCGCCGTGCAGCCGGCGCACTGACCGCGCTCTGCAAGCGCTCGGGGGTCAAGTTGCTGGCCTATGGCACGCTCTGCGGCGGCTTCATCTCCGAGAAGTGGCTCGGCAAGCCCGAGCCGCGCGACATCCCCGACTGGTCGCGGATGAAGTACAAGCGCTTCATCGACGTGGCCGGGGGATGGCAGCGCTTCCAGGATCTGCTCGCGGCGGCGCATGAGATCGGCCAGAAGCACGGCGTGTCACTGTCCAACGTCGCCTCGCGCTGGGTGCTCGACATCCCCTCGGTTGCGGCGACGATCATCGGCGCCCGCATCACCGAGGCCGAGCACCGCGCCGACAACCTGCAGATCTTCGGCTTCGCGCTCGATACCGAGGATCACGCGAAGCTCGACGCGGTCTTCGCGCGCATGACCATGGTGCCGGGAGACTGCGGCGACGAATACCGCAAGCCGCCCTTCCTGACCGCCTCGGGGGATCTGTCGCATCACCTGAGCGAGATCCCCCCCGGTGCACCCCGCGGTGGCCGATGCCACCCTTCCAGACCGCGCCCGGGTCTTCACCGGCTCAAAGTGGGAGCCGATCGCCGGCTATTGCCGTGCGGTGAAGGTGGGCAACCGGATCCTTGTCTCGGGCACCACCGCGACCCATGGAGACACTCACAACGTCGCCCCCGGAAATGCCGGGGCGCAGGCAACTTATGTGCTCGACAAGATCGTCGCCGCCCTCCGCGCCCATGGCGCCGGTCCCGAACACGTGGTGCGCACCCGGGTCTACCTGATCGACGCCGAGGATTGCGAGCCTGTCTCCATCGCGCATGGGCGCTTCTTCGGAGATCACCCGCCGGCCAACACCCTGCTGCAGGTGGCGCAGCTTATCGGCCCCTATCGGGTGGAGATCGAGGCCGAGGCGATGTTGCCCGGCTGATCCCTTCGACCGCGGCACGGAGTTCGTGTCATGGCCGCACCTGCAGGCCCAGCTCGGAACCCAAACCTGGTTTTGCGACCCATCCTCGCCCTGGCAGAAAGGTGCAGTCGAGAACACCAACCGCCGCCTCCGCCGCTGGCTTCCAAGGCAGCGTGACGTCGCGGCCATGACGGAGCTTGAGCTGAAGCAACTCTGCGACCAGCTCAACAACACGCCCCGCAAATGCCTCGGATGGCGGACCCCGGCCGAGGTCTTCCGAGAAAAGATGATGGAGGAAATGGGCGGGTGCCCCTACCGTCGCAGGTAATGGGAGTCGCGCTTCAAGTAGCGCACACACAATGTTCAAACAGGGAGCCCCGGCGGCTTCCGGCGCGACGCAGCAGCGCGATGGCTCAGGCGCTGCGCCGGTTGAACTGGATCGAGGAAAACAGGGACAAGCCGATGATTGTCGCGCCGAGCAGCCCGGTCACCACCTCGGGCACATGAACCACGCTCTGCGCGAACATGATCATGGAAAGCGCAAGGATCGAGTAGAAGGCGCCATGCTCGAGAAAGCGGAACTCGCTGAGGGTGCGGCGGTCGACCAGCATCAGCGTCATCGAGCGCACATACATGGCTCCGATGCCGAGGCCGATCGCGATCAGGAAGAGGTTCTGGGTCAGCGCGAAGGCCCCGATCACCCCGTCGAAGCTGAAGGATGCGTCAAGCACCTCGAGATAAAGGAAGGCCCCCAGCCCCCCCGGCCCGCGCGGCACTCAGCACCTCGGTCTCGGCGTCGAGCAGATGGCTCAGCGTGTCGACCCCCATGTAGACCACGAGCCCCATGATCGCGGCCCGGTAGAAAGTCGCCTGGTCGTGCACCCCGAGCCCGAGCCCGAAGAGCATCACGAAAAGCAACACCAGCCCATAGGCGACGCCCTTGACCGTGCCGATCGAGCGCATGCGGCACTCGACCCGGGCGATCCAGTCGATGTCCTTGCCCTCGTCGATGAAGAAGGACAATGCCACCATCATCAGGAAGGCGCCCCCGAAGGCGGCAATCGACAGGTGGCTCTCGGACATCAGCCGGGCGTATTCCTGCGGCTCTCGGGCGGCCAGGATCAGCGCATCGATCGGCCCCACATGCGCGGCAATTGCGACCACCGCCAGCGGGAAGACAATGCGCATGCCAAAGACCGCGATGAGAATGCCCCAGGTCAGGAAGCGCCTGCGCCAGAGCGGGTGCATGGTCTTGAGCTTGTTGGCATTGACGATGGCATTATCGAAGCTCAGCGAGATTTCGAGCACCGCAAGCACAGCGCCGATCAGCAGGAACGAGAGCGCCGAGCCGAGCGTACCGCCATAGAGCCAGCCGAGCCAGAAGCTGCCCGCGAGACCCATCCCGGTGACGAGAAACGCCCATTTGAAATAGTGCAATGTGGTGGACATGCCTGCTCTCCAACCCTTGGGTTTCAACCCGCCAGCGCCAGCCGCGCGGCGCGGCGCCCGGCCTGCACGTCCGGGTCGGCGTCGAGACCCGCCGCCAGCAAGCGCTGCGTGTAAAGCTCGCGCGGGCGTTCGAAGATTTCCGTCACCGGCCCCTGCTCGACGATCTCACCCTTCTGCATGACCAGCACCCTGTCGGCGAAATCGCGGACCACCGGCAGGTCATGGGCGATGAAGATGAAAGCGATGCCAAGCTCGTCGCGCAGCCGGCCCAAAAGGTCGATCACCTGCGCCTGGATCGACACGTCGAGCGCCGAGACCGCCTCGTCGCAGATGATCAGCTCGGGCTCGAGCGCCAGCGCGCGGGCAATGGCGATGCGCTGGCGCTGCCCGCCCGAGAACTGGTGCGGGTAGCGGTCGGCGTGCTCGGGCTGCAGACCGACCTGCTCAAGCAGCTCGGTCACCCGCGCCCGCCAGCGCGCCTTTGGTAGGATGTCGCGGTGGATCGCCCAGGCCTCGGAGATGATCTCGAACACCGACATATGCGGCGCGAGCGATTGCGTCGGGTCCTGGAACACCATCTGCAACTGTCGGCGCAGCGGCGCCATCTGCCGGTGCGATTTCTTCAGAAGGTCCTCGCCCTTCCAGAGCGCCTCGCCGCCGCTGGCTTCCTCGAGGCGCAGGATGAGCCGCGCGACGGTGGACTTACCCGATCCGCTCTCCCCCACCACCGCCAGCGTCTCGCCGGCGCGCAGGTCGAAGTCGGCGCATTTGAGCGCGGTGAAGGCGCCGTAGCTCTTGGTTAGCCCGCGCACCTGCAGGATCGGCGCGGGTCTCTCGTCGGCCTGGCGCATGGCACCCTTCCCGGGCGCGGCGGCCAGCAGCTTGCGCGTGTAGGGATGCTGGGCGTTGTGGTAGAGCTCGCGCGGGGTGCCCGTCTCGACGATCCGCCCGCCCTGCATCACCACCGCCCGGTCCGCTGCCTCGGCCACCACCCCCAGATCGTGGGTGATCAGCAAAAGCCCCATGCCGGTCTCTTCCTGCAACTCCTCGAGCAGCGAGAGCACCTCGGCCTGCACCGTCACGTCGAGCGCGGTGGTCGGCTCGTCGGCGATCAGGATGTCTGGCTTCAGCACCAGCGCCATGGCGATCATCAGGCGCTGCCGCTGCCCGCCCGAGAATTGGTGCGGGTATTTCTTCATCGCCGCGTCGGGCTCGGGAATACCGACGCGGCGCATCAGCTCGAGCGTGCGCGCATAGGCGTCGTGCCGGCTCTCGCCATGGGCCATGCCTGCCTCGGCGATCTGCCAGCCCACCGGGTAGACCGGGTTGAGATGGCTCAGCGGGTCCTGGAAAATCATCGCAATGCGCCGGCCGTTGATCTCTCGCCGGGCCTCGCCGCCCAGCGTCAGCAGGTCGCGCCCCTCGAAGAGGATCTGCCCCGAGGTGATCTCGCCCGGCGGGCAGTCGATGAGGTTCATGATCGCCGAGGCCGAGACCGACTTGCCCGAGCCAGACTCGCCGAGGATGGCGAGCGTCTCGCCCCGGTCGAGGTGCCAGGAGATGCCGTTGACCGCGTTCACCACCCCGCGCGCGGTGTGGAAGCGCACCGAAAGGTCGCGCACTTCGAGAAGATGCTCAGCCATTGCGCTTGCCTCCAAGCTCGAGCCGCCAGCGCTGTGTCGGGTTGAGCGCGACACGCATCCAGCCCGAGAGCAGGTTGAGGGACATGGTCGTCAGGATGATCATCAGGCCCGGCCAGAAGGCCAGCCACCAGGCGTTGGTGAGATACTGCCTTCCCTGGCTGACCATGAGGCCCCAGGTGACCTCGGGCGGCTGGATGCCGATGCCGAGGAAGGACAGCGCGGATTCCGCCAGCATGACGAAGGCGAAGTCGAGCGTGGCGATGGTCAGCAGCGTCGGCAGGATCACCGGCAGGATGTGCCGGAAGATGATCCTGGACGTCGAGGCGCCCATCACCTGCGCCGCCTGCACGAACATCCGCTCGCGCACCTCGAGCACCTCGGCGCGAGTGGTCCGCAGGTAGATCGGGATCCGGGTGATCGCCAGCACCAGCACAAGGTTCCCGATCGAGGGCTCGAGCATGTAAAGCACGATTACCGCCAGGAGCAGCGACGGGAAGGACATGATGACATCCGCAAGCCGCATGATCACCTCACCCGTGGTCTTGCCGGCATAGCCGGCAATCAGCCCGAGCGTCGACCCAATCACCATGGACGCGGCCACGGCACCGGCAGCAATGGTCAGGGTGTTCTGCGCCGCCACGATGATCCGCGCCAGCAGCGGACGCCCCAGCGCATCCCCGCCGAGCAGATATAGAAAGCCACGCTCGACCGTAAAGGGCGCGGCATTGCGGGCACGCAAATTCTGTTTCGACGCCACGCCGTCGAGCAGCGCCGGGCCGAAGATCGCAAAGAGCAGCATCAGCATCAGGAACAGGGCCGCGGCAAAGGCGAACTTGTCGGCCCAGAGCATCGCGAAGACACGGCGGATCCTGCCGGGCTCGCGGTGGGGGGGACTGGGAAGGGGCCATGGTGGTCTCGGTGCTTGTAAGGGTCATTGCGGCATCCTCTCAGGTGCGGATGCGCGGATCGAGCAGTGCATAGGCGATGTCGATCAGCAGGTTCATCACGAAGATGGCCAGCGCGGTGACCATGATCGCCGCAAGGATGACGTTGAAGTCTCGCTGCAGGATGCTGTCGATCATCAGCTTGCCGACGCCGGGGAAGCCGAAGATCGTCTCGACCACCACCGCACCGTTGAGCAGCGCCGCGGCCTGGTCGCCGATCACGGTGATCACCGGCAGCATGGCGTTGCGCAGCGTGTGCACGAAGATGATCGGCCGGTTCTTCACGCCCTTGGCCCGGGCGGTCTTCACGTAGGCCGAGCCGAGCGCGGTGATCATCGAGCCGCGCACCACCTGCAGGATCAGGCCGAAGGGACGGATGAAGAGCACCGAGATCGGCAGGATCCAGTGCCAGACCGAGCCGGTTCCCGAGGTCGGCAGCCAGCCGAGCGAGACCGAGAAGAGTACGATTCCGACAATGGCGATCCAGAAATCCGGCGCCGAGGCGCCGATCAGCGACAGCAGCGAAGCAATGCGGTCGAGCGGCGAGCCGATGTTGAAGGCGGCGAGCGAGCCGAGGGCGATGGCCGCCGCGGTGACCAGCGCCATGGTGATCAGCGCCAGCTCGAGCGTCCAGGTAAAGGCCTCGAGAACCACCTCGAGCGCGGGGCGCGCCTTGCGCAAGCTGTCGCCGAAATCGAAGCGCACGAGGTCGGCGAGGTAATGGCCGAACTGCACGAGCACCGGATCGTTGAGCCCGTGAATCTCGCGGAAGTTCTGCCGCATCTCCTCGGAGGCATCGACCGGCAGGTAGAGAGCCGCCGGATCGCCGGTCAGGCGGGACAGGAAGAAGACGAGCACGATCAGCACCATCAGCGAGATGAAACTCGACACGGCGCGTTTTCCCAGCATGGACGACATGAGGGCCTCCCGGGGTCTGCGGAGCCTTGGAGACGCGCGGCACGGGGCCGCGCGCCTGTGGGTCACTTGGGGGTCGCTTACTTGAAGCCGATTTCCGACAGCTGCAGCGAGCTGTTGGTGGCGATGGTCGGCGTGAAGTCCACGCGGCCGCCGACACGGGCATGGCCGACCATATGGAAGAGCAGCACGTCTGCCACCACGTCGTCATGCAGGTAGGCAAAAAGCTCGGACCAAAGCGCGCTGCGCTCTTCACCCGTTGCCGCCGTCGCGGTCTCGATCAGCTCGTCGACCTTGGGATCGTTGATCCCCGACTGCCGCCCCTCGGAATGATACTTGAAGTACATCGAGAAGACCGGATCGCCGCGCGAGTTGTCATGCTGCGCGCCCACAAGGATCGGACGATCCTCGACGTAGGGCTTCGAGTAGTACTGCTCGTGCTCAGCGACCTCGACCATCTGCAGGTCGATGTTGAAGCCGACGTCGGTCAGCATGCCCTGGATCGCCTCGAAGACCTCGGTGGCGCCGGGGAAGTTGCCGGTACGTCCGATCAGCGAGATCGTGGTCTCGACGGGAACGCCGTCAGCCTTGGCCTCTGCCAGAAGCGCGCGAGCCTTGTCGGGATCATAGGGCCAGGCCGTCACGTCCGGGTTCCAGCCCAGCGTGGTCGGCACGTTGATGGCGGTGGCGATCTGCGTGCCCTCGGCGAGGATGGTGCCGATGAAGGCCTCGCGGTCGAGAGCGAGGTTTAGCGCCTCGCGCACCCGCTTGTCGCCCAGCGGCGCAACGTTCTGATCGATCCGCAGGTAGGTCGTTTCCGAGTTCGGGTAGGAGAAATCCATCTCCGGGTCAGTGGCATCGGTGGCCGAGATCGACGGCGCGATATCGGCCTCGCCGGTCTGCACCATGGCGGCGCGCACGGCAGCATCGGTGCGGAAGAGGTAGGTCGCTCCGGTCACCGCGGGTGCCTCGCCCCAGTAATCATCGCGGCGGGCCAGCTTGATGTCCTGCCCCGGGTTCCATTCCGCCAGCATGTAGGGGCCGGTGCCGATGGGATTGCGGGTGAATTCAAGCGGCGTCTCGGAGGGCACGATGGTCAGCAGCGACAGCAGCAGCGGCAGGATCGGCTGCGCCGGCTCGGTGGTGAAATCGATCGTGTGCGCATCGACCACCTTGGGGGTGATATCGATGCCCTCGTAATAGCGCGAGATCTCGCAGGTGATCTGGTCGCTGCCGGCGCGCTCGAAGCTGTGCTTCACGTCCTCGGCGTCGAAATCGCTGCCGTCCGAGAACTTGACCCCCTCACGCAGGTGGAAGCGCCAGGTATTGTCACCGGCCATCTCCCAGCTTTCGGCAAGGCGGGGCATCAGACCCTTGTCGCCGCGCACGTCGAGCTCGGTGAGCGTCTCGGAAATGTTCTGCAGCACGATGCGCCCGATGTTCGAGCGGGTCGCCATGCAGGGCTCGATGACGTCGGCCTCCTCGGCCAGCACGACGGTCACATCGTGATTGTCCTGAGCGAAGGCCGGCGACATCGCCGTGCTGGCCAGCAGTAGCCCGGCAAGGGCCGTGATGTATTTCATTGTGGTGTCCTCCCTGAAAATCCGCCGTGTCAGCCGTTCACCGACCGCCCGGCCACTGCCATTCCGACGCGCTGCCACGGCCGCCGTGGCTCCGCCCGGAACGCAGGGCGGCGGTGGAAACGTCGCTGTGTCATTCCGAAGCCTGGCATAGGTCTCCTCCCTCGGCCAGTTGCGGTGCGGGCATATTGGTAAACTTGATAAGATGTGTCAAATGACTTTGTTTTCGAAAATTCAACGGACTTAGAAATCAAGCGTCAAATAATTGATATTGCTTGTTTTAATGTTAGATTAGCGATGTCGATTCAAGCCAACGGCTCGCGACAAACTTGACAACTTGTCTGCAAACTTGTTCTCTCGGGCCGGAATCACGCTTAAGGAGGAGCGCGGATGACACCCGAAGACATCGCTGCAGGAATGACTGGTGAGCTGCTGCCAAGGGACGGTGGCAAAGAGGCGATCCTGCCCGCGCCGACGGTGCAGAACCACGCGGCCTTCCTTGCCCGCATGCCGGATGGTGCGCTTGCCTGCGTCTGGTTCGGCGGCACGCTCGAGGGCAAGTCCGACATCTCGATCCACGGCTGCCTGCTGGACGAGGGCGCCACGCGCTGGGGGGGCTGCGGTGCGGCTGACCGATGACCCCGACCGCTCCGAACAGAACCCGGTGATCTTCGTCGCAGCGGATGGTGCAATCTGGCTCTTCAACACCGCCCAGCCCGCCGGCAACCAGGACGAGTCCCGGGTGTTCATGCGCCCCCTGCACCGCGACGGCGATCATCTCGTCTCTGGCCCGGCCCGCGACACCGGCCTTCCGCCCGGCACCTTCATCCGCGCCGCGCCGCTGCTGCGCGACGATGGCGCCTGGATGCTGCCGCTGTTCCGCTGCAACCCCCGCCCCGGCATCCGCTGGACCGGTGCCTTCGACACCGCCGCCATGGCGGTAAGCACCGACGGCGGCGCAAGCTGGGAGATCACCGAGGTACCGGACTCGCCCGGCGCCGTCCACATGAGCCCGGTGCCGCTGGACGACGGGTCACTCGCCGCCTTCTACCGCCGCCGACAGGCCGACTGGGTGCACCGCTCGGAAAGCCATGACGGCGGGCGCAGCTGGAGCGCACCCGCCGCCGTCGACGTGCCCAATAACAACAGCTCGATCGGCGCTGCGATGCTCGGCGAGGGGCGGCTGGCGCTGGTCTGCAACCCAATCTCCGCCGCGCAATCGGATGCCCGCCGCGCCTCGCTCTACGACGAGCTCGACGAGGGCGACGACCGCCCCGAGACCGAGGAAGGCTGCAACCCGATCTGGGGCGTCGAGCGCGCACCGCTGACGCTCTGCCTGTCGCGCGACGGCGGACGCAGCTTCCCGGTCCGCCACGTGATCGAGGACAGCCCCGGCACCTGCCTGTCGAATAACTCGTTAGATGGGCACAACAAGGAGCTGTCCTATCCCGTCCTACTGCCCCGACCCGACGGCGGGCTCGACATTGCCTACACGCTTTACCGGCGCGCCATCCGTCACGTCCGCCTCGACGCCGCCGCCCTGGCCGCGCTCGGCGCTTAGGCCCTGTTCCCGCACGAAGGAGACCCGCAATGTTCGGCATGGACCGCCCCATCACCCTGCACCAGCCGCCACGGCTCGAAATCGGCACCGGCGCAGCGCGTACGCTCGGCACCTGGGCCGAGGGGGCCGCGCGCCCCTTGGTCATCGCCAGCGGCCCGACGCAGCAATATGTCGAGCGCCTCGGCCTGAGCGGCGACGTCCGTGTGATCGACAACGTCCCGCCCGAGCCCGACATTCCCGCGTTCGAAGCGGTGCTCGAGGTGGCCCGCGCGCATGGTCCCGACCTCGTGGTCGGCCTGGGCGGCGGCTCGGTGCTCGACGTGGCCAAGCTGACCGCCGCGCTCTGGGACAGCCCGCAGGCTCTGGCGGAGGTGGCCGGGCCGAACAGGGTCTCCGGACGCCGCACCAGACTCGCCCAGGTGGCCACCACCGCCGGTACAGGCTCGGAGGCCGGCATCCGCGCGCTGCTGACCGATCCCGAGACGAAGTCCAAGGTGGCGGTTGAGAGCCCCTACCTGCTGGCCGATATCGCCATTCTTGACCCCGAGCTAACCTACTCCGTACCGCCCGCGGTCACCGCAGCGACCGGGATCGACGCCATGGCGCATTGCGTCGAGGCCTTCACCAACATCCGCGCCCACGACCTGATCGACGCCTACGCACGGCTCGGCATCTCTCTGGTCGGCAGGTTCCTTCGACGCGCGGTCGAGAACGGCGCCGATTCCGAGGCGCGGGCGGGGATGATGCTGGCCAGCTACTACGGCGGCCTCTGCCTCGGGCCGGTGAACACCGCCGCAGGCCATGCGCTGGCCTATCCGCTCGGCACCCGCCTGTCGCTGCCGCACGGGCTGGCGAATGCGATCATCTTCCCGCATGTTCTGGCCTTCAACCAGCCGGTGCGCCCAGAAAAGACCGCCGAGGTCTCGGCCGCACTCGGACTGGCCGGGGCGGGCAGCCCCGAGGGTCTGCTGATGGCGGCGCATGGGTTCTGCGCCGATCTGGGCGTGGAGATGCGCCTCTCGGCGCATGGCGCTGAAGCGCCCGCGCTGGAAGGCTGGGCTGGCGAGGCGCATGCCATCCGGCGGCTCATGGACAACAACCCGCGCGACATGAGCGTGGAGGATATTCACGACATCTACCGCGCGGCCCTCTGAGGCCGCGCGAGAGCGGCGGCATCGGCCTTGGCCGCGATGATCGGCGATCGCCAAACGCCGGAACAGGCCCCCAGGTCGACAGGGCGCACCGCCTCTGAATCAAAGAGCCCACCGGAGCAACTCTCCAGCGGGCTCAGAAAATCAGGCTGTCTATCGGCGTCAGGCCAAGGTGGCCTTTTCATGCCGGTCGCGGTGCATGGAAACCGCCTCGAGCAGCAGCTCCGGATCCTCTCCGGCGGGACAAATTTTCTGGGCAATGTCGAAATCGGACACGCCCTGCTGCAGCAGTCGCTCGATGGCGGTGGTCTGTTCGCGGCTGAAAATACCCATGTGAATGTTCTCCCTTTTTCGTTGCCCGGACATGGCAAGCCCAGCAGGGCGAGACATGTCGTCCACTGGCAAGCGCTGGATGTTCGGGTGTCCACCGGATTTTCCGGCGGAGACCCCTCCTAGCACAAAACGAGAACCCCGCAAAGGGCTTTGTCCGGCATTTCCGAAGCGCGCGTCATGCCGGGCCGCCATCTTGAACTTTGCGCCGCGTGTCGTATATATTGCGACATGTGACGCGATGGAGGGTCATGACATGGAAGCCACTCATTTCGACAGCGACATCGGCCGCGCCGTCCACCTCCTCGGGGGCGAGAAGACCATGGAGGCCAAGGTCAACAGCGCGCTCGACGCGCATGAGGTCCTGATGAAGGGGCTGCCGGCGGGCGCGCTCCTGCATCTCGTCTCCTCGGTCGGGTTCCTTGATCAGGGCCCGGCCCTATACAATGCGGTCGGGATTTCCGTGCGGACCCTGCAGCGGATGAAGGCCAAGGGCGCGGATGAGTTGCTCAGCCGCGAACAGAGCAGTCGTGCCTGGCGCTTCGCCGAGATCTTCGGCAAGGCGATCGAGGTCCTTGGCTCCGAAGCCGCCGCGGTGGACTGGATGAACAAGCCGGCGATCGGCTTGGAGCGCCGCTGCCCGATCGACCTTGTCGCAACCTCTGCCGGAGCGGAAGTGGTTGAAGAATACCTGACCCGCATGGAGTACGGGGTCTATACATGACGCCCCTGCCGCCGCCCCTCGGGACCGGAGACTTCAGATTCTGGCGCATCGACCAGAAAAAGCACTACCAGACATGGTTCACCGGCGAGGGCGCCTTCCGCGTCGGTGGCCGGTGGAATACCTCGGGAGTGCGGGCGATCTATGCGTCCCTCGACCCTGCCACCGCCTGCCTTGAGGTCGCGGTTCACAAGGGATTCGAGGCGCTGGACATCGCTCCCCACTTCCTCACCTCGGCGCGGATCGTCGCGCCGGCAAAGCTCCATGTCGTCTACCCCGACGACATCCCCAACCCGCATTGGATCAGCCCGGCGCCGCTCAGCCGCAACCAGCAGAAGTTCGGAAACGACCTGCTGGCAAGGCATGGGTGCTTCCTGATTCCCTCGGCTGTGTCCCGTTTCAGTTGGAACCTGCTCATGGACGCGGACCAGGCTGAGGGACTTTACGACGATGTCCAGCAGACCCGTTTCACGCTCGACACCAGGCTGCAGCCTCCCTCGTGAACCCCGCTTAGCAGAGGTTCTTCCCTGAGAGGTCGGGGGAACAATGCCACCACTCCGCCCAAGCTCGGCCAGCCCGGGCGCAGGTGGCATGAGCAGAGGGAGCGCCGACGCGCGCCCGGAGCTATTCGACAACCCTGAGGTAGGGACGAATGTGCTCGACAGAGTACCAAGCCGCAATCTCGCTGGTCTCGACCTTGAAGAAGGGATCGCCCGACACGATCATCGGTCCGTCCGTGACAAGTCCAATCTCCCGCGGCCGTCTCTTCTTTGGCTGCACGAGAACTCTCGTACCGGCTTGAAAACGCGGTCTTTGCATAATGGCCAAAATCTCCCGAAGCCAATCGGGATCAGACTGCGCCAGCCCGCGGGCATTGCAAGCATCCGCCAATATCATGACCGGAAACGGCAAAAACCTGCCAATTGGCCCGCGCGGCCACGACGTTACCGCGGGCTTCGCAGGTTGGCAGAGCCATTCAAATGTCTTGCGATCAGGAGGTGAGTGCGGCGGCGACCCAAGGGAGGAGGAGAAGGGTCGCCGCCAATTTCCGGGGTTCAGGGAGGAGGAGAGAACCCCGGGAAACTCGCAGACGCATCTCTGCGTCTTGAGAACATATCTACACAATGCTGCTTTGCAGCACAACGGTCAGCTTTGCAGACCTGTTTTGTGTTGCATGCATACCGCAGCTAGACATGGCCCGGCTCTTCACTGACCTGCCAAGCCGCTCCAAAGGCGCCGGAGCGCTCGTCCGGCCGCCCCTTCTCCTCGAGAGGCGACCGGATCGCTGGAGATGGCCGCTCCTCCCAAAGCGCCACCTTCTGACCGACCCACCTCCCAGCATGCCGGCCAGAATCTGGCCGGACAATCCGTCGCACTTTCCTCAGGCCGGCGCAAAGGCCTGCAACCCGCCGCGACGCAGCGTAAATTCCGGCCAAACGTGAACCAGATCGCGCATCGCCTTTAAATAGCGCTTGCGCGGTCTCGATCCTGGCGAGCCACTCGACATAACCATTACGTAAACCTGTTGACGTATTGGTTATGCATCGCTACCAAAGCTTACGGATTTCAGAAATCCGATCGTTTTTAGGGAGGAGCGATCAATGTCTGGATGCGTGAAGCATTCCGCTATTGTGGCGGCAGGAGCAGTGATTGCGCTCTTGCCATTGACGGACAAGGCGAATGCCGCCGGGTTCCAGTTACGTGAGATGAGCGCCGAAGGCGTGGGTACGGCCTTTTCCGGCGCGACCGCCAAGGCGACGGACCTGTCCACGATCTACACCAACCCCGCCGGGATGACGCATATCCCGGGCACGCAGGCCCAGATTGACCTGAACTATATCGCCCCGTCGATCCGCTTCTCGGGCGACGCGGGAGTGGCCGGTTTCAGCTATTCCGGCAACAGCGGCGGAGACGCGGGCGAGAGCACGCTCGTCCCGGCGTTCTACGGCCTCATCGACCTCACGCCCACGATCAAGGCGGGTCTTTCGCTGACCGTGCCCTTCGGCCTTGCCACCGAGTACGACGAGGACTGGAAAGGCCGCTATTTCGCCATCGAGAGCGAGATCCAGAACCTCGTCCTGACACCGAGCATCGCCTGGCAGGCAACCGACCAGCTGTCGCTGGGGGCCGGCATCCAGATCGGCCATGCCGACGCTACGCTATCGAACGCGCTTAATCTCACGACGCTCGGTCTCGGCGACGGGAAATCGGAACTGACCGGCGACGGCTACGGATACGGCTTCACGCTGGGCCTGCTCTACGACATCGCGCCGACGACGCGGGTCGGATTGAGCTATCGCTCCAAGGCGAAATACACGCTCGAGGGCACCGCCAAGATCACCGGCGTGCCGGATGCCTATGTCTCCGCGGTGCCGGCGCTTCGAAGCTCCGATGCCGAGGCCGAAGTGACCATGCCCGATGTCGTGTCCATCGGGGCCTATCATGAGATAAACCCGCAATGGGCGGTGATGGGCGACGTCTCGTGGACGAACTGGTCGACTTTCGACGAGCTGCGGGTGAAATTCGACGATGGCCGGGCCGACAGCGTCACCGAAGAAAACTGGCACGACTCCTGGTTCGTCGCCCTCGGGGCTGACTACAAGCCGCGCGAGAACCACACGATCCATTTCGGTGTCGCCTACGACCAGAGCCCGGTGCCGAACGACAATCGGACAGCCCGGATCCCCGATTCCGACCGCTACTGGGCATCGCTGGGCTACAGCTACGAGTTCGCGCCGGATCGGACGATCAACTTCGGTTACACGCATATCTTCTTCGACGACGCCGACATTGAGGAAACGACCGCCTTCGGCACCCTCAAGGGCACCTATGAAGGCCACGCCGATATCCTGAGTGCCAGCCTGACCTACAGGTTCTGATCCGCCACCGGACCCCGCGCATGGCACATGCGATGCGCGGGGCACCGGAGGGCACCTGCCACCCCAACGAAAGAGCCATGTCCGGGATCCCTGGCCATGACCAACAGCCTGCGCTCCCCGAGCGCCGGACCAGCCGTCCTGTACCCGGAGCCCTTGCTCATGAGCCCGAATGACATCGCACCCGACACTCTGATCCCGCCCCGGGATGCCACGGGTGCGTCCGAGCCCGCCGCGGGCGAGATGCCCACCCTCGCCGGAACCGTCTCCGCGCTCCTCGACAGCGCGGTGCGCCTGCACGGCGATCGCCCCGCCATGCATTTCCTCGGGCGCCGCTACAGCTATCGGGAGCTCGGCGCGCTTGTTGACCGGGCGGCTGCGGGTTTTGCGCAGCAAGGCGTCACCAAGGGTGTCCGCGTCGGGCTCTGCCTGCCCAACATGCCTGCCTTCGTCATCTGCTACTTCGCGGTGCTCAAGGCCGGCGGCACGGTGGTGAACTTCAACCCGCTCTATGCCCCCCGCGAGCTGCAGCACCAGATCGAGGACTCGGGCATTTCGCTCATGGTCACCACGGATTTGGCCGCGATCTATCCCAAGGTGGCGGCGCAGCTCGGGCGCGGCGCGCTGGAGCGGCTGGTCATCTGTCCGATGGCCGAGATGTTGCCCCCGCTCAAGGGACTGCTCTTCCCGCTTCTGAAACGCCACGAGCTTGCCCGCATTCCCACCGATGCCCGGCACATCTCTTTCCGGCAGCTGACCCGGACGCCCGGCGCCGTGACCCCGCCCGCGATCACCCCCGAGACCGACCTTGCCACCCTGCAATACACCGGCGGAACAACCGGGCTTTCCAAGGGCGCGATGCTGACCCACGCCAATATCGTCGCCAATGCCGAGCAGATCCTCCAGCGGCTGCCCGCTCCCAAAATGGGCGAGGAGCGGGTTCTGGCGGTGCTGCCGCTGTTCCATGTCTTCGGCATGACCGTGGCGATGAACCTCGCCGTGCGGATCGCCGCCGAGATCATCCTGGTGCCGCGCTTCGACATCGAGGGAACGATCAAGGTGATCGAGCGCCAGAAGCCGACGCTCTTTCCCGGCGTGCCGACGCTCTACACCGCGATCAACCACGCGCTCGAGAAGCGCCCGGCGGATCTGTCCTCGCTGCGCTGCTGCATCTCGGGAGGCGCGCCCCTGCCGGGCGAGGTCCGCCGCGGCTTCGAGGCCCTGAGCGGCTGCCGCCTCAGCGAAGGCTACGGCCTGTCCGAAAGCTCGCCGGTGGTCTGCTGCAACCCCTTCGACGGCAGCGCGCGCGACGGATCAATCGGCAAGCCGCTGGCCGGCACGCAGGTGGAGATCCGCGATCTCGCCGACCCGACCCGCCTGTGCGGACCACATGAAAAGGGCGAGCTCTGCGTGCGCGGCCCGCAGGTCATGCAGGGCTATTGGAACCGCCCTGACGAGACTCGTGCGACCTTCGTCGACGGCGCGCTGCGGACCGGGGATGTCGGCTATGTCGACGAGGACGGCTTCTATTTCATCGTCGACCGGATCAAGGACGTGATCCTCTGCAGCGGCTACAACGTCTACCCGCGGGTCATCGAAGAAGCCCTCTACCAGCACCCGGCGGTGGCCGAGGCCGCGGTGATCGGCGTGCCGGACGCCTATCGCGGCAGCGCGCCCAAGGCGTTCGTGGTGCTGAAGACCCCCCTCGAGACTCCCGAGGACGCGCTGCAGGACTTCCTCAAGGAATATCTCTCGCCCATCGAGATGCCCAAGCACATCCAGATCTGCGAGAGCCTGCCGAAGACCCCGGTCGGCAAGCTGTCGAAGAAGGCTCTTCTCGACAGCGAAGCCGCGCGCGCCGCGTCTGCCCAATCAGGGGGCGCGGCGGCATCATGATCCACGTCAGCGTCATCACGCGACCGGAAGGGTCTGTTCATCGCCCGGAGCGTGGTGGTACAAACCAACGCGGGTTGCGACCGGCGCGACCGGACAACCCTTTGTTGCGACAGGCCTCTTATGGACAAGCTTTTCTCGATCTCGGACCTATCGAAGGAGCTTGGCGTGACGCCGCGCACCATCCGCTTCTACGAGGAGCAGGGGTTGCTGCTGCCGCAAAGGGTCGGCACCAACCGGATCTACACCGCCCGGGATCGCGGTCGGCTGATCCTGATCCTGCGCGGGAAGCGTCTGGGTTTCACCCTCAAGGACATCCGGGAATACCTCGATCTCTACGATGCCGATCCGACGCAGCGCGAGCAGATCGATGCCTTGCTGGGCAAGGTCCGTCACCGCATCCAGGAACTGGACGAACAGCTCGAGACGCTGCGCGTGACGCTCGGCGAGCTGCGCGAGATCGAGCAGATGTCGCTGGACGCGCTGGAGCGCCACGAAAAGACCGCCGCCGCCACCACGGCGCGGAAGACCTGATCCCGGCCGGACCCCGCAGGGTTCCGTCTCAACACATCCCCCATGCAACTCCGGAGAGTTACCGATGACACGTGTCGTTGTCGCGGGCTACACGCGCTCGCCTTTCACCCTGGCCCACAAGGGCGCGCTGGCCAAGGTTCGGCCCGATGATCTGGCCGCCCAGGTGATCCGGGCGCTGGTCGAGCGCTCGGGGGTCGATCCCGACGCGATCGAGGACCTGCTGCTCGGCTGCGCCTTCCCCGAGGGTGAGCAGGGTCTGAACCTCGCCCGGCTGGTCGGGCTGATGAGCGGGCTGCCCAAGACGGTGGGTGCCGCCACGATCAACCGCTTCTGCGGCTCGTCGATGACCTCGGTCCATGTCGCCGCCGGATCGATCGCGATGGGGGCGGGAGACGCCTTTGTCTGCGCTGGGGTCGAGAACATGAGCCGGGTGCCGATGATGGGCTTCAACCCGATGCCGCATCCCGAGTTCGCCCGCGCCCACCCCGAGGCCTACATGGGCATGGGCGAGACGGCGGAGAACGTCGCCCGGCGCTGGCAGATCACCCGCGCCGAGCAGGAAGAATTCGCGCTGCACTCGCAGGAAAAGGCCGCGGCGGCGCTGCAGCAGGGCCGCTTCGCCGACGAGATCGTGCCGATCACCGGGCGGGGTGGCGTCGTGGACACCGACGGCTGCCTGCGCCCCGAGACGACGCTCGAGCGCCTAGCCGAACTGAAGCCCGCCTTCGATGCGCAGGGCGTTGTGACCGCGGGAACCTCCTCTCCGCTGACAGATGGCTGCGCGGCGGTGCTCATCTGCTCTGAGGGCTATGCCGAGAAGGCCGGGCTGCCGGTGCTGGCCTACGTGAAATCCGTGGCGGTGAAGGGCTGCGCGCCCGACATCATGGGGATCGGCCCGGTGGCCGCCACCCGCGCCGCGCTGGAGCGCGCCGCGATCTCGGCGGCCGATCTCGATGTGATCGAGCTCAACGAGGCCTTTGCCAGCCAGTCCATCGCCTGCATCCGCGATCTCGATCTCGATCCTTCGCGGGTCAACCTCGACGGCGGCGCCATCGCGCTCGGCCATCCGCTCGGCGCCACCGGCGCGCGCATCGTCGGCAAGGCGGCCAGCCTGCTGAAGCGCGAGGGCGGCCGCTACGCGCTGGCCACGCAGTGCATCGGCGGCGGTCAGGGCATCGCCACCGTGCTGGAGGCCGCATGATGGCCAATATCGAGAAAGTCGCCGTCATCGGTGCCGGCGTCATGGGGGCCGCGATCGCGGCCCATGTGGCCAACTCCGGGACCAAGGTGCTGCTGCTCGACATCGTGCCCGAGGGCGCGGCGAGCCGCAACGCGCTGGCCGAGGGTGCCGTGGCGCGAATGTTGAAGGCCGACCCCGCCCCCTTCATGGGTCGCAAGGCGGCGCGTCTGGTGGAGGCTGGCAACCTCGAGGATGACCTTACGCGCCTCGCCGAGGCCGACTGGATCATCGAAGCGGTGATCGAGCGGCTCGACATCAAGCAGGATCTCTACCGCAAGATCGAGGCCGCCCGGAAGCCCGGCAGCATCGTGTCGTCCAACACCTCGACGATCCCGCTTGCGACGTTGGTGGACGGCCTGCCCGAGAGCTTCGCGCAGGATTTCCTCGTCACCCATTTCTTCAACCCGCCCCGCTACATGCGGCTGATGGAGCTGGTCACCGGCGCAGCAACGCGCGCGGATGCGGCCGAGTTCATCACCGAGTTCGCGGACCGGCGGCTCGGCAAGACGGTGGTCCGGGCCAAGGACACGCCGAGCTTCATCGCCAACCGGCTCGGCATCTACTGGCTGCAAACGGCGGTGATCGAGGCGGCTGAACAGGGCATCGGCGTCGAAATGGCCGACGCGCTGATCGGAAAGCCCTTCGGCATCCCCAAGACCGGGGTCTTTGGCCTGCTCGACCTGGTCGGACTTGACCTCATGCCGCATGTGAACGCGAGCCTTGCCGCCGCGCTGCCGCCGAGTGATGCCTTCCATACCGCCAACCGCCCGCTGCCGGTCGTGCAGAGGATGATCGCCGAGGGCTACACCGGTCGCAAGGGAAAGGGCGGCTTCTACCGGCTGAACCGCGAGGGCGGGCAGAAGCTGAAGGAGGCCGTCGACCTTTCGAGCGGCCACTACGCTGTCGCCCGGAAACCACGGTCCGAGGCGATGGAGGAGGCCGGGCGCAGCCCCCGGGCGCTGATGGCGCATGACAGTGCCGAAGGCCGCTATGCCGCCGAGGTCATGTGCGCGACGCTGCGCTATGCCGCCGGGCTGGCCGGGGAAGTCGCCGACAGCATCGCCGACATCGACGAGGCGATGTGCCTTGGCTACGGCTGGAAGGATGGCCCCTTCGCGCTGATGGACAAGATCGGCCCCGACTGGCTGGCGGATCGGCTGGAGGCGGAGGGTCAGACCGTGCCGCCGATCCTCGAGCGCGCCCGTGGCCGCAGCTTCTACCGTGTCGAGGACGGGCGGCTCGAGCAGCTGGGCCTCGACGGTGCCTATCATCCGGTGACCCGCCCCGACGGCGTGCTGCTGCTTGCGGACATCAAGCGCGGCGCGAAGCCGGTGCTTAAGAACGGATCCGCCGCGGTCTGGGATATCGGCGACGGCGTTCTGTGCTTCGAGTTCACCTCCAAGATGAACGCGATGGACGACCAGATCCTGACGCTGCTGGCGAAGACGCTGAAGCTGGTGCTGGCCGAGTACAAGGCGCTGGTGATCCACAACGAAGGCACGAACTTCTCGGTCGGCGCCAACCTCGGCCTCGCGCTTTTCGCCGCCAATATCGCTGCCTGGGACCAGATCGACGGGCTCGTGGCCCTCGGCCAGCAGGTGTTCCAGGACATGCGCAGTGCCCCCTTCCCGGTGGTCGGCGCGCCCTCGGGCATGGCCCTTGGTGGCGGCTGCGAGGTGCTGCTGCATTGCGGCGCAGTGCAGGCCCATGCCGAAAGCTACATCGGCCTTGTCGAAGTGGGTGTGGGGCTCATTCCCGGCTGGGGCGGCTGCACCGAGATGTTGCACCGCTGGCAGCGGTTCGGGCGACTGCCCAAGGGCCCGATGCCGGCGCCCTCGAAGGTCTTCGAGATCCTCAGCACCGCGACGGTGGCGAAATCCGCTGCCGAGGCCAAGGAGCTGCTGTTCCTTCGGCCCGAGGATGGCATCACCATGAACCGCGCCCGGCTGCTGGCCGATGCCAAGGCCCGGGCGCTCGCCATGGTCGAGGGGTATGCGCCGCCCGAGGCGCGGGACTACACGCTGCCGGGACCGTCGGGCCTCGTGGCCATGGAGATGGCAGTGCAGCAGTTCCGCAAGCTGGGCAAGGCGACGCCATATGACGAGGTCGTCTCCGCCGCGCTGGCCGAGGTGCTGTCGGGCGGGGACACCGATCCGATCGAGACGCTCACCGACAGCCAGCTGCTGAAGCTCGAGCGGGAGCGTTTCACGACGCTGGTCCGCCGGTCCGGCACGCTCGAGCGGATCGAGTCCATGCTGATGACCGGCAAGCCGCTTCGGAACTGAACCCCGGCCCTGGGCCGCAGAGAAAGGGACATCGCGACGATGGCCAATTACACGCCTCCCCTGCGCGACATGCGCTTTGTCTACCACGAGCTGCTGGGTTGCGACGATCTGGCGGAGCTGCCCGGCTTCGAGGAGTTCACTCCCGACCTGATCGACCCGATCCTCGAAGAGGCCGGCAAGATCTGTGCCGAGGTCCTGCAGCCTATCAACCGCTCCGGCGACGAGGAGGGCTGCCGTCTCGAGAACGGCGTGGTCCGCACCCCGTCGGGTTTCCCCGAGGCCTACCGCCAGTTCCGCGAGGGCGGCTGGACGGCAATCACCTGCGACCCGGAATATGGCGGACAGGGGCTGCCCGCCGCCGCCGACGTGCTGGTGACCGAGATGATCTGCTCGGCGAACCTGTCCTTCGGCATGTACCCCGGTCTTTCGCACGGCGCCTACCTCGCGCTGCACAGCCACGGATCGGACGAGCTGAAGCAGGCCTATCTGCCGAAGCTCGTCGACGGCACTTGGTCGGGCACCATGTGCCTCACCGAGCCGCATTGCGGTACGGACCTGGGGCTTCTGCGCAGCAAGGCGCTGCCACAGGAAGACGGCAGCTACCGCATCACCGGCACCAAGATATTCATCTCGGCCGGCGAGCACGACCTGACCGAGAACATCATCCACCTCGTGCTGGCCCGGCTCCCGGATGCGCCCAAGGGCTCGCGCGGGATCAGCCTGTTTGTCGTGCCGAAGTTCCTGCCCACCGCCGAGGGCGCCCCTGGCGAGCGCAACGGCGTGATGTGCTCAAGCATCGAGCACAAGATGGGGATCAAGGCCTCCTCGACCTGCGTGATGAACTTCGACGAGGCGCAGGGCTGGCTCGTCGGAGCGCCGCACAAGGGGCTGCAGGCGATGTTCACCATGATGAACAACGAGCGCCTTGCAGTCGGCGGACAGGGGCTGGGGCTGGCCGAGGCGGCCTACCAGGGGTCGGTCGCCTATGCCCGCGAGCGCCTGCAAGGGCGGTCGCTGACCGGCACCAAGGCGCCTGACAAGCCCGCCGACCCGATCATCGTGCACCCCGACGTACGGCGGATGTTGCTCCTGCAACGGGCCGCAACCGAGGGCTGCCGGGCGATGGCGGTCTGGGTGGCCAAGGAGCTCGATAAGCAGACCCACCACCCCGAGCCCGAAGTGCGCAAGGCGTCCGAGGATTTCGTCGCGCTGATGACCCCGATCGTGAAGGCGCTCTTCACCGACCTCGGCTTCGAGAACGCCAACCTCGGGATGCAGGTGCTGGGCGGACACGGCTACATCCGCGAGCACGGCATGGAGCAATACGTCCGCGACGCGCGCATCACGCAGGTCTACGAGGGCACGAACGGCATCCAGGCGCTCGATCTCGTGGGCCGCAAGCTGGGCGCCAACGGCGGGCGCTACCTGCGGCGGTTCTTCCACCCGGTCTCGGAGTACATAGCGGCGCAGGCCGAGGTTCCCCAGATGTCGCCCTACATCGGCCCGCTCGCCAAGGCCTTCGGCCGGCTGCAGACGGCCTCGGCCACCATCGCCCAGAGGGGGCTTGCCAACCCCGACGAGGCGGGCGCCGCGGCGACGGATTACCTGCGCCTCTTCGGGCTGACTGCCTTGGGGTATCTCTGGGCGCGCATGGCCGAGACCGCCATGGCCAAGAGCCGCGAGACCGGCGATGCGGACGGCTACTATGCCGCCAAGCAGGTTACGGCGCGGTTCTTCATGGAGAAGATGTTGCCACAGACCGGCACGCTGCTGTCGCAGATCATGGCGGGCGGCCAGACCGTCATGGCGCTCGACGAGGCAGCGTTCTGAACCCGCCGCCGCCGGGGCGCGGGCCCTGGCGGCGGCACAGGACAGGAAAGGACAGGAAAGGAACGGACGAAATGGGCGATCTTGCCGGCAAGACACTCTTCATCAGCGGCGGCAGCCGCGGCATCGGGCGGGCCATCGCGCTGCGCGCCGCGCGGGACGGCGCCAACGTGGTGCTGGCGGCCAAGACCGTCACCCCGCATCCCCGCCTGCCCGGCACCATCGAGGACGCCGCGACCGAGGTCGAGGCGCAGGGTGGGCGCGCCCTGCCCCTCATGCTCGACATCCGCGACGACGCCGCGGTGGCCGAGGCGGTGCGCAAGGCCGAGGCGCATTTCGGCGGCATCGACATCGTGGTCAACAACGCCAGCGCGATCTCGCTGACGCCGACCCCCGACACCGAGATGAAGCGCTTCGACCTGATGATGCAGGTCAACACGCGCGGTACCTTCGCTGTCACCCGCGCCTGCCTGCCGGCGCTGAAGCGGGCGGCGAACCCGCATGTGCTGACGCTCTCGCCGCCGCCATCGCTCGACCCCAGATGGTACGGGCCGCATGTGGCCTACACGATCTCGAAGATGGGGATGAGCCTCTGCGTGCTCGGCTGGTCCGAGGAGTTCCGCCCGCTTGGCATCGCCGCCAACGCGCTCTGGCCCCGCACGGTGATCGACACCGCCGCGCTTGCCATGCTGGGCGGCGCGGTCCAGCCGAAGAACTGCCGGACGCCGCAAATCGTCGCCGACGCAGCCCACGCCATCCTGACCCGCCCCGCCAAGAGTTGCACCGGCAATTTTTTCATCGACGAGGACGTGCTGCGCGAAACGGGAGTCGAGGATTTCTCGCACTATGCGGTCGATCCCACCGAGCCGCTGCTGACAGACCTCTTCGTCTCCGAAAGCTGACCGCTCTTGATCCGTGTTCTAAGGGGAAAGCCCATGATGACCCGCCTCGCACGGCTCGCCAGCCTGCTGATCCTGGCAGCCGCACCCGCCCTCGCCGCCGATCCGGTCCTAGGGACCTGGCGGACCCAGCCTGGTGATGACGGCCATTTCGGCTTCGTGACCATGGCGCCCTGCGGAGGCAAGGTCTGCGGCACACTGAGCCGCGCCTTCGATGCGAGGGGCGGGGCGATCCCATCGGCGTCGGTCGGGCGGCAGATCGTCTGGGACATGCAGCCCAAGGGCGCGGGGAAATACGAGGCAGGTCGAATCTGGGCGCCCGACCGCGACAAGACGTACTCCTCCAGGATGGAGCTCACCGGAGACCGGCTTGAGGTCTATGGCTGCGTCCTGGGGTTCTGCCGCGGGCAGATCTGGACCCGCGTTCAATAGCAAGCTCGCCTGGGACCAAAGGCCTCACGGGCGCCCCACTTGCAGGGCGCCCGTGACAATGTTGCCCTATCCGGGAGGCTGGACCACGCCTGTTCAAAGACGTTGCGGGGATTTCTCACGCGCGAGGTACTGACCTTGAGCCTCCTGCGTGACGCCCTCCGACGCCGCGTAGACCGTGCGCCCGCGCAGGATGGTGCGCACCGGCCATCCGGTGATCTCCATGCCTTCGTAGGGCGTGTAATCCGCGCCATGGTGCATGTCTTCCTGACGGACCACGGCGCGGCGCTCGGGATCCCAGAGCGTGATGTCGGCATCCGCCCCGATCACCAGGGCGCCTTTCCGCGGGTACATGCCGTAGAGTTTGGCCGGGTTGCTGGAGGTCAGGGCAACGAAGCGCTCGAGACTGATCCGGCCCTTCGAGACGCCCTCGGAATAGAGGATCGGCAGCCGCGTCTCGACACCCGGGATACCGTTTGGCACCCATTTAAAGGACGTGCGGGCGCGCGGATTGTCCTTTCCCGTCCCGCCTTCGCCATCGAAGTAGAACGGGCAATGATCAGAGGAGAAGAGATCGAAGGTGCCATCCCGCAGCCCCTGCCAGATCGCCTCCTGGCTGTCGCGATCCCGCGGCGGCGGCGAGCAAACGTATTTCGCACCCTCGAAGTCCATGTTCAGGCCCTTGAGGTCCTCCTTGGTCAGCGCGATGTACTGCGGGCAGGTCTCGGCAAAGACGTTGAGCCCGCGACGCTTGGCCCATTGGATCTGCTCCATCGGATCGCGGCCCGAGACATGCACGATCACCACCGGCACGTCGACCAGTTCGGCATGGCTGATGGCGCGGTGCGTGGCCTCGCGCTCGGCGATATGGGCATGGGCCTCGGCGTGGAAATAAGGCGCGGTGCGGCCGCTCTCCTCAAGCTTGCGGGTCATGAACTTGATCGCATCGTGGCCCTCGGCGTGGACCATCACCAGCGCTCCCTCGCGCCGGGCGACGTCGAAGACCTCGAGCAGCTCGGCGTCGTTCAGGACCATGTCGTCATAGGTCATGAAGACCTTGAAGGAGGTGTAGCCCTCACGCACCAGCGCGGGCAGCTCCTGCCCGAGCACCTGGGGTGTGGGGTCGGTGATGATCATGTGGAAGGACACGTCGCACCAGCAGTTCCCCTCGGCCAGTGCGTGGTAGTCCGCGACTGCCTGGCGCAGCGACTGCCCGCGCCGCTGCAGCGCGAAGGGCAGAACGGTGGTGTTGCCGCCGGCTACCGCAGAACGCGTGCCCGAGTCGAAGTCATCGGCCATGACGGTGCCATCGCCCTGCTCCTGGGCCAGATGGACATGGGCATCGATGCCGCCCGGCAGCAGCAGCAGACCGGTGGCATCGATTTCCTCGGCGCCGTCCTCGATGCGGGCGGCGATCTGGGTGATCTTGCCGCCCGTCACGGCGAGGTCGGCGCGGAAGCGGTCCGCGGCGGTTATGATCGTGCCGCCGCGGATCACCAGATCGGGCCGCGGACCGCTCATGCCGCGCTGTCCTTCACGAGGATTTCCGGCAGCGCCGAGAGCATCCGCTCGAGCTCGGCCAGGGTGTTGTAATGCACCATGGAAACCCGCACGACGCCCTCGTCATGGTCCTCGCCAAGCAACTCCGCGAGTCGGCGCGAGTGGAAATCCCCGAAGCGGATGGCGACCTTGTGGTCGTCCATCGCACGGGCAACCGCCCCCGACCTCACGGCCTCGACCCGGAACGAGACGGTCGGCACCCGCAGGTTCCCCTCGTTCGTCGCATCACCGATCACCCGGCAGTCGTTGCGTCCGCGCAGCCAGTCGAGCAAGCGGTTGGTCAGCACCTCTTCCTGGCGGGCGATGGCCTCGAAGCCGGCCTCGAAGAGTGCCCGCCCCTCGGCCTGAGACCCGGCGCGACGGCCAAGCTCCTGAATGTAGGCAACCACCGCGGTCGTGGAATAGGCCAACTCGTAATTGGGGTTTCCCGGCTCGAGCTTCCCGGGGATCTTATCCTTGCCGTAGAAGTAGTGATAGAGCCCGTCGAGCTCGGCCAGAAGCTCGTATTTTCCGTACATGATCGCGGTATGCGGCCCGTAGCACTTGTAGAGGCTGAAGATATAGTAATCGACATCCCAGCCGGTCACATCGATCGCCCGGTGCGGCGCATAGGCGACGCCGTCGACACAGATCTTGGCGCCGCGCGCGTGGACGAACTCGGCGATCTCGGCCACCGGGTTGATCTGGCCGAGGATGTTCGAGACATGGTGCACGCAGACCAGCTTGGTGCGCGGTCCCATCAGCGGCGCGAGGTCCTCGAGCCGCAGGCGCATTGACTTCGTGTCGAAGGGCCAGACCTTGATCACCACGCCGAACTCGCGCAGCCGCTCCCAGGGGCCGATGTTGGACTCGTGGTCGGCATGGCTGACGATGATCTCGTCACCGGGCTGGAACTGGCTGCGCATGGCGGCCGCGAGGGTCTGGACCAGCGCCGTGGTCGAAGGGCCGAAGACGATCTCTTCCGGCCGCGCCGCGTTGACGAAGGTCTGCGCCGCGCGGCGCCCGTCCATCAGCGCCTCTGCCGCGAGCTGCGAGATCTCGTAGCTGCCGCCGATCTGCACGTCGCGGTGGGTAAGGAACTCGACGATTCGGTCCATGGCCCCCTGCAGCGTCTGCGAGCCGCCGGCGTTGTCGAAAAACGCCCACTCCTTGGCGAGCGCGGGAAACTGGCCGCGCACAAAGCCCATGTCGAGCTGATCTTGGTAATCTGACATCGCCTGTCCCTGTGTCTTTTTCGGTGTGTCTTGTTCAGTGGTCCAGCACGGCGTGCAGGAAGTTGCGGGTGCGCGTCTCGCGCGGGGCGGAGAAGAACGCGTCGGGCGGCGCGCTCTCGATCACTTCGCCGCCGTCCATGAAGATCACCCGGTCGGCGACCTGCCGGGCAAAGCCCATCTCGTGGGTCACCACCACCATGGTCACGCCGGTCTGGGCGAGGTCGCGCATCACGTCGAGCACCTCGCCGACCATCTCGGGATCGAGCGCAGAGGTGGGCTCGTCGAAGAGCAGCACCTGCGGCTCCATCGCCAGTGCCCGGGCGATGGCCACGCGCTGCTGCTGGCCGCCCGATAGGCCACTGGGATACTTCTCAGCCTGCGACGCCAGTCCCACCCGGGCGAGCAACTGGTCGGCCTGCGCTGCCGCCGCGGCCTTCGTCGTGCCCCGCACGCGGCGCGGTGCGAGCATGATGTTCTGGCGCACGGTGAGATGCGGGAAGAGGTTGAAGCTCTGGAAGACCATGCCGACCTCGGCACGCACCTTGGCGAGGTTGGCACCGGGCAGCACCGGCACGCCGTCGACGTGGATGGCGCTCTCGGTCGAGAAATCCTCGAGCCGGTTGATGCAGCGGATGAGGGTCGATTTCCCGGAGCCCGAGGGGCCGACCACGCAGACCACCTCGCCGCGCGCGATCTCGAGGTCGATGCCGCGCAGTGCGTGATAGTGGCCGTAGTATTTCTGCAGGTTCCGGATACTGATATATCCCGGCATCATGCTTTCCCCCGGTTGAGCCGCCGTTCCAGCCGCGAGACGAGCAAGACCAGCGGCAGCAGGAAAGCGAGGTAGATCGCTGCTGCGCCGATCAGCGGGCTCGGGTTGGCCGCAAGCGCCTGCGCCTGCGTCGCCTGCTTCAGAAGATCGGGCATCGCCACGACCGAAGCCAGCGCCGTGTCCTTGACCACGTTGATCGAATTATTGGTGAGCGGTGGGATGACCATGCGGATCGACTGCGGCAGGATCACGTCGACCATCGTCTGCCGGTGTCCCAAACCCAGCGCCGCGGCGGCTTCGAACTGCCCCTTGGGGATCGCCTCGATGCCGGAGCGGAAGATCTCGGCGGTATAGGCCCCTGAAACCATGGTCAGCGCGGTCATCGCCGAGGCGAAGGGCGAGAGCCGCACACCCACGAAGGGCAGCGCGTAGTAGACGATGATGAGCAGCACCAGCAGCGGGATCGACCGGAACACGTCGATGTAGATGCGCGTGAGGATCTGTACCGGGCGCACCGAGTAGAGCCGCATCATGCAAAGCCCGAGGCCGAGCACGAGCCCGGCGAGAATGCTTGCGGCGCCGAGCTCGAGCGTGAGCCAGAGCCCTTTGAGCAGCATCGGAAAGCTGCGCGCCAGCACCTCGAGATTGAAGAAGGTTTCGAACAAGTCCATTGCAGTCCCCTGCAGGGACCCGGACGCTCGCGCGCCCGGGTCGCGCGCGTTTACTCGGCGGCCGGCATGTCGAGCACGGTCACCGTCGAGGTCCCGGCCTCGGGCGCCGCGCCGAACCACTTCTCATGAAGCTCCGCCAGCGTGCCGTCCTCTTTCAGGCCGGTGAGAATGCCGTCGACCTCGGTGGCAAGCTCGGCGTCCTTGGCGAACATGAAGGAATACTTCTCGCCCGTGGCGATGCGCTGCACGACCTTCAGCGCCGGCTTGTCCTTCACGTAGTACTGAAGCGCCGGGATATCCGAGATGTAGCCATCGATCCGGCCCGCGGTCAGATCGAGCATCGCTGGCTGCAGGCCCTCGTAGCGGCGGATATCGGCAAAGCCGTATTCCGCAGCATGCTCGGTCGCCCACATGTCGCCGGTCGAGCCGGTGTCGACGCCGACAACCTTGTCCTTCATCTCGTCCAGCGACGCGGGGCCTTCGGCGGTCACCGTCAGAGACTGGTCGCTGTCGTAGTAGGGCTGGGCGAAGCTCACCGACTTCAGACGCTCGCCGGTGATGGTGATCGACGACATCGCCATGTCGATGCGGCCGGACTGCACCGCCGAGAACAGCCCGTTGAAGGGGATGTTGACGATTTCCAGCTCGCGGCCGAGCTGCGCGGCCACGGCGGTCGCAAGGTCAACCTCGAAGCCAACGAAGGCGCCGGTCTCGTCCTGGAATTCCCACGGTACATTGCCGATGTTCGCGCCGACCTCGAGCGCTTCCTGCGCCTGCGCAACGCCAGCAAGGCCTGCGGCGACGATCCATGTCGGAACGATGAGTGTCCTGAGCATTATTATTCTCCCTGTTGTTATGCCGCCCGAAGCTCGCTTCGAACAAACTGGTCTGACCAGTCATACCGGTAGGATCACGCTGGCAAGATATTTGCAAGTGTGCAATCAGTAAATTCGGTGCCGCGGGAAGCCTGGCGCCACGGGATGCTCAAATTGAGGACGGAGCGATGGACGAGGATTATGGAAAGCTGCCGGTCACCGAGGTCGTGACGCGCCGGATCCAGGAGATGATCCGCAGCGGCGAATTCCCGCCCGACGCCAAGCTTCCTTCGCAGCGGGTCCTGTCGGAGCGGCTTGGGGTGTCCCGCGCCTCGCTGCGCGAAGCGCTGCTGACGCTCGAGACGCTCGGGCTCATTCGCACCCTGCCCGCCCGCGGCACTTTCGTCAGCGGCGAGCGGACGCAGGCCCCGAAGGCAGGGCAGAACTGGCGCCACGAGGCCCGCTATTCGATCACCGAGGTCTTCGAGACACGGCTCGTCATCGAATGCGAGATGTGCCGCCTTGCGGCCCCCGCGATGACCGAAGCGCGGCTGGACGAGCTTGCCGAAGCCGCGCGCACCTTCGAGATGGCCTGGCGCAACGGCGATCTTCTGGCGCATGTCGAGGCCGACCTCGCCTTTCACTCGCTGATCGCCGATGCCTGCCCGAACAGCATGCTACGGATGTTCTACCGGTCGATCCACGACGTGCTGACCGAAAGCCAGCGCGTCCCCATCCCCAACACGGAAGTCTCGCGCATGGAGGCCTCGATCTCCGAGCACCACGCCATCCTCGCCGCCCTGAAATCGGGCGACGGTGTCGCGGCCGCCTCGGAGATGCGCGCGCATATCAGCAATACGGCGTCGATCGCCGGGGCAAAACGCGTGCCATGACCTGCTGCCCGCGCCCGAGAGCCGCGCCCGGGCAGCTCATCCCGCGGGCGCCGGATCGGCCTAGTGCGTCAACCTCTTAAGGAAGCGCTGCAGCCGCTCGTCCTTGGGTGCGCCGAAGATCTGCTCGGGGGCGCCCTCCTCGACGATCTTGCCGCCGTGCATGAAGATCACCCGGTCGGCGATCTCGCGGGCGAACTGCATCTCGTGGGTGACGATGAGCATGGTCTGATGCCGCGCCGCAACCCGGCGCATGAGGTCGAGCACTTCGCCCACCCACTCGGGATCGAGCGCCGAGGTCGGCTCGTCGAAGAGCATCAGCTCGGCGCCGATGGCCATGGCCCGGCCGATCCCGACGCGCTGCTGCTGCCCGCCCGAGAGGCTCGCCGGGTAGCTGTCCGCCTTGTCGGCAAGCCCGGTCTCGGCCAGCACCTCGAGCGCGCGCGCTTCGGCCTCGGCCTTGGGGCGGCCCTGCACGGTGACCAGCGCCTCCATGATGTTCTCCTTGGCCGTCTTGTTGGCGAAGAGCGCGTAGTTCTGGAACACGAAGGCGGAGCGGCGGCGCAGGGCGAGGATTTCGGCCCTGGTCGCACGGGCGGCGTCGAGCGTCACCTCGCCGATGGTGATCCGCCCCGCATCGGGATGGTCGAGGAAGTTGAGGCAGCGCAGCAGCGTCGACTTGCCGGTCCCCGAGGGGCCGATGATCACCACGCGCTCGCCCGGCGCGATGTCGAGGTCGATGCCGTCGAGCACCGCCGTGCCGTTGAAACTCTTCGTGAGGCCGCGGATGGAAATCATCGTGCATATGCCTTGTTCAGGTAGGTTTCGAGCCGCTTCTGACCCTGACTCAGCAGCTCGACCATGGCCCAGTAGATCAGCGCCACGACAAGGAAGGCCTCGAAGTAGAGGAAGCTGCCCGCCGCCTCCTTCTGCGCCGCGCCCATCATCTCGGTGACGCCGAGCGTGAAGGCCAGCGAGGTGCCCTTGATCATGTCGATGAAGTAGTTGACCAGCGTCGGCGCCGCGACCCGCGCGGCTTGCGGCAGGATGATCCGCCGCATCATCTGCAGCTGGGTCATGCCGATGGATTGCGCCGCCTCCCACTGGCTGCGGTCGACGCCGAGGATCGCCGCGCGGATGGTTTCGGCCATGTAAGCCGAGAAGTGCAGCGTCAGGCCCATGATCGCGGCGGTGACCCCGTCGATGCTGGTCAAGACGCTCAGCACCTGCGGCAGGCCGTAGTAGAAGAGAAAGAGCTGCACAAGGAGCGGAGTTCCCCGGAAGAAACTGATGAAGAGCACCACCGCCCAGTCGAGCCACGGAAGGCGAAACACCCGCTCGACCGCCAGCAGCGAGGCGAGGATGAGCGCAAGCACCATCCCCGCCGCCGCCATGCCCAGGGTCAGCGGCACATAGCCGAGAATTACGGGGACCAGCCCCAGCATGTAGTCGAGGTCCAGTCCCCGCATGGGATCACTCCGGGCTGGTGATGTCGGTGCCGAACCATTTCTGCGAGATCTCGGTCAGCGTGCCGTTGTCGCGCAGCGTGCTCAGCGCCGCGTCTACCTCATCGCGCAGCGCGGTGCCGGCCTCGTCGTTGCGGAAGGGCAGCGCGTTGTGGATCTCGGAGAAGGGCTTGCCGGCCAGCGCCAGCGGCAGCGGGCTTTCCTGGATCAGCTGCGCGGAGGAGACGCGATCCATCACGAAGGCATCGACCCGTCCCAGCGCCGTGTCCTGGGCGATATTGGACTCGTAGGTCTTGATCTCGACCTCGTCGGCGAAGGGCAACTCGCGCAGCAGCTGCTCGAAGTTCGAGCCGAGGTTCACCGCCACCGTGCGGCCGCGCAGGTCTTCGACGCCGGTGATCGCGTCATTGCCCTCGCGCACCACCACCTGCGCGCCGTCGTAGACGTAAGGTTGGGTGAAGGCGAATTTGGCCTCGCGCTCGGGGGTGATGGTGATCTGGTTGGCGATCGTGTCGATGCGGCCCGCGTCCAGCGCGCCGACGAGACCCGAGAAGGACATGGTCGCGAATTCTACATCAAGGCCGGTTTCTTCACCGATGGCGTTCATCACGTCGACCTCGAAGCCCTGCAGCACATCCTGCTTGACGAAGGTGAAGGGGAAATAGCCGCCCGACATGCCCACCCGCAGGGTCTGGGCCTCCTGGGCGGCGGCGGCCCCGGAAAGCGCGGTGGTGATCGCGGCGGAGAGGATTGTGGCTTTGGCGATGGACTTGAGCATCCTGTCATCTCCTTTGAATTAAGAGCACTAGGTGTCTCCCCCACGCGCAGGGATCAATGGCTCGGAAAAGAAAAGGCCCCTGTCGCCGCGCGACGCGCGTCAGCCGGAACGCCGTTCCGCATTTGACGCCTCCTGCGGAATGCACGTTTGCCCCGGCGGGGCCGCGCTTGATCCTGTCTTCGCCCCGAGACGCATTCCCGCCGGCTGCGCTGCGCGTCGACGCCTGCCTCCGAGATCAGGCCGCCATCAGCCGCGCGCCGGATTCACCGTCGAAATAATGCAAATCGCGTGTGTCGTAGCTCAGAGGGATTGCCGTGTCGCGGCGCAGCGCAATGTCGGGCGCCAGCCGTGCGGTCATCTCGTGGCCACCAAAACGGCAAATCGCCAGCGTATCCGACCCAAGCGGCTCATAGACCTCGACCACCGGCGACAGGCGCGGCGCGGCGCCCTCGGCCCAGATCAGATGCTCCGGGCGGATGCCGACGTCGAGCCTCGTGCCGTCCTGCGCCGGCACCTCGCCGAGATCGAGCGCCCCGTTGCCGACCTGCAGCCGCGGCGTGCCGGTGCTGCGGTCCAGAATGCCCGACAGGATGTTCATCTGCGGCGAGCCGATGAACTCGCCGACAAAGCGGCTGTTGGGGCGATTGTAGAGTTCCATCGGCGGGCCCTCCTGCACGATGCGCCCGGATTTGAGCACCACAACCTTGTCGGCCAAGGTCATCGCCTCGGTCTGGTCGTGGGTGACGTAGATCATCGTCGTGCCCAGCATCGCGTGCAGGCGCTTGATCTCGGTGCGCATCTCGACCCGCAGCTTGGCGTCGAGGTTCGAGAGCGGCTCGTCGAAGAGAAACACCGAAGGCTCGCGCACGATCGCCCGCCCCATGGCGACGCGCTGGCGCTGGCCACCCGAAAGCTGCCCCGGCTTGCGGTCGAGGAAATCGCCGATCTGCAGGATCCGCGCCGCCTCTTCGACGCGACGGGCGATCTCGGCGGGCTTGCCGCCGCGCATCTTGAGCCCGAAGCCGATGTTCTCGCGGATCGTCATATGCGGGTAGAGCGCGTAGTCCTGAAAGACCATCGCCACGTCGCGGCCCTTGGGCTCGACCTCGTTGACCACCCGACCCCCGATGCTCAGCCTACCACCCGAGATCTCCTCGAGCCCGGCAATCATCCGCAGCATGGTCGACTTTCCGCAACCCGAAGGGCCGACGAAGGCCACGAATTCGCCGTCGTCCACCTGCAGATCGACCCCGTGGATGGCACGCAGCGCGCCATATTCCTTGACGATCCCTTCAAGACGGATCTCAGCCATTCTGTCCTCCTCCAATGCCGCTCGAAATTTCAAGGTTGCATTATCGATAATTGGTAGGTTATCGATAATAAGATTTTCGAACAAGCCCCGAATGCGGGGCACGAGGAGGAGCGGCGCGCCATGGCCGTCGAGAGTTTCACCACACCCACCGTGACCGAACTTGTGCCGCGCCAGTCCAGCCGCCGCAGCCATGCGCTCTTCGTTGCGCTGCAAAAGGAGATCGTGCTGGGCCAGCTCGCCCCCGAGCAGGCGTTGACCGAGCTCGATCTGGCGCAGCGCTTCCAGTGCAGCCAGGGCACGGTGCGCGAGGCGTTGATGCAGCTGAGCGAAGCGGGTCTGGTCAAGCGCCTGCCGAACCGCGGCACCCATGTCGCGCCCTGCCATGCCGATGATGCCCGCGCCCTGCTGGAACTGCGCCGCGACGTGGAATGCCGCCATCTCGATCGGGTGGTCCGTCGCGCCGATGCGGCGCTGAAGGGCGATCTGCAGGCGATGCTGAACGCCATGCGCAACGCCGCGCGCGACGGCGACGAATACCTGCTCTCGGTGCACGACCGCGCGTTTCACACGCGTCTCTTCGAAACCGCCGACCTGCCGCTGGTCACGCCCATCCTGACCCGCTGCCTGATCCACAACCACCGCTACAAGATCCTCAACTCGCAGCCCAACCGCGCGCTGGAGGAAACCGCCGAGCGGCATGTGCCGATCCTGCGGGCCCTCGAAGCGCGGGACGTCGAGGCGCTGCGAGGGCTGCTGTCGCACCATATCGCCACCATCGTCGACTTCGGCCCCGACCTGACCAGCGCGGAGGCGCCCCGATGAGCATGACGGCCCCCAGCACGACCATGCAGGCGGTGCTCGACCGGCTTGCCCGCGAGGACGCGGGGCTCGGCGATCCCAGCCTGCTCGAGCCGCAGCACGGGCGGACCCTCGCCGCGCTCGGCAACCTGCGCTGGAACGAGGACCTGCCCGAGATGGCCGAGGCGCGCAACGTGATACACGCAGGGATGCCTGCGCGCCTTGTCGTTCCGCGCAACGATACGGGCCGCGAGGCGATCCTGCACGTGCACGGTGGTGGCTGGGCCTTCTGCTCGCCGATCACACATGAAAGCGCCGCCCGGCGTCTTGCAGAGGCCTGCGCCTGCCCGGTGCTGACCTTCGATTACCGGCTGGCCCCCGAGCACCCCTACCCCGCCGGGCTCGACGACGTGGTCGAGGCGTGGAGCGCGCGCGACCGCAGTCGCCGCTGGAGCCTTGCCGGGGACAGCGCCGGGGCAAATCTCGCGCTTGCCGCCATGCTCCGGCTGCTGGACGAGGGCACCGAGTTGCCCGCGACCGCGCTGCTGTTCTACGGCGTCTACGGCGCGGATTTCGCGACCCCGAGCTATCTTTCCAATGCGGACGGCCCCGGGCTCACCCGCGCCAAGATGATGCGCTACTGGGACTGGTACGCCGCGGCGGATCACCGCACGCAGCCCTGCGTCGCGCCACTCGCCGCCAGCGATGCGCAGCTCAGCGCTCTGCCGCCGCTCTATCTCAACGCCGCCGCGCTCGATCCGCTGCTGTCGGACACCGAACAGCTGGTGGCCCGGCTGCGCGCGCTCGGGCGCGGCGACCGCTATGACCTCTTCAAAGGGGTCGTGCACGGCTTCATGCAGATGGGCAACGCCCTGCCGGAGGCGCGGGAGGCCTTCGTCAAATCCGGGGAGGCCTTTCGGCAGATCACCGCCTGAGGAGGGCGGACAACCAAGGGAGGAGGAAAACATGAAACTCGCAAGGACCCTGGGACTGGCATCCGTGCTGGCTCTCAGCGCCGGGCTCGCCCATGCCGACAGCACGGTGCGCTTCTGGTATCACTTCGACAATGCCGACAACCCGATGGACGCGCTGATCACCGCCTTCGAAGAGGCCAATCCCGGCATTACCGTCGAGGCCGAGAACGTGCCGTGGAACAGTTACTACGACCAGCTCTATACGGCGATCATCGGCGGCAACGCCCCGGATGCGGCGATGGTCAAGGCCTTTGCCCAGCCCCGCCTCGTCGAGATGGGCGCGCTGGCACCGATCGACGATTGGCTGGCAAGCTGGGACGCCACGGCGGGCCTGCAGGACAATCTGATCGACCTGGTGAAGGGCCCCGACGGCAATCAGTACTACCTGCCGGTGCAATACGTGGTGCTCTACCTCTACTACCGGCCGGACATGTTTGCCGAACTGGGACTGGAGGTACCGACCACCTGCGAGGAGTTCCGCGAGGCCGCCAAGGCGCTGACCCGCGACACCGACGGCGACGGGCAGACCGACGTCTACGGATTCGGCTTCCGCGGCAGCAAGGGCGGGCACGACCACTGGGCCAGCTTCGTGTTGGGGGCCGAAGGCGTCAGCCTGACCGAGGGGCTCACCTCGGAGGCGGGCGTGGCCGGCACGCAGTTCGTCGCCGATCTTTTCCAGAAGGACGAGGTCTTCCCGCCCTCAGCGCCCAATGACGGCTTCCAGGAAATCATCGGCGCCTTCAAGGCGGGCAAGACCGCGATGACCATCCACCACATCGGTTCGGCCAACGGCATGGTCGAGGCACTTGGCGACAACGTCTCCGCCGCGCCGGTGCCGGAATGCGGCGGCGGGCGCTGGACCGCCTTCGGCGACGAGAGCACCGCGGTGTTGTCAAGCGCCGAGGATCCCGTGGCCGCCTGGAAGTGGATCAGCTTCCTGTCCTCGGCCGGCAACAACGCCAAGTTCAACGAGGCGACCGGCCAGCTGCCGGTGGTGAAGGCCGACAGCGAAAGCTGGACCCTGCACCCGCAGCGCTTCGTGCAGGCCACCGTCGACAGCCTGCCCTTCGCGCAGATGCTGCCGAACAGCTCCGAGACCGCCGATTTCGTCAACACCATCTGGCCGACCGCCATGCAGCGCGTGCTCACCGGCGACATCACCGCCGAGGAGATGAACGCCGAGATCGCCAAGCTCTACGGCGGCTGACCCGGCGGACCACCCGGCCGGGCGGCATTCTCCCGCCTCCCGGCCGGCCCTTTCCTGCGATTTTCCCCGAGCGATCCGGACAATGACCGACGCAACCATGCCCCATGCCCAGACCCAGGCGGCGCCCCCGCGCCGCGCGCTCGCACGGCGGGTGCTGCCCTACGCGATGCTCTCACCGGCGGTTCTCGTCACGCTTGCGATCGTCTTCTTCCCGATGGTCCAGACCGCCTGGATGAGCCTGCACGACTACGTGCTCTTCCGGCCCAACACCTTCGATTGGGTCGGGCTGAAGAACTTCCGCACTGCGCTGCAGGACGAGGTCTTATGGATTTCGCTTTGGCACACGGTGATCTGGATGTGCACGACTATCCCGGCGCAGCTGCTGCTGGGGCTGGTCACCGCGCTGCTGCTCAACCAGGACTTTCCCTGGCGGCCCGTCGCCCGCGCGCTGATCATCATTCCCTGGGCACTGCCCTCGGTTGTGATCGCGCTGATGTGGGTGTGGATCTATGACAGCAACTACGGCGTCGCCAACGAGTTCCTGCTGCGTCTCGGCCTCATCCAGAAGGCCATCCCCTGGCTCGCCAACCCCGACACCGCGCTGGCGGCGATCATCCTGACCCTGACATGGCAGGGCTTCCCCTTCTTCGCGGTGATGATCCTTGCCGGGCTGCAGTCGATCCCCCGCAGCTACTACGAGGCCGCCTCGATAGACGGCGCAAGCCCCTGGCGGCAGTTCTGGCACATCACCCTGCCCGGCATCTCGGGGGTCATGGTGACCGCGGTACTGCTGCGCACGATCTGGGTGGCCAACAGTTTCGACGTGATCTTCGTCATGACCGGCGGAGGCCCGGGCTATGCCACCTACACGCTGCCGCTCTTCGCCTTCGTCAAGGCGCGCACCAACCTAGATTTCGGCTACGGCTCGGCGATCGCGGTGCTTTTCACCCTGCTGCTGATGCTGGTGGTGGTCGTCTACCTCAAGCGCACCGGAAAGGCGGTTTCCTGATGGCGCTCAAACGACGCTCGACCCCGCGGCGCATCCTGACCGTGGACCTGCCGATGCTGGCGATCCTCGCCTTCACGCTCGGCCCCTACCTGTGGATGTTCCTGACCTCGATCAGCGAGG
Source organism: Alloyangia mangrovi (assembly GCF_002300555.2). GTDB lineage: Bacteria > Pseudomonadota > Alphaproteobacteria > Rhodobacterales > Rhodobacteraceae > Salipiger > Salipiger mangrovi. The sequence goes on along the minus strand of NZ_NTHN02000001.1, from coordinate 111,806 downwards.
AGAGCACCCTCTTCACCGAGGGCCCCTCGATCTGGAACGCCACCATCGAGAATTACACCCGGCTTTTCGCCACGGTCGGCTTCGCCGACAACCTGCTCGACAGCCTGATCGTTGCCTCCGGCACTGTCGTGGTGGGGCTCTCGCTCAGCGTGACGGCTGCTTATGCCTTCTCGCGCTTCAACTTCCGCGGCAAGCGGATCCTGATGCTGCAGTTCCTGCTCATCAACATGTTCCCGCTGGTGCTGTTGATCCTGCCGCTCTTTGTGCTGATGCGCGTACTCGGACTGCTCGACACGCATCTGGCGCTGATCATCGCCAATTCCACGGTCGCGATCCCCTTCTCGATCTGGATGATGGTCAGCTACATGAACGGCATCCCGCGCTCGCTCGACGAGGCGGCGATGACCGACGGCTGCACCCGGATGCAGGCGCTGCGCCGGGTGGTGCTGCCGCTCTGCCTGCCGGGGATCATCGCCACCGGCATCTACATATTCATCACATCTTGGAACGAGTATCTCTACGCGCTCACGCTGGGCGGGCGGAACGTGCGCACGATCACCGTCGCCGTTCAGACCCTGATCGGCGAGTACGAGGTGCAATGGGGCCTGCTGACCGCGGGCGGCATCGTCGGCGCGCTGCCCGCGACCGTGCTCTTCCTGGCGGTGCAGAAACGCCTGATCTCCGGCCTGACTCAGGGCGCGGTAAAGGGCTGACGAAAGGACGAGGACTTGGACAACCCCATCGGCATCATCTCCATGCAGTTCACCCGGCCGTTCACCGGCAAGGACCTGCATTACTTCCGGAAATCCGCTGACCTCGGCTTTGACTTCGTCGAGCTGCTGGTGCCCGAACCCGAGGACGCACTGCCCCTCTCCGACGTGCGCAAGGCCGCCGAGGACGCGGGTATCTTCACCGTGCTGGCGGCACGGGTAAACCCGCAACGATCCATCGCGTCGGACGATGCGGTCAACCGGCAAGGCGGGCTCGACTACCTAAAGCATTGCGTCGATGTCGCCGCCGAACTGGGCGCGCGCATCGTCGGCGGCCCGCTCTACGGCGAGCCGATGGTCTTTGCCGGACGGCCCCCGGTGCCGCGCAGCGACGGTGACATCGCCGCCCGCGCCGAGCGCACCATCTCGGGCCTCGCCGAAGTCGCCCCCCCGGGCGCGGGCCGCCGGGATCACCTTTGCCGTCGAGGCGCTGAACCGTTTCGAAACAGACATCCTGTCGACCACGCGGCAGGCCGTCGAGGTGGTCGACGCGGTGAACGATGCCGGGCTGAAGCTGATGCTCGACACGTTTCACATGAACATGGAGGACCGCTCGATCCCCGACGCGATCCGCCTCGCCGGGGACCGCATCGCGCATTTCCAGGCCAATGAGAACCACCGCGGGCACCCCGGCACCGGCCACCTCGACTGGCCCGCGATCATGCGCGCGCTGCACCAGGTGGACTACAGCGGGCCCATCTCACTCGAGCCGTTCCGCCGCGCCGACGACCGCGTCGCCCTGCCGATCGCCCATTGGCGCGCCCCGCGCGAGGACGAGAGCGCCAAGCTGCGCGCCGGTCTCGGCGTCATCCGAAACGCCCTTGCCCTTGCGGAGGTCGACCAATGATCAATATTGGCTGGATCGGCTGCGGCCGCCACGCCCGCCAGATGCTGCTGCCGCAGCTCGGTCGCAACGACATCCGCATCGCCGCGCTCTGCGACCGGGATGGCGCGGCGCTCGAACGCACCGGCACCGAATACGGCGTGTCGCGCCTCTGCTCGGATTTCCGCGAGCTGATCGCCACGCCGGGGCTCGACGCCATCGGCATGGCGGTGGGCCCGGAGTTGCACCGCGCCGCCAGCATCGCCGCGCTCGAGGCCGGGCTGCCGGTCTTCATGGAAAAGCCCCCCCGCCGCCACCGCCGAGGGCGCCCGCGAGGTCGCCCGCGCCGCCGAGAAGGCGGGCAAGCCGGTGATCGTCGGCTTCATGAAGCGCTATTCCACCGGCAACCGGATCGCGATGAACGAGGTGCGGAGCGGGAATTTCGGCGATGTGCTCGGCATCACCGGCGCCTATATGACCGCCCCCACATATTTCGAGCGCGAGCCCGATTACACCGGCTTCTACCTGCATCACTGCGTGCATTACATGGACCTGATCCCCTGGTTCGCCGGCGAGGATTTCGGCGACATGCAGGTACGCTCTGTGTCGCCGCAGCCGGGCAAACTGCTGCTGCACCTCAACTTCACCACGGCGGGCGGGGTGATCGGCAACGTGGTGATGGGCACAGTGCAATCGCGCGGCACGCCAATGGAGGAGATCCGCATCATGGGCGATCACGCGCGGCTGCACGTGGACAACATCATCAATGTCGCGCTCTACCGCGACCCCCCCGTTCAAGGCCGAGGACCCCGCCGCGCGGCTCGACCCGGCCTGCGACACGCTGAGCTGGACGCCGAATTTCACCGCCGCCGCCAACGAGGACCATAAAGGCTACGCCGCGTTGCTGGCCGATGCCGCGGCGGTGCTGCGTGGCGAGAGCCGCGATGTGCCCGACATTGGCGACGGGGTGCGGGCCATGGAGCGCCTGGAGCGGATGATCGCGCAGATCGGCCCCTGAACGGGCCCTGCGCCCGGCAAAGCGGCCATGGGCGCCCCACCTCCGTCCCCAACTGAGAGCGATCAGGACCCGGTGTTTGCTCCGGTGCTCTCGCGCAGCACGAGCACCGGTTCGATCTCATGTCCCGAGGTCTCTGCGCCGTCCATCCGTCGCAGGATGCGTTCGCCGATGATCCGCCCCATCTCGCGCGGGGCGACGGCGATGGTGCTCAGACCGGGAACGCATTGCGCGGCAATGTCAAAATCGCCGAACCCCAGCAGCGACATGCGCCCAGGGACCGCCACGCCCTGGCGGTGGCATTCCATCAGCGCGCCGAAGGCCATGGTGTCGGAGATCGCGAAGACCGCGCTCACCTCTGGATGTTCGCGCAGCAACCGCGCCATGCTGTCGGCGCCCTGTCCATGGCGGATCGGCACCTGCGCCTGGCGGATGATCAGTGGCGTCGGCAGCCCGAGCCGCCGCGTCGCCTCCTGGAAGCCACGCAGGCGCTGCTCTCCGCGGTAGTCCTTGAGGTCGGCGTCCAGCGAGCCGCCGATCGCCGCCAGCCGGAGGTGGCCCAGCGAGGCGAGATGCTCGGCGGCGACCTCGCCGGCACGGCGGTTGGAAAAGCCGATGCAGAGATCGATCGGGTTGTCGGTCTGCTCCCAGGTCTCGATAACCGTGATGCCGCTGGCATGCAGCATGCGCGAGGTCTCGCGGCTGTGCGCGGTGCCGACCAGCACAAAGGCGTCGGGACGGCGCGCCAGCATGATGCGCACCAGTTCCTCCTCCTTCTCGAGGCTGTGGCCGCTGTGGCCGATCAGCGGCTGGTACCCCGCCGGCAGCAGCACCTCGGAGATGCCCTCGGCGAGATCGGCGAAGTTCACGTTGGCGAGCGTCGGCAGCGAGAGCGCGACGATGCGCGAGCGCTTCGAGGACAGCGCGCCGGCGTTCTGGTCCGGCACGTAGCCGGTCTGCAGCACCGCCCGCTGCACCTTGCTCAACGTCTCCGGACTCACCCGGTCGGGCATCGACAGCGCCCGCGAGACGGTCATCACCGACACCCCGGCGAGCGCGCCGACATCCTTCATCGTCGGCCGCCCGGTGCCGGCTTTCCTGCCTGTCTGCCTCTCGGCCATGCTGCCATCCCTTCAACGCTCTCACCGCTGCGTGAGAACGATAACATCATTTTTGTCCTGCGGAGGGAATGCCTGATTCGCCGCCGCTTTCCCATCAGCAAGCACCAGTAATGAACCCAAGGGAATTGGGACATGAATTCATGGAAACCCTTTCTGCAACTCTGCCCGTTTGCTCACCTTTCAGCCGCCCGAGCGCCCCAAATCGCCGCAAACGATGATATCGATAACGCGTTGACAGTCAGGGGCTGGCATCCGTAGCCTCATGGGTGTTGGTCCGGTGAAAATGGGCCGCAGGAGCTGACGCTTCTTCATAAAATTCAAGCTATCTCCCCAACAGAGAGGAACCGGGATCATGTCCATGAGACGTCCTGTTTGGCCGACCATGTCTTCGGCCGCCGCACTGCTTGCGCTCGGCTTGTCGTTCACTGCGCCGCTGGCACCGGCCTCGGCCGCCGAACCGGCACGTGGCGGCGAGATGACCATCATCAACGGCTCGGACATCAAGGGCTGGGATCCGGCGGTGACCAACTCGACCTACCCGGGCGGCCCGATGGATGTGCTCGACGCGATCTACGGCTTCATCGTCTACGTCGACGTCAACGGCGTGGTGCAGGGCGGGATGGCGAAAAGCCTGACCAGCGACGACGCGGTGACCTGGACGCTGAAGCTGCGCGATGGCCTGACCTTCACCGACGGCACGCCCTATGATGCCGAGGCGGTGAAGTACAACTGGGAGCGCGCCGCGGATCCCGACACGCTGGCCTCTGCCGGGACCTGGGCCGCGACCTGGGCCGGCGGCATGGAAGTGGTCGATCCGCTGACCCTGAAGATCACCCTGCCCGCCCCCAACGCCATCTTCGCGCAGCAGGTCGCCGAGCTGGTGCCCTTCATTGCCTCGCCCAAGATGCTCGAGGCCGCGGGCACCGACAAGACCAAGCTACAGCCGGTCGGCGCCGGCGCCTTCACCCTCGAGAGCTGGGATCAGGGCATCGGCATGACGCTGGCGCGCAACCCGGACTACTGGGATGCACCGCGCCCCTATCTCGACACGCTGAAGTTCAAGATCATCCCCGAGACCAACAGCCGGATCTCGACCGTGGTGCAGGGCGGCGCGACGATGATGGCGGGCTACACCTACCAGTTCGGCAACAACGCCGAGGCGCCCGGCGTGGCCACCAAGGAGATCCCGATCCGGGGCATCTACCGCGGCTACTTCAACTTCGAGAACGGTATCTTCCAGGACCTGCGCGCGCGTGAGGCCTTCTATGCCGCGATCGACCGCGGCCGGCTGATGCAGGCCTACACCCAGACCAAGGGCTACACCGCCCCCGACAACTACTTCGGCGAGAGCTCGGCCTATTTCGCGCCCGACTACAAGGTGCCCGGCTACGATCCCGAGAAGGCGCAGGAGCTGATCGACGAACTGGCCGCCGACGGCAAGCCCTTCGAGGTCAACATCGTGACCTACCCGAACTCGGACATGAAGCGGCTCGCGGAATACGTCCAGCAGGTGATCAACGCCTACGACAATGCCAGCGCCAAGATCACCGAGGTCGCCATGGCCAACCTGCGCGACACCTGCAACCAGCAGCTCGCCTATGACGTCTGCTTTGACGGCGGCGCGCTGGTCTCGAACGGCGCCGAGCCGAACATATCCAAGCTGCTCGGCACCGGTGGGGCACTGAACTGGAGCCACTACTCCAGCCCCGAGATGGACAAGCTGCTCGCCGCGGCCACCGAGACCGTAGACGAGGCCGAGATCAAGGCCGACTACGCCGAGGCGCAGAAGCTCTTCGCCGAGGACCTGCCCTTCTACATTTTCGGCGAGGACCACCGTCACCTGCTGCTGCGCGACGACACCGGCGGCGTGGTGAACTCGAACGGCGGCATCCTGCAGAAGCAGTACCTCTTCGTCTGCGACGCAGCCTGCGTCGAGTGATCGCTCCCCGTGCCGGGCGGCCCTGCCGCCCGGTGTGCACTGCGGCCCGTCAAGGGCCGCCCCTTTTTTCAAACGTTATCAGAACCGACAAGGCAAAGACCGATGCTGAACAAATCCCCGCGCGTGACATTCCGCGAGCTGATGTCCAAGGGGCAGGTTTTCACTCCCTGCGTTTGGGACTGCTACTCGGCCAAGGCCGCCGAGATGGCGGGCTTCGAGGCCATCCTTCTGTCCGGCGCATCGCTGGGGTTCAGCATGTCGGGCGTGCCCGACCTCGGGCTGCACAACCAGGAGGAACTGGTCTGGGCCACCGACCGCATCGCCGACTACTCGCCCCTGCCGCTGATCATCGATGCCGATGACGGCTTCGGCGACGTGGTCAACGTCTACCGGACCTGCCACCGCCTGGCCAAGGCTGGCGCCGCGGCGATCCTGATCGAGGACACCCCCAACGAGCGCGGCTTCGCCCGCTTCGGCGCGGCGATGGAGAAGGCCACGCTCGAGGGCCGCGTCGACGGCAACGTGCCCCACCCGGTGGTCTCGCGCGAGCATTGGCTGGCCAAGATCAAGGCGGCGATCGAGGCCTGCGAGGGCACCGATTGCGTGGTCATCGCCCGCACTGAGGCAAAGCTCGAGTTGGGTCTCGAGGAGGCGATCGTGCGCTGCGAGATGGCCGAGAAGCTGGGCGCCGAGATGACCTATGTGCACGCCCTGCGCACGCTCGAGGAATGCAAGAAGGTGGCCGCGCGGCTGCCCGGCTGGAAGATGTTCGGCGACGTTGCCTGGGTCAATGGCAAGCCCTTCGTCACGCTCGAGGAAATCGCCGATCTCGGCTTCAACCTCGTCACCATGCACTACCTCGAGAAAGGCTCGATGTATGGCATGATGGACTATGGCCGCCGGGTGTTCGCTGAACAGTCGACACGCTATGCCGACGAGCACGACATGGGCGGGCTGACCGACAAGGAACGCCGCGCCTCGGTCGAGCGGGACCGTGGCTGGATGGAGGGCGACGCGCGCTGGAACGCGCTCTGAGCTCCGCCACCCCCAAGGGCCAAGCCAGAACAAGGACGACTATGCACTCCTCAGCCACCCCCTATCTCAAGGCACTCGGGACCCGGCTTCTTGCCGGCATCCCGGTGCTGCTGCTGGTGACCTTCGCGGCCACGGCTCTATCTGACCTGATGGCCGGATCGGCGGCGCAGGCAATCCTCGGCGAGTTCGCCACGCCCGAGCAGATCGCTCAGCTCAACGCCGCCTATGGCTACGACCTGCCGGCCTGGCAGCGCTACCTGCGTTGGCTGGGCAACGCGCTGCAGGGGGATCTCGGGCACACGCTCTACAGCCAGCAGCCGGTGGCGCAGGTGCTTTTCGACCGGGCGCTGGTGACCTTCGAGATCGCCTTTGCCGCCATGATCTTCTCGCTGGCGGTCGCGGTGCCGCTGGCGCTTGCCATGGCAGCCCGGGCCGGGGGACGGCTCGACAGCGCCCTGCGCTTCGCTGCCAGCGCCATGCTGGCGGTGCCGACCTTCGTGTCGGTGGTGGTGCTGAGCCTCTTGTTCTCGATCTTCCTGCGCTGGCTGCCGGCGACCGGCTGGGTGCCCTTCTTCGACGACCCGCTCGGCAACCTGCGCCACCTGATCCTGCCGGTGATGTGCCTGAGCGTGCACCAGGTGGCCTATTTCTTCCGCGTCGCCCGCAACGAGTTCCTTGCAACGCTGCAGCAGGACTTCATCGCCTCGGCCCGCGCCAAGGGTTTTTCGACGCGCTACATCCTGTGGCACCACGTGCTGCGCCCGTCGCTTCCGCAGGTGCTGACGGTGATGGGCCTGTCGATGACCTACCTGCTCGGCGGCTCCTTCATTGTCGAGAGTTTCTTCGCGATCCCCGGCATCGGCTGGACGGTGCTTTCGGCGGTGCAGGACCACGATCTCGCGATGGTGCAGGCGATCCTCGTGCTGACCGTGCTGATTTTCGTGCTGGTCTTTGCGCTGGTCGATCTCGGCTACGCGCTCATTGACCCGCGCGTTGAGGTGAAATGACATGACCCCCGGCAAGACCCACGACACCACCACCGCGCTGCCGCCGCACCGCGCCGAGCTGGCACGCGGCTGGCGCGCCGGGATCGCCCGCATGCGCTTTCCGCAGAGCAGCCCGCTCGAGGCCTTCTCGATCCTCTTCCTGATCGGCCTCGTGCTGATCGCGGCCTTCGCCGATTTCATCCCCGGGCTGGTCAATCCGAACTTTCCCTACGGCGATTTCTCCGCCCCGCCGAACTGGACCCTGAACGGGCTCTTCGGCACCGACGGGCTGGGCCGCAGCATCCTGTCGCGGGTGATCTACGGCGCCCGGCAGACACTGATCATCGTCACCGCAGCGACAGTGATTTCGATGGTCTGCGGCATCTTCCTCGGGATGCTCGCCGGCTATTTCCGCGGCTTCGCCGAGCACGGCGTCGATCTCTTCGCCAACACCATGTCGTCGCTGCCGCCAGTGCTGATCATCCTCGCACTCGTCTCGGTCACCGGGACTTCGGTGCTGACCATGACGCTGACGCTGGGCATCCTCGATATTGGCACCTACGCCCGGATCACCAAGGGCGGGGTGATCAGCCAGAACGACCGCGACTACGTGCTCGCGGCCCGCGCGCTGGGTGCTGGCCACGGCCGGGTGCTGCTGCGCGAGATCCTTCCCAACCTCGTGCCGACGCTCACCGCGGTGGTGCCGCCGCTGATGGCGGGGCTGATCATCACCGAGGGCTCGCTCAGCTTCCTTGGCTTCGGCATCCCTGCTCCGGCGCCGAGCTGGGGCGGCATGATCGCCGGCTCGACCGATCTCATCAGCCGCTTCCCGCTGCTGATCTTCGGGCCGATCCTCGCCATCGTGCTGACCGTCTACGCGCTCAACACCGTCGGCGACTTTCTCGCCCGCCGGGTCGACATCCGCGAAAGGCAGCTCTGATGGCCCCGCAACCGCAGCACACGCTTCTCGACATCCGCAACCTGCACCTGCGGCTGCCCTCGCCAAAGGGCGAGCTGCACCTGCTCAACGACATCTCGCTGACACTCGAGCGCGGTCGGACGCTGGGCATCGTCGGCGAGAGCGGCGCCGGCAAGTCGATGCTGATCCGCGCGATCATGGGGCTCGCCTCGCGCAAGGCGCGCATCTCGGGCGAAATCCGCTTCGACGGCGACACGATCACCGGCATGCCCGAGGCGCGGCGGCGCAGGCTGCTCGGCGCGCGGGTGGGGGTGGTGTTCCAGAACCCCACCGCTTCGCTCAACGCCTTCGAGCGCGTTGGCCCGCAGGTCAGCGAGGCGGCGCGGGTGCACCGGGGCATCTCGGCCGAAGAGGCGCGGGAGCTGGCGATCTCGCTGCTCGAACGGGTCGGCATCCCGGACGCCGCGAGCTGCCACGACCGCTACCCGCACGAGTTCTCGGGCGGCATGAAACAACGCATCATGATCGCCTCGGCCCTAGCCATCGAACCCGACCTGCTGATCGCCGACGAGGCCACCACGGCGCTCGACGTGACGGTGCAGAAGGAAATCCTCGACCTACTGCAGATCCTCCAGGCCGAGACCGGCATGGGGATGATTCAGGTCACCCACAACCTTGGCGTGGTCGCCGGGCGCACCGACGAGGTGGCGGTGATGTATGGCGGGAGGCTGGTCGAGACCGGCCCCACCCGGGCGGTCTTCGAGGCGCCGGGCCATCAATACACCCAGCGTCTGATCGCCGCCGTGCCGAGCCTGCAGGCGCCGATCGACCAGGAGCTGGTCAGCATCCCCGGCCAGCCGCCCGACCGGCTGATCGGCATCCGCGCCTGCCCCTTCGCACCGCGCTGCGCCGCTGCGACGCCGCTGTGCTCCGAAACCATGCCGGTGCTCGCCCCGGCGGGAGACGATGGGCACAAGGCCGCCTGCCACCACCCGCCGCGCGTGCCGGCACAGACCCTGGAGGGCGCCCGATGACCGCTCCGCTGCTTCACGTCCGCAACCTTTCCGTCACTTTTCCGCGCGGACGGCAGAGCTTCAAGGCGGTCGACGACGTGTCCATCGATCTCGGCCCGACCGAGGCGCTCGGCCTCGTCGGCGAGAGCGGCTCTGGCAAGACCACCATCGGCCGCGCGGTGCTGCGGCTGCTGCCCTTCGCCGAGCGCAACGTGTCCGGCGAGATCGATTTCCACGGCCGCCCGCTGACTGCCGCGAAGGCGGCCGAACTCAAGGCCTTCCGGGCGCAGGCGCAAATGGTCTTCCAGGACCCGGTATCTTCGTTCAACCCGCGCCGGAGGATCGAGGAGATCGTCGCCGAGGGGCTGCGGATCCAGGGTGTCGGCAAGACCGAAATAGCCGAGAGGGTCGACACCGCGCTGGCCGAGGTCGGGATGAGCCGCAGCATGGTCGAGGGCCGTCGTCCGCACCAGTTTTCCGGCGGGCAGTGCCAGCGCATCGCCATCGCCCGGGCGCTGGCCCTGCGCCCCGAGATGCTGGTCTGCGACGAGCCGGTCGCCTCGCTCGACGTGTCGGTGCAGGCACGGGTGCTGAACCTGCTGCGCGACATGCGCCGCGCCCGCAGCTTGGCGATGATCTTCATCTCGCACGACCTTGCCGTGGTGCGCAGCATCTGCGACCGCATCGCGGTGCTCTACATGGGGCGGATCGTCGAGATCGGCGACGTGCGGCAGATCTTCGAGCGCCCGGCGCATCCCTACACCCGGACGCTGCTTGATGCGGTGCCGGTACCAGACGCACGCGCCAAGGTGGTGCCGAGCCCCGAGCGGGCTGTGCGGGCCTCGCGGCTCGAGGAGGAGGGTGGCTGCGCCTTCCGCACCCGCTGCCCCTTTGCGCAAGACATCTGCGCGCGGGTCCGGCCCGAGTTGGCCACCACGCCCCTCGGCCAGCAGGCGGCCTGCCATTTCCCCCTTCCCGCGGCGGCGGTCCCGGCCTGAGCCGGGCGCCGTAGCCCTGCCTACTTGCCGAGCCCGCGCCAGCGGGTGATGTCGCTGTCGATGCCAAAGAGGTCGAGCGCCCGGCCCACCGAGTGGTTCACCAGGTCATCGATGCTCTGCGGCTCGGCGTAGAAGGCGGGCATCGGCGGCGCGATGATCGCGCCCATCTCGGCAGCGGCGGTCATGCTGCGTAGGTGGCCGAGGTGCAGCGGGCTCTCGCGCACCATCAGCACCAGCGGTCGGCGCTCCTTGAGCACCACGTCCGCGGCGCGGGTGAGCAGCGTCGAGGTGACCCCCGAGACGATCTCCGACAGGGTGCGGATCGAACAAGGCGCGACGATCATCCCCAGCGTGCGGAACGAGCCACTGGCGATCGTCGCGCCGACGTTGCCGACCGCGTGGATCTCGTCGCAGCGCGCCTCCAGATCGCGCAATCCCAGCCCGCATTCCGACCGCAAAGTCAGCTCGCCCGAGCGGCTGACCACGAGATGCGTTTCGACCCCGGCCGCGCGCAGCATGTCGAGGCAGCGCAGCCCGTAGATGGCCCCTGAGGCCCCGGAAATTCCGACGACGATTCTGCTTTCGGCCACCTGCTGCACCTTGTTTAGTCCGTACGTGTAATAGGCCCTCTTCAAGCACTCGGCGGGAGACCATGGAAAGAGAAAAATTTTGCACCTCGGTTTTTGCCGAGATGGTAAAGTTCTACGGATTAAGCGGAATTTCCGGTGAATGCCTGAATCTTCAGCATGAGTTTGACGCGGATGTGCCGATTTTCCTGATTTGCGTGCTTGCCGACAGGGCCGGCCAGGGGCTCTCGGACCCCGCCTTTTCCGACTGGATCGGCTCCGCCACCGAATGGCGCGAGACGGTCATCAGGCCGCTCCGCTCTGTCCGGGTGACGCTCAAGCCAAAGGTCGCGGACCCCGCCGCAAACGCCTTGCGCGAAAGGATAAAGGCGGTCGAGCTGGAGGCAGAGAAGCTGCACATCGAGGCGCTTGCCGATGGGTTTCTGGCGGGCGCCGGCGAGGGCGATCTGGCACCGCGCTACCTGCGCCTGCTGGGCCTCGGCGAGGCGGAGATCGCGCGCAGGATGGCACCGTTCCTAGCCGCAGATACATCCTGAGATTGTATTCCCTCAGGCCATGACCTGCGGCGAACTTGGAATTTGAGTTCAGCCCTCAAGCCGACCAAGACATGGTCCGAGAAATACAGATCGAGGACCCTATGGCTGATTTTGACAGGGTGGTGCGCGGCACGCTCGTTACCGAAGAAGGCGTGATCGAGAACGGCTACGTCGCGATCGCGGGCGGCAAGATCGCCCGCCTTGGCCAGGGAGTCGCGCCCGCCGCCGTGCAGACCGACGATTTCGGCAGTGCCTACATCCTGCCCGGGGCGATCGACCCGCAGGTGCACTCGCGCAGCCAGGGCGACCAGGAGGATTTCATCTGGTCGACGCGTTCCGCGGCGGCCGGCGGCGTCACCACCATCGTCGACATGCCCTACGACCAGGGCGTGCTGATCTCGACGCCCGATCTGCTGAGGGAGAAGGCCGCCGAAGCCGCCGAGCAGGCCCGCGTCGATTTCGCCCTCTATGCCACGATCAACCCGCACCACGGCGTGTCGCAGATCGCCGGCCTGGCCGAGGCAGGGGCCGCGGCGTTCAAGTTCTCGACCTTCGAGACGGACCCGGTGCGCTTTCCCCGGATCACCACGCCGCTCCTGCACGCCGCCTTCGCCGAGGTTGCCAAGACCGGGCTCATCGCCGGCGTGCACAACGAGAACCAGGAGATGATCGAGGCCGCCATGGCCCGGGTCAAGGCCGCAGCGATCACCGACTACCGGGCCCATACCGCCTCGCGCCCCGCGGCCTCCGAGACGCTGGCGATCGCCGAGGTCTACGAGATCGCCCAGGACACCGGCTGTTCGGGCCATATCGTGCATTGCTCGCTCGGCCGCGGCTACGAGATGGCCGAAAGCTATCGCGCGCAGGGGGTCGATGCGACCATCGAGGCCTGCATCCACTACCTCGTCTGCTGCGAGGAGGAGGATGTCTCGCGGCTGGTCGGCAAGGCCAAGTGCAACCCGCCGATCCGCGCCCGTGCCGAGCGCGAGGCGCTCTGGGATCACCTGGCGCGCGGAAATATCACCGTGGTGTCGACCGATCACGTCTCGTGGAGCCTCGAGCGCAAGTCCTCTCCGGTGATGCTTGAGAACAGCTCGGGCATGCCGGGGCTCGAGGTCATGGGCAGCCTGCTGATCGACGGCCTCGTTGCGCGCGGTCTGCCGCTGACCCATGCGGCGAAGCTGCTGTCGGGCAATGCCGCGCGGTTGTTCCGCATCTCGGACCGCAAGGGCCAGCTCGCGGTGGGCTGCGACGCCGACATCGCGGTCTACGCGCATCGCCCGCGCGTCTACGATGCCGCCGCCTCCGGGCACAATGTGGTCGGCTGGAGCCCCTACGAAGGGCGCGCCATCCAGCACGCTGCCATCGCCACCTTCCTGCGCGGTGAGCTGGTCTTCGACGGCACCGAGGTGCTGGCGGCGCCCGGCACCGGCAGCTGGGTCAAGCCCACGCGCCCGGTCGCCGCGGCTCTGGCGGCGGAGTGACCATGACCGCGACGCCCGACATCGACGCATCCGCGCTCTGGTCCGACATCGAGGCGCTGGCCGGGATCACCGATCCCGACCGGCCCTGGACCCGGCGCTCCTTCTCCAGGCTCTTCCTCGAGGGCCGGGACTGGCTGCGCGCGGCCTTCGAGGCCGAGGGGCTTTCGGTGCGCATTGATCCCGCGGGCAACCTGATCGGCCGGATTGAGGGCCGCGAGCTGCCCGAGCGCGTGGTGATGACCGGCTCGCACAGCGATACCGTGCCCGACGGCGGCCGCTTCGACGGCATCGGCGGTGTGCTCGCCGGGCTTGCCGCGATCCGCGCCATGCGGGCGGCGGGCTACCAGCCGCGGCACAGCCTCGAGCTGGTGGATTTCCTTGCCGAGGAGCCCAGCGAATGGGGCCTCTCCTGCGTCGGCAGCCGCGGCATGGCCGGGGCGCTCGGCGCGCGGGAACTGGCACTGACCGGGCCGGGCGGCGAGACACTGGCCGACGCCATCGATCGCATCGGCGGCGATGTTGCGCGGCTCGACGAGGCCCGGCGTGACGACCTCGCTGCATATGTCGAGTTGCACATCGAGCAGGGCATGGTGCTGGAGCGCGAGCAGGTGCCGGTGGGCGTGGTTTCCGGGATTGCCGGTGTGGTGCGGCTGAAGCTCGCCTTCGCGGGCGAGGCAGGTCACGCAGGCACAACGCTGATGTCCCTACGCCAAGATGCCAGCCTCGCCCTCGCGCGCTTCCAGCTGGCGATGCGCGATGCGGCGATCGCCGCGGCAGCGGCGGGCGAAGGGCATTTCGTCGCCACCATCGGCGTCGTCGACATCCTTCCGGGCGGCGCCAACGTCGTGCCCGGCCGCGCCGAGATCATCATCGACATGCGCGCCGAGAGCAGCACGCTCATGACCCGGCAGGTGGCGCTCTTCCGCCAGCTTGCCGAGGCGGCGGCGGCGGCCGAGGGCTGCAGGCTCGACGCCTTCACCCAGATCAGCAACGTCGCCCCCGCCGCCTGTGCGCCCGCGCTGCGCGAGATGATCGCCGTCTCGGCCGCCGAGCGCCAGATGGCGAGCCGAGAGCTGGCCTCGGGTGCCGGACACGACGCGGTGTTCCTGTCGCAGATCGCCCCGGCGGCGATGATCTTCGTGCCCTCGAAGGGCGGGCTCAGCCATTGCCCCGAGGAATGGACCAGCCCCGAAGAGATGGCCGCTGGCGCCCGCTGCCTGCTCGACACGCTCCTCAAGGCCGATGCGGCCTGACTCATGAAAGACACCACGATGACGCTTCCTGAAAACGCCGCCGACAAGACCAACAGCTTCCGCGGCTTCATGGCGCTGCTGCAGGCGCGCGGCGAGCTGGCCGAGATCGCCACGCCGGTGGACCCGGACGGGTTCGAGCTTTCGGCCATGGCCTCGGCGCTGCACGATGGACCCGCGGCGATCTTCACCCAGACCGGACCCACCGGAATGCCGGTGGTTGCCAATGTGCTCAACTCGATCGACCGGGTCGCGCTGGGGCTCGGCCTGACCCGCGCCGACCTGCCAACGGCGATTTCCGATGCCATCGGTCGCCCCGTCGCGCCCAAGGTGGTCGAGACCGGCGCCTGCCAGGAGGTCGATCTCGGCAAGGACCTCTCCGCCCTGCCGATCCCGCGCTTCTTCGAACACGAGGGCGGCCCCTACATCACCGCCGGCTGCATCGTCGCCAAGGACAGCGCCGCGGGCATCGCCAACCTCTCCTATGCGCGCCTGCGCCCCACCGGGCCGGACACCGCGCTGATCGGCATCGCGCCCAACCATCACCTTGCCGTCATGGCCCGCGCCGCCGCCGCCCGCGGCGAGGAGCAGCCCATCGCCATCACCCTCGGCAACGCGCCCTCGGTGCTGCTGGCCGCGGCGCTCTACCTCAAGCTCGGGGATGACGAGATGGAAGTGGCCGGCGCGCTCGAGGGGGCACCCATCGACTGCGTACGCTGCAAGACCTCCGACCTGCTGGTGCCCGCCGATTGCGAGATCGTCATCGAGGGCGTGATCGACCCCGAAGAGCGGGTGCACGAAGGGCCGGTCAGCGAATACCACGGGATGTACGAGGACTACGGCCCCGGCCAGCTGGTGCGGATCACCAAGATCACCGCCCGCCGCAATGCGATGTTCCAGGCCATCGTGCCGGGCTTCCACCTCGAGCATCTTCTGATCGGCGGCGTGTCGATCGCGGCGGGGCTCGAGAGCCATCTCAAGGGCATCATCCCCTCGGTGCGCCGCGTGGCCATCGACAACTCGGGCTGCGGCCGCCTCTCGGCGGTGGTGACTCTGGCCGAGGGCCATCACCTCGGCGATCCGAAGAAGGCGATCCTCGGGGCGCTCTCGGCGGTCAACCTTGTGAAACACGTCACCGTGGTGGACGAGGACGTCGACCCCTGGGACGAATTCGCCGTGCGCACCGCGGTGATGACCCGGATGCGCGCCGAGCGTGACATCGTCATCGTTCCCGGCATGCGCACCGACCGCTCCGAGCCGATGAAGCTTGGCGGGACGATCACCAACTACGGGTTCGTCGCCACCCGCCGGGCCGACGACCGGCCCGACTGGACGCCGGCGCTGCCGCCGCAGGCAGCCTATGACGCGACCGCCGGGATCGTTGCCCGCATCCGCGCCGGGGCGCGGCGCGCCGAGGAGACGGGGGAGGCCGCACCCGACTGAGGCGCGGTGAAGACGGGAGGAGGACAAGCAAAGACAAACATCCCCAACAGTGAGCAATCCCATGATCAGGACCACCCGACGCCAGTTCACGGCCCTTGCCGCCGCCGCCGCAGTCACCCCTGCCGCGGCCTTCGCCGAGGACAGCTACACGCTCAAGATCCACAGCTTCTCGGGCCCGCAGGCCCCCGAGGCGATCCACATGGTGCTGCCCTTCATCGAGGCGGTCGAGGCCCAGTCCAACGGCCGGCTGAAGATCGAGTTCTACCCCTCGATGCAGCTCGGCGGCTCCGCTTCTGACCTCGTCGAGCAGATGGAAGATCAGGTGGTCGACATCATCGTCGGCATCCCCGGGCTGACCCCCGGACGCTTCTCGGGTCTCGAGGGCATGGACATGCCCTTCACCAATGTCGGCACCTCGGCGGGCCAGACCGGCGCGCTGCTCACCTTCGCCGACAACTGGCTGATGGAGGACGAGTTCGCCGGCATCAAGATCCTGCACATGCACGCCACCGATGCCGCGGTTCTCCACACGGTCGACACGCAGGTCTCGAGCATGGACGACATGCAGGGCCTGAAGGTCCGCGCCCCCGGTCGCTATACCGGCGAGGCGGTCAAGGCCTGGGGCGGCACCCCGATCGGGCTCAGCCTCGGCGAGACCTACGAGGCGCTCGAGCGGCACCAAGTCGACGGCATGACCATCAACTGGGCCATCGTCACCCCCTACAAGCTGCAGGAAGTCACCAAGTACCACATGGAGACGCCGCTTTATCAGAACGCCATCTTCGTGCTGATGAACCAAGGCAGCTTCGAAGCGCTCCCCGAGGACCTGCGGGCGGTGATCGACGCCAACATCGGCTTCGAGAAGTCGGTCGAGATCGCCGACCAGATCGACGGGCTGACCGCGGACGCCAAGGAAACCATCACAGCCGAGGGCGGCACGCTCTACGCGCTGCCGGAAGACCAGATCGCGGCATGGAAGGCCTCTGTCGAGCCTGTCTACGAGATCTGGATCGAGGAGATGAACAAGCGCGGCCTGCCCGGCCAGGAGATGTTCGACGACCTGATGGCCATCACCGCGAAATTCGGGCGCACCGAATGAGCGCATCGCGCGACGACGCCCTGCACGCAAGTGCAGGGCGGACCCTGGAGCGGGTCTGCCATGGGCTTGCCCTGATCGGCGGGCTGTTCATGGTCGCCGCCATGCTGACGCTGGTGGTGCACGTGCTCGGAAATGCCTTCGGTCATCCCATCCTCGGTGCGGACGAGATCGTCGAGCTGCTCATCGGCGCGTCGATCTTCTGCTTCCTTGCGCCGTGCCACCTGCAGGGCGCGAATATCGTGGTCGACTATTTCTCAAAGCCGCTGCCCGAGGTGGTTCGCAACATCTCGGACGTGGTGGTGACGCTGGTTTTCGCGCTGATCGCGGCGCTGCTCACCTGGCGGCTGACGGTCGGCGGGAACTCGGCCTTCGTGCGCAACAAGCAGTCGATGTTCCTCGGCCTGCCGGAGTGGCCCACATACCTCGTCGGCGCAATCGCCGGCGTGATCTGGGTGATCACCATCCTCTACACCACCTGGACCGCGCTGCGCGTGGCCACCGGGCGCCAGGCGCGCAAGCCGGAGGCAGCCCTCCATGGATAAGTTCGATATCGGCCTGATGATGTTCGCCGCCGCGCTGATCCTGATCGCGCTGCGGATGACCGTGGCCGGGGCCATGCTGCTCGCCGGGATCGCCGGCTACGCGATGATCACGGGCCTCTCGCCGGTGCTCTCGACGCTGAAGTCGATGACCTTCGCCAAGTTCTCCAGCTACCAGCTCTCGGTGCTGCCCTTCTTCCTGCTGATGGGCGAATTCGCCACGCGCGGCGGGATGAACACCCGGCTCTTCGCCGCGGCGCGGGCCTGGCTCGGGCATTGGCGCGGCGGGCTGGCGGTGGCCACGATCGGCGGCTGCGCCGCCTTCGGCGCGATCTCCGGCTCGTCGCTGGCCACCGCGGCGACCATGTCCAAGGTCGCCCTGCCGGAGATGCGCAAGATGGGCTACGCGCCCTCGCTGGCCACCGGCACGCTCGCGGGCGGCGGCACGCTGGGCATCCTGATCCCGCCCTCGGTGATCTTGGTGATCTACGCCATCTACACCGAACAGTCGGTGGGGCTGCTCTTCGTGGCGGCGCTGCTGCCGGGGCTTGTCGCGGTGATCCAATACGCGCTCGTCGTGATCCTCTGGGCGCTGTTCAAGCCAGAGGCCGCCCCGTCGGTGCCCCGCGCGAGCTGGCGCGCGCGCTTCGAGACCACCCGGGCGGTCTGGCCGATCCTCATCGTCTTTGCCGTGGTGGTGCTGGGCATCTACCTCGGGTGGTTCTCGCCCACCGACGGCGCCGCCGTCGGCGCCTTCGCGACGCTGGTGCTGGCAGTTGTCAGCGGCGGGCTGCGCTGGAAGGGCTTCGTCGAGAGCGTCATTGCGGCGGGGATCACCTCGGCCATGATGTTCCTGATCATGTTCGCGGCCGAACTCTTCTCGGCGGCGCTGGCGCTGTCGCAGCTGCCCAATGAGATCTCGCATTGGATTGGCGGGCTGGCGCTGCCGCCGGTGATGATCCTGCTGTGCCTGCTGATCATCTACATAATCCTCGGCTGCTTCATGGAAAGCCTGGCCATGGTGCTGCTGACGCTACCGGTCTTCGTGCCGGTGATGACCAGCCTCGACTTCGGCATGACGTCCGACGCCGTGCTGATCTGGTTCGGCATCCTCGTGCTGATGAGCGTCGAGACCGGGATGATCTCGCCGCCCTTCGGGATGAACCTGTTCCTGATCAACTCCATCGCCAAGGACGTGCCGATCCAGCAGACCTACCTCGGCGTGCTCGGCTTCTACGCGATGGACATCCTCCGGATCCTGCTCGTGCTCTTCGTGCCCGGCCTCGCGCTCTGGCTCACCGGGCTGGGCTGACCCCTCACTCGTACCCTCTTCCCTCTCCGGCACGCGTGGCCGGGACCAACGAAAGGACTACCCCAGATGACCGCAATCATTCTCGACGGCGACAGCCTGACCATCGAGGACGTCGTCCGCGTCGCCCGCGACGGCGTGCAGGTGACGCTCGCGCCCGAGGCGCGCACCGAGATCGTCAAGGTCCGCAACTACATCGAGGAGAACTGGCTGACCGAGAACGCGCCGGCGACCTACGGCTTCAACACCGGCGTCGGCAAGCTCAAGGACTACAAGATCAGCCAGGCCGACAATGAGCGCTTCCAGAAGAACATTGTGCTGTCGCATTGCTCGGGCTTCGGCGATCCGGCCAAGGAAGAGATCGTGCGTGCCATGATGGTGGTGCGGATCAACGCCTTCTGCCTCGGCGTCTCGGGCCTTCGGGTCGAGGTGATCGACCGGCTGATCGAGATGCTCAACAAGGGCGTGCACCCGGTGGTGCCGATCCAGGGCTCTGTCGGCGCATCGGGTGACCTTGCGCCGCTGGCGCATATGGTCTCGGTGCTGATCGGCTACGACGAGGCCGAGGCCACCTATGAGGGCGTGACGATGAAGGCCCCCGAGGCACTGGAAAAGGCCGGCATCAGCCCGATCCAGTTCGACCTGCAGGCCAAGGACTGCCTCGCGCTGATCAACGGCAACTCGCTCTGCGCCGGCATGGCCGCGCTGACGCTCTGGGACGCCGAGCGCATGATGAAGGTTGCCGACACCGCCGGCGCGCTGTCGCTCGAGGCGATCCGCGGCGAGCAGGCCGCCTTCGATCCGCGCATCCACGCCGCCCGCAAGCAGCCGGGCCAGATCGAGGTGGCCGAGAACATCCGCCGCATCATCGAAGGCTCGAAGCGCACCACCGAGGGCTGCCGCGCGGTGCATCTCGAGGATGACTTCCTGCACCCGACCCATAGCCCGCGCGTGCAGGACCAGTATTCCTTCCGCTGCCTGCCGCAGGTCCACGGCTCGTGCCGCGACCAGCTCGAGCACGCCAAGACGCTGGTCACCCGCGAGCTCAACGCCGCCACCGACAACCCGCTGGTGTTCTGGAACGAGCTCGGCGCGCTGGAATTCATGTCGGGCGGCAACTTCCACTGCGAGCCGATCGCCTTCGCCATGGACATCCTGTCGATCGCGCTGATCGAGATCGGCAACATCTCGGAACGCCGGCTCTTCGCGCTGAACGATGTGACGCTGAACTACGGCCTGCCGCCGAACCTCGCGGGAAAGCCGATCGGCCTGAACTACGGCTATGGCATCATCGCGACCTCGGCGGCCGCCGTCGCCTCAGAGAACAAGACGCTGGCCTTCCCTTCGGTGGCCGACACCATCTCGACCAAGTCGAGCCAGGAAGACCACGTGTCGATGGCCGCATGGTCCTGCCGCAAGGCGCAGCAAATCCTCGACAACATGCCCAAGATCGTCGGCGTCGAGTACCTGCTGGCGGCGCGCGCGATCTTCCTCACCGAAGAGGTGCTCGGCGACTACGCGCTTGGCAAGGGCAGCCAGGCGGCCTACGACGCGCTGCGCGCCAAGGTGCCCTTCATGCAGGAGGACAGCTACATGGTAAACCAGCGGGTTCCGGTGCTCGCCATGGCGCAATCCGGCGAAGTGCTCGCCGCGGTAGAAGCCGCGGTCGGCGTGCTGAACTGACCATGCGCGAGGCTTCCGCGATCCGGGCAGAGGCGGTCCGCCGCCTCGCCGAAAGGTTCGGGGCCTCCGCCGTGCTCGACGCCCCCACCCAGATCGCCCCCTACCGGGGCGATCTCATGTACCGACAGGAGGAGGCGGAACTCTGCGTCTTCCGCCCCTCCTCCGCCGAGATGCTGTCCGAGGGCCTGGCGCTTCTGGCCGACCTGCCAATCTTGCTGGTGCCGCGCGGCGGTGGCAGCGGTCTTGCCGGCGGCGCAACCCCCGGCGCAGGCGCGGCGAGCCTCGTTGTCTCGACCGAACGCATGCGCACCCTCCGCCGCATCGACCGCGACGCCTGCCTGATGGTGGCCGAGGCCGGCGTGGTTCTGGCCGAGGCACAGGCGGCGGCGCGGGAGGCCGGTCTGCACCTCGGGCTTACCCACGGCGGCGCCGGCAGCGCGACGCTCGGCGGCTCGGTCGCAACCAATGCCGGCGGCGCCAACGTGCTTCGCCACGGCATGGCGCGCGACCAGATCCTCGGGATCGAGGCGGTGCTCGCCGATGGCACTCTCATTGCCGGCGCGGCGGAGCTGTGGAAGGACAACACCGGCTACAGCCTGCCGCAGCTGCTCGCCGGCTCCGAGGGCACATTGGCCTTTGTCACCGCGGTGACGCTGAAGCTGCGCGCCCCACCGCTGGACCGGCAGGCGGCGCTTTTCGGCCTGGCAGGACCGGCGCAGGCGCTGGCGCTGCTGCGACTGGCGCGCGACCTGCTCGGCGATGCGGTGACCGCCGCCGAGCTGATGTCGCGCAGCGCCACCGACTTCGCCGCCGGGATGGGCGTCGCCAAGGTACCGCTGGAAAGCGCTCCCGGCTGGCTTTTGCTGCTCGAGGCAGAGCGCACCAGCCGCTTCTTCGACCTTGCCGCCGGTTTCGACGCGCTGCTCGAGGCGGCGTTCGAAGAGGGGCTGGCCGGGGATGGCGTGTTCGCGCAGAGCGAGGCGCAGCGGCTCGGCCTCTGGAGCCTGCGAGAAGGCGTGGCAGAGGCGATGGATCTCTGGCGCGGCCCGATCCTGCGCACCGATTGCGCCGTGCCGCTCGGGCAGGTGCCACGCTTCGTGGCGGGCGTCGACGCACATGTCGCGGCGCTTGGCGGGGGCCTGCGGGCGGCGTTCTTCGGCCATATCGGCGACGGCAACATCCACGTCAACGTGATGCCCCCAGCACCTGGCGACGCGCTGCCCGGCAAGGCGGCGCTCTCCGAGGCGATCGAGTCCATCGCCCTCTCGCTCGGCGGGACGGTGAGCGCCGAGCACGGCATCGGCCTGCACAAGCGCGCCGCGCTGCGGCGCATGAAACCCGCGGCGGAGCTGGCGTTGATGGGGCGGATCAAATCCGCCTTCGATCCCGCAAACCGGCTCAACCCGGGCAATATTTTCGGCTCCTGCGGCGATGATGCCAAAGGCGCCCCCGAGCCCCATAAGGACGCTTTCCGATGTTCCAGACCATGACCGCCCCGCCGCCCGACAAGATCCTGTCGCTGAGCGAGCTGTTCCGCGCCGACACCCGGCAGGGCAAGCTCGACCTCGGCGTCGGCGTCTACAAGGACCCCGAGGGACGCACCCCGATCCTGCCCTCTGTGGCTACCGCCGAGGCGGCGCATGTGGCCACGCTGCAGACCAAGGCCTATGTCGGGCCGGGCGGCGATCCGCGCTTCGTCGAGCTGGTACGCGACCTTGCCTTCGGCAGCGAAGCGCCCGTGACCCGGATCGGCGGCGTGCAGACCGCCGGCGGCGCCGGGGCGCTGCGGGTGCTGGCCGGCCTCATCGCGCAGCAGGCGCCCGAGGCGGTGGTGCATGTGCCCGACCCGACATGGGTCAACCACCACTCGGTGCTCGCCGATGCGCGGCTGCGCACCACCAGCTACCGCTATCTCGACGCCGCCAGCGGCCAGCTGCGCATCGAGGAGATGCTCTCTGACATCGCGGCGATGGCCCCGGGCGACGTGATCCTCCTGCACGGCTGCTGCCACAATCCGACCGGCGCCGACCCCGTCGCGGAAGACTGGGACCGGATCATCGACGCCATCGCCGCGCGCGGCGTGCTGCCCTTCGTCGACCTGGCCTACCAGGGATTTGGCGACGGTCTCGAGCAGGATGCGGCGGCGCTGCGCAAGATGGCAGCCCGGCTGCCCGAGCTCCTGCTGGCCTACAGCTGCTCGAAGAACTTCGGCATCTACCGCGATCGCGTCGGCGCCGCCTTCGTGCTGTCGGAAACCGCCGAAGCCGCGGGAATCGCCAAGGCCCAGCTCGGGGTGCGCAACCGAGTTGCCTATTCCATGCCGCCGGACCACGGCGCGGCGCTGGTGCGCGACATCCTCGGCACCCCCGAGCTGGCCGCGCAATGGCGCGGAGAGGTCGAGGCGATGCGCCGGCATGTGGCGAGCAACCGCGCGGCGCTTGCCGAGGCACTGGCGGAAATAGACGCACAGCGCTTCGCCGCCCTCGGCACGCAGAAGGGCATGTTCTCCTGCCTGCCGATCAGCGCCGCACAGGTCGACCGGCTGCGCGACGAGCAAGCGATCTACATGGTCTCGGACGGGCGGATCAATCTTGCCGGGCTCGATGCGGCACAGGCCCCGGTCCTCGCGCGGGCGGTCGCCTCGGTGCTCTGAACACCGCCCCGGAAACCCTGCCGCGCGGCGCTCAGTGGCGCCGCGCGGTGGCCGCGGCCTCGCGCACCATTTCGAGGAAGGCCCGCTCGTGCCGCGACAGCACGACGCCTTCGCGGTGGTAGAGATGGATGCCGAAGCGGATCTTCGGTCGAAGCGGCCGGATGCGCACGTTGATCGGCCGGGTGATCGCGGTGAACTCGTCGACGATGCAGCTGCCAAGGCCGTTGGCGATGAGCTCGCGGGCGACGGAATAAGTCTGCACCAAGATGTTCGACCGCTCTGGCAGACCGCGCTCCGCCAGCTCCTCGCGCAGCGCGTTGCCGAGGAAATGCCGCCCGCTGAGGTTGATCAGCGTCGCGTAGTTGATCTCGGCGAGGGTCACCGGCGCGGCCCATCCACCCCGGCCGCTCTCGATGTAGACCAGTTGGCCCTCGGTCACCTTCTCGCTGGTCAACCCGGAAAAATGCGGCGGATCGTCGGCCGGTCCGAAGGCGAAGGCGAGATCGTACTCGCGCGCACGTACCCCTTCGAGCATCTCGCCCTCGTGCTTGGTGGTGATCTCCATCGCCACCTTGGGAAATTCCGCGTGAAACTTGACGACGCTCTGCGGGATCAGCCACTGACCGAGGCTGGGCAGGCAGACCACCCGCACCGAGCGGGCGAGCCCATTGCGCAATCCGGCGGCGCGGCCGCGCATCTGGTCCAGGCTTTCGAAGATTCGCGCGGCATCGTTGAGCAGGATTTCCCCCTCCTCCGACAGCACCAGCTTGCCGCGCACCCGGTGGAACAGCTCGAACCCGAGGCTCTGCTCGGCGTGCTTGAGCGTCTTGCTGACCGACGATTGGGAGATTGCCAGTTCCTCGGCGGCAGCGGTCACCGACCCGCTGCGCCAGATCGCAAAGAAAACCTCGATTTGACGTAGGCGCATTTACCGATCCAGTGACTTGCGTGGTCCTTTCAAGGTGTACGCGAACCACCGCTGGCCACAAGCACCAGCGTCACTCTGTTGCGCCCGGCTCGGCATTTGTTGATCTTCTCTCTCACCAGACTCCGGGAAGCGCCCAAGCGGGCGCTCGCTTGGACCGCGGTCAGGCCACGGCGCGGCCCGGCAGCCCCGCACAAAGCGCCTCCATCCGCGCAGCCGCCTCCGCAAGCTGCGCGTCCGGCACCGTCAGCGCGACACGCACCAGCCCCGCGCCATTGTTACCGAAGGCGCGGCCCGGCATCACCGCAACGCCCTGCTCCTCCAGCAGCCGCCAAGCAAACCGCTCGCCATCGAGCCCGGTGCCCGAGACGTCCAGCATCAGGAACATGCCCCCGCGCGGCATCTGGGCCGAGAGGCCCGGCACCGCGTTCAGACGCTCGCAGAGCATCCGCGCCCGTCGTCCGAAGGCCTCGCGCATCCGCGCCGAGGTGTCGAAGGCGCCGCGCAGGGCGGCCGCGGTCATGTCCGCGATGAACGGCTGGTTGCCGAACAGCATGGTTTCCGAAACCGGCAGCAGCGCCGCGCAGAACGCCGCCGGGCCGATGGCCCAGCCGCTGCGAAAGCCCGTGGCGGCGTGGCTCTTGGAGATCGACGAGACCACCACCACGCGCTCGCGCAGCGCCGCGATCTCGAGCGGCGAGGCAAAGCTTCCCTCGAAGATCAGCTCGGCGTAGACCTCGTCGCAGACGATCCAGAGATCGCGCTCGGCGCAGATGTCCCCCAGCGCCTCCAGCGTCGCGCGGTCGATGACCGCACCGGTCGGGTTGTGCGGGGTGTTGAGCAGGAGAACGCGGCTCTCGGGCGTGATCGCGGCGCGCAGATCCTCCGGCTGCAGCACGAAATCGCACTCCATTCGCAGCGGCACCGGCTGCACGTGCGCGCCCGCGGCGGCCACCACGCCCTCGTAGGTGGCGTAATAGGGGTCGCCGATCAGCACCCCCTCGCCCGGCCCGACCAGCCCCAGCATCACGGCGAAAAGCGCGGTCTGAGTGCCCGGAAAACACAGCACGTTTTCGGCGGAGATATCGGGCTGGCGCGGGCGGTAGGTCTCGACCAGAGCCGCCACGAGTCCGGGCTCGCCGCGGCCGTTGGAATACTGGGTACGTCCGGCCCGCAGCGCGGCGACGCAATGCTCGACGAGCTCGGGGGCGGGCGCGATGTCGGGCTCGCCGATGGTCAGCTCGACGATGTCCTCGCCGGCGTCGCGCCGGGCGCGCGCGGCATTGTGGACCGCCCATTTGTCTCCGCCCAGCGAACGCAGGCGCTCGGTGATCGCGGCATACCGCATGTCAGGTCCTTTCGTCTTCTGGCACCATGTGGCGCGTCAGCGTCGTGTCTGGCAGTCGCAGGATCGCCTCGGCAGCATCCAGCGCGATGCCCGGGAGCCGCCGCGCATCATAGAGCCCGTGGCCGAGCGAGCCCTCGATCCAGAGCCCATCAATCAAGCCGTTGAGCGCAATCGCGAGGCGCTGGCACTGCGCAGGATCCGCAGGGCGGCCCTGCGCGACCAGCACCGGGTGGATCCGCGCCGCGAGCAGGTCGAGGAACTCGCGGTAGCCCTCGCGGTGGATGTCGGCATAGGCGGGATCGACCCGCACCCGCCCGATGAAGGTCGCCCACAGCGAGACCTTCACCCCCGACAGGCTCGGCGGCGCGAAGTTGGCGGCGATGAAGTCCGCCAGCGCCGCCTCGGGGGTCAGGGTTTCCCCGGTCCCGGAATCCTCGGCGGCGGCGGTCATCTGCCCCATCAGATAGGCGTAGGCGGCACGCACCATGTCTTCCTTGGAGGGGAAGTAGTGGCGGATCAGCCCGGCCGAGACCCCGGCTCGCTCGGCGATCTGCCGCGCCCCGGCCTTGTCGAGGCCGAGATCCGCAACGCAGGCGAGCGTCGCTTCGAGCAGGTCGGTGCGGCGCTGGTCTTGCGACAGGCGGCTGTAGGCACGACGGGTCACACCCGGCCTCGTGCCGCCAAATTCGTCAGTCCCCGTGCATTCCGTATGGTCACTTTGACTTCCTCGTCGAGATTTGTTTTACATTCGTACAACAGCGACGAAATTGCAAGAGATGCAGCCGCCCGGGAGCGCCCGGTTCCGGCAGAGGGACAGCCATGAACGACGCCACGCCGGCGGTAGAGATCCGCGACCTTCACAAGCACTTCGGACACCTCGAGGTGCTCAAGGGCATCTCGCTCACCGCGAATCCCGGCGACGTCGTGGCGGTGATCGGCGGTTCCGGCTCGGGCAAGTCGACCATGCTGCGCTGCATCAACATGCTCGAGACTCCCAGCGCCGGGCAAATCGCCATCCACGGCGAGACCTATGCCATGCGCCCGGCCCGCGGCGGCGGGCTCGAGCCCTCGGACCGCGCGCAGCTGCAGCGCATCCGCGCCCAGCTCGGCATGGTGTTCCAGAACTTCAACCTCTGGCCGCATCGCACCGTCCTCGGCAACGTGATCGAGGTGCCCATGCAGGTGCTCGGCATCCCCAAGGAGGAGGCCGTCGCCCGCGCCCGGCAGGTGCTCGACCGCGTCGGGCTGGCGGACAAGGAAGACGCCTATCCCGCTCACATGTCCGGCGGCCAGCAACAGCGCTGCGCCATCGCGCGGGTGCTCGCGGTGGAGCCGCTGGCCATGCTCTTCGACGAGCCGACCTCTGCGCTCGACCCCGAGTTGGTCGGCGAGGTGCTGAACGTGATCCGCGACCTTGCCGCCGAGAAGCGCACGATGATCCTCGTCACCCACGAGATGGGCTTCGCCCGCGATGTGGCGAGCCACGTCGTCTACCTGAAGGACGGCCGGATCGAGGAGGAGGGCCCGCCAGAGCAGATTTTCGGTGATCCCCGCTCGCCGCACATGCAGCAATTCATCCGCTCGATCGCCTGACCGCGCGGTTGCAAGACAAGACCAACAGAGGAGAGACCATGTTCAAGACACTCGCGCTTGCCGCTACTGCCGCCGCCGCGCTCGCCGCACCGGCGCTTGCCGACCCCTACAAGGTCGGCATCGCCGCCGAGCCCTATGCGCCCTTCTACAGCCCCGCCTCGGACGGCACCTGGAGCGGCTGGGAGATCGATTTCGCCGAGGCGCTCTGCGCCGAGATCGAGGCCGATTGCGTGATCACCCCGGTCGCCTGGGACGGCATCATCCCGGCGCTCAACACCGGCAAGATCGACATGATCATCGCCTCGATGAGCATCACCGAGGAACGGGCCAAGCAGATCGCCTTCTCGGACAAGTACTATGACACGCCGACCGGCGTGATCGCGCTCAAGGAGAGCAAGGTAGAGCCCACCCCCGAGGGGGTGAAGGGCGCCTATCTGGGCGTCTCGGTAGGCACCATCCACGAGACCTACGCCCGCGCGCATTTCGCCGAGACCGCCGCCGACATCCGCAGCTACCCGACGGTGGACGAGGAGCTGCAGGATCTCGCCGCGGGCCGGATCGATGCGGTGATCGGCGACATGCTGGCGATGATGCCCTTCCTCGACACCGAGGCTGGCGCGGCCTGCTGCGAGTACCGTGGCGCGGTGGCGGGCGATCCGGCAATCCTCGGTCAAGGCGTCGGCGTCGGCCTGCGCAAGGAGGACGGCGAGCTGCTCGAGCGGGTCAATGCCGGCATCGCGGCGATCCGCGAAAACGGCACCTACGAGACAATCTCTGAGCCCTATTTCGAAGGTCTCGACATCTACGGCAGCTGAGCCGTCTTCCCGGGCCGCGACACCAGCGTCGCGGCCCGGTGCATTTCAACGACAAGGGATACCGCCGCACGATGTTCGACGCACTTGATTTCAGCCTGCTCGCATTCTCTTCACCGGGATGGGGCGGCGCGCTTCTCGCCGGCTTCCTGCGCTCGGTGGAACTGGCGGCAGGCGGCTATCTGCTCGGCATCGTCATCGGCCTGCTCGGCGCCACCGCCAAGCTCTACGGCGGGCGCGTCCTGCGCGACATCGCCGAGCTCTACACGCTGCTCATCCGCGCCGTGCCCGAGCTCGTCCTGATGCTGCTCTTCTACTACGTGGGCACCGATCTGCTGAACAAGCTGATGGGGGCCCTGGGCCGCGAGGGGATCGACATCGACGGCCTCAGCGCCGGCATTCTCGTGATCGGCCTGGTGCAGGGCGGCTACGCCACCGAGGTGATCCGCGGTGCGATCCGCGCCGTGCCCCCCCGGGCAGATCGAGGCGGCGCAGGCCTTTGGCATGTCGCCCCTCAAGGTGCTGCACCGGGTGACCCTCCCGGCGATGACGCCGCACGCCCTGCCCGGCATGGCCAACCTCTGGATGATCGCCACCAAGGACACCGCGCTGCTCGCCGTCATCGGCTTTTCCGAGCTGACGCTGGTGACCAAGCAAGCCGCCGCCGCGACCCGCGAGTACTTCCTGTTTTTCGTCGCCGCGGGGCTGCTCTACCTCGCGCTTACCCTGATCTCGAACCTCGGCCTGCGCTGGCTCGAGCGGCGCGCGCGCCGCGGCCTGCCCGCCGCCGCCTGAGGAGCGACCATGCCCGATATCGATATTGCCACCCCGATCCCCCCGGCCCCCTCGCTGCCCCTGCGCGCACGGCTCGCACCCCTGCTGATGCCGCACCGCCTGGCCCTTGCCGCGCTGGCCCTGGCGGCGCTCGCCGCGATGCTCACGCAGATGGACTGGGCCTGGCTGCCCGCCTACCTGCCGAAGATCGGCCGCGGTCTGCTGGTGACTCTGGCGCTTCTGGCCTCGAGCATCGCCGCGGGCTTCGCCCTCGCCCTGCCGCTCGGCGCGGTGCAGGTCGCCGGCCCGGCGCCGCTTCGCTGGCTGGCGGCGGGCTTCTGCACGATGATCCGCGGCACGCCGCTGCTGCTGCAGCTCTGGCTGATCTACTACGGTCTCGGCGCGCTCTTCGCGCAGTTTCCCGAGATCCGAGGCTCCTGGCTCTGGCCCTACCTGCGGCAGGCCTGGCCTTACGGTTTCCTGACGCTGGCTCTCTCCTTCGCCGCCTACGAGGGCGAAGTGATGCGCGGCGCCTTCGCCGGCGTGCCGCGCGGCGAGCTCGAGGCCGCCCGGGCCTTTGGCATGTCGCCGCTGAAGATCTTCCGCCGGGTCTGGCTGCCCCGCGCCGTGCACCGCGCCCTGCCGACGCTGGCGGGCGAGATCATCCTGCAGTTGAAGGCGACGCCGCTGGTGGCGACGATCACCGTCACCGACCTTTACGCGGTGATCACCCGTGTGCGGCAGGACACCTACCTCACCTACGAACCGTTGCTGTTGCTGATCGCCATCTACCTGAGCCTGAGCGGCACGCTGACGCTGCTGCTGCGCTGGATGGAGGGGCGGGTGCCGAGCGGGCGCTGAGCCCGCGCCATCTCCGCCCCCCCGGTCAGTAACCGCGCGCCCGGTCGACCGCATAGGCCATGGGTTGCCCGTCGCGCAGCGCCCGAACCGTCTCGACCACCTGCGCAGAGACCACTTCGGGCAGCGAGTCGCTGGCCACATGCGGGGTGATCCGCAGCCGAGCATCCTGCCAGAAGCGGTGCGCTGCCGGCAGCGGTTCCTCTCGGAAGACATCGAGCGTCGCCGCCGCCAGCTGGCCACTGTCCAGTGCAGCCTCAAGATCGGCCTCGACCAGGTGCTCCCCGCGACCGATCTGCACCAGACGCGCCCCCGGGGCCAGCCGCGCAAAGAGCGCCGCATCCAGAACGTTTTCGGTCTCGGCGGTCAGCGGCAGCACGTTAACGAGGTACTGCGCCCCCTCCGCGGCGCGCGCCACGGCGCCCGGACCGGACAGATATCTGACACCCGGAAGCTGCTCCGCCGGCTCGCTGCGACAGGCCACGCGGACCGAGAACCCCACGGACCGCAACCCCCTCACGACCGCACGCCCCATGGTCCCGTGACCCAGCACCGCGACCTGCACCGAGGCCGGGGCACGCATCCGGAGCGGCACCCATCGCGCTTTCGCAGCATTGCCTGCCATTTCAGAAAAGCCGCGCTCATAGTGCAGCACCTCATGCACCGCGTAGCCGGCCATCAGCTCGGCCTGATGAGGATCGCGCACGCGGGCGATGGCGGCCCCCCGGGGCACGCCGTCATGCGCCAGTAAAGCATCAACTCCCGCGGCGACCGACATAGCTAGCCCGAGGTTCGGATAGGGCGCAAACGCGCCCTCTCCCGGCTCCCAGCAAATCGCAAAGCGCACATCCTCGGGCCGGTCGATCTCGGCAGGATGGCGCAGAACGACATCCATTGCGCAGCTGCGCAGGGCATCTCCGTAAAGCGCATCGAGATCGGCCGTCGCGCTGAGGTAGACGCCGAGGATCGGTGATTGCGCGGGCATGGACTTCTCTCCCTTTGATACGACAGTCACCTTATTGCACATGCGTATAACAAGCGCCACGTCGCACTGCCTGACGGGATCGCCGAGCAAACTCTCCAGTGTCCTGCAGCGTGGTGGTCTCCCGGCCAGGGAGACCACCGCAGGCTCACACGGTCACGCAAATCTTGCCGAAATGCGCGCCGCTCTCCTGGTAGCGGAAGGCCTCGGCCAGATCGGCCAGCCCAAAGCTGCGATCGATCACCGGGCGCAGCTTCAGCGCCTCAAGCGCCTTGACGAAATCGAGCTGGTGCTGGCGCGAGCCGACAATCAGCCCCTGAAGCCTTTGCTGGCGCGCCATCAGGAGCGCGGTAGGGACCTCGCCGGAGCGCCCGGTGAGCACGCCGATCAGCGCGATATGCGCCCCCGGGCGCCCCGCCATGATGGATTGCGCCAGCGTTGCCGGACCGCCGACCTCGACCACGATGTCGACGCCGCGCCCCCCCGGTGAGGCGGCGCATCTCCTCGCCCCACTCGGGCGTGCTGCGGTAATTGATGACGTGATCCGCCCCCAGAGCACTCAGGCGCTCGAGCTTGGCATCGGACGACGAGGTCGCGATCACCGTCGCGCCCATCGCCTTGGCGAGCTGCAGCGCGTAGATCGACACGCCGCCGGTTCCGAGCACTGCGACCGTGTCGCCCGCCTTGATCCCGGCATCGACCACGAGCGCGCGCCAGGCGGTCAGCCCGGCGGTGGTGATCGTCGAGGCCTCCTCGTGGCTCCAGCCCTCGGGCGCAGGGGTAAACCAGGTGGCAGGCAGCGTCACCCGCTCGCGCGCGTAGCCGTCGCGCCCGTCGCCCGGCGTGGTCGAGAAATTGCTGGGCCGGTCGTCGCCGGTCTGCCAGTCAGGGAAGAAGCAGGACACGACCGCGTCGCCGACCGCGACCCCCTCGACTCCTGCGCCCACCGCCTCGACCAAACCCGCGCCGTCGGCCATCGGGATCCGCCCATCGGGCAGGGCTCCCTCGACGGCGCAGACCCGGTAATCGTGGTAATTGAGCGAGCTGGCGTGCAGGCGCACAGTGATCTCGCCCGCGCCGGGTGCCGAGGGCTCCGCGACATCGCTCATAACGAGGTTGTCGAGCCCGCCCGGCGCCTTGGTCGTCACCTGTTTCATTGGATTGCCTTCCTTCTGTCCTGGCCCGCGGAGGAGCCAATGTCCGCCTTGTCGGCGGATCTAGTGCGCCCTCTCGAGAGTCCATTCCCGGAAGGGCTTCCATAAGACCCGTCGCCCCCTCAGGCTCGGAAGTCGGTGCCGACCCCCTCGATCGAGCGAAGGTGAGCCTGCCACTCGAGCTGGAGGTCGCCATCTTCCTCGTTCATCTGCACATATTGCTGGTGCACGCGAGCGGCGATTTCGTCACCTACCAGTCGCAGCGGCCGACCGCTGGAGGTGGCGGCGATCTGGATCTCGCAGGCGCGCTCGAGGTAGAACATGTTGTTGAACATCTCTGCGGCGCTGCGGCCGGTGGCGATGAGCCCGTGATTGCGCAGCATCAGCACTGGGTGATCGCCCAGGTCCTCGACGATGCGCTCGCGCTCTTCCAGATCCAGCGCGATGCCCTCGAAATCGTGGTAGCCGATGCGGCCCGCGAACTGCAGCGAGATCTGGTTGAGCGGCAGCAACCCCTCCTCCATGCAGGCCACCGCCACACCCGCGCGCGTGTGAGTGTGCATGATCCAGGCCGCGTCGTGGCGGGTCATGTGTACCGCCGAGTGGATGGTAAAGCCCGCCGGGTTCACCCGCTGAGGGCTGCCGTCAACCTTGTTGCCGTCGACGTCGATCTTGACCAGCGACGAGGCGGTGATCTCTTCCCAGCGCCAGCCGTAGGGGTTGATCAGGAAATGCCCATCCTCGCCCGGCACACGGGCGGTGATATGGGTGTAGATGAGGTCGGTGAACCGGTGCAGCGCCGCGAGCCGGTAGCAGGCGGCGAGCTCTTCGCGGGTCTGTTTTTCTTCGGGGGACATGGTCATCTGTGTCTCCGGTCTTCAGTTGCGTTGGCCGACGCTACCACCGGCGCCCTCCGCGGGGCGCCCGGCATGCACCGCAGCCAGGGTTTCAAGGGCCTCCGCGACCTGCGGCTCGGGCGCGCAGGCACGGCGGGTGGTCAGGTCGGTGTGAAGAAGCAGGGTTTCGAGCGTCGCCGCAAGGGTCCCATCGGGTTTTGTCACCCTGTGGAAAAGTTTCATCTTCTTGCCCGCTCCCTCGAGCACCTGCGTGGTCACCGTCAGCATCGTCCCGCGGTGCACCTCACCCAGGTAGCGGATACGGGTATCGACCGTGAAAAAGCTCTTGCCTGCAGAGACATAGGCCTCATCCGCGCCGACGAGAGCCATCAGCCCGTCCGTGGCCCAGGTGCCCAGCTCGAGGTAGGCGGCCTCGTTCATGTGGCCGTTGTAGTCGGTCCAGGTGACCGGCACCGACTGGCTCAGGGTGATCGGCAGGCCGTCCAGCTCGCCCTCCGCCTCCAGGGTCTGTTCATGCCGCAGCACCACGCCGCCCGCGCCGCTTCCTGTGCGGCGCAGGCCGCGCAGGATCGCGACGAGGTTGTCGTCACGCAGGCGCTCCAGCTCGCGAATGCCGAGATGCCCGGATTGCGCGTCGGACTGGCTCCCGATCGTCTCGATCAGCGCGGCGTCGAGATCGGGCACATCGGTCAGCTTGGTCCAGGGCCAGCTGAGGGTCGGGCCGAACTGCTCGATGTAGCTCTGCATCCCGGCCTCGCCGCCAGCGATGCGGTAGGTCTCGAAGAGGCCCATCTGCGCCCAGCGGAGGCCAAAGCTCATGC
Organism: Alloyangia mangrovi; assembly: GCF_002300555.2. Taxonomy (GTDB): domain Bacteria; phylum Pseudomonadota; class Alphaproteobacteria; order Rhodobacterales; family Rhodobacteraceae; genus Salipiger; species Salipiger mangrovi. The sequence continues at coordinate 78,480 of NZ_NTHN02000001.1, read as the reverse complement.
GGATCGCGTCGTCGATCTCGGACGTGGTTGCGATGCCGTCCTTGAGCATCCAAAGCGCCTCGCGCCAGACCGCCTCCTGGAAGCGGTTCCCGATGAAGGCGTCGATTTCCTTGCGGAGCACCAGTGGGTGCATACCGATGGAGGTGACCACCGCCGCGGCCGTGTCGCAAAGCGACGGATCGCCCGAGATCTCAGTGAGCGGCAGCAGGTAGACCGGGTTGAACGGATGCACGACGACCACAGGGGCGCCGCCGGAGGCAAGATCGCTGGCCTTGAAGCCCGAGGTCGAGGAGGCGATGAAGCCCCCCTCGGGCAGATGCGCCGCGATCTCCGCGTAGACCTTGTGTTTCAGCGCGAGCCGCTCGGACACGCTCTCCTGCACCCAGTCTGCGCCCGCCACCGCCTGGGCGATCGAGGCGGCGAAGGTGAGGCTGCCCTCGGGCGGGAGCGGACGAGCATAGAGCGCGGGCAGCGAGGCGCGGGCATTGTCCAGCACCTCGGCGATCTTGCGCGCGGCCCCGGGATCGGGGTCGAAGACCACCACGTCCCAGCCATTCAGCAGGAAACGCGCGGCCCAGCCCCCGCCGATGACGCCGCCGCCGATGATCGCCGCGCGGCTCATGCCGCGGCCGCCGGGGCGGCGCGCTTCACGAGGCCGAGCTGCGCGCGCACCTCTTCGGGGCCGATCAGCGAGGCCCCCATGTTGGTCAGCAGGCTCGCCGCCTTCTCGACAAGCTGGGCATTGGTCGCCAGCACGCCGCGCTCGAGGTAGATGTTGTCCTCGAGCCCGACCCGAACGTTGCCGCCCGCCAGCGCCGCCGCCGCCACATAGGGCATCTGGTCGCGGCCAAGGCTGAAGGCCGACCAGGTCCAGCTCTCGGGCACGTTGTTGACCATCGCCATGAAGGTGTTCAGATCGTTCGGTGCGCCCCAAGGCACCCCCATGCAGAGCTGCACAAGCGCAGGGTCTTCCAGCACACCCTCTTTCACCAGCTGCTTGGCGAACCACAGGTGGCCGGTGTCGAAGGCCTCGATCTCCGGCTTCACGCCGAGCTCGGTCATCTGCGCGCCCATGGCGCGCAGCATGCCGGTGGTGTTGGTCATCACGTATTCGCCGTCGCCGAAGTTCATTGAGCCGCAGTCGAGCGTGCAGATCTCCGGCAGGCAGGCGCGGATATGGGCCATACGCTCGGTGGCGCCGGCCATGTCGGTGTTCGGCGCGTCCAGGTCCATCGGCGTTTCCGGGTCGCCAAAGGTCAGGTCGCCGCCGACGCCTGCGGTGAGGTTAAGCACCACGTCGACATCGGAGGAGCGGATGCGGTCGGTCAGCTCGCGGTAATACGCGAGGTTGCGACAGGGCGCGCCGGTCTCGGGGTCACGCACGTGGCAATGCACGATGGCAGCCCCGGCCTTGGCGGCGTCGATGGCGGCATCGGCAATCTCCTTGGGCGAGCGCGGCACGAGCCGGCTCTTGTCTTCAGTGGCCCCTGCCCCGGTGATCGCGGCGGTGAGGAAGATCTTGCGGTTCATCTGAAGAGGCATGGTGTCTCCTGTCGTCTCGTTACCGGCCCTTCCAGACCGGGTCGCGTTTCTCGGCGAAGGCGCGGGCGCCTTCCTTCTGGTCCTCGGAGCGGTAGAGCCGCTCGACGGTCTCGAACTGGCTGCGGGTGATCCTGTTCAGCGCGTCCTGGAACTTCATGTCCTCGGCCTCGCGGGCGATCTCCTTGATTGCGGCGAAGACCAGCGGCGGACCGGCGGCGAGCTCATCCGCCATCTTGCGCGCCTCCTCCATCAGCCCGGCGGCGGGGAGGATGCGGTTGACGAGACCCCAGCGGTGCGCCTCCTCGGCATCGAACCAGCGGCCAGTGTAAAGAAGCTCCATGGCGATGTGGTAGGGAATGCGCTTGGGCAGCTTGAGCGTCGCCGCATCGGCCACGGTGCCCGACTTGATCTCGGGTAGGGCAAAGGTGGCGTGATCGGCAGCAAGGATGATGTCGGCGCTGATCGCCAGCTCCAGCCCGCCGCCGCAGGCGATGCCGTTGACCGCGGCGATCACCGGCTTGTTGAGCCCGCGGAGCTCCTGCAGGCCACCGAAGCCGCCCTTGCCGTAATCGCCGTCGGCATCCTCGCCGCTGGCGGCAGCCTTGAGATCCCAGCCGGGGCAGAAGAACTTCTCGCCCGCACCCGTGAGGATCGCCACGCGCAGCTCGGGATCGTCGCGGAACTCGGTGAAGATCTCGCCCAGCTCGCGGCTGGTGGCCATGTCGATGGCGTTGGCCTTGGGTCGGTTCAGCGTCACCTCGAGCACCGCGCCGCGGCGCTCGGTGAGCACGTTCGAAGAGGTCATTGGCTCTCTCCCATCCTGATGAGTGCATCCGCCGCCACCGCGCCGGAGGCACGGCAGATCAGCGGATTGATTTCGATTTCGTGAAGGTTGTCCGCATGGCTGCGCACGAGGGCCTGCAAAGCCATGATCGTGTCGAGTACTGCCTCCATGTCCGCCGCCGGGCGGCCTCGGTACCCGGTGAGCAGAGCGCCGGTGCGCAGCCCGGTGAGGGCACCGCGTATCTCGTCGCGGCTGGCCGGGACCAGCACCGAGGCGGTGTCGCGGATCAACTCGGTGAGGATGCCGCCCAGCCCCAGCGTCAGCACGAAGCCATGCGCCGGGTCGCGGGTCACGCCGATCAGCAGCTCGGCGACGGTACCGGTGATCATCTCCTCGACGAGGAAGCTCTGCGCGGGCATGCCCGCCGCCGCCTCGGTCACCGCCTCGCGGCAGTCGAGGTTCAGCACCACCGCACCCGCCTCGGTCTTGTGGGCGATGCCCTCGCCCTTGAGCACCACAGGGAAGCCGATCCCGGAGGCGCAAATCCCGGCGTTCTCTGCACAATCCGCGCGGTCCGATCTCGGCACGCGGATCCCGGCTCCCGAGAGCAGGGCCTTGGCTTCTGCTTCGCTCAACACGCGCGCGGCGGTGGTGCCGTTCACCGGGCAGACCACCGGCTCCGGTCGGGCGTTGCGGGCAACCACCTCCCCCCCAGACAGAGGCCGCACGGATCGCCCGCAGCGCATCGCCCATGCCGCAGAGCGGTGCCACCCCCATCGCCAGCGCCTTGCGCGCCACTGTCTCGGGCAGGCCCTCTGCCAGCAGGGAGACCAGCGCCATCGGGGTTCCGGTGACCATCCTCGTTCTGGCGACCGCGCGCAGCACCTGGTCGTAGTCCGGCGCCTCGAAACGGTCGTCGCGGGGGTAGTCCAACACCACGCAGCCAAGACCCAGCGCCGCTTCCGGCGCGCAGAGTGCGGTGAAGGTCGCCGCCAGCGCCTCCTCGTCGCCCCAGATGTAGGTGTTGTAATCCAATGGGTTGGCCAGTGCGACCTTGGGACCGAGCGCGGCACGCAGCCCGGTTGCCTGCGCGGCGGTCAGCGGCGGATAGGAGACCCCCGCCGCCTCGCCCATGTCGGCCATCAGCGAAGCCTCGCCGCCGGAACAGGAGGCCGAGACGATGCGGCTCGAGGCGAGCCCGCCAGTGACATGCAGCAGCTTCAGCGTCTCGACCAGCTCGGAGGCCGAGTCGACCTGCGCGATGCCGAGCCGTTTGAACAACGCCCGCGCGCCCGCGTCCGAGCCGGTGAGCGAGGCGGTATGCGAGACCGCCGCCGCCTGCGCCTGTTCGGAGGACCCCACGCGCAGCGCGGCGATCGGCTTGCCGAGAGATACCGCATGGGCAGCGAGCCGCTCGAAGGCGGGCAGGTTGCTGATCCCCTCGATGTGCAGGCCGAGTGCGGTGACGCGCGGATCGTCGAGCAGTGCGATGCCGAGCTCGGCCATCGAGGTCTGCGCCTGGTTGCCCGCCGCCGCCACCATCGCCAGCGGCAGGCCGCGGCGCTGCATGGTGAGGTTGATGAGCACGTTGGAGGATTGCCCGATGACGGCGACGCCGCGCTCCACCGGTGTCATCCCGTGCCGGTCCGGCCAGAGCGCCACGCCGTCGAGCGCATTGACAATGCCGTAGCAGTTCGGCCCCAGCACCCGCATCCCACCCGCCGCGGCGACCAGCTGCGCCTGCAGGTCATCACCGTCCGAAAGCTCGGACACCGCCTCGCTGAAGCCCGCGGCAAAGCAGACCGCGCCGCCGCAGCCCATGGCCGAGAGTTCGCCGGCGATTTGCACCGAGAGCTCGCGGTTGACGCCGATGAAGGCCGCGTCGGGCACCCCCGGCAACGACGAGAGGTCCCTATAGGCGGGCAGCCCGCCGACCTCGATCTTCTTCGGGTGTACCGGCCAGATCGGCCCCGAGAAGCCGGTGTCGCGGCACTGGCGCACCACGCTTTCGCACCAGGTGCCACCGCCGATCACGGCGATGGCCTTCGGTGAAAAGAAGCGGCTCAACGGCTCCATGGGTCAGGCTCCCAGCGGCCGGAAGATCTCCCGGCTGATGATGTGGCGCTGGATCTCCGAGGTGCCGTCCCAGATGCGCTCCACCCGGGCGTCGCGCCAGAAGCGCTCGATCGGCAGCTCGTCCATCAACCCCATGCCGCCATGGATCTGCAGCGCCGCATCGGTCACGCGGGCCAGCATTTCCGAGGCATAGACCTTGGCCGAGGCGATCTCGCGGTTGGCAGGCAGCCCTTGGTCAAGGCGCCAGGCGGCGGAAAGCGTCAGCATGTCGGCAGCATCGATCTCGGTGATCATGTCAGCGATTTGGAAGCTGACACCCTGGAACTTGCCGATCGGCTGGCCGAACTGCTTGCGCTCGGCCGCATATTGCACGGCGTGGTCGAAGACCCGGCGTGCGCGGCCCACCGAGTTCGTCGCCACGGTGATGCGCGTCGCGTAGAGCCATTCGTTCATCACGTCAAAGCCGCCGTCGACCTCGCCCAACACCTGCGCGTCCGAAAGGCGGCAGTTGTCGAAATAGAGGATGCTGTTCTGGTAGCCCCGGTGCGAGACCGAATTGTAGCCGCGCGCGATCTCGAAGCCGGGCGTGCCGCGGTCGACGAGGAAGCAGGTGATCCGCTTCTTCGGGCCGCGCGGAGTCTCATCGACGCCGGTGGCGACGAAGACGATCACGAAATCCGCGTGCTCGGCGCCCGAGATGAAGTGCTTCGAGCCGTTGATCACCCAGTCACCGCCGTCCCGCACTGCAGAGCATTTCATGCCCCGCACGTCCGAACCCGCGTCGGGTTCTGTCATTGCCAGCGCGTCCATCTTTTCGCCGCGCACGGCGGGCATGAGGTACTTCTCGACCTGTTCGCCCCTGCAGGCCATGAGGATGTTCTGCGGCCGCCCGAAGAAGTGGGTCAGCGCCATCGAGCCGCGGCCCAGCTCACGCTCGACGAGGGCGAACTCGAGGTGCGACAGGCCGGGCCCGCCGACGCTCTCGGGGAAGTTCGAGGCATAAAAACCGAGATCAAGGCACTTGCGCTTGATCTCCTGCGCGATCTCGGCAGGCACTTCGCCGGTTCGCTCCACGACGGCTTCGTGGGGGTAGACTTCCTTTTCGACGAAACTGCGGACGGTGGAGACGATCATCTCCTGCTCTTCGGTCAGTCCAAAATGCATTGGGGCACGCTCTTGTCTTTGGGTCGGAGTGTTTACGAGTGAACGGGGGGGCGGTGACCGCGCGGGCCAGGCCGCGCGGCACCCAGATGGTGTCAGCGGGCCTGTTTCTCCCGGCGCATGAGGATCGCGGCGCGCAGCACGACGAGGACGGTCACCACGAGGATCAGCAGCACCGAGAGCGCGGCGATCGAGGGGTCGACGTTGTCGCGCAATCCCATCCACATGCGGCGCGGCAGGGTGATGGTCTCGACCGAGGTGACAAAGAGCGTCACGCCGATCTCGTCCCAGCTGAGCAGGAAGCACAGGAAAAACGCGCCCAGCAGGCCGAAGCGGATGTTGGGCAGGATCACCCCGAAGACGCGGGTCGGCACGCTGGCGCCCATGGATTGCGCGGCCAGATCCATGCGCCGGTCGAGCTGGCTCAGCGAGACCATGACCACGACCACCGCGTAGGGGACGATCATCACCATATGGGCGAGGATCACGCCGCCGAGGCTGTCGTAGGCGATCAGGCTGTTCCACTCGGTGAGCTTCTTGAGGAAGAAGTAAAGCGTCAGCGACGACACCACGGGCGGGGCCACCATGGGCAGCAGCACGAAGCCGGTCATCAGCCCCGAGAAGCGCGGGCGCAGCATCCAGATGCCGATGCAGAACGCGGCGGCCAGTGCCACGGCGAGAAGGCTCGCGATCGCCCCCACCTGCAACGAGGTGAGAAAGCTGCCGAGCCACTCGGGGTCTTCCCAGAGCGCCTGATAGTGGCGCAGCGAGTACTTCCCGTCAGGCAGGCTGAGGTAGCGGCGCGAGGTGAAGCTCACCGGCACCACCGCGATAAGCGGCATCAGCAGGAAGAGCGCGACCAGCGCAGTGAGCAGCGTGGCGATGCGGCCGGGATGCAGCCTTGTCATTTCGCCATCTCCCCGTAGCGGCGCATGAGCAGCACCAAGATGCCACCCACCGCGAGCATCAGGATCACGCTCATCGCGGCGGCCATGCCCCATTGCGGGATCTGGAAGATCCAGAGGTAGATCAGCTCGGCGATCAGCACCGACTGCCCGCCGCCGAGCAGCGCCGGTGTGACGAAGAAGCCAACCGAGAAGACGAAGACCAGCAGCGTCGCGCCGATGACGCCACTCGCGGTCATCGGCAGGAACACCTGCCAAAAGATGCGCAACCGAGAGGCGCCCATGCCGTCGGCGGCGGTCAGCACCCGCTCGTCGACGTTGCGCATGGCGGTGGCCAGCGGGAAGACCGCGAAGGGAATGAGGTAGTGCGACATGCCGATGATCACGGCGAACTCGTTGCGGGTCATCTGCAGCGAGGTCTCGATCAGCCCGAGGTCCTTGAGCCAACTGTTGAGCAGGCCGCGGTTCGACAACATCGACATCCAGCCGAAGGCGCGGCTGAGCACCGAGATCCAAAAGGGGATCATGATGCACAGCTCGGTCAGGCTGCGCACCAACGGGCGGCCGCGGACCCACAGGAGGGTGATGACATAGGCAGCGGCGACCGAGACGGCGGTGACGATCACGCAGATACGCAGGGTGCGCCAGATCACGCTGAGCGTCAGCGGATCGGTGAGCACGTGGCTGTATTGGCCGAGCCCGGGCTCGGGATCGGTGAAGCTGAGCTGCATGATCCCCAGGAAGGGCAGCAGGTAGCTGCCTCCGAGGAACAGCAGCACGGGGCATATCAGAAAAAGATAGGCGCGCATTAGGGCTCCTTGGCGCCGCCCCGAGAGGATGCGCGGGGCGGCGGGGATGACGGGATCAGGCGGAGATGATCTGCAGGTAGGCGTCGAGCGCCGCGCTGTAGTTCTTCTCGTACCAGTCCATGTCGAGCGCGGTCTGCTTGGGCAGGTTCTCGGGATCCATCGGGTTGAACTTGCGCTCTTCCTCGGGGATCAGCGCATCCGCCGCCGGGTTGCTCGGCCCGTTGCCGAGCAACTGGAACAGCACCACCTGCCGCTCGGGCTCCTGCGTCGCCGCGATGTAACGCATGGCCGCCTCGGTGCCGCCCGGGTTGCCCTTGACCACGGCGATGCCGCCCGGCCCGATGATGCCCCCGTCCCAGGTGAAGGTGATCTCGCCCTCGGTGTCCTTGTGCAGGAGGCTCGCGCGGGTGTTCCAGATCAGCGCCATCGACACGTCGCCGTTGAGCAGCAGCGACTGGCTCTCCGCGCCGCCGCCCCAGAAGGCGCCGATATGCTCCTTGAAGCCCTCGATCTTCTTGTGCGCGCGGTCCAGATCCAGCGGGTAGAGATCCTCGGGCGCCACGCCGTCGGCCAGCAGCGCCGCCTCCCACATGCCTGCGCCCCATTTGTACATGGCGCGCTTGCCGGGGAACTTCTCGGCGTCGAAGAAATCGGCCAGCGAGGTCGGCGGGGTGTCGAACTGCGTGGCGTCATAGGCGATGACGTAGGAGTAGAAGTAGCAGGACGAGGAATACTCCCACTGGAAGCCCTCACGCTGCTTGGCCGGATCGACGATGGCGTAGTCGATGGGTTCGATCATGCCCTGGCGGCCGAGCGCCTGCGCCGAGAAGGGCTCGGCATCGACCAGGTCCCAGGTCGGGTTGCCGCCCTTGGCTTGGGCGATGATCGCGCCCTCGGTCGGGCCGGAGCCGTCGTAGAGCACCTTGATGCCTGTCTCGGCGGTGAAGGGCTGGCCAAAGGCCTCGTCCATGGCGTCGAGCGCATCGCCGCCCCAATTGACGAAGACCAGCTTTCCCTCTGCGGCCTGCGCGCCGCGTGCACCGAGGCCGATGGCCGTGGTGCCCATCAGCGCTCCGAGACCCTGAAGCATCTGGCGGCGTGAGATCTGGCCCTTGGCCTCGCGTTCCTTGAGAATTTCGACGCAATCGTTCTGGAAGTGGCTGTTCATCTACTCACCTGTCGTTTCGTTTCTTGATGGGGTTCGGGGTAATTTGAGGCACAGCTGCCCCGGCCCGAGGCGCGCGGCGCTCCGGATCGCAAGGCGGGGCAAGACGGGAAGGCGTCAGACGGCGAAGCTGTCTTGGACGTCCCAGGCGACGCGGATCTCCGCTCCGGTCTGCGGCGCCACGAGACCGGCGCCATTGTCGAGGTAGAGCATCAACTCCTCGCCGCCCCGGGTTTCCAGCAGCAGGCGGGACTTGGAGCCGAGATAGACCTTGTCCCGCAGCCGCACGGGAAGCTGGTTGGCATCGCCCTCTGCGGCGAGGCGCATGTGCTCGGGGCGCACCGCCAGATGGCCGAGGCCGCTGGCATTCCCTGGCAGCTGGATCGGGGTGCCGGCGATGCCAGCCGGCCCGTCGAGCGTCAGGATGTTGATGTCGCCGAGGAATTCGGCGGTAAAGCGATTGGCAGGCCGCTCGTAGACCTCGTCGGGCGTGCCGACCTGCTGCAGCTCGCCGTGGTTGAAGATGGCGATCCGCGACGAGAGCGCCAGCGCCTCTTCCTGGTCATGGGTGACGAAGACGAAGGTGGTGCCGAGCTCGCGGTGCAGCCGGCGCAACTCCTCCTGCATCTGCCCGCGCAGGTTCTTGTCGAGCGCCGAGAAGGGCTCGTCTAGCAGCAGCACCTTGGGTTCGTAGGCCAGCGCCCGGGCCAGCGCCACGCGCTGCTGCTGGCCCCCCGAGAGCGCCTTGGGTTTCTTGTTCTCGTGGCCGGCAAGCCCGACCATCTCGACCATCTGCGCGACCCGCTCGGCGATCTGCGCCTTGCTGCGCTTCTGGACCTTCAGCGGGAAGGCGATGTTCTCGGCCACCGTCAGGTGCGGGAACAGCGCGTAGCCCTGAAAGACCATGCCGAAGCCGCGCTGGTTCGCGGTCCATCCGGTCATGTCTTGCCCTTCGAGAAACAGGTGCCCCGAGGTGGTGTCTTCATACCCCCCGAGCAGCGTCAGGAAGGTGGTCTTGCCAGAGCCGGACGGCCCCAGCAGTGAGAGGAATTCGCCCTCGGCGATTTCCAGGGAAATGTCCCGTAACGCATGGAACTTCCCATATTTTTTTCCGACCGAACGTGCTTCGATCTGCGTTGTGTTCACCACAATCGCCTCGCTCTTCATTCCTGTCCGTTATGCGACAAGGGTAGGGAGACGAGAACATGGACCGCAAATGAAACTTCTTGACCCGCCCGACAAATAAAATTTGTCACGCGCCGGGTGTGCGACGAAAGCGACTCAATTCAAGACGCGTTTTCAACCAGTTACAAAACTCCACCACGGTGCGATTTTCGAGGTTTTCCTCCGGCGTGCAAAGAAAATAGCCGGTGTCCGCATGCAGGGATGGTGAAAAAGGACGCATCAACCTGCCCTGGCGCAACTCCTCGCGCCACAACACCGTGTCCCCGATCGCGATTCCCTGGCCCGCCAGAACCGCCGTGTGCACGATGTTCATGTCCGAGTAGCAGATGCCCCGATGGGCGTTCTCCGGCGGCAGTCCCGAAAGCTGCATCCAGTTCTCCCAGTCGGTGAAGTCGTTCATGTGCAACAGCGTCGCCGCCTTGAGGATCCCGAGGTCGTTGAAATTCTTGAACTGGCTCAGGTAGGCGGGGCTGCAGAGCGGCGTGAAATCGACCGTCATCAGCGGCTCGATCAGCAGATGCGGGCGCGGCTCCTGCCCGAAGGTGATGAAGGTATCGACCTCGGGGTTGTTGGTGTCCGCAAGGTTGTGGGTGCTGATCACGTTCAGCACCACGTCAGGGTTCTCGGCGAGAAAATCACCGATGTGCAGGCACAGCCAGGCCGAGGCGAAGCCCGGCGGCGCGCTCACCGTCAGCCGCCCGGTCAGCCCGTGCTGCGAGACGCGCGCCGTCGAACTGGCAATCATGCTGAGCGCGCGGCGCACGTCCTCGGCATAGGCGCGGGCGCGCGGGGTGATCTCGGTGCGATTGCCGTTGCGCTCGAGGATCTTGAACCCGAGGTCCGTCTCCAGCAGGCGGAGCTGGTGGCTGACCGCACTGCGGGTGACGTTGAGCTCGGCGGCGGCCCGCCAGAGCGCGCCGTTGCGCTCGACGCTTTCGATGGCGCGCAGCGCCTGGATCGAGGGGAAACGTTTTATGGCTGGCCTCGCATGGTCATGGGAACGGCCCCCGCTGCATAACGCAGCGGAGGCATGGGAGCGAGGCCCCCGGCGTCTAAGGCACCGGCACCTGTGACTTGAGGAAATCGAAGTGCCGGTCCGCCATGCCACGGTAGGCCAGCCAGCCATCGGCGGTGTTCTGCGCCACCGCATCTGAAAGCACCGCGAGTGGCGCGCCGGTCGAGCGTGCGAGGATCAGCGTCTGCGCCGCCTTCTCGAAGAAATAGAGGTCCTCGAAGGCCTGCGCTACGGTCTGCCCGATGACGGTGACCCCATGGTTGCCCATGACCAGAACCTCCTTGTCGCTCAGCGAATCCGCCAGCCGCTCGCCCTCTTCCACGGCATCGGCGATGCCGCCGAAGTCGAGGTCATAGGCGGTGCGCCCGTAGAAGCGCGCGGTGTTGTTGTCGATCGGCACGACCGTGGGGTCCCTGAGGCACGAAAGCGCCGTGGCATAGGGCGAATGGCAATGCAGGATCACCTTCGCCTCGGGCTTCTTGCGGTGCAGCGTGCCGTGCACGCACCAGGCCGAGGCATCGGGGGCATCCGGCCCCTCCAGCACCGTCTGATCGCCGCTGTCGAGCAGCAGCAGATCCTCGGGGCGAATGGTCGCGAAATGCTGCCAACGCGGGTTCAGCAGGAAGCGCGCGCCGTCCTCCGAGACGGCGGCACTGAAGTGATTGCCGACGGACTCGCTCCAGCCCAGCAGGTGGCAGATGCGGAAGGCCGCCGCGAGATCCTGCCGTAGCGCGGCAGGATCGGCAGCACTCTCGGTCAGGGCGCGGAGAGAGGCCGCGCTCATGCCTTGAACCTCCCCTCGCTGACCAGCGCACGGTAGGTCGAGCGCATCTCGGCCCGGTCGGCGTAGCAGCCACGCAGGTAGCGATCTCCGCTGGTCGCAGAATAGGCGGCACGGCCATGCACGATACGGTGGTTGTCGAAGACCATGCACTCCCCGGCCTTCATGACGAACCTCATCATGTATTTCTCTTCCTGCAGCATCCGGCCGAAACGGCAGAACGCCGGGTAATAGTCATCCAGCAGTGCCTGGTCGAGATCGATGATGTCGAGCATGTGCTGGCTGATCGTCAGCCCCGAGACCTCGCCGTGCTGGTCGAGCTCGATCACCGTCTGGCGCGAGCGCATGTCGTAGGTGTCGTGCTCGCAATAGAACGGGATTTCCACCTCGGAGAGCAGCCTGAAACCCTCGGGATCGCGAAGACGGAAGTCATTGGCCACGGCCACGCCGTCGGAATAGAGGCTGCCGCCGCCCTGCACTGTATTGGCCCGGCAATGCAAGAACTGCACACCCGGCGCGTGTTCCTCGGCGGGGGTGTCGGTATGCAACTCCAGCGCCGCGGCGGTATAGGCGGTGTTGGTCGGGTTGATATGGGTCTTCACGTCGAAATAGTCGCCGAAGAAGGTCGGGCGGACCTGGCCGATCAGGTTGACCGTCTCGGTCAGCCCCGCGTCGCTATCGGGCATCTCGGTGACAATGGTGAAGCCCTCGACCAGCATCGCCTCGATCCACTTGGCGCGCAGCGCCGGATCGGAGAGCAGCTCGGGCTGACTGAAGCGCGGCACCTCCGGGTAATGATCGCCGTACCATGCTTGGCGCGGCAGGTCCGACGGATCTCGGCGGGGCGCTGCTTGGCGGTAGGTCTCCAGCCAGCCCAGCGGGAAGCGGGTGACATGATCCTCGCCGACCCAGGTGAGCTCCAGCGCGTCGCCAACCACTTCGGCAGAAGCGGCGCGGGGCGCCGTGTCGAGGTGGAAAATGTCGAAACTGCGCTCGCGCGTGCTGGCGTCGAAGGAGCTCGGGCAATTGTCGCGCAGCCAATAATAGTTAAAGTAGTGCGCGACACCATCGCTGAGAACGATGTCGAGGCCCTTGTCCTTCAGCACTGGCGCAGCGATCGGGGAGTTCATGACATTCATGATCAATTCCAATGTATTGAGTGATGATTTTCGGGAGGTTCCGAGGCAATCATCCCATGGCTTTCCATTTCCGGACAGGCGGATTAGCGTGAAGATAACTTAAGCGTTAGGTAATGATATGGACCGCCTGCCGCCGCTCCGGCTGCTGACCACCTTCGAGGCCGTCTCGCGGCATGGATCGATGCAGCGCGCCGCCGCGCGTCTCAACGTCACGCAGCCCGCCGTCAGCCAGGCACTGAAGGCGCTCGAGGAGCATGTCGGCGCACCGCTGATCGACCGGGCGACGCGGCCCGCGCAACTCACTGAAGCCGGAGAGCTGCTCGCCCGCGCGGTGCGCGACGGGCTGGGGCAGATTGCAGCGGCCCTTGAGGACATCCGCGTTCTCAGCGGGCAGGGGGACGGGCAGGTCACTGTGTCCTGCACGCTCGGGATGGCAACCTATTGGCTGATGCCCCGCCTGCCGGACTTCTACGCGCGCCACCCCGAGATCACCGTGAACGTGCAGGCCCCCGCCACCGACCTGCCGCATCTGTCACCGGGCATCGATATAGCGATCCGCTATGGCACGGGCGCCTGGCGCGAGGGACAGACGCTGAAGCTCTTCGACGAGCGGGTCTGCCCGGTGGCCGCTCCCGCCCTGCTTGATAAACTCACCTCCGGGGGCATCGGGCTGGACCGCGCGCCGCTGATCCACGTGCGCAGCCCGCACAACCAGCATTGGGCAGGCTGGGAGGACTACTTCAAGGCGCGCGGCATAGAGCGGGGCCGGCTCTCGGGCCAGACCTTCAACAACTACGTGCAGGCGGCACAGGCGGTGCTCGACGGGCGCGGCGTGATGTTGGGGTGGCGCTCGATCGCCAGCGGCGCCGTCCGCGACGGCGCCCTGGGCATGTGGCCGGAGGCAGAGGTCGATCTCGGCACCTCGTATTACGTCACCGGCACGGTGCCCCTGTCGCAAACCGCGCAGACGTTCCTCGACTGGATCAAGGACGCTGGATCGGAGGACTAGCCGTTTGCTTCGGTCGTCTGTGTCAGGCGCTTCGTGCCTGACGGACCATGCGGATCAGCAAGAAGGCCGAGCAGGCTAGCATCCCGAGCGAGATGGGAGATTTCAGCAGGAACAGCGCATCGCCGCCCGAGGCGGTGAAGGCGCCGCGCACCAGACCCTCGAGCGTCGGCGCCAGCAGGAAGCCGATCACGAAGGGCAGGATCGAGATCCGCAACCGTCGCAGCGCGTAGCCGATCATCGCGAATGCCCCGGCGGTCAGCAGCCCGAGGTAGCCCCCGTCCTGCACGTAGGCCGCAGTGAGCGACACGGTCAGGATCACCGGCAGCATGAGCTCCTTGGGGATGCGCACGAGATGGCCGAGAAAACCCATCAGCAGCCCGCCCAGCGTCCAGTTGAACAGGTTCGCCACCACCATCATCGTGAACATGCCGAAGGCCATCACGAGGTTGGTGTTGAGGATGGTGTCGAAACCCTCGATATGCTGGATCGGGGTAAACTGGAAAACCTGCGGGCCGAAAGAGAAATCGCCGATCGTCTCCACCGCGAGAATGATGAAGACGGCGGCGAAGTTGCCCGGAATGCCAAGGCTCATCACCGGGATGAGGTTGGCACCCGAGACGGCGGAATTCGCGGCCTCGGTGGCCACCACCCCATCGGGCGTGCCCTGGCCAAAGGCCTCGGGCGACTTCGAGCGGCGCTTGGCGGTGTCGTAGCTGAGGGTTGCCGCGGTGGTGGTCCCGATTCCGGGCAGCGCGCCGATCACCGTGCCGATGACCGCGGCGCGCAGGATGCCGGGCAGCATCCGCCCGCGCTCGGCCCATGTCAGGCGCGGCCCCATCTCGGGTGCCTCGGGCGCGGGGGGCGCGACCTTGCGGGCCTCGTGCATCTCCTCGATCGAGATCAGCACCTCCGAGACCACCAGCACCCCGAGCACCGCCGAGGTCAGCGGCAGCCCGTTGCCGAGTTCGGGGATGCCGAAGGTCAGTCTCGGGCCGTTGCCCGACATGGTCGAGCCGATGAGCGAGACGAACATCCCCAGCAGCCCGCCGATCAGCCCCTTCAGCGGGGCCTTGCCCACCACCGCGGCCATAAAGCAGAGCGAGAGGATGATCAGCGCCGACTTCTCCGGCAGGCCAAGGATGCGCTCAACCGCCACGGCGATGGCCGGGGCCGCGATGAAGAGCACGATGTCCGAGAAGTTGTCGCCCATGACCGAGGCGAAATGCGCGGTCTGGATCGCCTTGCGGCCCTGCCCCTTGCGCGCCATCGGATAGCCGTCGAGCGTGGTGAGGAAGGCGTCGGGCGTGCCCGGCGTCTTGAACAGGATCGCCGGCACCGCCCCTCCCACCGTCGCGCCCTTCATGATGCCCAGCAGGCAGCCGAGCACCGGGTAGAGCGCATCGTTGCCATAGCCGAAGATCGACACGAGGATCGGCAGCGCGATGGCCATGGCAAAGGGCCCCGACATTCCCGGCACCGCGCCGATGAGGATGCCCACCAGCACCCCGATCAACACCATCAGCACCGGCAGAAATTGCAGCGCGCCGTCGGCGCCCTGGAACACGGAAGTCACGCCGAGGCCGACGTATTGCAGGAGTAGGTCCATGAAAGGGGTCCTCAGAGGTCGGCGTTCGGGGGCAGCTGGATATTCTCCAGAAGGCCGTCGAAGATCAGGATCATCACCGCGACCGTGGCCGCGGCAACCAGCACGTCAGACATCCGCAGCCTGTGGCAGGTGATCCGAATGAAGCCGCAGGTCAGCAGCGTGCCACCGACCAAAAAAGCCCGAAACGTCGAAGGGAAAGCTCGCCGAGGCCGCGCGATAGCCGCTGAAGGCGGTGAGCCCCAGAGCGTTGGTCAGCCAGACCAGCGCCGGACCGGTCCAGTTCATCACGAGCAGGCTGACCGCGGTCAGCAGCAGCGACCGGCCGAGAAAGCCGAGGTTGGCAGGGCCGAGGCTGCCGACCTCCTCGCCGTCCGCGCCGCGCGCCGTTCCGAGCTGGCTCAGGATCAGCAGCGCCGCAAGCGGCACCATGAGGCCTACAAGCAGGATCGGGAAGAAGCTGTCACCGGGCACCGTGCGCCCGGTGAGATTGGTCTGCAGGAAACCGCTGCCGATGTCCCGGGGAAACCAGGCCAGCAGGCACAGCGCCACGAAGGCCAGCGTGCCAAGCCCGATCCAGAGGTTCCAGCGCCCGGCAGGAACCGGAACAGGAGCCGGAGCCGCCGCAGTTTCCTCGGGACGACGGCTCATTGCGCGAAGGCCTTCATCATCTCGACGTTGGAGTCGTAGGTGGCGAGCATCTGCTCGCGCAGCGCGTCGCCCTGGGTGACGATCGGCGCGGGCGGATACTGCTTTTCGATAAACTGGCGGGTTTCGCTCTCGGGATCGGCGAGGATCTCGGCCACCACGGCGCCGATCTCGTCGCGGATCTCGTCCGGCAGGCCGGCGGGCGCGGTTATGATGTACTGGTAGCCGAGGTTCAGCGCGATGCCCATGTCCTTCAGCGTCGGCTTTTCGGGGTCGAGCGCGACCGGGGTCGTCTCGGCAGAGGCGAGGATCTTCAGCACCCCGGCTTCGACCAGCGGTTTTTGCACGCCGCCGCCCCAGCCGACGTTGGCATCCATCGATACCAACGCGTTGAGCGCGCCCTTGCCACCTTCCGTGCGCAGGTGGTTGACGGTAATGCCCAGCCCGCGCGCCACCAGTTCGGCCCCGGCCTCGACCTGCGTGCCCCAATTGGCCCAGACGATCGGCTCGCCCCCGGCGGCTGCGGCCTGCAGGTCCTCGAGCGTGTTCCAACCGCTGTCAGCGCGCGCCAGCACCGCCATCTGCGAGCCCGCGGTGGTGGTGATATAGGTGAAATCCTCGGGCGAGAGGTTGTCGCTGTTCATCGGCGCGAAGTCATAGGTGGTGGTGATTGCAAAGCCGAGCGTCTGGCCGTCCGGCGCCTCCGACTTGAGCTGCGCCGACATGACCGTTCCGTCCTCGCCCGCCTTGTTCTCGGGGACGATCTTCCAGCCGCGTCGGGCCTCGATCTCCTTGGCAAGCGTGCGGCCCTGCACGTCGGTGCCGCCGCCGGCACCATAGCCGATCCAGAGCCGGATCGGACCGTCGGGCTGCCATTCGGCGAAGGCGGGGCTGGCCAGCGCCAGCATCGATGCGGCGATCAAAAGCGATCTTTTCATGTCTATCTCCACTGTTGTGTTCATGTTTTTGAATTGGGCTCAGAAGCCGGTCTTGCCCTCGACCAGCTCCATCGGCCGGTGACCGCGCGGCAGCTCGAAGCGCTGGACGATCTGCAGCCGCCCGTCGCGGTCGTATTCGCTGGCGTCCCAGATCATCCCCACATGCGGCGCAGCGAGATCGAGCTGCTCGCAGGCGTGGCCCGACAGCAGCTCGGCGCTCGCGCTGTGCCGCACCTGCGCGGTGCGAATGCCGAAACGCTCCCAGAGCATCCGGTGGTAAGAGGCCCCGTGCAGCGTCTCTGGCCGGTCGCCGGGCTCTTCCACGTGGTGCTCGCAGCGCATGAAGAAGGAGCTGTAGGCCGGCGGCGCGCCCGAGACCCAGACCAGGCGATCGAGCCGCATCACCTCCTCGGCGTCGAAGCCGGTCAGCAGCGCTCCGTATTCCGCCGCGATCACGCGCTGCACCCGCACCACGCGGGTGAAGGGCATCATCTCGGCACCCGTGGCCGGATCCCGGAAGCGGTAGACGTGCACCTCGGGCACCTGATGGCTGAGGTCGGCAATGAAGCTGCCGAGCTTGCGGCGGCGGACGATCAGCCCCTCTTCGACCAGCTGCGCCAGCGCCTTCTGCACCGTCGACAGGCCCACCGGCAGCGCGGCGCTGATCTCGGTCTCCTTGGGCAGGTGGCCGCCCGGCATGTAAGTGCCGGACTGGATGCAAGCGGCGAAGGCCCCCGCCAGACGCTGGTATTTCACCCCGGTATCGGGGGTTGCCTCCCATTGCGCCGCCAAGGGGGCGAGGGAGAGTTTGTGGGGCATGTCACTCATACAACAACGGTAATAATGAGCGTTCACCCTTGTCAACTACGTAGTTATTCAGGTACTCTCGAAAAACTAGGAAGTTATTTTGAAAGGCAGGGCGGAATGAGCGAAAATTGGGCAGTCGCCACGGGACACCCGACCGCCACCAGGGCCGCCGAGCGACTCCTCCGCGCCGGCGGCAATGCCGTGGATGCGGGCGTCGCCGCAGGGCTGACGCTGGGCGTGGTCCAGCCCGATCTCGTTTCCGTCGCCGGGGTCGCGCCCATCATCATGTTCGATGCCACCAGCGGCCGGGTCACCAGCCAGGACGGGGTCGGCGGCTGGCCCGCCGCTGCGGATGTCGAGGCCCTGCACCGCGCCCATGGCGACCATGTCCCCGAGGGCATCCTGCGCACCGTCATCCCCGCCGCCCCCGCCAGCTGGATCCGCGCCCTCTCGGAGAAGGGCACCATGCGCTTTGCCGATATCGCCGAGGAGGCGCTGGAAGCGGCGCGTGAGGGCTTCGAGGTCTACCCGCTCTTCGCCGAATTCGTCGCCTCGCGGCAGGAGAAATACGCCCGTTTCCCCTCCACCGCCGAGATTTTCCTGCCCGGAGGCCGCCCGCCCGTGGTCGGCGAACGCTTTGTGCAGCGCGACCTTGCTTGGACGCTGGAGCAGATGATCGCAGCCGAGGCCGCCTGCCCCGGCGACCGCCGCGCCGGGCTCGCCGCAGCGCGCGCCGCCTTCTACGAAGGGCCCATCGCCGAGCGGATCGTTGCCTTCCATGCAGCGAACGGCGGGCTGCTGACCGCGGCCGACCTTGCCGGCTACGAGGTGCGCGAAGAGCCGACGCTTCCCGTCAGTTTCCGCGGCGCCGAGGTGCATTGCTGTGGCGCCTGGTGCCAGGGCATCTCCATGGCCGAGACGCTGGCGATGATCGAGGCCGCCGGCCCCGGCGCCGCCACCCGCGATGGCGCGCTCGACCTGCATCTCCTGATCGAAGTGCTGAAACGGGTCTTCGCCGACCGCGAGGCCTTCATCACCGACCCCGACCATATGGAGATCCGCCCCGAAGAGCTGCTCGCGCCCGAGTTCCTCGCCGACCGGCTCGCCGGGATCGGCCCGCAGTCCGACCCGCTGCCCGCGCCCGGCACCCCCACACCGCCAAGCGGCGCGCCGGCGGTCTTCCACATCGGCTGCGCCGACACCTCGCATGTCAGCGTCATCGATGGCGCGGGGAACATCTTCTCGGCTACCCCGAGCGATCCCAGCTACGACACGCTGGTGATCCCCGGCACCGGACTTTCGGTCTCGTCGCGCGGCTCGCAGTCGCGGGCGATCCCCGGGCACCTCAACGCCCTTGCCCCGGGCAAGCGGCCGCGGCTCACCCCGAACCCGATCCTCGCGCTGAAGGATGGCAAGCCCTGGCTCGCCATGGGCACGCCCGGCGGCGACGTGCAGGTGCAGGCGATGGTCCAGGTTTTGCTGAACATGCTCGACCTAGGTATGGCACCCGCCCAGGCGGTGCGCGCCCCGCGCGTCGCCACTTATGCCTTCCCCGGCAGCTTCGCGCCGCATGACGTGTTCCCCAACAAGGTGCTCTTCGAGTCCGACCTGGAGCCGTCGCAGATCGCCGATCTCGCGGCCCGCGGCCATGACCTCGAAGCCTGGCCACAGGAGACCTGGATGGCCGGCGGCATCTGCATCGCCCTGCGCAGCGCGGAGGGCGCGATCGCCGTGGCCGACACCCGCCGTGCCGGCACCGCCGCCACGGGGCCCGCTCCGATACGACCGCCCGACCTCGCCCGCATCGCCGACCCCGCGACCCCGCGCGCCGAGGCCTATGCGCTCTGCGCCGCCGCGATCCCCAACGGGCTCTTCACCGCCATGCGCCTTCACGCGGCAGAGATGGAAGTCGAGCGCCTCTACTCCACCCTGCCCGAGGTCTACCCGGTGAGCGGGCGCAAACCCAAGCGCGCCACCGCTTGGGGCGAAAAGGTGCTGGTCGGGCGCGAGGTGAACGCCGGTTTCGGCCCCGCGGACATCGCCTGGGCCTTCTCCGACCACGAGACCATCCTCGGACTCGGACTCGAGGCGGTGCTGAACGTGCCGGTGATCGCGGGGGGCCAGGTGCTCGGGACGATCAACTATCTGCGGGGCGCCCCAAGCTTCTCCACCGAGGAGATCACCCTTGGTCGCCGCTGCGCCGAGGCCCTCGCCCGCCGCGGACTGCACGCCTAAAGCCCCGGCCCGCAGCGGTTATGTCGTGCGGTCCGGCGACTCGTCGGAAATCCGGGCGACATAGTGACAGGCGACATCGCCGACCAACCTGCGCCGGAAGTCGATCTCCGCCTCGGACGTGAGGTCCATGCCCAGCGAGATGCCGGTGGAAATCCGGTTCGACACGGCATGGAAGGAGACGGCCACGATCGCGAAATAGAGATCGACGATGCGGATGTTCTTGCGCATCGTCCCCTCGGTTACGCCGCGCGTCCAGATCGCCTCGAGCGAGGAGAGGTTCGCCGCCGAGCGCGCGCGGACGAAGTCGGACTCGCGGATCGTGGCCCCGTTGTTGAGGTTTTCGGCCATGACGAGGCGCACGAAATCCTCGTTGGCGTGAAAATGCTCGAAGGCGTTCTCGGCGTAGCTGCGCAGGGCGTCCATCGCCGGGGCCTTTGGCGTCTCCGCGCTGTTGTCCCGGTGTCCCACCCGCTCGTAGGCGGCCTCGAGCACCGCCCGGTAGAGCCCCAGCTTCGAGCCGAAATGGTAGTAGATCATGCGCTTCGAGGTCGCGGTCTCCGCGGCGATCTCGTTGATGCTGGCCCCGTCGAAACCGTGGCGGACGAATTCGCGGGTCGCAACGGCGATGATATTGGCGCGCGTCTGCTCGGCCAGTGCGGCGGTGTCCTGATCCGCGGCCAGCTTGCGCCGCCCCGAGCGCGCCTTTGCCTTGCCCTCGGTCGTCTTGGTGCCGTCTGCCGTCATGCCTCTTGGTCCTCCCCTGCCGGTTCTCTCCCGGTGCGCCCGTGGTGACAAGGCGGAAACATCTCTCTTTACGTTAATGAACCACTAGGTACATAAATGACAAGCAGCGGATGAGGCGGCGGGCCGTCGCCCGGGAGGACCGCTGGCACGCCGACAGGCGCGCCGCTGCGCAACGGTACAGATGGGAGGACCACATGACGTCTCTGAAGGCATTTCTGGCCGGTGGCATCGCCACCTCGGCCCTGGCACTCACCCTCGCCCTGCCCGCCAGCGCCGCGGACAAGGTCGAGCTGATCTATTCGGACACCGTCTCCGAGAACGACATCCGCACCACCACGCTGCGCGAGGCCTTCGGCGCCTGTCTCGGCGACGAGTTCGAGTTCAAGTCCTACCACGGCGCCACGCTGTTCAAGCTGGGCACCGAGCTGACCGCCATGCAGCGCGGCAACCTTGACATGGGCAACCTCGCGATCTTCGATTTCTACAACCAGGTGCCCTCGACCTCGCTGCTGGGCACGCCGTTCCTGTTCCGCGACTACGAGCACATGCGCGCGGTCTACGATTCCGACGTGCTGGACGAAATGCTGGCCGAGATCGAGGACAGGGCGAAGGTCAAGATCCTCTCCTTCCCCTACATCGGCGCACGCCACCTCGGCTATGTCGGCGACGCGCGCATCATGACTCCCGAGGACCTCGACGGCGTCAAGCTGCGCATGCCGCCGGGCGAAGGCTGGCAGTTCGTCGGCACCGCCATGGGCGCGACCCCGGTGCCGGTGCCCTTCGCCGAGGTCTATACCGCGCTGCAGACCGGCGCGATCGACGGTCAGGACAACGGGTTCCCGGCGACACGCAGCATGAAGTTCGACGAGGTGATCAACCACATCGGCAAGACCGCGCATCTGATCGCCGCCAACGAGTTCACCATCTCGCTGAAGAAGTGGGACTCGCTGACCCAGGCGCAGCAGGAGAAGATGCAGGGCTGCGCCGACAACTTCGAGGCCGCGCTCGACAAGATCACGCTCGACCAGGAGGCCGAACTCGAGGCCGACATGGCCGCCAATGGTCTCGACATCTACACGCCGGACAACGAGGCGTTCCAGACCCATGTGATCGCGGTCTACCAGGACTCGAAGTACTCGGCGGACTGGCCGGAAGGGCTGGTCGACGCGATCCTCGCCGTCGGCAAGTGAGCCGACTGACCACCCGGTAAGACCAACCATGGGTGGCAGAGCCAGCGCTCTGCCACCCCGCGCCTCGGGATAGGATCCCCCATGCAAACCCTCCACTCTCTCTGGCAGTGGCTGAGCCGCCTGCCCCAGCACATCGCTGCGCTGCTCCTGGGCAGTATGTTCGCCGTCTTCATCCTGCAGGTAGTGTTCCGCTATTTCCTCGGCCTGCCGGTGGGCTGGACCGTGGAATGGGTGACCATCGCCTGGCTCTGGGGCATCCTTTTCAGCTTCGCCTTCGTGATCCGCAGCGGCGACATGATCCGGCTCGACATCGTCTACAGCGCGGTGCCGCGCGGGGTGCGCCGCACCTTCGACGTCTTTGCCGGTCTGACCTGCGCCGCGATCTTCGCCTACACGCTGCCGGCGGCCTGGGACTACGTGCAGTTCATGTCCATCGAGCGCACCGCCTACATGCGCTGGCCGTTCGACCTCGTCTTCGGCATCTACATCCCCTTCCACGTCGCCGTGATCATCCGGATGCTGCTGCTCGCCTGGGGCGGAATTGCCGGCAACCGCACGCGCGACGAAGTCGACCTCCACCCGGAGACCCATGACTATGACTGACCCCTTCGCGCTCTCGATGCTGCTGATCGTGCTGCTGTCGATCACCGGCCTGTCGGTGGGCCTCGCGATGATGTGCGGCTCGTTCCTCTATCTCATCCTCAAGGGCTACGACCCCTCGATTGCCTCCGAGCAACTGCTGCAGGGGCTCTACAACGGCTACACGCTGCTCGCGATCCCGCTGTTCATCCTCGCGGCCGACATCATGAACATCGGCAGCCTCGCCGATCGGCTGCTGCGCTTCTGCCAGGCGCTGGTCGGGCGGTTCCGCGGCGGGCTCGGCCACGTCAACGTGGTCTCCTCGGTGATCTTTTCCGGCATGTCCGGCTCGGCGGTGGCCGACGCGGTGGGCATGGGCAAGATCATCATCGGGCTGATGACCCGCGATGGGAAATACACGCCGAGCTACGCCGCCGCGATCACCGCCGCAGCGGCCACCATCGGCCCGATCATCCCGCCCTCGATCCCCATGGTTCTCTACGCGCTGGTCGCCGACCAGTCGGTGGGCTTCCTCTTTGCCGCCGGGCTGGCGCCCGGCCTGCTGATGGCGCTGGTCATGGGGCTGATGAACTATGTCATCGCCCGCAAGCGCAACTTCCCTACCGACGAGGCCGTGCCCCTGTCGGAGCTACCCCGCGCCACCCTGCAGGCGGTCGCCGCGCTGATGCTGCCGGTGATCCTGCTGGGCGGCATCTACAGCGGCATCGTCACCCCGACCGAGGCCGCCGCCGTCGCCGCCGCCTACGCGCTGATCATCTCGATCCTGCTCTACCGCTCGGTCAGCTTCCGCGCCTTCTGGAGCACGCTCTGCGCCGGGGCCCGCTCGGCCGGTTCCATCGGCATCCTCATCGCCGGCTCGATCACCTTCAACTACGTGATCACCCGCGAGGACGTGCCCGCCAAGCTTGCCGGCTGGCTGACCAGCCTCGACCTGTCGCAGACCGGCTTCCTGATCGTCATCAACATCCTGATCCTGCTGCTCGGCTGCGTGCTGGAAGGCGGGGCGATCCTGCTCATCGTGGTGCCGATCCTCGTTCCCGCGGTGCAGGCCATGGGCATCGACCTGGTGCACTTCGGGGTCATCGCGGTGGTCAACGCGATGCTCGGGCTGATCACCCCGCCCTACGGGCTGCTGCTGTTCATCACCGCTTCGATCACCAACCAGCCGATGCGCGCCATCGTGCGCGACATCTGGCCCTTCATCCTCGCGCTGCTCGCCGCGCTCGGGATCATCACCTTCGTTCCCGACTTCGTCCTCTTCCTGCCCCGCCTCATAGGCTATCAGGGCTGATCCTTCCCAGGAGACCTCAATGATCAATCCGGATATCAAGACCTTCCTCGCAACCTGGGAAAGCTCCTGGGCCGTGCTTCCCGCCGCGGCCCCGGTGACCGACCGCCGCCTGCTCTTCGAATACATCGCCGAGAAGATGCGCCTGCCGCAGCCCGAGGGCATCGCGCTCTCGACTGCCTTCGTCACCTCCGAAGGTCGCAACGTGCTGCTGCGTATCGAGCGCCACGAGAGCAGCGGCGCACAGCCCTGCCTCATCTACATGCACGGCGGCGCCTGGATGCAGGGCAGCCCGATGACCCATGCCGACATCACCTCGCGCATCGCCGCCGCCGGCCGGCAGACGGTGATCAGCGTCGATTACGCGCTGGCGCCCGAACACCCCTTCCCCAAGGCCATCCACGAGGTGATGGACGTCGCCCGCTGGGTCCGCGACAACGCCGAGACCCTCGGCATCGACCCCGCCCGCATCGCCATCGGCGGCGACAGCGCCGGGGCCAACCTTGCCGCGGCGGCCTGCCTCGGCCTGCGCGGCACCGAGGCGGCGCCCATGGCACAGCTGCTGGTCTATCCCTGCGTGCATTTCGAGATGGCCTACCCTTCCTACCAGGAGAACGCCGACGGCCCACTGATCCAGACGAAACACATGGGGGCGACCAACCTCATGTACTGCGGCAGCGAGGAGAACCTCACCCACCCGCTCGCCGCGCCGCTGCACGCGAAGAGCCACGACGACCTGCCCCCGGCCTTCATCGCTGTGGCCGAGCACGACCCCCTGCGCGACGACGGCTATGCCTATGCGGAAAAACTGGGTGCCGCAGGCGTCGATGTCACCTTCGACGCGGGCAAGGGGCTGATCCACGGCTACCTGCGCGCCATGGAATACTGCGAGGACACCCGGACCAAGCTGACAGAAATGACCGCCTGGCTCGGCCGCCGCTACGCCGAGGTCTGAGAGTGCCCGTTCCACCACTACCCCCGGCGCTCGAGCACGTCTTCACCATCGAGGTCGCGATCTCGCCGCCGCTGAGCAACGGCGCGGGCGAAAACGGCGAGCGCAAGCACATCCCGATCACCGGTGGCACCGTCTCTGGGCCGTTGCTTCGCGGCAGGGTGCTACCCGGCGGCTACGACTGGCTGTGGCAGCGCCCGGATGGCGTCGCCGAGGTCAACGCGCATTACTCGCTCGAGGCCGAGGACGGCACGCTCATCTACGTGCGCAACTTCGGCCTGCGCGTCGCCCTGCCCGAGACCCGCGCCGCGCTTCGGGTCGGCGAGCCCGTCGACCCTGGGGCCTATTACTTCCGCGCCGCGCCGGTCTTCGACGCGCCCGATGGGCGGCACCAATGGCTGCGGGAGACCCTCTTCGTCAGCCGCGTGACGCCGCAACCGGGCGGCGTCACGGTGGATGTCTTCCGCTGCCTCTGAGCGCGCCGGCCCGATGAGGACCGGCCCGATCGCCCTACATCGAGTTGGGCAGGAACAGCACCAGCCCCGGCACGAGGATCAGGATCGCGAGACGCACGAGGTCCACCAGCACGAAGGGCAGCACTCCGCGGAAGATCGTCCCGAGCCCGACGTGCCGGGCGATGCTGTTGATCACGAAGACATTCATCCCGATCGGCGGGGTGATCAGCCCCAGCTCCACTGTCATCACGATGATGATGCCGAACCAGATCGGATCGAAGCCGAGCTGGGTGATCACCGGAAAGACGATGGGCACCATCAGGATGATCATCGCCATGGCATCCAGAAAACAACCCAGCACCACGAAAAGCGCCATGATCAGCACCAGCGTGCCATAGCGCCCCAGCCCCAGCTCGATCAGCATGCGGGTCATGTTCTGCGGCACCTGCGTCACCGCAAGGAAGTAGCCGAAGAGGATCGCCCCTATCAGGATGGTGTAGATCGCCACCGAAGTGCGCAGCGCCCCGACGAGGCAGTCGAGCAGCGAGGCCGCCCCCAGCCGCCCGCGCGCAAGCCCGATGACCGCCGTCAGCACCGCGCCGACCGCAGCGGCCTCGGTTGCCGTGGCGATCCCGAGGTAGATCGACAGGATCACCGCGATGAAAAGCAGCGCCACCGCCCAGACGTCGCGCAGCGCCCGCAGCGCCTCACCCGTCCGGAAGGGCGCGCCCGCGGGCAGGCGTGGCCCGTACCAGAAGCGCACCGTCAGCATGTACATCAGCACCGCCAGCAGCCCCGGCAGGATGCCCGCGATGAAGAGGCTGCCGATGTCTTGTTCGGTGATATAGCCGTAGACCGCCAGCACCACCGACGGCGGGATCAGGATCCCGAGCGTGCCGCCCGCGGCGATCACCCCGGTGGCCACGTCGTCGCCGTAGCCGGCGCGCTTCATCTCCGGGTAGGCGATGTCGGTCATCGTGGCGGCGGTCGCCACCGACGAGCCGCAGATCGCCGCGAAGCCCGCGCAGGCTCCCACCGTGGCGATGCCGAGCCCGCCGCGGAACGAGCCGAGCGTGGCATTGGCGGCGCGGAAAAGCTCACGGCTCATCCCCGAGCGGGTGGCCAGCACGCCCATTAGCACGAAGAAGGGGATGAGCGTCAGGTTGAAGTCCGTCACCGTGCGCAGCGGCGAGGTGGCCAGCAGGTTCAGCGCCGGCTTCAGCCCGGTCACCATGCCGAACCCGCCGACCCCGACGATCCCCATGGCGATGCCGATCGGCACGCGGATCAGCATCAGCAGGAACAGCACCACAAAGCCGCCCGCCGCGATCAGGTCGCGTTCACTCATTCTTGTCTACCTCGGAACCCGTGTCTTCGGAGGGGGCTTCATGGGATTCGAGCCCCTCGCCATGGCGCCAGATCCGCCAAAGCCGGAACGCGGTGGTGAAGAGCGCCGCGATCAAGCCCAGCAGGATCGCCGCAAGGAAGGGCCAATGCGGCAGCCGCAGGTCCATGGTGACCTCGCCGCCCGAGAGCTGCGAGAGCACCCGCCCGCCCAGCTTCCACACCAGCAGCCCGGTAAAGCCCAGCAGGATCGCCCAGGCGGCAAGATCCATCCACCGCCGCAGCGCAGGTCGGACCGCCTGCGCCAGGATGTCGACCTTGATGTGGCTGCCGCGGTAACCGAGCGAGGCAAAGCCCCAGATCACCGCGATCGCCAGCGTCAGCCGCGAGAGATCGAAGGAATCCGGCAGCGGCGCGGCAAAGAGATACCGTCCCACCGCCGAGACGAAGATGAGCAGCGTGACGAGCCCGAGCATCACCGCGGCGGTTCTCTCCACCCACAGGATCACCCGGTCCGCCGAGCCGTGTCGTTGCCGAGCCATGGCGCCTCGCTAGTGAAGGGGGGGAGCGCTCCCGCTCCCCCGGTTTGCTTTACTTGTAGAGCACGCCGTTGGCGTCGAGCGCCGCGCGCAGCCCCTCGAGAACCGCCTCGGGGTCCGAGCCCGCCGCCGACACATCCGCCTTCCACGCCTCCAGCGTCGGCATGGCCGCCTCGCGCCAGAGCGCGACTTCCTCGTCGGTGGGCATGTAGACCGTGTGCTCGGGGTTGTTCAGGATCTCCTCACGCACACCCTTGTCGTACTCGGCCCAGCCTTCCGAGAACTTCTTCGACCATTCCGGCGTGCAGTGATCGTCGATCACCGCCTTCTGCTCGGCGCTCAGCCCGCCGTAACTGTCCTTGTTGAACAGCAGCACCTGCGCCGAGAGATAGAGCGGCATGTCATTGTGAAACTTGGTCTCCTCGGCCACGTTGAAGACCTTCATCGCCTCGTAGGGGAAGGTCACCGCGTCGGCGGTCCCGCGCGCCAGCGCCTCGCGCGCCTCGGGGGCGGGCACCTGCACCGAGGCTCCGCCAAGCGAGCTGACAAAACGCGCCATGGTCGAATGCGCCGGGCGCACGTTGAGCCCCTTCACGTCCGCCGGGACCTTGATCTCGGCCTTGCCGTGGAAGCGACCGGGCTCGTGCGGATTGACGAGGCAGAAGTGGACGTCGCCCATCTCCTTCTCGGCATGATCGCCCGCGTACCACTCGTGGATCGCCTTGGCGGCGTTCGGCCCGTCGGTGGCGAGGAAAGGCACGCCGACCAGCTCGTAGATCGGGAAGCGCCCGGCAGTGTAACCGGGATTCACGTAGCCGATGTCAGCGATGCCGTCGCGGGTCATGTCGTAGTGATCGGGCGCCGCGCCGAGCTGCTGCGCGGGGAACACCTCGAATGTGATGGAGCCGCCCGAGTCCGCGGTGATCGAGTCCATCCACTCCTGCATGCCGGTCTGCGGCACCGCGTGCTGCGGCGGCAGCCAATGCGCAAGCCGCAGCGTGACGTTCTGCGCCTGCGCGCAGGTGGTGCCAAGAGCCAGTGTGGCTGCGGCTCCGATGATAAAGGTCTTCATGGTCTTCCTCCCAAAATGCGCCCGGGTTCCTCCTCCGGGGCGTCAGTTCATCTCGATCCCAACCGATTGCAGGGACCCGGCGAGCCCTCCGTCGAGCGCGGCGGCAATGCCGTCCGCGCTCCACCCGCCCTTCGTGATTTCATGTGCGGCCTCGACTGGATGGGCCCAGAGGCTCAACCGGTCACCGCCGATGCCGATACATTGCCCGGTAACCCCCGCCGCGGCTTCGGAGGCAAGGTAGACGATCAGCGGCGCAACGTCCGCCGGCCCGCCGATCCCCATCTTCTGGCGGACGCTGTCGTCCAGCGCCTCGCCCCGCGCCGCCTGCTCGGAGAGCTCGCTGAGGGCCGGGATGGTGGCGGTCATCGCGGTGAGCGCCGTCGGCACCACGGCGTTCACCGTGACCCCGGCGCGCGCGAGTTCCATCGACCACGTCCGCGCCATCGCGGCGATCCCCGCCTTGGCCGCCGAATAGGCGGTCTGGCCGAAGTTGCCGCGCTGCCCGGCGATCGAGGACATGAGGATGAGCCGCCCGCCCTGCCCCGCCGCGCGCCAATGCCGCGCGGCGGCCCGGGCGCAGGTGAAGGTGCCGCGCAGATGCGTGGCTATCACCGCATCGAAATCCGTGTCGGAGGTGTTCCAGAGAACCCGGTCGCGCAGGATCCCCGCATTACAGACGAAGGCGTCGAGCCTGCCGAACCGCTCCAGCGCCACCGCCAGACAGGCTTCCGCCGCTTCCGCCGTCCCGATCGCGGCGACGCATGGCACGGCGTGCGGGCCGATTTCTCCCGCAACCGCCTCTGCGGCTCCCGCGTCGATGTCGTTGACCACCACCGAGGCCCCCGCATCCGCCAGCGCGAGCGCCGTCGCGCGCCCGATCCCCTGCCCGGCACCGGTCACCACCGCAACGCGCCCGTCGAGCCGGATTTTCCCCGTTCCGCTCATCGTCCCACGAACCTCGGCCTGCGCTTTTCCATGAAGGCGCGGGGGCCCTCGCGCGCGTCCTCCGAGGCCATGACGACGCGCTTCGCCTCGTCCTCCAGCACAAAGCCCTCGTCCAGCGTCAGCCCCGAGCTGCCGCGCACCACCCGTTTGATCTCGCGCAGCGAGACCGGGCCGTTCTCGGCCAGCGCCCCGGCCATCTCGAACGCCCGCGCCAGCACCTCGGCCCCCGGTACCACCCGGTTCACCAGCCCGATCTCATGCGCGCGGGCGGCGTCGATGGTGCCCCCGGTCAGCAGCAGTTCCAGCGCCACCGGCTCGGGGATCTGGCGGGAGAGCCGCACCAGCGCCCCGGCAAAGGGGATGACCCCGCGCCGCGCCTCGGGCAGGCCAAAGACGGCACCCTCCGCGCAGATCCGCAGGTCGGTGCCCAACATGGTCTCCATCCCCCCCCGCAAGGCAGAGCCCGTTGATCGCCGCGATCACCGGCTTGGCGGGCGGCGAACGACGCAGCGCCGAGCGATCCTGCAGCCCCGGCTCATCCAGGAAGCGCCGGTCCCAGTCGTCCTCGGGCAGGCGATCCCCCGACAGCAGCGGCAACGTCCGCCCCAGATCACCCCCCCGCGCAAAACGCCTGCTCCCCCGCCCCGGTCAGGATCGCCACCCGCAGCGTGTCGTCCGCATCGAAGGCCACAAAGGCATCGGCCAGCCGACAGGCCATCTCCGGCGAGATCGCATTGCGCACCTCGGGCCGGTTCAGGGTCAGCAGCAGCACCGGGCCGCGGCGCTCTTCGAGCAGGTGAGGGGCGCTCATGCAGTCGTATCCTTATCCAGAATCTCTTCGGCCATCTTCCGAAGGTCGATCTTGCGCACCTTGCCGTTCGCGGTCTTCGGTGTCGCCTCGAGGAAAGCGATGTGGCGCGGCACCTTGTGGCGCGCGATCCGCGCCCGGCACCAGTCGCGCAGCACGCCGCTGTCCAGCGCCTGCCCCGAGCGCGGCACGATGAAGGCGAAAATCTCCTCGCCGAACTCCGGGTCGGGCACGCCGACCACCTGCGCCTCGGCAATGGCGGGGTGCTGCATCAGCCAATCCTCTATCTCGACGGGATAGATGTTCTCGCCGCCGCGGATCAGCATGTCCTTGATCCGTCCGATGATGCGCAGGTGCCCTTCCGCGTCCATCACCGCCAGATCGCCACTCTTCAGCCAACCCTCGGCATCGATCGTCGCTCCGGTCTGTTCCGGCATGTCGAAGTAGCCCGCCGTCACCAGAAAGCCGCGGATCTGCAACTCGCCCTCGGCGCCGACGGGGCAGGTCTCGCCACTCGCCGGATCGACAATGCGAATCTCGACATGGGGCAGCGGCACCCCTGCGCTCCTTACCCGCGCGTCCAGCGGCTCCTCGGGCACCGTCTGAGTGATGATCGGGCTGCATTCGGTCATCCCCATGATGATCACCGGCTCGCAGCCGACCCGGGCGTGCAGCTCGAGCATCACCTGCGGCGGGATCGAGGTGCCCCCGGTGTAGGCGATCCGCCAGCGCGCAAGGTCACGCTCCCCGGCCATCAACCTCGGGTCCTGCAGCATGCGGATATACATGGTCGGCACGCCGTTGGTGATCGTCCCGCCGTGGCGCTCGATGAGGTCGAGCAGCCGTCCCGCGTCGAAATCGGCCATGACAACGAGGCACCCCCCCAGCGGCCAGCATCCCCATCACGTTGCACACGCAGCCCGCGGTGTGAAAGAGCGGCATCGCCGAGACCATCACGTCGGTCTCGCGATACCCGGCCCGCTGCGCCGCCAGCAGCGCGTTGTTGATCGTGCCCCGGTGGGTGAGCATCGCCCCCTTGGGTTTGCCGGTGGTTCCCGACGTATACTGGATCTGCAGCACGTCCTCGGGGCGCACAGCCTGCGCGGCCTCGGCGAGCGCGATGCCCGAGACCGTCGGCGCTTCCTCCAGAAACTTTGCAAAAGGCAGCGCCCCCGGAACCGGGGCCGCACCGATTTGCACGACGAGCCTCAGATCAGGATAGGCCGAGCCGCCATCCGGGCGCCCATGGTCGAGCCCGGGCAGCATCTCCGCCAGCATCGCCCCGAGATCGAAGCCCCGGAAGACCCCCGCCACGAAGAGCGCCGAGACCCGCGCCTGCCGCAGCAGGTAGTCGAGCTCGCCCTGCCGGAACGACGGGTTTACCGTCACCAGTACCGCGCCGATCCGACCCAGCGCATATTCGAGAAGCACCCACTCGGGGCAGTTGGCGGCCATCACCGCCACGCGTTGCCCCGGCGCGATCCCGTGGCCCAGCAGTGCCTTCGCGAGCCGCGTGACCTCGGCGTCAAGCTGCGCGTAGGTCCATGTTGCTTGTGCCTGCGGATCATCGAAGATGAGCGCCGGGCGCTCCGGCAGCGCCGCGGCGCGCTCGGCCAGCAGGGCCCCCAGCGTCGTTTCGCGCAGCGGCGCAGCCGACGCCTCGGGCAGCCAGTGCGACAGACCTGTGGCGGTCACTCCCATCGACACGTTCCTCCCTCCGGGTCGACTCAGGATGGACGAAGTCCATGCGGTACTGTACGTAATGGAACTGTTCGATGTAAAACAAAATCGCGGAGGATGTCCGTGCCGGTGTCCGCCAGCCCAGACCGCCAAGATCGCCAGGTGCGCCTCGACGCGGGAGAGGCCGAGCAGACCCTCGGCTACAAGCTGCGGCTCGCGCAGATCCTCGCGTTCCGCGGATTCGAGCAGCGGCTGACCGACTATGGGCGGGCGCCGCGCTATCTGGGGCTGCTGTCGGTGATCCGTGCCCACCCCGGCCAACCTCAGAGCCGGATCGCCGAGGCGGTGGCCCTGCCGCGATCGAGCTTCGTGACCATCCTTGACCAGCTCTCCGCCGAGGGGCTGATCGAACGGCGCCCCTCGAAATATGACCGCCGCGCCAACGGCCTGTGGCTGACGCCGCAGGGCGAGGACGTGGTGGGCCGCCTCATGCAGGAGGCGCAGCGCTACGAGGCAGAGATGACCCGCGACATGAGCCCGGAGGAGATCGCGAGCGGGCTGCGCGTGCTGCAGAAACTCATCGACAACCTGTCCTGACCCGGGCTCCCGGTGACCCATTGCGTGCCGGTCACGCCGCCATAGGACGGCGCTCTGGCTCACCCCCTCGCAAATCGCCGCGCGCTGCCGCATTCTTGCCCGCGCAAGGGAGGGAGCCCAAATGAGCACGATCAAAGGCGAGGACATCACCGAAACAATCCGCGCGGCGCTTCAGTACATCGCGGTCTATCACGCGCCGGACTACATCCGGCGGCTCTCGGACGCCTACCGCCGCGAGGAAAGCCCCGCCGCCCGCGACGCGATCGGCCAGATTCTGCAAAGCGCGCGGATGGCGGCCCTCGGCAACCGGCCGGTCTGCCAGGACACCGGCATGGTCACGGTGTTCGCCCGGCTCGGCCAGTCGGCGACAATCTCCGGCAACCGCACGCTTGAGCAGTGCATCAATGACGGCGTTCGCCTTGCCTATCTCGACGCGGGCAACCCGCTGCGCGCCTCGATGGTCGCCGACCCGATCTTCGGGCGCCGCAACACCCGCGACAACACACCCGCCGTGACCCACGTGGAAAGCTGCCTTGGTGACACGCTCGAGCTGATGGTGGCAGCAAAGGGCGGCGGCTCGGAAAACAAGGCGCGCTACACCATGCTCAATCCCGCCGCCCCGGTCGCCGACTGGGTTGTCGAGACGGTGGCGGGGCTCGGCGCGGGCTGGTGCCCGCCCGGGGTGATCTCGGTCGGCGTCGGCGGCAGCGCCGAGAAGGCCATGCTGCTCGCCAAGCGCGCGCTGATGGATGAGATCGACATGCACGAGTTGATCGAGCGCGGCCCCGACACCGCCGAGGAGGAGCTGCGGATCGAGCTCTACCACCGGATCAACGATCTCGGGATCGGGGCCCAGGGGCTCGGAGGG
This sequence comes from Alloyangia mangrovi, assembly GCF_002300555.2. Classification (GTDB taxonomy): domain Bacteria; phylum Pseudomonadota; class Alphaproteobacteria; order Rhodobacterales; family Rhodobacteraceae; genus Salipiger; species Salipiger mangrovi. The sequence goes on along the minus strand of NZ_NTHN02000001.1, from coordinate 45,596 downwards.
CTGACCACGGTGGTCGACGTCAAGGTCTCCTCCTATCCGACCCACGCTGCCTCGAAGCCGGTGGCGCTGATGCCGCAATGCGCCGCCAACCGCCACGCCAAGGTCACGCTCACCGGCGCCGGGCCGGTCTATCTCGATCCGCCCGACCTCTCTCTCTGGCCCGAGATCGATGGCGGGGCGGCGGAAGGCACCCTGCGCCGGGTGAACGTCGACACGCTGACCAAGGCGGAGATGGCCGACTGGCAGCCCGGCGAGACGCTGCTGCTGAGCGGACACATTCTCACCGGACGCGATGCCGCACACCGGCGGATCAGCGAGATCCTCGCGCGCGGCGAGGCGCTGCCCTTCTCGTTGCGCGGCCGGGTGATCTACTACGTCGGCCCCGTGGACCCGGTCGGCTCCGAGGTCGTCGGGCCCGCCGGGCCGACCACCTCGACCCGGATGGACGGCTACACGCAGATGATGCTCGATCAGGGGCTGCTGTCGATGATCGGCAAGGCCGAGCGCGGGTCGGATACGGTCGAGCGCATCGCCAAGGCCGGAGCCACCTATCTCATCGCCGTCGGCGGCGCGGCGGTGCTGGTGTCCCGCGCGATCCACGGCGCGCGCATGGTTGCCTTCGAGGATCTGGGCATGGAGGCGGTGCGCGAGTTCGAGGTCCGCGACATGCCGGTGACCGTGGCGGTAGACAGCAGCGGGCAGTCGGTGCACCGCCTCGGCCCGGCGCGCTGGCGCCGGGAGCCCACCGCCTCCGGGGCCTGAAAGCGCTCCCCGCACGTCAACCGAGGGGGCCATAGACTGAGCATATGGCCCCCATGACAAACCCGTATTTCCGCAGATCCGCCGCGATGCGGCACTGTGCAGTCCAAGGCGCCCCCAAAGCGCAAACATCTACGGAAGGAGAGCGCGGTGCTTCAGCACGTTGAAGAGAACTTTCAGGACATTCGCGACGCGGTGCGCGCGCTCTGCGCCCAGTTTCCCGACGAGTACCACCGCAGGATCGACGAGGCCCGCGGCTACCCGGAAGACTTCGTCGACGCGCTGACCAGGGCGGGCTGGATGGCCGCGCTGATCCCCGAGGAATACGGCGGCTCGGGGCTGGGGCTGACCGAGGCCTCGGTGATCATGGAGGAAATCAACCGCGCCGGCGGCAACTCCGGCGCCTGCCACGGCCAGATGTACAACATGAACACGCTGGTGCGGCACGGCTCCGAGGAGCAGCGCCGCCGCATCCTGCCAAAGCTGGCCTCGGGCGAGCTGCGGCTGCAGTCGATGGGCGTGACCGAACCGACCACCGGCACCGACACCACCAAGATCAAGACCACCGCCGTCAAGAAGGGCGACCGCTACATGATCAACGGGCAGAAGGTCTGGATCAGCCGGGTGCAGCATTCCGACCTGATGATCCTGCTCGCCCGCACCACGCCTCTCTCGGAGGTGAAAAAGAAATCCGAGGGGCTGTCGATCTTCCTCGTCGACATCAAGGAGGCGATGAAGACGGGCATGGAGGTGCGCCCGATCCCCAACATGGTCAACCACGAGACCAACGAGCTGTTCTTCGACAACCTCGAGATCCCCGAGGAGAACCTGATCGGCGAGGAGGGCAAGGGCTTCAAGTACATCCTCACCGGGCTCAATGCCGAGCGTACGCTGATCGCGGCGGAATGTATCGGCGATGGCTACTGGTTCATTGACCGGGTGTCGAAATACGTGTGCGAGCGCGAGGTCTTCGGCCGCCCGATCGGTCAGAACCAGGGGGTGCAGTTCCCCATCGCCGAGAGCTACATCGAGGTCGAGGCCGCCAACCTCATGCGTTACAAGGCCTGCGCGCTCTTCGACGAGGGCAAGCCCTGCGGCACCGAGGCCAACATGGCGAAATACCTTGCCGCGAAAGCCAGCTGGGAGGCCGCCAACGCCTGCATCCAGTTCCACGGAGGTTTCGGCTTCGCCTGCGAGTATGACGTCGAGCGCAAGTTCCGCGAGACCCGGCTCTACCAGGTCGCCCCTATCTCGACCAACCTCATCCTGTCCTACGTCGCCGAGCATGTCCTCGGCCTGCCGCGGAGCTTCTGATGACGCTGCCCCTCACCGGCCTCAAGGTCGTCGCCGTCGAGCAGGCGGTGGCGGCGCCCTTTGCCACCTCGCGCCTCGCCGATGCCGGCGCCGAGGTGATCAAGATCGAGCGTCCCGAGGGCGACTTTGCCCGCGGCTACGACGACGTTGCCGCCGGGCAGTCGAGCTATTTCGTCTGGCTCAACCGGGGCAAGACCTCGGTTGCGCTCGACCTCAGGTCCGAGGCGGGCCGGACCGAGCTGGCCCGGCTGCTCGAAGACGCCGACGTGCTGGTGCAGAACCTCAAGCGCGGCGCGCTCGGGCGGCTCGGTTTCACGCCCGAGCGGCTGGCCCGAGACTATCCGCGGCTCATCACCTGCTCGATCACCGGCTATGGCGAGGGCGGGCCGATGGCCGACCGCAAGGCCTATGACCTGCTGATCCAGGCGGAGTCGGGACTCTGCTCGATCACCGGTGGCCCGACGGAGCCGGCCCGCGTGGGCATGTCTGTGGTCGATGTCGCCACCGGTGCCACCGCCCATGCCGCCATTCTCGAGGCGCTCATCGCCCGCGGCATCACCGGCAGGGGCGCGGCGATCTCGGTCTCGATGTTCGATGTCATGGCCGAATGGATGACTGTGCCGCTGCTCAACCACGAGGGCGGCAAGACCCCCAAGCGTGTCGGCCTGGCGCATCCCTCGATCTCGCCCTACAGCGCCTTCGAGACAAGCGACGGCCAGCTCATCCTCATCTCGATCCAGAGCGACCGGGAATGGCGGATGCTCTGCGAGCATTTCCTGCAGCGACCCGAGCTTGGCCGCGACCCCCGCTTTGCCACCAATGTCGCGCGGGTCGAGAACCGGCCCGAGACCGATGGCCTCGTCGCGGAGGCCTTTGCCTCGATGAGCCACGAGGCAGCGATGGCTGCACTCGACAGGGCGGATGTGGCCATGGCATCGGTAAACGGCATGGCCGGGCTCTCGGCCCATCCGCACCTGCGCCGGATCCGGGTCGACACGCCGAACGGCGCGGTCTTCCTGCCGGCCCCGGCGCCGCGCGTGACCGGCGAGACCCGCAGCTATGGCCCGGTCCCCGCCCTGCCCGAGCCGCAGTACGAGACGGAGAAATGACCATGAACGCACCGGCGACAGAAACCGCACCCGAGATCGACATCGACCCGCTGCGCCGCTGGATCGGCCGGACCGAGACCCGCTCCGAGCATCTCACCCCGGCGCTCGTCGATCGGTTCAACGCCACCTTTGCCCGCGGCGGACCGATGGACGAGGGCGCCGAGGCGCCGCTGATGATCCACCTCTGCCTAACGCAGCCCGCGGTGCCCGCCGAAGAGCTTGGCCCCGATGGCCATCCGGCGCGCGGCGGCTTCCTGCCTCCGGTGCCGCTGCCCCGGCGCATGTGGGCGGGCGGCGCCCTCACCTTCCACCGCCCGCTGCGCATCGGCAGCCTGGTCACGCGTCTCTCCACCATCCGCGACGTGGTGCTCAAGCAGGGCCGCACCGGCCCGCTCTGCTTCGTCACCGTCGAGCACGAGATTTCCGACGAAGGCGGCCCGGCGGTCACCGAGCGGCAGGACATCGTCTACCGCGGCATCGACACCGGCGCACCGAAGACCGCGCCCGAAACCGCCGCGCCCGGCGTCCACAGCAAGGAGATCGCGACCGATCCCGTGCTGCTGTTCCGCTATTCGGCGCTCACCTTCAACGGTCACCGCATCCACTACGACCAACCCTATGTCACCGGCAAGGAAGGCTACCCCGGGCTGATCGTGCACGGCCCCCTGCAGGCGACGCTCCTGGCCCAATATGCCGCCGACCTGCGCGGCGCAGCGCCGACCGAGTTCCGCTTCCGCAGCCTATCGCCGCTCTTCGACACGGCGGATGTCATCCTGAACGCCCGCGACACGCCCGAGGGCCTCGCGCTCTGGACCGCGCGCCCCGGCGGGCCCGTGGCGATGGAGGCGACCGCCAGATGGTAACCCTCGACACCCTCCGCGCCCCGCTCTTCGTGCCCGCCGACCGCCCCGATCGCTTCGCCAAGGCAGCGGGCTCCGGCGCCTGCGCGGTGATCCTCGATCTCGAGGACGCGGTGGCGCTCGACGCCAAGGAGACCGCCCGCGCGGCGCTCACCTGCGACTTCACCGAGCTTCCTGTGCTGGTCCGGATCAACCCCGCCGGCACGCCTTGGCACGAGGCCGACCTCGAGGCCGCCGCCGCCCTGCCCTTCACCGCGATCATGCTGCCCAAGGCCGAGGATCCCGAGACCGTTGCCACGGTCGCGCGGCGAACCGGCCACCCGATCCTGCCGCTGATCGAAAGCGCCCGCGGCCTTGCCGCAGCGCGCGAAATCGCCGCCTGCCCGGACACGGCACGGCTCGCCTTCGGTTCCATCGACTTCTGCGCCGACATCGGCTGCGAGCACCTGCGCGAGACGCTGCGCCCGGTGCGGCTCGAACTGGTCATCGCCTCGCGCCTCGCGGGCATCGCCGCGCCGCTCGACGGGGTGACCGCGGACCTCTCGGACCCGGCGATCGCCGAGGACGACAGCCGCCATGCCCGCTGCCTCGGCATGGGCGGCAAGCTCTGCATCCATCCACGGCAGGTCGCGCCGGTCCGCAGCGGTTTCGCGCCAACGCCCTCCGAACTGGACTGGGCGTCGCGGGTGCTGGCCTCGGGCGACGGGGCGGTGGCGGTCGACGGCGCCATGGTCGACGAGCCGGTACGCCAGCGCGCCCGCGCCATTCTCGCGCGCGCCTCCTAGGTCAGTCGAGCTTGCGCAGCGCCCGGACGAGGTGCGGCTGTGTGAGCACATAGGGCGGCCTGCCATCCGAGGTGTCCGCCCAATGCAGGAAATCGCGCGTCACCGCCTCGGGGTCAGCCCCGATCGCCGCGCGGCGCTCGGGATCGGCGGCGCAGAGGTAGGTGACGAAAGCCTCTTCCGAGGCGAAATGGCTGACCCGGTCGAGCCGCAGGTCCGCGATTGTCTCGCAGCGCACCCCGCCGGCGAAGCTCTCCAGCGCCGCGAGCGCGCGGGACCTCACCTCGGTTTCATCGTCCACCCGGCGCATCGCCTCGAAGAAACTGCCCTGCGCCAGAGGCTCGATCACCAGCAGCAGCCCGCGCGGGCGCAGCAGGCGCCAGGCCTCGGAAAGCCCGGGAAGCATCTGTGCCGCAGGGACATGATGCAGGGAATTGAGGAAGACGGCGGCCCCGAAACTGCGGACGCGCGCCGGGATCGCCTCCGCGCTCGCCTGCAGGAATTCCGCCCCCGGCGCCCGGCCACGCGCGATGTCGAGCGATGCCGCCAGCGGGTCGACCCCGGTGACGGCGTATCCGCGCCTCACCAGCGCCGCGGCAAGGTCTCCCCTGCCGCAGCCTATGTCGAGCACCCGCCGCACCTCTTCGGCGGCGAGAAATTCGAGGATCTTCGCCGTGACGACGCTGGTTTCGGGCGTTGCGCCCTGCCCTGTCGCCTGACGCGTCGCGTCGAGCATCTTGCGGCTTGGCATGGGCTGTCTCCCTTGGCTTGGGCTAGCGCCTCAGACGGTACGGCCGCCATCGACCTCGAGGATCACCCCGGTGATGAAATCCGCCTCGTCCGAGCCGAGATAGAGCGCGGCATTGGCCACGTCGCGCGGCTCCGAGAAGCGCCCCATGGGAATGGTCGCGAGGAATTTCTGCCGGTTCTCCGGCGTGTCGGGCATGCCCATGAACTGTTCGAGGAGCCCCGTGACCCCCATCACCGGCGCGATGCCGCAGACCCGGATTCCATCGGGCGCCAGCTCGACCGCCAGCGACTTGGTCATGATGTTCACCGCGCCCTTCGAGGAATTGTACCATGTCAGGCCGGGCCGCGGCCGGATGCCCGCCACCGAGCCGACATTCAGCATCACCCCGCCGCCCTGCTTGCGCCAGAGCGGTACGCAGGTCTTGGTCATGTGGAAGATCGACAGCACGTTGATGTCGTAGATCCGCCGGAAGGTCTCTTCGTCGGTCTCCATCAGCGGTCTGTTGGGGTTGGTCCAGCCAGCGTTGTTGACGACGATGTCGAGGCTGCCGAAGGCCTCGGCGGTCTGCGCCACCGCCGCCTCGACCTGATCGGCCTTGGACACGTCGCAAGTGACCGCGATGGCATTCGGCCCGAGTTCTTCGGCGACGGCGCGCGCGCCCTCGGCGTTGAGGTCGGCGACGGCGACCTTGGCGCCCTCGCGGATGTAGACCTCGGCGATGCCCTTGCCGAAGCCCGAGGCCGCGCCGGTGATCATGGTTGTCTTGCCCTGAAGTCTCACGTCTTTCTCCTAGCCATGTCTTTCGGGCCGGCCCCCACGGGCCGGCACAGTCGTTTGATCTCTCTGGCAGTCCCGGCCGATCAGCCGTGGTTGTTCACGACCGTCTTGATGTGGGAGAACTCCAGCAGCGCCGCGAAGCCCTTCTCGCGGCCGTGTCCGGACTTGCGGATGCCGCCAAAGGGCAGCTCGACGCCGCCGCCCGCGCCGTAACCGTTGATGAACACCTGCCCGCAGCGCAGCGCCTTGGCGACACGCTGCTGCCGGGCCCCGTTGCGGGTCCAGACCGCCGCGACCAGCCCGTAGTCGGTGCCGTTGGCGATGCGGATCGCCTCGGCCTCGTCATCGAAGGGGATCATCGCCAGCACCGGGCCAAAGACCTCTTCCTGCGCGATCCGCGCGTCCGGGGCGCAGGGCCCGAAGATGGCGGGTGCCACGTAATAGCCACCCTCAGGCGCCTCCGCCGCGATGCCGCCGCGCGCGATCAGCGGCGCGTCGGCATCGGCGATATAGCCCTCGACCCGGCGCTTCTGCCTGGCCGAGATCAGCGGACCAAGCACCGCAGCCTCGTCCGAGGCGCTGGCCTCGATGGCCTCGAAGGCGGTCTTCAGCTCGGCCACGACCCGGTCCCAGAGGCTGCGGTGCACCAGCGCCCGCGAGCCCGCCGAACAGGTCTGCCCGCCGTTCTGGATCAGCGCCTTGACCACCACCGGGATCGCGGCTTCAAGGTCGGCATCCTCGAAGAGGATCTGCGGCGACTTGCCCCCCAGCTCCAGCGTGCAGCCGATGAAGTTGCGCGCCGCGGCGGTCTGGATCATCACCCCCACCTCGGGCGAGCCGGTGAAGGAGATGAAATCGATGCCGCGATGTTCGGAGAGCGCCTTTCCCGCGACCTCGCCGCGCCCGGTAACGATGTTGAGCGCGCCGGGCGGGAAGCCCGCCTCGACCGCCAGCTCGCCGATCCGCAGCGCCGTGAGGCAGGCGTCCTCGGCGGGCTTGAGCACGGTCGCATTGCCCATGGCCAGCGCCGGCGCGACCGAGCGGCCGAACATCTGCGCCGGGTAGTTCCAGGGGATGATGTGGCCGGTGACGCCATGCGGCTCGCGCTGCACCTCGACGTTGTAGCCGGGCTGGAAGGGGATGATCTCGCCATGCACCTTGTCCGCCGCGCCGCCGTAGAACTCGAAGTAGCGCGCGGTCACCTGCATGTCGGCGCGGGCCTGAACGATCGGCTTGCCGTTGTCCGCGGTCTCGAGTTGCGCCAGGTCCTCGGCGTGTTCGAGGATCAGCGCCGAGAGCTTCAGCATGAGCCGGCCGCGTTCCGCCGCCGAAAGCTTGCTCCAGGTGCCGCCGTCAAAGGCCGCCCGCGCCGCCGCCACCGCCGCATCCACATCTTCGGGGCCGCTGTCGGCAATGGTGGTGAAAGGCAGGCCGTCGAGCGGCGAGAGCACCTCCATCTCGGCCCCCGACGCGGCAGGGCGGAAGTCATTGCCGATGAGGTTGAGCGGCTTCGGCAGCACGAGGCTGCGCGTGCTGACAGGGAAATCTTTCATGCGCTTTTCCTTTCCGGGTCGAGTGACCCTTCGCCGACCTCGCCGCGTTCGATGACCAGCGTCCGGCTGGCAAAGCCGCGCAGCAGCGAGGGATTGGATTCCGTGATGATGAGGGTGATGCTGCGGTCGCTGTCGCGCAGGGCGCGCAGCGCATCGGCGTAGCGCAGGGCCAGCGCCGGGGCGAGCCCCTGGAAGGGCTCGTCCAGCATAACCAGTTTCGTGCCGAGCATCAGCGCCCGGGCAAGGGCGACCATCTTGCCCTGCCCGCCCGAGACATTGCCGGCGGGGCGGCCTGCCATCTCCTTCAGCTCGGGCAGGATGTCGTAGACCTTGTCCAGCCGCCGCTTCGTCTCTGCCGAGCCGAGCCGTGCGGCATCGGCGGGCAGAAGGATGTTCTCCTCGACGGTAAAGGCCGAGAACAGCCGCCGGTCCTCGGGCGAGTAGCCGATCCCCAGCCCTGGCCGCTTGGGCGGCGCCACCGGGGTCAGCGGCTTGCCGTCGAAGAGCAGCTCGCCTGTCACCCTGGTGAAGCCCATGATCGTGCGCAGCAAGGTCGTCTTTCCCGCGCCGTTGCGTCCGATCAGCGCCAGCGTCTCGGCGGGCTCGATGCGGAAGTTGAGGTCCCGCAGGATCTCGATGATGCCGATCGAGGCGGTCACATTGCGAAATTCCAGCATCAGGCCACCTCCTCGCCGATGACGTCCCGGATCACGTCGGGATGTTCGAGTATCTCCTGCGGCGTGCCGCGCAGCTGCACGTTGCCCGCGTTCCACACCGCCACCTCGTCGGCATGGCGGGCGACGATGCCCATGTCGTGCTCGACGAAGACCGAGGTCACCCCGGCCTCGGCCAACGCGCCGACGAGGATCTCCATCACCTCGTGCTTCTGCGACGAGGCCACCCCCGAGGTCGGCTCGTCCATCAGCAGCAGCCGCGGCTTCAGCGCCAGCGCCACGGCGATGTCGATCAGCTTGCGCTGCCCTTCCGAGAGCTCGACCACCACCCGGTCCGCCACATCCGTGCAATGCACGAGGTCGAGAAGGTGCATCATCTCGTCGCGCTGGCGGATGTTGTGCAGGTTCTGCAGCGGGTTGCGCAGCCCCTCCCGCGCCGCCGCCGAGATCAGCAGGTTCTCGAGCGCGGTGTGCTCGGTGAACAGCTGCGGGATCTGGAAGGCCCGCGCCACGCCGCGCCGTACGATCTTGCGCGGCGGCAGCGGGGTGATGTCCTCGCCCTCGAGAAACACCTTGCCCGAGCGCGGCTTGATCCAGCCCGTGCAGATGTTGAGGAAGGTGGTCTTGCCCGCGCCGTTGGGGCCGATGATGGCAAGGTTGCGCCCCGCCTCGATCTGCATCGAGACATTATTGGCCGCGGTCACCCCTCCGAATTTGATCATCAGCTCGCGCGTTTCCAGCAGCGGTGGCTTGGCGGTGCCCGCCTTGTTGGTCGCGGTCATCGTGCCTCCTCCGCGGTGGTGGCGCGGCGCTTGCCGCCGCGGTGAATGAGCCCGTCGGCGATGCCCATGATGCCCTTCGGCGCGAAAAGGATGATGACCAGCAGGAAGGCCCCGAGCAGCATCTGCCAGATGTCTCCGGCATAGGCCGAGGCATAGACCCGCACGATCTCGTAGATCAGCGCGCCGATGAAGGCCCCGCGCACCGAGCCCGCGCCGCCGAGCACGGCGATAAAGACCATCTCGGCCGAGCGTACCCACCAGACGTATTCCGGCGTCACCACGCCCTGGGTCATCGCCATCAGCGAGCCGCCGACGCCGCAGAGGATCGCCGAGAGCAGGTAGCCCGACAGCAGCACGCGCTTGGGCGAGAGGCCGAGGTATTCGAGCCGCGTCTCGTTGGTCTTGATGGTCTGGAAAATCTGCCCCACCGGCGAGGCGAACCAGCGCAGGGTGAACCAGCCGAGCCCCACCATCAGCGCGATCGACAGGTAGAAGATCACCGCCTCGAAGCCCGACCGCTCCAGCGCCATGCCGAGCACCGTCGGCCGCGGCAGGCGGATGCCGTCGGCACCGCCGGTGACGTGGTAGAACTTCTCGAGGATCGACCAGAAGATCATCGAGAAGGCAAGGTTCAGCATCCCGAAGAAAATGCCCCGGTAGCGCACCACGAAGAGCCCGACCAGCAGCCCGCTCAGCGCCGCGCCGAGCACCCCGGCGATCAGCACGAGGATCAGGTCGGCCCCGGGCAGCGAAGCCATCAGGAAGGCCCCGGCATAGGCCGAGATGCCGAAGAACAGCGCGTGGCCGAAGGACACCTGCCCGGCCCGCAGCAGCACCGTCACGCCGAGCACGGCGATGCCCTTGGCCAGCGCAAGGTTGATCAGCAGCTGCATCGAGGGGGCGATGAAGGGCACTGCCGCCAGCAGCAGCACGGCCAGAAGAGTCAGCAGCGCGCGCAGCGAGGGCATGCCGCCGGATTTGACGTCGCCTCGCGCGGTGGTGTGTCGGGAAATATCGCTCATGTCGCGTCCTCAGATCTTGCGGGCGACAGGGCTGCCGAAGAGCCCCTCGGGCCGGACCAGCAGGACCAGCACCATGATGAGATAGGGCACGAGAACGGCAACCTCGGGCCAGACGTAGACGGCGAAGGAGCGCCCGAGGCCGATCATCAGCGCGGTCACCGCCGCCCCCTCGATCTGGCCAAGGCCGGCGGTCGCCACAACGGCGAAGGACAGCACGATCATGTCCGCGCCCATGCCCGGCAGGATCGAGGTCGTGGGCGAGGCCAGCGCGCCGCCGAGCCCGGCCAGCACCGCGCCGACGACAAAGGTGAAGAGGAACACCCGGTCGGCATCGATGCCGATGGATTGCGCGGCCTCGCGATCCTCTGTCGTTGCGAGGATCAGCTTGCCGATCACCGTGTGGCGCAGGAAGAAGCGCAGCCCGAAGAGCAGGCAGATCGCGACGAGCGGCAGCAGGATCAGCTGGTAGACCGTGTAGGTCACCCCGAAGACCGTGACGTTGCCGAGCGCCTGCAGCGCGCTTGCCTGGAAATACGGCTGGGTGCCCCAGAGCAGCCGCTGCACATCCTCGAGGATCATGAAGACGGCGAAGGTCACCAGCAGCTGCAACACCTCGGGCTTGTCGTAGATGCGCCTGAGCAGCAGCCATTCGATCGGCCCGCCGAGCAGCACGCCGACCAGCACCGCCGAGACCAGCATCAGCGGAAAGGCGAAGACAGGGGCGAAGCCGAGCGCGAGGAAGAAGCCAGTCAGCGAGACCGTGGCGTAGGCCCCGATGGCGTAGAGCGAGCCGTGCGCCACGTTGAGGATGCGCATCACGCCGAAGATCAGCGTCAGCCCCAGCGCGACGATGAAGACCAGCGCCGCGTAGGAAATCCCGTCGAAAAGCGCGAGCAGGAAGATGGTCAGGTTCATGAGACCGCCTCTTGTTGGTGGGCCGTTCGGAAGTGTCTTGGAGAGCGCCGGGGGCGCGCGCCATGGCCCGGTCCGGCGGGCAGCCCGCCGATGTCCTCAGCTCGGCCGACGGTCACGCCGGCCACGTCGGTTGTCCGGTCCGGCGCGGGGCCGGACCGGACCGCCTCAGTTCTCGTAGGTCTTCACCGACAGCCCGTCGGCAAAGCTCGCATCGAGCCCCTTGATCCAGTCGATCGAAGCCTCGCCGACCGGCGGCAGCAGGCCCTCGCCATCGAAGATCATGATGTTCTCGAGCGTGGCAAAGGGGTACTCGCCGGTCTGCGCACTGGTGCCCATGAGCTGCGACTCGACGCCCTGGTGATCCTCGCGCAGGTGCAGCGCACGGCCGAGGCCCTGGAATTCGAGCCCGTCGAGCGCCGCCAAGAGCTGGTCCTCGTCCGGCCAGTCCACGCCATTGTCGGCAATCGCCTTCTCGTAGGCGGTCTTCAGCGCGGCAAAGGCCTGGCTCGCGTGGAACACCGAGTAGACGGGGATGTCGCCCGTGGCGTCCTTGTACTGCTCCATGAAGCCCTTGAAGTCGGCATCATCGCGGCGCTCGGGGTGCAGGAAGTAGTGATCGCCGCGCGCGCCGACGATATGGCCAGCCGGCAGGCTGCTGCCGAGCCGCTCCAGCGAGCTTTCCGCCAGCGGCAGCACGAAGGTAGAGGTGTTCATCAGCCCGCGCTGGAAGGCCTGCTGCACGAAGGTGTCGAGATCGCCACCCCAGGAGGTCGAGAGCACCACGTCCGGCCGCAGCGCCTGCAGGCGCGAAATCTCGGTCGAGAAGTCCGGCGCGCCGAACTTGGGGAAGAACTCGCCCACCACCTTCACCCCGGGCTTCATCGCCTCGAGCGCGGTGTGGAAGATGTCCCAGCTGTCGCGGCCCCAGGCGTAGTCCTGGTTCACCACGGCGATGGTCTCGAAATCGGGGTGCGTCTTCAGCAGGTAGGCGACGGCGGCCAGCATCTCGGAGGTGGCGTTGCCCTGCGGACGGAACACGTAGTCGTAGCTCTGCTCCTCGAAGATCCGCTGCGTGCCGCAGTCCCACATCAGGTTCGGCACCTTCAGGTCCTCGGCCAGCGGCGCCAGCGTCTGGCAGTTGCCCGAGGAAATCGAGGCCAGCATCACCTCGGCACCCTCAGTCTGCGCCACACGGCGGTATTCCGAGGTCAGCGCCTCGGCGCCCGCGCCCTCGTCGATGTAGGTCACCTCGATCGGCACCCCGTTGATGCCGCCCTCGGCGTTGAGGTTCTCGACGAAGATGTCCATGGCATCCCGCGCCGGCACCCCGAAGACCGAGGCCGGCCCTGTCAGGAACGTGGTCATTCCGATCTTCAGCGTCTCGGGCTTGTCCGCGGCCATCGCCGCCAGCGGCATCGCCACGCAGAGCGCCGATGTGGTCAATAGTGTCTTCATGGTGGTCTCCTCCCTGTGTCTGTCCCGCCCGCGGATCGCGAACGGGGTGATGATCCTCGGCACGGCGCCCCGCGCTTGCGGGCATGGATGCCGTGCTGGACCTGCTGCATCAGCCTGTCGGTATGCTCGGCCTCCGGCGGCTCATCCTCCACGCCGGCGCCGCCGCGCGTGCTCCTCGAGGGTGAGCCCCCATGGCGTCCTCCCAGAGCCCGAGTTGTGAAAGAGCCTAGGGTCAGAGCGCGAACCGCCGCCAATATCTTGGAGCACTTCCGGTCATAGGTTTATGCTATGCCCCTACGGAAAGGTGTTTCGGCGCCCGCCCGAAACCTTAGCCTGAGCGCAGCGGAGCCGCTCGGGCTCCTGGGAGGAGGTCCTGATGAAGATTGAAGCTGCCGTGCTTCTGCACGGGGGAGTTGAACGCGATTTCGAGGCCGCGACGGCGCTGGAGGTGCGCGAGCTCGATCTCGCCGCCCCCGGGCCGGGCGAAGTGCGCATCCGCATCGCCGCTGCGGGCGTGTGTCATTCCGACCTGTCGGTGATCAACGGCACAAGGCCGCGCCCGGTGCCGATGGTGCTGGGCCACGAGGCCTCGGGCTACGTCGAGGAGGTCGGCGCGGGTGTCGACGATCTTGCCCCCGGAGACCACGTGGTCTGCATCTTCGCGCCCGGCTGCGGCAGCTGCCTGCCCTGCGCCGAGGGGCGCCCCGCGCTTTGCACCCGCGCCGCGAAGCACCACGGCGTCGGCGAGCTGATGACCGGGCACCGCCGCCTGTCGATGGACGGCGCGCCGGTGCACCACCACGTCGGTGTATCCGCCTTCGCCACCCACGCGGTGCTTGCCCGGCAATCGCTGGTGAAGGTCGAGGCCGACCTGCCGCCGCACATCTCGGCGCTCTTCTCCTGCGCCATGCTCACCGGTGCCGGCGCGGTGTTCAACACCGCGCGTGTGACGCCGGGCAGCAAGGTCGCGGTCTTCGGCCTCGGCGGGGTCGGCCTGTCGGCGATCCTCGGGGCGGTGGCGGCGGGCGCGGGCGAGATCATCGCCATCGACCCCTTCGAGACCAAGATGCAGACCGCGCTCGAGATGGGCGCCACGCGCGCGGTCAAGGCCGACGCCCACACGATCGAAGCGGTGCGCGACGCCACCGGCGGTGGCGTCGACGTGGCCATCGAGCTCGCCGGCTCGACCAAGGCGCTCGAGACCGCCTGGGGCTGCACCTGCCGCGGCGGCACCACCGTCACCGCCGGACTCCCCCACCCAGACGCCCGCATGGCGCTGAACGCGCTGCAACTTGTCGCCGAGGAGCGCACGCTCAAGGGCAGCTACATCGGCTCCTGCGTGCCGCAGCGCGACCTGCCGCGGATGTTCTCGCTGCATGCGCAGGGCAAGCTGCCGGTCGAGAAGATGCTGACCCACCGGCTGAAGCTGCGCGACATCAACCGCGCGATGGACCAGCTCGACCAGGGCACCGCCATCCGCCAGGTGATCGAGTTCGACGCATGATCGACATTCGCCAGCTGCGCTATTTCCTCGCCATCGCCGACGCGCCCTCGATCTCGGCCGCGGCGCAGAGCATCGGCGTCGCGCAGCCCTCGCTCTCGCAGCACATCCAGCGGATGGAGGAGGAGCTCGGCGTCAAGCTCATGGACCGCTCGCCGCGCGGCACGCTGCTGACCCAGGAGGGCCATGTCTTCGTCGACCATGCGCGGCGGATCTGCGACAGCCTCGACCGCTGCATCGCCGACATGCGCGAGCTGGGCGGCGTGGTGCGGGGCCGGGTCGGCTTCGGCATGCCGCCGTCCTGCTCGATGGTCATGTCGGTGCCGCTGGCCGAGACCGTGCGGCTCGAACTTCCCGAGGTCCGTCTGCGCGCGGTCGAGGCGATGAGCGGCTATCTCAAGACCTGGATCGAGGATGGCACGGTCGACATCGGCTTTCTCTACGACCTGACCGATGCAGGGCAGCTTCGGGCGACGCATGTCATGGACGAGGAGCTGTTCTTCTACTCGGCACCCGACGCCTGGCCGCTGGACACGCCGCCGGGCACCCCCGTGCCTCTGGCCGAATTGCAGACGCTCGACATGATCCTGCCCTCGAACGGTCTGCGCAACACCATCGAGGGCTACTGCAGCAAGGCCGGGATCAAGCTCAACGTCGTGGTCGAGATGGACGCGATGACCCAGATCAAGGAGCTGGTCGCGCGCGGCTCGGGCTATACGATCTTCGCCCCGGTCGCGGCGCAGGACTTCGTCCAGCGCGGCGAACTCTTGCGCGCACCCATCGTCGCGCCCACCATGATGCGGCCGGTCTACCTCGTGTCGAACCCGGCGCGGGTGATGACCCGCGCCTGCCGCGCGGTGGAGCAGGTCACGCTCGACGTGGCGCGCGAGCTGGTGCAGCGGGGCATCTGGGAGGGCACGCTGGTCTGAGCGCGCCGCTCTAGGCGCGGATCAGCGCGCCGATCTCCCGGGCCGAGACACCGCGCGGGTCATGGTCGATCCGCTCCGCCATCTTCAGCACCGGCGTCGCCCGCGCTCCGAGCACCGTCCGGGCCTTGGCGGCCACCCGCAGCATCAGCTCGCCCGGCGGCACCGGCGCGGCAAGATCGTGGCTGTAGTCGATCCGCGTCCCGTCGCGCAGGACAAGCGTGCCCGCGCCCTGCTGATCCCCGAGCGCGGCATCGCCCGTGACCTCGACCTTCCGCGCGAAGGCGGCCAGTGCGGGATCCGCGGCCAGCGCATCGGTGTAGAGCCCGCCCTCGCCCGTCTCCATCCCGCCCAGCACCATGCCCGCCAGCCAGGCGTAGCTGAACTTCACCTCGAGCCCTGTGCGCGGCGCCTTCAGATCGCAGACCCGCAACCAGCGCGGATTGGTCCGGACATGCAGCCGCGCGACCTGCGAAGGATCGACCTGCCCGGCAATATCGCGCAGCCCCTCGATCATCGCGTGCAGCCCGTGGCAGCAGGCGTGGAACTTGTAGCGGTTGTCCATGAAGCGAAAGTCGGTCAGCCCGCCAAGGAAGGCCCCGGGCGCGTCCGTATGGGTCTCGACGAAGCCCTGCTGCCCGAAGATGCCGTCGTCCGCCGAACTCAGCCCCAGCGCGGCAAGTTGCGCCGCCTCGACACCGTTCGACGCCGCGATCCCCGCGTTGAGCGGCTTGCCCATCGTGCCGAACTGGCTCTTGAGCCCCGAGGCGCGCGTCGCACAGAGCCCGAGCGCCACCCGCATCTGCGCGTCGTCGAGCCCCGCGAGCCGCCCTGCGGCGACCGTGGCGCCGAAAGCACCGGCGGTGGCGGTCTGGTGAAAGCCGCGGTTGTAATGCGCCGCCCCAAGCACCCGGCCGAGCCGTATCGCGCTCTCCGCTCCGACGAGAAACGCGGCGCTGAGCTCCAGCACCGAGGCATCTCGGGCCTCCGCCACCGCCAGCGCCGCGGGATAGAGGCCGACCGAGAGATGCCCGACGTGATCGAAATGCGTGTCGTCATAGTCGAGCGCATGCGAGGTGGTGCCATTGACCAGCGCCGCCATCCGCGCCGGGGCCATACCGCCGCCGAAGAGCGAGGCCGGGCCGTCGCCCCCCCTGCTCCGCCGCCGCAAAGGCCCGCATCTTCTCCGCCACCGGCTCGGAAGCGCCTGCGATGCCGCAGATCAGCCAGTCGAGCAGAGAAACCCGGGCCAAGAGCAGCGCCTCGCCGGGGCAGTCCTCCGGAGGAAGCTGAGCAAGTGCGATCAGCGTCTCGAGCGGGGCGGCATTGGCGGCCCCCAGTGTAGCGGCAGTTGCTTCGGGCACGGTGGGACCTCTTGTGGTTCGCCTGCATCATCCCGCGCAGGGGCACCGGGCACCAATAGCTCTTGGTTCTGCCACCTATCGGGCAAAGGTCTGACCAGACCCGCTCTGCGCCCGGCTCACCCCTGCGCCGGGAACTTGACCTGCACGCTCAGCCCGCCCGCGCCATCGACGCTCAGCGTCGCCCCGTGCTGGAAGGTCAGCGTGCGGATCATCCGCCAGCCCAGCGACTGCGAGCGTTCGGGACGCTCCGCGTCCTCCGGCAGGCCGACCCCGTCATCGGCGACGTTCAGGACCAGCCCCTCTTGCAGGCCGCCCTTCAGCGTCACCGAAATCCGCCCGCTGTCACGCCCGACAAAGGCATATTTGTACGCGTTGGTGATCAGCTCGCCGACGATCAGACCGATGTCGATGGCCAGCTTGCTTTCCAATTCGAGCGGCGGGCAGTCCACCCCGATCACCACGGCCCGACCACCACCGCTGAAGGCGCGCTCGGCGTTCGCGGCGACCTCCTGCAGCATGTCGCACAGGTCGAGTTCGCTGGCGCTTGCGCTGCGCTGCATCAACTCGTGCGCCTTGGCCAGCGAGCCGACGCGGATCTCGAGCTCGCGCAGCACCTGGTGGGTCTCCTCCGCCTCGGCCTGAGACTTGCTCATGCGGATCAGCGCCACGATCAGGGCCAGGTTGTTGCCCGTCCGGTGGTGCAATTCCTGCATCAGCAGGTCGCGGTCGGCGATGCCCTCGGTGAGCGCGCGGTTCTCCTCGGTGAGCGCCGCGGTCGGATCCTTGGCGCTGAGCGCGCTCAGCGCCTCGGCGGCCCGTGCGACCAGCAGCCTGCTGTCCGCTTGCGCCGCCAAGGGCAGGAACGACGTGTTGATCCGAGTTCCCTCGTGGCCGGTCTCGACCGCGAACCGCTCGGCGATCCGCTGCACCCCGCGCAGCCCCAGCCCCATGCCCGAGGAGGAGGAGGAGCCCACCGCCCCGTTAGGATCGAGCTGCTCGCGCGGGATGCCCCGGCCCTGGTCAATCACCGTCAGGTCCAGCGCCGGCTTGCCGCGCACCTCGGTCAGCGCGAAGGTCGCCCGCCCCTTCTGGCCATGCTCGATGGCATTGCGGCCCAACTCGACGATGGCGGTCACCGTCCGCGTCCGCTCGAAGGCACCGAAGCCCAGCACGTGCGTCAGCGTCATCGCCACGTCGCGCAGGCGCGCGACATCGGCGCTCTTCTCGAGGTTCACCGTGGCCAGCTTCTCGGATTTCATCGCTCGGGTCCCCGGGTGATGCGCATCACCACGATGCTCGCGTCGTCGCGGCCCCGGAAGGCCCGGTCAAGGAAGAAGCCGGCGATCACCATGGGGCTCTTCTTGAGCAGCCCCGGCGGGAAATGCGCCTCGCGCAATGTCTTGAGACCATCGCTGTGCAGGATCAGCAGATCCCCCTCCGCCAGCTCCACCTTCTCCTCGTAGCCATGCGTCGGCCCGGCCCCGATCCGCCCGTCGCGCACGGCCATGCGGCGCACGCCCTGCGCCCCGATCAGGAGCGTCGAGATATTCCCCAGCCCGGCATAGCTCATCGTCATCTCCGGATGGGCGATATGGACGATGGCCGCCACCGCACCGCGCCGCCCGACGAGCTGCTCGGTGATCTTCCGCATCGTCGCGCCCGGATCCTGCGATAGCCCCCCGGCACGCCGGGCCGCCTCCATCACCTCTTCCGCCGCCGCCGCGGCCTCCGGGCCGTGCCCAAGCCCGTCGCAGAGCAGCACATCCGTCGCCCCGCGGGTCTGGCGGAGCTGGAAGTCATCGCCGCACACCTGCTCCTGCGGGTGGCAGACCCGCAGCGCCACCGCGTCGATCCCGAGCTCCGGGACCTCGGGCCGTGCTGTGAAGGTGCAGACCATCGTCGTGCCGCTCTCGGCCGAGCTGTAGATGTCGAAAGTGTCCGACAGGCGGCGGATCGCGCCCAGCCCCAGCCCCGCGGAATCCGTCGAGCTTTCCCCGTCCTGGAACATTCGGTCGATGTCGGAGATCCCCGGACCGCGGTCGGTGAAGATCATGACCAGCCGCTCGGACCCGGCGTTGCGCTGCACGTCGATCAGCGCCCGTCCCCGATCGGCGTAGCGCAGGACATTGGTCGTCGCCTCGCTGGCCACGATGGCCAACTCGTCGATGCGCTGCTCCGGCAGTCCCATTTCGGCGGCATGGCGCCGCGCGAGGCGGCGGATCACGGCCACTGCGCTGCGGTCATCAATCTCGACCCACTGGTTCATAGTTTCACGCTCATCGACACGAGTGTTCCCTCGCCCGGCACGGAGTGGATCTCGAAACCGTGCGAAAGCCGTTTCGCCCCGCCGAGCCCCCGGCCGAGGCCCCCGCCCGAGGTGTAGCCCTCGGTCATGGCCAGCGTCACGTCTTCGATCCCCGGACCCGTGTCCCGGCATTCGACGTGCAGATACTCGTTGCGGCCATCGAGATAAATCGAAATGTCGCCGCCTCCGCCGTGGACGATGGCATTGCGTGAGATCTCGCTCACCGCCGTCGCGAAACGGGTGATGCGAAGCGCGCTCGCCCCTCGGTCCTTCATGAAACGGGCCACCGCCTGACGTGCAGCCACGACATCGCGACTGGTCGCGAGGGGCATGGCCGCAAGCAGGGTCCTGTTGGCTGTTTGCTTGCGATCAATCACGCCGCAACTGCGCAAGCGCATGGGTCAGGCTGAGCGCGGTCCGTGTCTCGGTGAGATACATGCCGAGCTCGACCAGGGTCACCGCCACCGCAGGGCGCATGCCCACCACGAAGGTCTCGGCGGCCAGCAGCCGCGAGATCCCCGCAAGCTGCGCGATGACCCGGCCCACGAAGGTGTCGACGATCTCCAGCGAGCTGATGTCGAGGATCACGCCCTTGACGTTCTCCTTGGCGATCCGATGCGAGAGCATGTCCTGCAGTTCGACGATTTCCGTATCCGTGACGTCGTCCTGGATCGACACGAGCAGCGCGCTCTCGACCAGGTTTATCGACGTGACGCCGGACACCTCAGGAGGCCTCGGTCTTCTGGATCACATAGCCGACCCGCTGCAGCGCGTCCGACAGCGCCGTGCGGATGCTCGAGCGGGTCGAGACCGTGCCGACGTCGATGCCGAGCTGCACCATGGTCTGGGCGATCATCGGGCTGATGCCGCTGATGATGCATTCCGCGCCCATCAGCCGCACCGCGGCGGCGGCGCGCAGCAAGTGCTGAGCCACCTGCGTGTCGACCGTGCCGACGCCGGTGATGTCCATGATCACCACCTCGGCCTGACGCTCGAGGATGGTCTGCAGCAGGTTCTCCATGACCTCCTGCGCCCGGGCGGAATCCAGCGTGCCGATCAACGGCAGGGTCAGCACCCGGTCCCAGAGCTCGACCACCGGGGTCGACAGCTCGAGCATCTCCTGGCGCTGGCGCTCGATGATCTGGTCACGCTCGCCGATGAAGATCTCGTTGGTGTAGATCGCAAAGGCATCGACCAGCCGGGTCACCAGCAGCACGTCGCGGATCAGCACGCTCTGCTCGACGTCGAGCATCGCCTCCAGCCGGTTGAAGAGCGGGGTCTTCAGCGCCAGCACGAAGGTCGCCATCTCGGTCGGCGTCACACCGCGGCTGACCCGCTCCTTGCTGACCTCCGAGAGCACCGCGCGCAGGTCTTCCCAGGCATCGTCATCGAGGTTGAATTCCTCGCCGACCACCCCCGTGCGAACACCCTTGGCAAAGGCCTTGAGCAGCTCCTGGTTCTGAGCCCGGCTCTCGGCGTCAGAGAACAGGTCCGAGCGTTTGACGCCTTCCTTGACCTGTGTGCCAAGCCACTCCTCGACGATGCCGGAAAAGCTCGTTTCGAGGATCGTCAGGATATTCGCCGTCGCGGATTGCGGCATTTTGGACCCCAGTGCTGAATGATGCGGCAGGTAAGCCAATTAGTCGCCCCAGAGTCAATGGCAAGCCCCGCCGCAAAAGGCCCTTCCCCGAGATTCCAAAGACTTCCGTTGCGTAGGGCTGGGTGGTTCCGGCGTTGAGGCCTGCGCGCACCAAGGGGCGAGAGCCTCCGCCCCCGCCCCTTCAGCCGATCCGCCCGGCTCAGAACCCCGCCGCTTCCATCGCCGCGATCACCCGGTCGGGCGTCGCCGGCATGTCGTAGACCCGCGCGCCGCAGGCATTGCGCACCGCGTTGAGGATCGCCGCCCCCGCGCCGGAAATGCCAAGCTCGCCAATACCCTTGGTCTGGATCGGGTTGGCCATGTCGTCGCGCTCTTCGAGGAAGACCACCGTCATGTCGCCCGGCACGTCGGCATGGGCGGGCACGTGGTAGTTGGCAAGATCGCGGCTCACCACGTGGCCGGTGCGCGGGTCATGCGCCATCTCCTCGGTCAGTGCCGCGCCGAGCCCCCAGATCATCCCGCCAAGCGCCTGCGATCGCGCGGTCTTCTCGTTGAGGATCCGCCCCATGGCCATCACGCCGAGCATGCGACGCACCCGGACCTCGCCGGTGTAGGCATGCACCGCCACCTCGGCGAAATGCGCACCGAAGCCCGACGAGAAGTGGCTCTCCGAGGTGTCACCCGCCTCGACGCTGGCCTCCTCGACCAATTCCTCCTCGATGAGCTCCGCCAGCGGCACCTCGCGGTTGCCGCCGCGGGCGATGCCTTCCTGAAGGGTCAGCTCCGACAGGCCGCAGCCCATGCGCCCGGCCAGCGTCTCGCGGATCGCCTTGGCGGCAAGGAAGGTCGCCGAGCCCGCCGAGTTGGCGCCGAAGGAACCGCCGGACCCCGAGGCCCCGGGGAAGCTGGTGTCGCCAAGGCGCACCTCGACCTTTTCGACCGGCAAGCCCAGCATCTCGGCGGCGATCTGACCGAGGATCGCATAGGTGCCGGTGCCGATGTCGGTCATATCGGTCTCGACCACCGCGCCCTCTCCGCTCAGCCGCACCCGCGCCGCGGATTTCACCAGCATGTTCGAGCGCGCCGCCGAGGCCATGCCCATGCCGACGTACCACTCGCCCTCGCGGCGGCTGCCCATCGGCTTGCGCGCATCCCAACCGAAGCGCTCCGCCCCCTCGCGCAGGCAATCGCCAAGGCGCGTGGCGCTGAAAGGCTGGCCGGTCATCGGGTTCTTCTCGGGCAGGTTCTTCAGCCGCAGCGCAACCGGGCACATCTCCAGCATCTCGGCCAGCTCGTCCATCGCCTGCTCGAGCGCCAGCATCCCCACGGCCTCGCCCGGCGCACGCACCGAGCCCGCCGGCGTCCGGCTGACCCGTGCCAATGTCTGCGCAAAGCTGAGCCCCTCGGCACCATAGAGGAACTGCGACGCCTGACTCACCGGCTCGGCGAAGCCCTCCCCTTGGATGTTCGACACGCGGTCATCGTGCGACAGCGCCCGCAGGCGTCCATCCCTGTCGGCGCCAAGGCGCAGGCGCTGGCTTGTCTCGGTGCGGCGCAGCACGGCGTCGAAGACGGTCTGCCGGGTCATCACCACGCGCACCGGGCGCCCGAGCGTGCGCGACGCGAGCGCCGCGGCCACCGCTTCCGGGCCGATGCCCAGCTTCGAGCCGAAACCGCCCCCGACGTAGGGCGCGAGGATGCGCACCTTCTCCGCCGGGATGCCGAGCGAATCCGCCAGCTCCTCCTTGTTGAACCGCAGCATCTGCAGCGCGCCGCGCAGCGTCAGCTCATCCCCCTCCCACTCGGCCAGAGCCGCGTGGGGTTCCATCGCGGCGGCAGCCTGCGCCGGGGTCGTGTAGCTGCGGTCGAGCGTCACCTCTGCCGCGGCAAACGCGGCTTCGAAATCACCGGCGGTCTCGGGATCGTCCTGCTCCAGCTCCTCGCTGCGGGCGGGATCGGTTACCACGCCCGCCTCGGCCTCGTAGGTCACGACAAGCCGCTGCGCCGCGTCGCGCGCCGCCTCGAAGCTCTCGGCCACCACCAGCGCGATCGGCTGGCCGTGGTAGTGCACCTCGCCACCGGGCTGCACCGGGGCCTCGCCTGCCATGCCCTGCGCCGGGTTGCGCAGGAACTCGGGGCCGTGGAAGACGCCGATCACCCCCTCGAGCCCCGACACCGAGTCCTCATCGATGCCGGTGATCCGGCCGCGAGCAATCGTGGCGCGCACCAGCACGCCCTGCGCCGCCCCCTCGGGCAGCCCGTCAGCGGCGTAATGCGCCCGGCCCGAGACCTTCTTGGGCCCCTCGGGGCGATCGAGCGGAGCGCCAACGATGCCCTGTCCGGTCTCGTCGAGAAGGCGCGGCTGCGCCTCGTTCATGCGGAAGGTCTTGGTCATGCCGGGATCCTCGCGGTGCTGGCGCCTGTCGCGGTTTCGGCCAGTCCGGTGGCCTCGCGCAGCGCGGCGATCAGGGTGCGCCGCAACAGCGGCTTCTTGAACTCTGTGTCGGGATGGCACTGCGCCTGCGCGACCAGTACATCGGCGGCATTGCCGAAAGCCTCATCACCCGGGGCCGCCCCGACCAGCGCCTGATCCACCTCCGGGTCGGTCCAGGGCCTCGGCGCGACGCCGCCAAAGGCCAGCGAGGCCGAGCCGATGCGATCCCCGTCCATCTGCACCACGGCAGCCACAGAGACCAACGCGAAGGCATAGGAGGCGCGGTCGCGCACCTTGCTGTAGACCTGCCGCGTCTCCGCCATCGGCGCCGGCAGCCGCACGGCAGTGATGATCTCGCCCGGCGCCAGCACGGTCTCCAGGTCAGGCCGGTCGCCGGGGAGCCGGTAAAGCTCGGTCACCGGCAGGCGCCGCGTCTCACCCTCCTTCGAACGGATCTCCACCTCGGCCCGCAGCGCCGTCAGTGCCACCGCCATGTCCGAGGGATGCGCCGCAAGGCAATGCTCGGATGTGCCGAAGATCGCCAGCATGCGCCCCACGCCCTCTTGCGCCGCGCAGCCTTCGCCGGGGCTGCGCTTGTTGCAGGCCATGGCGGTGTCGTAGAAATACGGGCATCGCGTGCGCTGCAGCAGGTTGCCACCGGTGGTGGCCTTGTTGCGGATCTGCGCCGAGGCGCCCGCCAGAATGGCGCGCGACAGCAGCGGCCAGCCGCTGCGGATGCGCCCATCCGCCGCCAGCTCGGAATTGGTCGCCAAGGCGCCGATGCGCAGGCCCTCCCCGTCATCCGAGATCCCCTGCAGCTCGCCGATCCGCGAGATGTCGACCAGCCGCGCCGGGGACATCACCTGGATTTTCATCAGGTCGAGCAGGTTGGTGCCCCCGGCGACGACGCTCGCGCCCTCGCCGATCTGCCCCGCGGCACCCGAAAGCGTCTCGGCCCGGCTGTACTCGAAGTCCCTCATGACTTCACCTCCGCGGCCATGGCGATGGCCTCGCGGATCAGCGGATAAGCCGAGCAGCGGCAGAGGTTGCCGCTCATCCGCTCGGCGATCTCGGCGTCATCCAGCGGCATCTCCCCCTCCAGCGAGGCCGAGGCGAACGACGGGTCCCCCGCCCGCAGCTCCTCGAGCATCGCGGTGGCCGAGACGATCTGCCCCGGCGTGCAGAAGCCGCACTGGTAGCCGTCCTTGGCGACAAAGGCCTTCTGCAGCGCGTTCAGCGCCTCGGGGCTGCCGAGCCCCTCGATGGTGGTCACCTCGTCGCCCTCGTGCATGGCGGCGAGGCAGAGGCAGGAGTTCACCCGCTTGCCGTTGAGCAGAACCGTGCAGGCGCCGCATTGGCCATGGTCGCAGCCCTTCTTGGTGCCGGTCAGCCCGAGCTGGTCTCTCAGGGCGTCGAGAAGGGTGGTGCGCGTATCGTGCTCGACCTCGCGGGCCTCGCCGTTCACCGTGAATCGTGTCCGCATGTGGCTCTCTTGCTTGAAGGTGGCGTGGGCTTGGGCGATGGGCATCGCCCCTCCCTCCAACGGCTCGCACGGCGGACGGGTTCCTTCCTGCCGGTTCAGCTCCCAGCACGATCGCGGAGCACCGCCACCGCCTGCGCCTCGACGGTGAAGCTGCCGCCGGGCGCCTCGGCGCAGCTCACCTCCGCGCGCGCGGTGTCGAGAATCAGCTCCCAGCTGCCCTCGGGCAGCGTGAAGGTGCAGGCCTCGCCGCCGTTGACCAGGATCAGCAGGTCCGGACACTCCTCCTGATGGTGCCGCAGGCCAAAGGCATAGAGCCCCGCATCGCCCCAGTCCTTCGCCGACATCTGCCACCCCTCGGGATGCAGCCAGACGCTCTCGGTGGCCTCGGGGCGCGGCCAGAAGCCATAGGGCGCAAGATGGCCGCGCCACTCGCGGCGCAGCGCGGTCAGCGCCGAGACCGTACCGACCAGCTCCGGCCGGGCCGCCTCCCAGTCGATCCATGTGGTCTCATTGTCCTGGCAATAGGCGTTGTTGTTGCCGCCCTGCGTCTGGCCCATCTCGTCACCCGCCAGCAGCATCGGCACGCCGTGCGAGACGAAGAGCGTCGCCAGCAGGCCCTTCACCCGTCGCACCCGGGCGGCCTCGATGCCGACATCGTCGGTTGTTCCCTCATGGCCCATGTTGTCCGAGAGGTTGTTGCCGTGGCCATCGCGCCCATCCTCGCCATTGGCCTCGTTGTGCTTGTCGTTGAACGACACCGTGTCCCACAGGGTGAACCCGTCATGCGCGGCGATGAAATTCACCGAGGAGGTCGCCGGCCGGTGCGAATGGTCGAACTGCACCGGGCTGCCCATCAGCCGCTCCGAAAGGGCCGACAGCTTGCCCGGCTCGCGCCGCCAGAAGCTGCGCACGTCATCGCGGAACTTGTCGTTCCACTCGCGGAAGGGCCAGGGGAAGCCGCCAACCTGGTAGCCGCCCTCGCCCACGTCCCAGGGCTCGGCGATCAGCTTGACCTGGCTCAGCACCGGGTCCTGCCGGATTGCGTTGAAGAACGCCCCCTCGCGCTCGAACCCCTCGGGCTCGCGCGCCAGCGTCGAGGCCAGGTCGAAGCGGAAGCCGTCGACGTGAAACGCCTCGACCCAGTAGCGCAGGCTGTCCATCACCATGCGCAGCACCATCGGGTGCGCCACGTTGAGCGTGTTGCCGGTGCCGGTGGTGTCGAACCCGTGGCGCCGGTTCTCGGGCGACAGCAGGTAGTAGCTGGCGTTGTCGATGCCCTTGAACGACAGCGTCGGGCCAAGCTCGTTGCCCTCGGCGGTGTGGTTGTAGACGACGTCGAGGATCACCTCGATCCCGGCGGCGTGGAAGCGCTTCACCGCGGCGCGCACCTCGCCCACGTCCTCGGTGGCAAGATAGCTGCGGTTGGGCGCGAAGAAGCCGAGCGTGTTGTAGCCCCAGTAGTTGCGCAGCCCCTTCTCGATCAGATGGCGGTCCTGCACCATGGCGTGGACCGGCAAGAGCTCGATCGTCGTGACCCCGAGTTTCTGCAGGTGCTCGATGATCGGCGCCGAGGCCAGCGCGCGGAAGGTCCCCCGATCGGCCTGCACCACGCCCGGATGACGCATGGTCAGCCCCTTCACATGGGCTTCGTAGATCACCGTGTCCTGCCAGCGCACCTGCGGCGCGGCATCCGCCTCCCAGTCGAAGACCGGGTCGGCGACCACCGCCTTGGGCATGAAGGGCGCGCTGTCGCGGGTGTCGAGCTCGAGGTCCGAACCGCCCACCGGGTAGCCGTAAAGCGCATCGTCCCAGATCAGCTTCCCGCGCGCAGCCATGGCATAGGGATCAAGCAGCAGCTTGTGCGGGTTGAAGCGGTGCCCCTCCTCGGGATTGAACGGCCCGTGCACCCGGTAGCCATAGGCCTGCCCCGGCCCCAGATCGGGGCAATAGCCGAAGAAGATGCCGCCCTCGGCGCGCGGCAGCTCCAGCCGCGCCATCTCCTCCTCCCCCGCCGCATCGAAGAGACACAGCTCCACCGCCTCGGCATGGTCCGAGAAGAGGGCGAAATTGGTGCCCTCGTCGTCGCAGCGGGCGCCCAGCTGGTCCGGACGCGAGCGCGCGGGGTCGATGGTCACGTCACGGGGGTCGATCATCTCAGCTCTCCACGGCCGGGGCAGCGGCCATCTGCGGCGGGTGCCGGAACAGGGCGCGCGCGGCGGGACGCCGCAGCGCCGTTTCCCGCCGGCTCATCATCTCGGCGGTGATAAGCAGTGTGCCACCGCTGCTGCGACGGAACCAGCGGGCATCCTCCTCGGCATCGATCCCGGCGTGGAATCCGTCGGGCAGGCGCACGCCCGGGCCGACGATGGTGTCACGCAGGTGGCAGCGGCGCCCCACCAAGGCACCCGGCAGCAGCACGCTGCCCTCGAGCGCGCTGTCGCGGGCAAAGGTCACCGGCCGGCGCATGGTCGGCGGCAGCGGCACCGGCAGCTCGACCCCGGCAAAGTCGAGCTGGCTGCGGCGATAGGCGTCCAGCGTGCCGACGTCGCGCCAATAGGCCCCCTGCCCCGGCGCGGTCTTCGGCATCCGCCAGACCGACAGCTCGCCCGCATCCATCGCCATCGGCAGGATGTCATGGCCGAAATCGTGGCGCGTCTCCTCCCGCTCGGCATCCGCGCGCAGCGCGGCCTTCAGCCAGATCCAGTCGAAGACGTATAGTCCCGCCGAGGCCAACGCCTGCTCCGGGTCGTCGCGCATGGGGGTTGGCCGCGCGGGCTTCTCGGCAAAGCCGATCACCCGCCCGTCCGGCCCCTCCTCGAAGACCCCGAAGCCGCGCGCCTCGTGCCGCGGCACCGCGGTGGCAACCACGGTTGCGGCGCGGCCCTGCGCGCGGTGGTGCGCCAGCAGCGCCCGCAGGTCGAGGTCCAGAACGTGGTCACCCGAGAGGATCATCACCTCGCGCGGCGCATGGGCATCAAGCAGCGTCGCCGTCTGCCGCACCGCATCGGCGGTGCCGCGATAGCCGCAGGGACCAAGCGCGGCGCCGTCACGCTGCAGGATACCCCGCGGGAAGTGATGCGCCCAGCGGTCCTCGAGGTGGCGCGACAGGTCGCGCGGCCGGTACTGGGTGGCGACGAACAGGCTCGGGAACCCGGCCCGCGCCAGCGCGGCGAGAATGAAATCGACGATCCGCCCCTCGCCCGAGCCAAAGGCCACCGCCGGCTTGCACTGCCGGTCGGTCAGCTCGTGCAGGCGCGAGCCACGCCCCCCCCGCAAGCAGCACCGGCATGCAGCGCTCGACGCGAAGGTCATGGAGATCGGGAAGGTCGGAAATTCGGATGCTCGGCTGAGCAGAGGAACTACGCATCTCAAGAGGCCCCATCAGGTCATGACACAGCCCCATGCGCGGCGCCCCGAGAGGGCCCCTCGCCACTGGGTGTGTCTGGAATGATCTGACCGGCCGGACGATCCGCACGAGCAACCCCGTCGCGCCACCGTTGGTTCCGCAAAAACTCCGTCACCGGAGTCGAATTCCACAAGCAAGATATTCAACCCTAGGGATATCTGCCCCCAAGCCCCCGGCCCGCGTTCACATCCCCGCAACCGGCGGAACGCACCCCCCGCGCGCCCCGTTACCCCGGCAGACCCCACGATCCCCAAGATCACAGGAGCGCTCCCATGGATGACAGGCTTCCCCCCCGACCCCGGCCGCGCGGTGTCGCAGGACCCGGACACCCCCCATGACACCGATCCCGCGGGCGGCTGGGGCTCGCTCAAGGGCGTGGCCCGGGTGGCGGGCGAGACCGGCGTCTCGGCGGTGGCTGCCAGGATCCTCGGCTCGCTCAACAAGCCCGGCGGGGTCATGTGCTCCTCCTGCGCCTGGGCCAAGCCCGCCAAACCCAACACCTTCGAGTTCTGCGAGAACGGCGCCAAGGCGACGCTCTGGGAGCTCGACCGCAACCGCGCCGACGCCGCGTTCTTCGCCCGTCACAGCGTCACCGAACTGCGCGACTGGCACGACCATGACCTCGAGAAATCTGGACGCCTGACCGAGCCGCTGCGCTACGATCCCGGGCTCGACCGCTACGCGCCGGTGAGCTGGGACACGGCCTTCGCCGAGATCGGACGCGAGTTGCGCGGCATGTCCCCCGAGCGCGCCGTCTTCTACGCCTCCGGCCACGCCGGGCTCGAGGCCTCATACCTCTATGCGCTCTTCGCCCGGGCGATGGGCCACCAGAACCTTCCGCAAAGCTCGAACATGTGCCACGAGACCACCAGCGTGAACCTCGAGACCTTCATCGGCACGCCGGTCGGCACCTGCACGCTCGACGACTTCGAGACCTGCGACACGATCTTCTTCTTCGGCCAGAACACCGGCAGCAACAGCCCGCGCTTCCTGCACGTGCTGAAGGCCGCTGTGCAGCGGGGCTGCCGGATCGTGACCTTCAACCCCGTGCGCGAGCGCGGGCTCATCGAATTCGCCGATCCGCAGAGCCCCGGGCAGATGACCCTCGGCAAGCCGACGCGGATCTCCGAGAAATATTACCAGCTCCGCCCCGGCGGCGACATCGCGGTGATTGCCGGCCTGATGAAATGCGTGCTCGAGGCCGAGGACGCCGCCCCCGGCACCGTGCTCGATCACGCCTTCATCGCGGCCGAGACCACCGGCTTTGCCGAGACCGAGAAGACCGTCCGCGCCACCCTCTGGCCCGAGATCGAGCGGCATTCAGGGCTGACCGAGGCGATGATCCGCGAGGCGGCGGAAATCTACCTCTCGGCGGACAGGGCCATCGGCATCTACGGCATGGGCATGACGCAACATGTCAACGGCTGGCTCAACCTGGGGATGCTGTGCAACCTGCTCCTCATGCGCGGCAATATCGGCAAGCCCGGCGCCGGCATCTCGCCGGTCCGGGGCCATTCCAACGTGCAGGGGCAGCGCACCGTGGGCATCGGCGAGAAGTCCAAGCACATGCCGGCCGACAAGCTGCGCGCGCTCTTCGGTATCGAGCCCCCCTCCCGCGATGGCCTGAACGCCGTGCATGCCTGCGAGGGCATCCTCGATGGCCGCGTCGAGGCGCTGGTCTCGCTCGGCGGCAACCTCGTCCGCGCCCTGCCCGACCGCGTCCGTATGGAAGCGGCCTGGCCAAACCTGCGCCTCACCGTGCATGTGGCCACCAAGCTCAACCGCTCGCACCTCGTGCCCGGGCAGGTCAGCTACATCCTGCCCTGCCTCGGCCGCACCGACCGCGACCTTCAGGCGAGCGGCCCGCAGGCCGTGTCGATGGAGGACACCTTCTCGCATATCTACGGCTCGCTGGGCCGGGCCGAGCCGCCTTCGGAAGACGTGCGCTCTGAACTGGCCATCGTCGCCGGGATGGCCAAGGCCACCCTCCGCGAAAATCCCCGGCTCGACTGGGACGGCTGGACAGCGAATTACGACCGGGTCCGCGATCTCATCGCGCAGACCTTCCCCGACGACTTCGCCGACTTCAACACCCGCCTGATGCAGCCCGGCGGCTTCTACCGGGGAAATCCTGCCCGTGACCGGACCTGGAAAACCGAGAGCGGCAAGGCGCAGTTCACCGCCCCCACCACGCTTTCGGCGCTCGGCGAGGCGCCTGAGGGCGACGACGTGATGACGCTGATCACCCTGCGCTCGAACGATCAGTTCAACACCACGATCTACGGCTTCTCCGACCGGCTGCGCGGGCTGAGCGGCGGGCGCGAGATTGTCATGATAAACCGTCGCGAACTGGTCCGGCTCGGTCTTAGCGAGGGCCAGAAGGTCGCTCTGGAGACCGCCATCGCCGACGGCGTGACGCGCCGGGTCGAGGGCTTCGCGGTCACCCCCTACGATTTGCCCGACGGCTGCATTGCCGGCTACTATCCCGAGCTCAACCCGCTGGTGCCGCTCGGGTACCACGAGAAGAACTCGCAGACCCCCGCCTACAAGGGCACGCCGGTGAGGATCGTCGTATGAGCCTGCACCAGAGCCCCCGGGGCAGCCGCCCTGCCCTTCCGCCGCTGATCGAGGAAGCCCCCGTGGCGTTGACCTGCGACGGCAGCACGCTGGCGGTGATGATGGCGACCCCGAGCGATCTGGAGGATTTCGCGCTCGGCTTCGCGCTCACCGAAGGCATCCTGACTACGTCCGCCGACCTGCGCGAGCTCGAAATCCTCCGCCACGCCGAGGGCTTTGAGGCCCGCATGTGGCTCACCCCCGGGGCTTCGCGGCTGGTGCTGGGACGTCAGCGCGCGCTTGTCGGTCCGGTCGGTTGCGGCCTTTGCGGCATCGACAGCCTCGCCAAGGTGGCCCGGGACTTGCCTACGCTTTCGCCCGGACCGCGCTTCGATCCGGACGAACTTGCTGCGGCCCCCGACCTGCTGCGCGATCACCAACCCCGGCATGACCGCACCCGCGCCTGCCACGCCGCCGGCTTCCTGCTGCCCGGTCATGGCATCGTCATGGCGCGCGAGGATGTCGGTCGCCACAACGCCCTCGACAAGCTCGCCGGAGCCCTTCACCGCGCGGCGCTTGATCCGGCTCAGGGCGCGGTGGTCATCTCCTCGCGCGTCTCGACCGAGATGGTGCAGAAGACTGTCGCGCTCGGCTGCACCGCCCTTGTAGCCGCAAGCGCTGCCACCGACTACGCGGTGCGGATCGCAAGCTCGGCCCGTCTCACGCTGATCGCCCGCGGCATCGATCGCCGCCCGACTTGCCTTTGCGGCCCCGAAAGGCTGGGCTGATCGCTGTCTGCGGGCAATTCGCCGCCGGAAACACCGATTTCCCCCAAACAGACAGGTTTTACGCGCGCTTTGGGCCGCTCGGCCATGTCTGGGACAAGGCGTTTCGACGTAACCCATTGACGCTATTAGATATAAAGATGCAGTTTAGAGAAAAAATGGAGAAAAAACGCTAAGTTACTGTGATTTTCGTTGTTTTCACCGGTCCAACGGCTTTCACCTTCGGGAAGCTAGGATGATCGTCCGGATCACCCTCCATGGCTTCAGCAGGGCGAGAACCTCGCCCCAAGACCGGGCATGACACTCCTGCCCAATCGCCTCCGGTCTCCCCAAACGCAACACCCAAGGCCGTGCTGCACCAGATCAGTGCGCTCGGCGAAACCGCTCGTCGCAGCGTCTGATGCGGTACGCCGTTCACGGACCGAACCCGCAATCACGAAGGGCTGCAGAAGTTCACAGCTGTGAACCGTGGACTTCACGCAGTTCACAGCTGTGAACTTTCACGCCGCGCGCCGGTCAAGGGCGAGCACCATGCGGCTCGAGGAAAAACTGCCTTCGCGGGCCTTGCCGGTCAGGTGGCGGAGGTAGCCGCCGGGGTTTCGGATTTCCGAGAACCGCTGAAGCATGGCGCAGAGGGTGGCCGCGGCCTGCTCCGCGCCCATGACGGCCTTGGCATCGGTCCAGGCGGAGTCCGAGATTCCGGTCATCGGACGGATCTTGTCCGCGGCTCTGATCAGGCTGTGCCAGTCGTGGATCGGGTCCGGGGAGAAAACGGCGATCTCGGAGCAGGTGCCAAGGACGAGGCGCAGCGGTGGCGGCGGCGCTGCCGGCTTCTCGGCAGGCTGCGGTGCCTCGTCGTTGCAGGACGTGATATCAGCCATGGGCACAGCAGTGTCTTCAGCGCCCCGTTCAGAGTCTAAAGATTCTTTTAGTGACTTCTGTTGGTGCTGCTCATTGCGGTCAGCACTGCTGCTCATTTCGGGTGTTTCGATATCGAAGAGACGGGTCGCGCGGAGCACGGCCTCGCGCAGATTGCGCTCGATATTTTCGAGGGTTTCGAGATCGAGCTTGCGGCGCAGTTCCCGGGCGGTGAGGCGGGCGAGGTCGGAGAGCGCATCCCAGGGGCCGTCCGGGAACTCGATACGGCCAAGGTCGGCAAGGGCCGCCAGGTCGCGGCGCAGGAGGCTGGCGGTCTCGCGCAGGGCCTTGGTGCGGGCGTCAAGCTCCCGGGCTTCCTCGGCACGGCCGGCGATCTCGGCAGCGCGTTGGAGCAGGGGGCTCAGATCGAAGCCGAAGGCGATCTTCTCGCCGGCGACGCGGCGGGCGTAGCGCTTGCCGTTCGGGCTGTCGCGGCGGATCAGCAGGCCGGCATCGATCAGCCGGGCAAGATGGCGGCGCATGGTCGAATTGGGCATGCCGTTGGCGCGGGCGCAGATCGTCTCGTTCGACGGATGGACGACCAGAGACTGCGCTGCGTCGAGCTTTGCCTCGGGGTGGAAGCTCAGCAGCGCCTGCAGCAGGGTGATGTCCCGGTCGGAAAGCTCGAAGCTCTTGCGGGCGGCGGTGAGGTCGCGGAGGATCTGCCACTTGTCGATCGGGCAGGGGGCATCGGCGGCCTGCTGCCGTGCTCTCAGAGAGCCCAGGACAGCGTCAGCCGTTCGCCCAAAAGGCGTGATGGGGGTGTAACCCATATTTTTCATTCACGAAGACAAGAAATAGCCGTTCCGCAAATCGAATTCGACTTGCGGTCAGAGGCTCCAGACACTACCTTGAGGGTGCTAAGAACAAGTGAGGGTCTCGTAGAGCGTAAGCTTTGCGGGGCTCTTTCTTTGTCGGGCTCGTGCCTCCTATCTCTTTGTTATCGTTGACTGCTCAGTCTTCCGCGCGGCTTTTCCAGCGCGCGTGAAGCTCTTCGATGACGGCCTGCGCTTCCGACTCAATCCAGTCGGCGAAACGCGAGTCGACAAATTCCATGTTCAGCCCCTTGGCGGTGCGCTTGAGCGTACCGGCCTTGCGGCCATTCACCACCAACGCCTGACGCCGCGGCTTTTCCGCCGGTTTGGCGCGTGGCACGGCCGGACGGGCAGGGGAGGGGGCCAGATGGCCCATCACCACCTCGAAGGCGGCGACGGAGACATCCTCGGGCGGGGTCTCGCCGTTGACCACGGCGACCTGTGCGCGGGTGTGCACGTCATCGGCAAGCTGCGCCAGCTCGCGCTTGTCGGCGCCGGTTTCCTCGATCGCGCGGGCCATGGCCTCCCAGCGGGGGCGGCCGATGCCATGGGCGGCCCCGATGGCGGTGGCGAGCTCGGTGCCGATCAGCTCGGCCACGGACAGCGCCATGGAGATCGCCGACTTGCTGACGGTCAGCACCTCGGCGACCTGGCTCTGGTTGCCGAAGCCGGTGTCGACGAGCTCCTTGGCGAAGAGCGCCTTCTCGATGAAGGAAAGGTCGCGCCGGGCCATGTTCTCGGAGATCTGCGCGGTCACCGCGTCGCGCTCGTCGAGCGTGGCGACCAGCGCGCGGACCTTGGTGACCTTGTCGGAGCCGCGGATCGCCTCGAGCCGGCGGCCGCCGTAGACCAGCAGGTAGCGCCCCTCCTGCTCGGGGTTGCGACGCACGAGGATCGGCACGGTCTGGCCATTGGTCTCGATCGCGTCGCGCAGGTCGAGCACGTCGGCGGGGTCGAGCCGGTCACGGGTGCGCATGTCGTCGATCTGCGACGGGTCCAGCTCCCAGATCCGATGGCTGTCGACCGCGTCGCGGGCGGAGCGCAGCGCGCGGTTGGAGGCCATCATCGGCGCGCCCGCGCCGCCCTGTTTTCCAGCGGCGGCGAGGCTGTCGAGCATGGACATGCGTTTCTTGCGGGTGTCACTCATCGGTCAGATCCTCGATGTCCTGTCTGCCTGTTCCCTTCGTCGGCCCTCATCGGCCCCAGGTCTTCTGGATCAACGCGGCGATCTCGTCGTTCACCGCGTTGAGGCTCTCCAGCGCGCGGTCATAAGTGGCGCGGGTGAAGGCACTGCGGTCGACCTCGTAGAGCGTCTGCTTGGTGAGGCCTGCGTCGGAGATGGCGGTGGATTTCAGCATCGGTGCGTTCAGCACCTTCTCGGCGTACATGGTGCGCAGGAAGGCGACGATACGGTTCTGCGGTGCGTCGGTGGGCTCGTAGCGGGTGAGCAGGTAGCGCATCCAGTCGTGTTTCATGTTGGCGCCCGACTCGGCGATCACGTCCATGAGGTCGGCGGTCATCCGCAGGAACTGCGACATCGACATGACGTCGAGCATCTCGGGGTGGATGGTGACCAGCACGCCGGAGGCGGCCGAGAGCGCCGACATGGTCAGGAAGCCGAGCTGCGGCGGACAGTCGATGACCACCACGTCGTAGCGCTCGTCGACCTGCGAGAGCACGTCCTTGACGCGGAAGAAGAACAGTCCTGCGTTGCCTTGCGCCAAGGCGCGGGGGGGTCTCGTGCTCGAATTCCATCAGCTCGAGGTTGCCGGGGATCAGGTCGAGCCCGGGGATGTAGGTCGGGCGGATGACCTCGGTGATCGGCACCGGGTCATCGTAGCGGATCGCATCGTAGAGCGTGCCGCCCTCGGGCAGGTCGAACTCGGGCTGGACCCCGTGCAGCGCGGTGAGCGAGGCCTGCGGGTCGAGGTCGATCGCCAGCACCCGGTAGCCCAGAAGGGCAAGGCGCTGCGCGAGGTGGGCCGAGCTGGTGGTCTTGCCCGAGCCGCCCTTGAAGTTCATCACGCCGATGACCTGCAGGTGATCGAGATACTTGGTTTCGCTGCCCTCCGGCGCGAGGCGGCGCCCGGGCAGGTAGTCACCGGGCTTGCGGGCGGTCTTTTCGAGCAGGATGCGCAGATCGTGGATGTCATGCACCGAGTAGAGCCGGCGGTTGCCGGGGGTCAGCTCGGGGGAGGGGCCCTTTCCGTCGAGGTGCAGCTTGCGCAGGTACGAATCATTCACCCCGAGCAGCGCCGCGGCTTCGCCGGAGGTGAACTTGCGCATTTCCTTCGAAGCGTCGGGCGGAAAAAGGCTTTCTGCCTGCGCGTGAAGCTGCGCGGTCAGACGTTCCGAATGGTCGCGAATAACCGCGTTCAGATCTTCTTCTTCGGTGATATCCTGCATCTGCGCGGTATCCTGCTCACTGTCTTGCCAGGGACTTTGCCCTGTGTCCTGCCTCGTGCCGTGCCTTGTTCCGTTTGGCGTCTTGAGCGCCTTGTCGTGTTCACGGTTTTTGGCGTGTTCCGGCTCTTTTTTCGTGACTATTGCCGAAGGGACGCGAGTCGCGCAAGAAGTTTTCCACATTCATCAGTAGGATGGCGGCTTGTGTGCCCCAGGAAGGGTCGTGGCGCGGGGGCGATCATGCGCTTTTGGGGGGGCATCAGAGCCGGGTGATGAGCGTCAAGACCCCATTCCCCGGCCAGCGGGAAACGGGGCCTTGCTGCACTGGCATGGCCGGGAGGGGCGATTCCCTGCGGTGAGGGCGGATGAGGCTGCAGGGCGCGTGCAGCCTCCGGCACGCTAGTTGGCGCGGGCCCTCGTCACGTGGATCTCGCCGGCCTCGGCGTCGACGACCACGTGATCGCCGGTGCGGATGCTCTCGAAGATGTCGGCATCGAAATCGGTCATCGCCGGGACGCGGGTCACCACCGCTCCGAGGGCCATCTTGGTGGTTGTCCGGGTGAACAGCATGGCCGCCGGGGCGACGCCGTTGATCCGGGTCATGTGGAAGAAGGCCGACCAGCCCGAGGAGCCCTTGGCGCCGGGGAAGACCAGGATCTTGCCGGCGAAGCTCTGGCCGACCAGCTCGTGGCGGCGCTCGATGATCGAGCCGTCGCGTTCGTTGATCCCGCCCCAGCCCGAGATGGTCTGGGTGGTCACGAGGGCTTCGCCCTCGGCGCGGCCGCCGACCACGCGGCGGCCGCGGATCAGGGTGGGTGTGCTGAGCGTGGGCATCAGAAATCTCCGGTCCAGATGCCGGTCAGGCCGGCCTCGATGCAGGCGTCCAGGCTGCCGAACCAGCCCTGCACCTTGGCGATGGCGGGCAGGTAGTGCGCCTGCTTGGCGGAATCGGTGGCGATCACCCGCACGCCGGGGGGCAAGCGGCGCGAGATCGCCGGGCAGGTGTCGGACATGACCTTGCCGCCGGCGGCCTCGATCCGCGCCACGTAGCCCGAGCGCTCGGCCACCGTGCGGATGGCACGCGGCGTGTGCACCCAGAGCGCCACGTCCGGGTGCAGCCGCTTGCCGTCCAGCAGTGCGGCGATCCGGCCGACCTGCTCGATCGAGTTGTGCGGGCAGCCGAGCATGATGAAGTCCACCTTGCGGTCGGTCGCGCTCTGCAGCGTCTCGTACATCTGCTTGCGCGCCGCGGCATCGTAGACATGCTGCTCTTCCGCCCGGTTGGGGCCGAAGGCGTCCTCGGCGCTGCGCGCCTCGGGCGTGTGGCCGGGGATGTGATACATCTCGACCCCGCCGGAGGAAGCGGCGGCGGCGCCGAAGTGCTTCAGCGTCACCAGGTCGACCCCCGCCAGCGCCCCCTCGAGCACGGGGATGTTCTCTTCGACCCTTTCGCCGGTGAAATAGCCCAGAAGGCCCCAGTCGAGCATCGAGCGCACCGGCACGTCGACGCGGATATGGCGATTGCCATAGCGGTTCCGGGTCAGGTGGTAGCCCCAGTAGGGGATCCGCCCGGTCAGCGCGGCGGCACCGGTGCTTTCCTTGCCCTCGACGTTGGTGCGCCCGCCAAGCGCGCCGTTGCAATAGACCACCGCCGAGCTTTCCATCCACGCGCAATGCTCGCCGAAGGTCGGCACGTTGCCGACCTGGTAGGGGGTGCAGGTGGCCATGAGATTGACCCCGCGCTGGCCGACGAAGGCCTCGCTGGCACGCTGCATCTCGATCATCTGCGGGTCGGCCCCCTGCAGCGCCCAGTTTTGGTCGTCGATCCCGGTGATCAGCTGGCAGGTGCGCGCCGCCAAGCGGGGGATCTCGACCGTCCTGTCGCTGTCGAGGTTGAGCCGCGAGAAGACCTCGTCCATGCCCCGCTCCGCGATCTTGCGCACCGAGGGCGTGGAGGCGTTGAAGGCGCCGGCCACATTGTCGGTCTCCACCAGCCGCTCGGCTCCCAAGGCCTCGCCGTAGCGGATCAGCAGGTCCATGGCGGCGGCGACGGCCTCGCCTCCGCTGCCGTCCCGCATGGCCTTTTCTGTATCGGTCAGTTGCATATGTCCTCCCCTGGTCCGGCTCACGAGTTGATCGCGACCGAGGCCAGCT
The DNA here is from genome assembly GCF_002300555.2 of Alloyangia mangrovi. Classification (GTDB taxonomy): domain Bacteria; phylum Pseudomonadota; class Alphaproteobacteria; order Rhodobacterales; family Rhodobacteraceae; genus Salipiger; species Salipiger mangrovi. The sequence goes on along the minus strand of NZ_NTHN02000001.1, from coordinate 8,193 downwards.
CCTTTTCGTCCCAGCGGTAGTGCTGGCGTTCGACGTTCTCGGAGACGCGGGCGCGCATCTCCTCCATGTCGATCTGATGGGTACTTCCGGTTCCCGCGAGGTCAAGCGCGTGGGCCGCGGCCATGCCCATGGCGATGCAGGGCCCCATGACGCGCACGCTGGAGAGCGCGGCGCTGTCGGCGTCGATGCAGCGCCCGGCGGCAATGACGTTGTGGCAGGCCTCGGGCACCAGGCTGCCGAGCGGGACATAGTGCACGTGGTCCTGATCGAAGACGATCCAGTGATGCCCGTCGTCATGGTCGTGCAGTTCGATCGGCCAGGCGGTGCGGCCGATGGCGTCGCCGAACTTGTGGCCGGAGCGGATCTCGTCGACCGTCAGGTGATGGCGGCCCTTTATCCAGCGGGTCTGGCGGATCCCCGGCAGGCCGAAGGAGCGGATGCGGGCCTTGCCGAAACACTCGGGGAATTCGGTTCGCAGGAAGTCGACCGCACGCATCGCCTGATCCTTGCCGTCCAGCGCCGCCGCCGAGGCGGCCACGGGTTCGAGCGGCGTTTCCACATGGGTCATATTCATTGCCGCGATGCCGCGGCCGGGGATGGTGAAGCCGAGCCCCTCGCGCCGCCGCAGCCCGTAGCGGTCGCCCACCTCCTTCATCCGCGCCCCGATCAGGTCGCGGGTCGGCTGGGCGGCCTCTTCGATGTTCTCCATCACCACCATCTGGGTGCCGAAGACCCCGTTGCGGTCGGGCTCGCGGCAGTCGAAGCCCGATTGCCAGACCAGCGCCGCGTCGCCAGAGGCATCGACCCAGCCGTCGGCATCCACGTCCAGCGCGCCATAGCGGGTGAGGAAATGGCCGCGGGTGACCCGGCCGCCCTCTACCTCGGTGCCATTCAGCATGGCGCCGAGCACCACGGTGATTCCGGCGGCGAGGATGCTTTCCTCGACCCAGCGACCAAGCGCGACCTCGTCGTAGTAGACGACGGTGGTGTTCGGCCCGTGGCGGTAGAAGATGCCCTTGTCCTGCGCTTCGAGGTAGCCGAGCAGATCGTCGGCGATGCCATGGGTGAATTGATAGCCATGGGTGCCGTTGGAGAAGAGCCCGCAGAAGGTGGCGATGATCGAGTTCACCGCCTGGCCGCCAAGCGCGGGCTGGCTGTCGAGCAGCACGACCTTTCGGCCCAACTTTGCGGCCTGCAGGGCCGCGGTGACGCCCGAGATCCCGGCGCCGACGACGCAGATGTCCGCCGTCAGCCGGTCGACCGGGCGCCCGGCCTCGCGCCGCACCACCCGGGTCGCGGTGTTGAATTGCTCGCTCATGGCGGATGCTCCTCGTTCACTTCGTTGGGGCGAAAGTTGCACCCGGTTGCACCCGGAAACAGAAGAAATTCACGCCTTTACCTTTCTCGAATTGCGAAAGATACTTGCTCGGGGAAGAGGAGCCAGATGGATACGATCGACAATATGCGCGCCTTCCTTGCGGTGGTGCGCGCAGGCAGTTTCTCGGCGGCGGCGCGCAATCTCGATACCGTGCCCTCGGTGATCTCGAAGAAGGTGAACCGGCTTGAAGACCAGGTCGGGGCGCCGCTCTTCATTCGCTCGACCCGCAAGCTGGAGCTGACCGAGACCGGCGCGCAGGTGCACCCGCGGTTCCTTGCCATCGTGGCGGAGGTCACCGATGCCTTTGCCGATCTGAGGGCCCATGGCTCGCCAGTGGCGGGCAGTCTGCGGATCAAGTGCCCGACGACCCTCTGCGTGCTGCATTTCGGGAGGATCGTCACCGAGTTCCAGGCGGCGCATCCGGGGGTGCGGATCGACCTCGTGCTGATGGACCGGTCGGTCAACCCGATGGAGGAGGGGTTCGACATCGCCATTGGCGCGATCCCCTCGTCCTATCCGAACGTCGAGGCGATCCCGCTCTGCCCCTATCCGCGCTCGACCGTGGCCTCGCCGGGGTATCTCGAGCGGGCAGGGGAGCTGACCCACCCGCAGCACCTGCTGAACCATGATTGCCTGACCTTCCACCCGATCGGTTCGAACTGGATCTTCGAGGGGGCGCAGGGGCCGGTGAGCGTCGAGATCAATTCGCATTTCTCGGTGAACGACAGCCAGGTGCTGGTCGAGGCGGCGCTGGCGGACCTTGGCGTGGCGGTGGTCGCGGATTACCTGGCGCGGCCGCATGTGGCGCGGGGCACGCTGTGCCGGGTGCTGGAGGAGTATGCCATTCCCGAGCTCTGGATCTCGGCCTGGGTGCCGGTGTCGCGGAGCAAGGACCGGCTTGTCATGGCCATGTGCGACTGGCTGCGGGAGGCCGTCCAGCCGGTGGCGCCCTGGGACAGGGGCACGGTGGAGGGCGGCGGGGCGGCGGATGCCTCCGCCGCCCCCTTGCTCACATCCCGTTAGGCAGGAAGAGCGAGATCTGCGGGAACACCACGAGCAGCACCATGATGATCACCTCGCAGAGCAGGAACCAGCCCACACCGCGGAAGATCCGGCCGAGGGCGATTTCGTCGCCGACCACCGATTTCACCACGTAGACGTTGAAGCCGACGGGCGGGGTGAGCAGGCCGATCTCGATGAATTTCACCACGATCACCCCGACCCAGATCGGATCGGCGCCGACCGCGTCGAACATCGGCTGCATCACCGGCAGCGACAGCAGCAGTACGCCCATCGGATCGAGGAACATCCCGAGGACCAGGTAAATGACCGAGGCGGCGAGGATCAGCATGTAGGGCGAGAGCTGCCAGCTCTCGATGGTGTGGCCAAGGAAGACCGGCAGCCCCGAGAGCGCCAGGAACTTGGTGAACATCACGGCACCATAGGCCACGAAGAGCAGCGAGGCCGTGGTGGTCACCGCCTCCATCACCGAGGTCCAGACCACCTGCCTTGTCAGGCGCCGCTGGAAGAGCGCGATCGCGCAGGCCAGCAGGGCGCCGCCGGCGCCGGCCTCGGTGGGGGTGAAGATGCCGCCGTAGAGCCCGCCGATGATCCCGAAGATCAGCACCAGCACCGGCCAGACCGGCAGCAGCGCCCGCCAGCGCGCCTGCCAGAGCGTGCCCTCTTCCGGGTCCACCCGGACGGCGGGGGCGATGGCCGGGTTCAGCTTTGCGCGCAGGATGATCATCGCCGTGTAGACCGCCGCCGTCAGGACGCCGGGCAGCACGCCCGCGACCAGCAGCTTGGTGATCGAGACCTCGGCGAAGACGCCGTAGATGACGAACATGATCGAGGGCGGGATCAGCGCGCCGAGCGTGCCCGCCGAGGCGACGACTCCGGCGGCAAGCCCCTTGTCGTAGCCGGCCCGGAGCATCTCGGGGATGCCGAGCCGGCCCATGGTCGCCGCGGTGGCGACCGACGAGCCCGAGGCGGCGGCAAAGCCCGCCGAGGCGAGGTTGGTGGCCACAGCCAGCCCGCCGGGCAGGCGCGAGGCCCAGAGCCGGGCGGCGCGGAAGAGTGCCACCGAGATGCCGGAGTTGTGCGCGATGGCGCCCATCAGGATGAACATGGGAATGGCCGAGAGGCTCCAGCTGGCGGCGACCTCGAACGGGGTCTGCTCCATCACGTTCATCGCCACGCGCCCGTTGCGCAGCAGCGTGAGGCCGGCCACCGCCGCGACGCCCAGGGCAACGCCGATGGGGATGCGGATCGCGATGAGCCCGAGCACCCCCAGAAGCCCGAGGGCGCCGATCAGGGGGCCGCTCATTCCATCACCTCCAGGCGCGCTTCGACGTCGGTTTCGGAGACGTCACCCGTGAGGGCGGCCCGGGCATCGCGCAGGGTGTGGATCAGCACGTAGATCGCCATGAAGAGGAAGCCCGCGGGCACGACCCAGCGCGAGGGCCAGATCTCGACGAAGCCGGTGGCGGATTCCCATGCCTCGCGGATGTGGGTCTTCTCGATGGCGATGCCGAGGAGCTTCCACACGAAGAGGCAGACATAGGCGAGGGTGACGACGCCGGCGAAGGCGTCGAGCGCCTTCACCTTGCGCTTGGACAGGTGCGAGGTGAAGAGCTCCACGATGATGTGTCCGCGTTGGCGGGAAATCCATGCGATCGGCAGGAACGCCAGGGCGACCATGTAATAGGCCGCGACGATCTCGGTCGTGCCGATGAGCGGGGCGTGGAAGAAGGTGCGCGCGACGACATCGGCACTGACATGCAGCATCATGATGATGACGAAGATGCAGGCCACGGCGGTCGTCGCTTGCGCAACCCGGTCGAGCTGTTTCATGGGTGATGCGCTTTCAGGTAAGGACCTGGCAGGGACGGGCCTGGCAGGCAGGGATCCGGAGTGGATCGCCGGGGGCCACGGCGGCCCCCGGCGACATGGGAACCGGGGGGGATCAGAGATCCTCGGGGTCGAGTTTCGAGAAGACCTCGCGGTTGAGCGCCTCGGTGAACTTGGCCACGTCCGTGCCCACCTCGTCGGAGATGGCGGCCCATTTCTCCAGAAGTTCGGTGTATTTGGCGAGGAGAGCCTCGACGTTGTCCACCCCGACCGAGGAGGCCATCTCGATGATCGCCGCTTCCTGCTCGTCGACCCGGCGCTGCATGATCTCGGCGAAGTCGGCACCGCCCTCGTGGAAGGTGACCCCCTCGTCGAGCGCCGCGGCGCGGACCTCGGCGTCGATGTCGATCTGGGCGGTGATCGTGCCCACGGCGACCAGTTCGGCGGCGTTGTCGATATGCGCCTTGCGCTGCTCGGGCGTGAGATCCTGCCAGACGTCGCGGTTCATGTACATCAGCAGCGGCGGACCGGCCATGCCGAGCGGGAATTCCACCACGGATTCGGTGATGTCCATGTAGCCGTAGTTGCGCAGCCAGGCGAGCGAGCCCATGACACAGTCGACCACGCCGCGCTCGAGCGCCGAGGTCGCCTCGGCCGGGCTCATCGCCACCGGGGTGGCGCCGGCCATCTTCATGATTTCGACGCCGCCGCCGGAGGCGCGCACCTTGGTTCCGCGCAGATCGGCCACTGTCGAGATGTCGGGCTTGCACATCAGCAGGTAGGGCGTGGTGTTGTAGGCGGCGAAGGCGACGGCGTCGTTGCGCTCGTACTCGGCCTTGCACTCGGGGCAGTTGAGCAGGATCAACTCGTTCATCGCGCCCGCGGTGCCGACCACGTCGTTGCCCGCGACGGTGCGGGTGAAGATCGCATTGGTCGCCGGCAGCTCGCGCGGGGTGTAGGGCGCCATGGTGGTGCCCGCGTCAATGAGGTTGCCCTTTACCGCGTCGACGGTGCCCGCGCCCGTGGCGAGCTGGCCGCCGGGCACCAGGGTCCATTCGATCTCGCCTCCGGTCGCCGCCTTCACCCGCTCGAAGAACAGCGGCAGCGTGATGGCATTGGTCGAGGCATTGGCCCCCATCCAGCTGCCGTAGATCAGTTCCTTGGCCTGGGACGGCATGGCCGCCAGGACCAGGCTTGCCGAGACGGCAACCCCGAAGATGGTCTGTTTCATGTAGTCCTCCCTAGGTGCAGAGGTTCCGAAGATCCCTGACAAGTCGTAGTCTAGAAGGTCAATTGATCGCGAAACTAGCGTGATTGCCGCACAGATGCCTTCGCGATTTGGAAAAGGTGGATCGCCCGGCCGTTGACGATGCGCGGGCCGGGCGCGGCGGGCTCAGGCGCGCGGCGGGATCAGGACCGCGCCGCGCGACAGCGGCTCGACCTCGCCCTCGTAGACCGAGAGCCAGCCGCGCTGGCCGGAGTGCCCGACCGGTGGCAGCGCGGCGCGGCGGCGATCCATCTCGGCGGCGTCCATATCCACGTCGACCCGGCGGGCCAGAACGTCGATGGTGATCAGATCGCCGTCGCGCAACAGGCCCAGCGGGCCGCCGCCATGTGCCTCGGGGGTGACCTCGCCGACCACGAGGCCCTTGTTGACCAGCCCCGAGAGCTGGCCGTCGGTGACGACCGCGACGTCTTCGCCGAGGCCCGCGCCCTCGATGGCGAAGACCACGCGCGAGGCCATGCCCATGCCCGGCCCGCCGCGCACACCGAGGCCGCGCAGCACCAGCACGTCGCCGGGTTTGACCTGTCCGGCCTTCAGACCGTCGATCGCGGCGTTGGGATTGTCGAAGCAGACGGCGGGGCCGGTCACCTTGAGTTTGCGGTCGTAGCGCAGGCCGAGCTTGATGATGCCGGTGTCCGGCGCGAGATTGCCACGCACGATCACGATGGCGGGCTTGTCCGAAAGCGGGGCCTCGGCGGTCTTGACCGTGTCGGTGGGCGGCTCCCACCCCGCGAGGGTCTCGCCGAGGGTTCGCCCGGCGACGGTCATCGCTTCGGTTCGGGTCAGCGCGCCGAGGTTCTTCAGCACCGCCCGCGCGCCGCCGCCGTCGTCGAAGTCCTCGATCGAGGACTCGCCGTTCGGCCGCACCGCGACCAGCACCGGGGCGCTGTCCATCAGCCGCTCGTACATGCCGTAGACGTCGATGTCGGTGTCCGCCTCGGTGGCCACCGCCTGCAGGTGCTTGATCGTGTTGATCGAACCGCTGACCGCGAAGACCGAGCGCACGGCGTTCTCGAAGGCCGCCTCGGTGAGGATCTGGCGCGGCCGAAGATCTTCCCAGACCATGTCGACGATGCGCTTGCCCGCCGCGGCGGCATTGTCCAGCATGCCGCCCCCCGAGGCACGCACCGGCGCGTGGCCGGGCAGGGTCATGCCGAGCGCCTCGCAGACCGTGTGCATCGAGTTCGCCGTGCCCATCCCGGAGCAGACGCCGGAGGAGGTGATGGCCTTCTCGCTCATCTGCTTCAGCCGCTCGAGGCTGATGGCCCCCATGGCGTGGTGCCCGGCGCCGAGGAAGACCTCTTCGATGTCGACATGTTCCGCGCCGATATGGCCGCTGCCCTGGTAGCCGCAGATGGCGAAGATCGTGGGAATGTCGAGCCGGGCGGCGGCCATCAGCTGGCCGGGGGCGGTCTTGTCGCAGGAGGCGAGGCAGACCATGCCGTCAAGCTGCGCGCCCTCGACCTGGACCTCGATGTCATTGGTGATGAGATCGCGCGAGGGCAGGATGTACTTGCCTGCGTTGCCCGCCGAATGGATGAAATCCGAAGGCGCCGCGGTGCGGACCTCGAAGGGCAGGCCGCCGGCCTCGCGGATCGCCTGCTTCACCACCGCGGCCACGTGGTCGAGATGGTTGAAGCAGATCGCCAGCTCGGACGAGGTGTTGATGACCGCGATCTTGGGCTTCTCCATGTCCTCGTCCGTCAGCCCCATGGCGCGCCACTGGGCCCGGCGGACGGCCCAGAAGGAACTCCCGATCTCGTAATTGCTGCGCAAATGGCGCCTGTTCCGCATGCCTGTCATGGGCCTGCCACTCCTCCTCCGAAACTTCCGTGGTGCATCTCCTCCGATGCGTCTTTTACTTGATGTATCCTTTAATGACATGTCAACATAAGGATGCATCGAAGGATGCAGGAGTGATCTGGTGAGGAGATTCGCGCTATAGGTGCAGGCGCGGAGTGATCGAGACGTGATGGCAATAGGACGGCAGATGGCTGAGACTGAAGAAACCGACGGCATCCCGCTGCTGTTCGATCACGGGGTGTCCTTTCGCATCACCGGGGTCGCCAACCGGCTGAACCGCTCGGCCTCGGTCTTCTATCGAGAGGCATTCGGGCTCGGGTTGCCGGAATGGCGGATGATGCTTGCGCTTGGCAAGACGCCCGAGCTGAAGGTGGGCGATGCGGCGCGGTCCGCGGATCTCGATGCGGCGCAGGCCAGCCGGGCGCTCAAGATGCTCCGGGCGCGCGAACTGGTGACCATGGAGCTGACCGCAAGCCGTGGCCGGGCGACCATTGTGCGCCTGACCGAGAGCGGGCGCAGCCTTCATGCCCGGCTGCTGCAGGCGGGCGACCGCCGGGCCGAGCGTATACGCGCGGGCTTCACCGCCAAGGAGTTGGAGCAGCTCTTCGAGCTTCTCGGGCGGGTGGGCATGAACGCCGAGGCATTGATCGAGCTGCAGCGCGAGACGGGCCAGGACCCTTAGGCGCAGGGGCTGTCGCCAGTAGCTGACGGCTGCCGTGAAAGTGATCGCGAGACGCAGGGGTGTTGAATGGCGGCCACAGAGGGTTGCCACGCGCCGCCTGTCGGAAGCGCCCCGCCCGCGGGGAGCGGGCGGGGACATGCGCCATGGATCAGCCGTGTGTTGCGGCCAGCGCCGCCTCGCGCTCCTCGCGGCTGC